>LBTB01000001.1 GCA_000989305.1 Candidatus Shapirobacteria bacterium GW2011_GWF2_37_20
TTGCTGATAGTGATGGTTACATTCGCTTGGGAGATGTAGTAATTTGTACTCAAAAATTAAAATACGAAATGAGATATTTTGGTAAAAGTCTTGATGAAGTGTTGGGTGAATGGATGAAGCACGGAGTGGAAAATCTGTTGAAATGATGTAGTTTGTGGTGTTGTTAAATAGAGCCATTTTTGGTTAAATTACCCAGATGTCAGTTTTTCATTTGAAATATAGACCAAGTAAAGTAACGGAGTTGGATTTGCCAGAAGTTTCGGATAAAATTAAAAGTATTATTTTAAGTGATACCGATTTTCAGTCGTTACTTTTTGCCGGACCTAAGGGGTCCGGTAAAACTTCAGCCGCCAGAATTTTGGCTAAGGCAGTCAATTGCTTAAAGCCTAAAGAGGCTGAGGCTTGTGGAAAATGTGACAACTGTTTGGAAATAGAAAAGGGTAACAGTTTAGACATTATGGAAATTGATGCGGCGTCGAACCGGGGAATTGATGATGTCCGCAGCTTGAAAGAGAATGCTTATTTATCGCCAATTAGATTAAAGAAGAAAATATTTATCATTGACGAAGTTCACATGCTGACCAAGGAAGCCTTTAATGCCTTGCTGAAATTAATTGAAGAACCGCCCAAAAATACCTTGTTCATATTGTGTACGACCGATGCTCAAAAGATTCCTGAAACTGTGTTATCACGACTATTGAAAGTAAACTTCAGAAAAGGAAAAATTGAAGAGTTGAAAAAGTCTTTAGAAAAAATTGTTAAGGGGGAAAAGATTGAAATAGAGGCTGAGGCTCAGAAAATGTTAATTTTAAATTCGGACGGTAGCTTTAGAAATTTACAGAAGACTTTTAATGAAATATTTTTGCAATTCGGGAATAAGATTAATGAAGAACAGGTAAAAAAATATTTTGTGTTAACGAGAGGGGAATATCAGGCGGAGGAGCTCGAAAAAGATTTAGAGGGAAATGAAATAAAGGTGATCGTAGATAAACTAGAGGTAATGGCTCAAAAAGGAGTTGATTTTGGAGAATTGAGATTGAAATGGTTACAGTATTTTCATCATAAGTTGCTGGAGAATTTAGACAGACAAGAATTGAAAAGATGGGTAGAAATTTTGGTTAGAGCCGGGGAGTTGGAGAAAATTGCGATGATTGAACAATTGCCCTTGGAATTGGCAGTGATTGAAATGAAAACTAATCCCTCCGTGGTCAAGACCGCTTCTCCTTCCGACAAAGGAGAAAGAATCGAGGAAAGGGAAACAAAGAAAGAAGAAAAAAAGATTACTGATGATTCCTGGAAAGAAAAGAAAATAGAAAAGGAAAGGGAGATTGAAGAAAAAATAATTGAAGAAGTGGCAGAAGTGGAAACAAAAGAAAAAGCGATAGTTAATTTGGCACAGGTGGAAGAAAAGTGGGGAGAAGTGCTTCAATCCGTTAAACCCTATAATCATTCAGTAGAAGCCTTTTTACGAGCGGCTAGGCCAAAGAAAATAACCAGCCAAGGACTGATTATCGAAGTATTTTACAAGTTTCACAAAGAAAAGCTTGAAGAGGCAAAAAACCGTAAGATTGTGGAGATTGGACTGGACAAGGTTTTTGGCGGATTTGTGAATTTTGATTGTGTTTTGGCAGACGGGAACAGTAAAAGAGTGGCACCTTTGACAGTAGTTAACAATAAGGAAGATAAAGTAATTTCCGAGTCGGAAATTTACGATGTAGCGAAGGATATTTTTGGGTGAAAATGAATGGTAGAATTAGGAGTAAAACTTAAAAGTTAATATAAAAAAATATGTTTGATAAAGCAAAACTAATGGCAAAGGCCTTTAAATTAAAAAAAGCCCTGGAATCGGAATTAACCGAGATGGAGGAAAATGGAATTTCTATAAAGGTAACAGGTGATCAAAAAATTAAATATTTGTCGGTAAACGGATCTGAAAATAAAGTTTTAGTGGAAGTCATCAATAAAGCGATGAAAAAATCTCAGGAAAATGCGGCTAAAAAAATGCAGGACATGGGTGGCTTGGAAGGTTTGATGTAATAGAATGAAGAAAATACCCCGAGCTTTGAATGAGGTGATTGAGAGTTTTGAAAGATTGCCGGGGATTGGTCCAAAAAGTGCAGCCCGGCTAGGGTTTTATTTGCTGGCAGTTCCGGATAATTTTACCGAAAAACTGGCAGATTCAATTGCTAATTTGAAAAAGAAAATTAAGATTTGCGAAACTTGTTTTGGAGTAGGAGAGGAGAAGGAGTGTGAAATTTGTCGTGATGATACCCGAAACCGAAAGTTGATTTGTGTGGTGGAGAGGGCTGACGAGGTATTGGCAGTGGAAGCAGTAGGGGGTTTTAATGGTTTGTATCATGTTTTGGGTGGGGCGATTAATCCGCTGGACCATGTCGGACCCGATGATTTAAAAATTAATGAATTGTTGAATAGAGTTGAAGGAGACGGGATTGAAGAAATAATTTTGGCAACTAACCCGACAATTGAGGGTGAGGGAACGGCTCTTTATATTAAGAAAAAATTAGAAGGAATTGATTATAAGGGAAAGGTGAGCCGAATTGGGAGTGGATTACCGATGGGGGCGGAATTGGGTTTTGCGGATTCCGTGACCTTATCAAGGGCTTTTGAAGGACGAAGGGAGTTATAAAATTACATTCTCAAATTGTTTATAATAAAAATTAATTATGGCTGATAATAATATTCCGGTAAAAATATTAAATGCAATACAAGAGGCGGGGACCGAGATGGCTGAGCAGGGAATAAAAACTACTGAACAGGCAATAAGTACTGTAATTACAGGACAGGAATTGGTGGGTGATACAAAAGAAATGAGTGAAGGTGAAATGGCGAAGGCCAAAATGGAAGACGAGAGAAAAAAACAGGAAGAATTAGCAAAAATCCAAAATATTCCCGGACGAAACGTGGAGTCGGAAATAAAAGAAGTGATTCAAGAAAAAGAGAGTGAAGAAGATAAGGAGCAAAAGGAATTTTTAGAAAAAATTAGACTACAAAGAGAGGCTGAAGAGAGAGAAAGAAATGAAATGGTTGAGGAGCCTGAGAATGCCAAAAGAGAAGCGGCGAAAACCCAATTTGCTCCAGGAAAACGGAAGAAACAACAACCTGACGCTACTCAGATGTCTCAAACCAGTGAGTTTAAGGGTGGTAAAATTGACTAGAGATGGATCAAAAAATTTATTTTTATAATACAGCGACACGAAAGAAAGAAGAATTTAAGCCGATTGTTCCTGGAAAAATTGGAATATATTCATGTGGTCCAACTGTCTATTGGAATCAACATATTGGACATATGTATGCCTATACTCAGTGGGGAACTATGGTGAATTTTTTGCGATATATTGGGTATGAAGTCAAATGGGTAATGAATGTGACTGATGTGGGACATATGACATCAGATGAGGATGCTGGTGAGGATAAGATGGAAAAAGGGGCGAAGAGAGAAGGAGTAACGGTGTGGGATATTGCTAAAAAATATGAAAAGCAATTTATAGAAAGCTTGGATGTTTTTAATATTCAGAGACCTGACGTAATTTGTAGGGCGACTGAACATATTCCCGAACAGATTGAATTGGCTCAAAAAATTGAGAAAAACGGATTTGCCTATTTAACAAAAACTGGTTTGGTTTATGATACCGGTAAATTTGTTGATTATGCAAAATTTGCAAATTTAAAATTGGAGGAGATGGATAGTGGGGCGAGAGTGGAGGTAGATGAAGACAAAAAAAATCCTTGGGATTTTTTACTGTGGGTGACGAACCAACCAAAACATATTATGAAATGGTTAAGTCCCTGGGGTGAGGGATTTCCGGGTTGGCATATAGAATGTACGGCGATGTCGACAAAATATTTAGGAGAAACTTTTGACATTCATACTGGAGGAATCGAACATATTGGGGTGCATCATACTAATGAAATTGCCCAAGGATACGGTGCTTTTGGTCATCAAACCGCCAACTATTGGATGCACAATGCTTGGCTGAGGCTAAAGGGTGGTGTGAAAATGAGTAAAAGTTTGGGAAATGGCTATACGGCGGATCAATTAAAAGAAATGGGATTTGATCCTTTGGCTCATAAACTATTAGTGCTCACTTCGCATTATCGAAAAGGCCTTGAATTTTCTCTGGATTCCTTGAAAGCGAGCCAAACTGCTTTATTAAAATTGAGAAGTTTGGTGGCAAATTGGCCAGATGGAGGGATTATTGATGAAAATTATAAACAAAATTTTGTTGAATTATTGTCTGATGATTTGCAGGTATCTGAGGCAATAGCCTTGGCATGGAAGTTGACAAAGGACGAGAAAATAAGCTCAGAGAATAGAAAAGCAACTTTATTGGATTTTGACAAGGTTTTGGGATTAAATTTGAGCAAGAAAGTAATTGAAGAAGAGATACCTCGGGAAATTAAAGAGTTAGCGCAAAAAAGAGTAGAGGCTAAGGTTAATAAAAACTGGGAAGAATCAGATAAGTTGAGAGAAATAATTAAAGAAAAGGGGTATACATTGGAAGATGCTAAGGATGGTGTTAAAATACGTAAGATTTAAATAAACATGATTGCAAAAGAGGCCAAAGAAATAGTTTTAGGAATGGAGCTTTCTTCGGACGTGTTGAAAGAAGTTGAGGGTATTTTAAGTGTTTACGCAGAAAGCGACGAGGTTCCAGAAGAGGTGATAAATAACATACTATTGATAGTGGACAAGGAAGTCGATGTGAACAAGTTGGTGGCGGATGATGATGAGATTAATAATGTGTTGTAATATTATAATGTGTATGTTAAGCTAATCTTCGATGAAAGAGAGTAATTATAAGTACGAGGTGATTGTGGCTTTAAACCCTAAAACCGAGTCAAAAGACAAAGAAAAAACAATTAAGTTGATTGAAGATAAAGTTACTTCGATGGCTTTTTCGATCAATAACCGGGAAAACCTGGGCAACAAAGAATTGGCTTACAAAATCAAAGGTTTGGAAAAAGGTGATTTCTGGGTGTTTACTATTGGGGGAGATAAACCGATTAAATCGGCAGAATTTAAATTATTTTTAAACCGGGATTTACAGGTCATTCGATATTTAATATTAAAAATTTAAAGAGAGGGGATAAAAATGCCAAGTAGATGTCTTAATCAAGTAATGTTAATAGGAAATTTAACTCGAGATCCAGAGCTTCGATACACTCCGGCCGGAATGGCAGTGGTGTCTTTTGGCTTGGCGACTAATCGGGTTTGGATTACCAAACAAGGCGAAAAGAAGGAAGACGCTCAGTTTCACCGAATCGTGGCTTGGAATAAACTAGCCGAACTTTGTTCACAGTTGCTATCAAAAGGCCGCCGGGTTTATGTTGAAGGAAGAATTCAGTATCGGGAAATTACCGATGCCGCTAATCTGAGAAAACAGGTTTCGGAAATCGTGATTGAAGATATGATTGTATTAGACAACAAGGGTGTTGGAATGGCGACCACTGCCACTAGAGAGAACGCCGTGGGAACGGTGGCTGAAGAAGAGATTGATTTAAACAATGGAGCGATTGAAGACATAGTTATTCCCGACGATATTGCGACAGCTGAGGTAGCACCTGAAGTGCCAGTTGAAGAAAAAGCAGGGGAAGATGTGGTTTCAATATAAATAATATGAAAAAAAGTAATAAAAAAGATCGTAACCGTTTAATTAGACTAAAAGGTCGGGGAAAGGATTGTGCCTTTTGTAAGGCAAAAAATGTACCCGCTTGGCGTGATTATGAAAAGCTTAGGGAATTTTTGTCTCCAAGATGCCGGATTTTATCAGCCCAAACGACCGGAGTCTGTATGAAACATCAAAGAAAATTATCTCAGGTCATTAAAGAAGCCAGAGAATTGGCTTTGTTGCCTTATACCGCTTCGGAAGAGTAAAATAGGGTTAGATGCTTAAAGGAAAACTGTGGTCCCAAATAGTGGAGAACTTGAGAGATCTTAACTTTGAAGCTAGGGATAAAACTGTTAGGGTTAAAAAACTAAATGAAAGTATTTTGACAAAGGCGGAAGTGATTGAAGTCAGAGAAATAATTTGCTTGGAAGATGAAAGTAATCGTGAAAGTGGAATAATAATAAAGAAAGTAGACAAAGACGAGTGGAAAAAGTTAAGGTAGAATAGAAACATGCAAAGACAGATTAGAAATATATTTTTAGTTTTAGCTTTTTTGTCACTGATCGTTTTGGTAAGTTTTAAGGCGGGAAAATCGGTTGGATTAAAGGCGGCTGGTGGCTTAGATAGTTCCGAAGTTTTGGACTTATCTTTAATGTGGAAGGTAAAGGATAAGCTGGAACAAAGTTTTTTGGATAAGGACAAGATGGACGACAAGGAAATGACCTATGGGGCGATTTCGGGGATGGTGGCGGCCCTAAATGATCCATATACGGTTTTTTTGGCGCCAAAGGAAAATAAGAGTTCTAATGATGATTTGGCGGGAGAATTTGGAGGAGTAGGAATTCAACTAGGGTATAAGGATAAAAACTTAGCGGTGGTGGCGCCACTGGCGAAAACTCCGGCCGACAGAGCAGGAGTGAGGGCGGGGGATTTGATTTTAAAGATAATTGATAAAGAGAAAAATATTGATAAGAATACGGCCGGAATCAGTTTAGAAGAGGCGGTGAATTTAATTAGGGGAAAAGTGGGGACTGAGGTAACATTAAAATTTTTTAGAGAGGGAGAGAAGGATACTTTTGAGAAAACTTTAGTGAGAGACAATATTATAGTACCGAGTATGGAGACGGAGTGGGTTAAAAAGGGGACAAAGACAATTGTCTGGATAAAATTGTACAAATTTAGTGAACAGATATATAAAGATTGGCCTGAGGCAGTGGAAAATATAATTACTGAAAAAAGTAAGCTGGGGAGTAATTATGGAGGGATAATACTTGATTTGAGAAATAATCCCGGAGGTTATTTACAGGCGAGTGTGTTGGTGGCTTCTGATTTTTTGAAAGAGGGAGTGGTGGTGACTCAAAGGTCAAGTGACGGTAAGGATGAAGTCTATAAAGTTGACACGAGCCGGGGAAATTTGTTAAACGATAAACTAGTGGTATTGATAAATGAAGGGTCGGCGTCGGCGTCAGAGATATTGGCCGGAGCCTTGAAAGATTATACTCGGGCAACGATTGTAGGGGTAAAATCTTTTGGAAAAGGTACAGTACAACAACCACAGGATTTTGCGGATGGATCTGGATTACATATCACTATTGCCAAGTGGTTATTACCGAACGGAAAAAATATTCACGGAGAAGGAGTCGATCCGGACGTGGAAGAAAAGTGGAATTTAGAAAATGAAGACAAACAAGATAATCAATTGGATAAAGCTGTAGAAGTTTTATTAAAATGAAAAAAATCTATAAAACAGGTTTTTTGGTGATAATTATCGGGGTTATCTTTTTGCTGGGAATAGAGATAGGTAAAAATTTAACCGCAAGTAGGGAAAAAATAGTGGTAACTGACGAAGAATCGGTGGTAACAGCGGTGGTAGAAAAGGCGACCCCAAGTGTGGTGACGGTTTCGATGATGAAAACTCAGGCCATATTTAATCCGTTTGCAAACTTATTTGATAATTTAGACGTAGCTTCGACAAAAAATATTGAGCAGGATATTGGGACGGGATTCATTATCAGTAGTGATGGTCTGATAGTAACTAATAAGCATGTAGTGGCAGATACAGGAGCTAAGTACAAAGTAATTATTGGTAAGGATGAAGAAGCGGAAATAGTTAATATTTATAGAGATCCGGTAAACGATTTAGCGATTCTTAAGGTGAATAAAACAGGTCTGATTCCAGTGGAACTGGGGGATTCAGATAAAGTTAAGGTTGGGCAAACAGTGATTGCGATTGGAACGGCTTTAGGGGAATTTAGATCGACAGTGACCAAAGGAGTGATTTCAGGTTTAGGGCGGGGTATTGTGGCCGGAAGTGGTCTTTTGGGGATGGAAAAATTAGACAATATAATTCAAACTGACGCGGCGATTAACCCGGGTAACTCGGGTGGGCCACTTTTTGATTCACAAGGAAGAGTAATCGGAGTGAATGTGGCAGTGTCACAGTCAGGTCAGAGCATTGGGTTTGCCTTGCCTATCAATATAGTGAAAGAGTCGATTGATGTTTTTGGTAGTACGGGAGAGTTTGAAAGGCCATACCTGGGAATAATTTATGCCACGATCACTAGAGAATCGGCATTATTGAATAAGGTGCCGGCCGGAGCTTATGTCCAAAACGTGATTGTTGGGAGTCCGGCCGATAAGGCAGGAATAAAGACGGGAGATATAGTAGTGGAAATTGATGGAAATAAAATAACGGAGAAGGAGATAGTTTTGGCTACTTATGTAAATAAAAAGAAAATAGGGGATAGTGTGGTTTTAAAGATTTGGAGAGATAAAAAAGAATTGGAATTTACGGTTGTTTTGGAGAAGAAAGGTTAGATTTTGAGTTATCAAAGACAGCTCCGTTGGTTATACGAATGATAGCGGAGTGTTGAAGCTGTTCACTGAGACTAACAGAGCGTTTACTGGTGACAAAGAGTCTAAGTGGTCCAGGATTAGTTTTGATATATTCTTTGGCGATTTCTAAAATATGTTTTCTGGCTTTTGGACAGGCAATTTCGTCAGGATTTGCCGATACTCCACAAAGACTGTCTCCGCCGGGATTATTGCAAAGTTGGAAGTCAATTTGGCAAATAGTCTTTCTGATAATTTTCTCTTTGTAACCAGGCATAATCTGTGTTGATTATATCAAAGTATGTCAGTTAGAGAATTCGCCTGACGGTAAAATTTACTAAAATCAAAGTAATTTTTTAATTGTTGGCTGAAACTATGATTAATTTCAACGAAAGGATGGGGACAAATTAAATTGTTTGCGTGTTGAATAACGATTCCAAGACGATAAGTCTTAGGCTGGCGCTGATCAACTATTTGCAACTGTTTTTTCCATTGAGAATAAAATTTTTCTTGATCTTCGGGAGTAATAGAGCAAATTTTTTCAGAAAAACAGGTGAGGAGGCGATTTTGGTAAGTTTTTATAATTTCGGGTGTATATTGTCTGCGAGTAAGGATTGGACCATGGATACTATAGTCTTTTGGCTTAACCTTTGGTGTATTTTCTGGCATTTTGGATTCTATCACTTTTGTTCAGCTTCGTCGAGGACGGTGAGTTCAAGGAGAAGGTCGGTTAGATCTCCATTGAGACACTTGGTCAGATTAAAATCTTTATCGATACGATGGTCTTTAATTTGGTTTCTGGGATAATTGTAGGAGCGGATTTTGTCGGCGCGCATGGCCAGACCAACTTTATCTCGGGTGGTGCCCAGTTGAGAAATTTTTTTATCTTCTTCCATTTGCCATAATTTGGCACGAAGTAGATCCATGGCTATGGCTCGATTTTGTTCCTGGGAGCGTTCCTGACGGACGGAGAAGGTAAGTCCAGTGGGCTTATGAAGAATTCGGACAGCGGTGGAAACTTTGTTAACATTTTGACCGCCATTACCTCCAGCTCTGGAAGCAGTCATGTCAACGTCGTCTGGGTTTAAGACGATATCATGAGAGGTTACCTGGGGATAGACAGCGACAGCGGCGGTAGAGGTTTGAATTCGACCACGTTTTTCAGTGAGAGGGATGCGTTGGACACGATGGGTGCCGGTTTCCCATTTTAGTTGATTATAAGCGTCAAGACCGGAGATTTTGAGGATGTCGTTATCAATATAGTTGACTTTCCAGCCGACTTTTTCAGCATAACGAATATACATGCGCATTAGGTCCTCGAGCCAAAGGCTAGCTTCAGTGCCACCCGGACCAATACGGAATTCGAGAATGGCAATATTTGAGTTTGAAATAGGCATATGTTATTTTAACAAAAAATCCGCCTTAATTTAGGTAATAAATTAGTAGCGGATTTAAGTATCTAATTTGATTTTTTTTCTTTGACTTTTTTAGCGACTTTAGCTTCTTTTTTGGCTTTGTAGGCAACACCTTGAGCTTGTTTTTCTTTGAATTTATCAATTCTTCCTTTAATGTCGACAAATTTTTGTTGACCGGTAAAGAAAGGATGGCATTTACTACAAATTTCAACTTCGATTTTTTCGAGAGTAGAGCCGGTAGTAAACTTATTGCCACAGGCGCAAGTAACTAGACAGTCGTCATGATAGACAGGATGGATAGCTGGTTTCATAGGGTCTATTTTAACATAGATTTGACGATTTCGTTCTGGGTAAGAGTCTTTTGTTCACCGGTGGTCATATCTTTTAAAGTGACTACTTTGTTGATGGCCTCATCACTGCCAATAAGAGCGACAAAGGGAATATTCTTAATGGAGGCATATTTAAATTGTTTTCCAATTTTGTCGGCGTCGGGATAAAAAATGGTGGCAATATTATTTTGGCGGAGAAGGGAAGTGAGCTCTAGGGACTCTTTTTCCGTTTCTGGCCCAAAATTACCAACCATAATTTTAACCTTAGTTTTGGCTAATTTTGGTAATAAGTTGAGCTCAATAATACAATCAACGATACGATCCAGACCGAGAGTAGTGCCAACGGCAGGAATGTCGGGACCACCTAAAGTTTTTATTAAAGTATCGTAGCGACCGCCACCGGTAATGGAACCAATCTTTGGTTCTTCGACGTAAGTTTCAAAGATTGTGCCGGTGTAATAATCAAGACCGCGAACCATGGTGGGGTCAAAGGCGTAACACCAGTCCGGAAGATTAAAAGATTTAATAGCGGTGAAGACGGCGGCTAAATTTTTATCTGGTTTAGCTACTTTGACATATTTAAACAGGGAATCAATTTGAAGCTGAGAAAAATCCTTTTCTTTGAGCTCTTTTCTTACTCCATCTTCACCTATTTTCTGGAATTTATCGAGGCTTTGAAGAGTCGAATTTTGATTGTTGGTGATGCCACTTTGGAGTAAAATATTTTTTAAAACAGTGCGGCTATTTATCCGGATTGAAAACTTTTTAAAATCTAATTTTTTAAGAGCAGTATAAATAACGGCGATAATTTCGGCGTCAGCAACGGGGGAACTGGTGCCAAAAGTGTCAATGTCGCACTGAAGAATTTCCCGATAACGGCCCTTTTGAGTATTGTCGGCGCGCCAGACATTTTGAAGTTGATAGCGCTTAAAGGGGATGGGAATTTCCGGATACATAGCTAAAACTTTTGCTGTTGGTACGGTTAAATCGTAACGAAGACCGACGCGGCGACCACCCTTGTCGTCGAACATGTAAACAAGTTTTTCGCCCTCGTCTCCGTATTTGCCCATAAGGGTGGAGGCGTATTCTAGAGTGGGGGTTTCTAAGGGTTCGAAACCAAAATTTTCAAAAGTTTCAATAAAGAGATTTTTGACATAGTTGCGAACGGTCATGGTCTCGGGCAAAAAATCCCGAAAACCTTTTAATGTTTGTGGTTTATTATTGTTCATAGTTTGATTTTAACATTGTAATGATTAAGTGATTTTTTGAGGTCTTGTTTTTCGGGAAAAATTTTTTTTACTAATGTTTAAAATTTTACCTAAAAAAACCCCGATTTTACGGGGATTTTAAGATTCTAATAAAAAGTTTTTTTAGGCCAAGACAACACCCCGCTGGTTGGTGACCACGGTATGGGTGTGATGAGTAAGATTAAATTTTAAATAGATCATGGGGTGGTATGCCGGACTTGAACCGGTAACCTCAGCTTTCACAGAGCTGCGCTCTAACCAATTGAGCTAATACCACCATATAAAAGAAAAAAACCGCCCTCTTGGCGGTTCTGGTTAATTGATATAGCAATTACCGCCAATTACTTGGAGGTATGGTGATGGTTTGAAATCACTTTTGCAAATATCATTGAAGATATTTTATCAGTCAAGAAAAATATGTCAATGAGTAAAATAGCTTATAATATTGTAGAAATTAATCCAGGGCGATAAGACGGAGGGCTGGGTAGGTTGAATTTTCGCCATTTGTGTAAATACAGACTATTTTTTGACCTTTTTTAAGATTGGCGAATTTTATTAATTTATTTTCCCTGGTAACTATTTCAGTTTTAGCACTAACTTTAATTTGCAGTTCACGATTTTTATTGTTGGTGGGGATAAGGACTAGAATGGAAGTGGTTGGGGAAATGTCAGCAATTTTTCCCAGGGAAACATTTTTGCTATTTGTTAACTTGGTTGAATCAACGACAATAATTTTTTTAGCAAAAACAAGGGCATCTTTGGATAAAGTTAGAACCAGGACATCCTGTCCGATTTTGAGATCGCTTATTTTAATCTTGTTTTGTTTTAAATTAACAAAAACGGCATCTTCACTAATAGTAAATTTGTGTATATTGGTTTTGGAATCGATTTTTAGATTGGTGTCGTTTATTTCAGTGATAGTACCGAGATAGGCTTTTTTAGGGTTGACTACAACATTATCTTGACCAAGTTCCTGAAGTTTTTCGTTAACTTTTTGTTGAATAATTTCCCGTAATTTTTGGATCTCATCGCCGGTGGAGACAGTTGGAGTTTGGGCGTGGGTAGAAGAAGTAAAAAGGGAAAAAGCTGAAATCAGGACTAATAAGAATATGGATATTTTGGTCATTCAAGTTTGGTGGTGGAATAAGTAAGAAAAATTTCAAGGTGACTTTCCTGATCATTTTGATCGATTGAGGTCAGATTAATAACATTATAACCCGGCTCAAGATCAATGACTTGGGAAAAGTTACCCTGAGCGTTGGTGTTGAGATGGTAATTTTTTAATGGAGTGGTAATAACAATGAGGCTGCCGGAAGGGGCAACACCCTTAAGGGTGGTTTTGCTGGTACTAATAATGTCGTTAGTTTGAGGAGAAGTGACTTCGAAACTCGAAGTAGTAGTCAGGGGAGCGGTTGTCGGAGAAAGATTGGGGTCGGTTTGAGAATCCGAAGAAGGGGTGGGGACAACAATATTCGGAGTATTTTTGTGACTGTTATTATTTTGTTTGATGAAATAAAAAGTGCCGGTAAGTCCGAAACCAATTAGAAGGCCGAAAATTACGGCTAAAGATAATTCCTTAATCATAGAGTGGTTTAATGTTATCATAAGGCTATGGAAATTAAATACTTTGAGAACGGTAAAATTTATTTAAAGGGCAAAAAAGAGAATGTGTGGATAAATCCGGGAAAAGAAGAGTTTGGAGGAAAAAACGGGGAAGCCCGGGTGGTTATTTTTACCGAAAAAGAGAAAAACTTTGTTAAATTGGGAGAAGAAAATGATAAAGTAATAATTTGTGGAGTTGGGGAATATGAAATTGGGGGAGTGGAAATTAGCGGAATAAACGCGATGTATGCCCTAACCATGGATGGAATAAAAATAGTAATAGTCGGAAAGATTGAGGGTGAAATAACAGAAAAAAAGAAAGAAAAACTGGAGGAGGCTGATGTTTTATTGATAGGTATGGGGGCTACAGCGGTAGACATTGCCAAGAAGTCAGCGGCAAATTATATTGTGCCAATTGAGTTTGATGATGAAGAAAAAGAGCTAAAGACTTTCATGGACGCTTTTGATAGTGAAAATTTAGAAGCAATTGATAGCCTGAAGGTAGATAAAGAAAACCTACCAGAAGGAGTGGAGGTGGTCTTATTAAAGACGAAATAATTAAATTACCACCCAGCTTTGAAGAAGCTGAAATATGTGTTCTAGGATCGATTCTGATTGATAATGATGCAATTTTATTGGTTTCGGAATTTTTGAGGGCTGAGCATTTTTATAACCATAATTATGGTTTGATTTTCGAGTCGATGGCGCGATTATATGAAGAAAGGAGCCCGATTGATATAGTGACTGTGGCGGGAAAATTGAAGGAAAACAAGGCTTTAAAAAACATAGGAGGAAAGGCTTTTTTGTCAAAATTGGCTTCCGAAGTACCTACTTCGGCAAACGTGGAAAGCTATGGGCGGATGATAAAGGCGTTATCAGCCAAAAGAGAATTAATTTCAGCGGCGGGAAGAATTTCGGAAAAAGCTTTTGATGAATCAGTGCCAGCGGAACAATTGCTGGATATGGCGGAACAAGAAGTCTATGCCTTGTCACAAAAACACATGAAATCAGTACCATCATCAATTAAAGAGGTGCTAACAGCTTCTTTTGACCGCCTTGATGAGTTACAAAAGCGAGGAAGTGGTCTAAGAGGATTGGCGAGCGGTTTTCGTCAATTAGATTCAATGTTGGCCGGAATGCAGGACAGTAACCTGATTATTTTGGCGGCTAGGCCGGGAGTGGGTAAAACTGCTTTTGCTTTAAATATTGCCAGACATGTAGCAGTTGAGGAAAAATTACCAACTTGTATTTTTTCTTTGGAAATGAGCAAGGAAGAATTGGTGGATCGTTTGTTGGTCAGACAGGGATTAATTGATGCTTGGAAATTAAAAACTGGACAACTATCGGATGATGATTTTACCTCTTTGTCTGAAGCGATGGGTGTTTTGGCTGAGGCTCCACTTTATATTGACGATACTCCTGGATTGACGGTAACGGAATTGAGAACAAAGGCCAGACGTTTACAGGCCGACAAGGGAATTAAATTTATAATTGTAGATTATTTACAGTTAATGCATGGATACTCACGGGAAAATCGGGTACAGGAAGTTTCGGAAATTTCCCAGGGTTTGAAGAATTTGGCCAGAGAATTAAGAATCCCAATTTTGGCGGCAGCGCAGTTAAATCGACAAATGGAGGCGAGGGGAGGAAAACCAAGACTCTCTGATTTGCGAGAATCGGGAAGTATTGAACAGGATTCGGACGTAGTCATGTTTTTGTCAAGAGAAGATGAGGAAATAAAGGAAATGGTGACAGTTTCTATTGAAAAACATCGTAACGGCCCGACGGGACAATTTAATTTATTCTTCAATGGTAAGCAGGTGAGCTTTTTTGATGTGGAAAAGAAGGGGTAAACTATTTTCTTGTCTGTGGTAATTCAGCTCGTTTTTTATTTAAAGCTTTTTGAATTTCCTTTGGATCGGCACCAAAATGCATGGCTAGTTCGATTGCTTCAGCTGATACTTTAGGTTTTTTTGTGTAATGAGGATAATTTTGGGAACGTTCATGCTTCATATTAAGCGTATTTTATCACAATATCTAATTTATGTGCCGAGGGTGGGAATCGAACCCACACGATATTGCTATCACACGATTTTGAGTCGTGCGCGTCTACCAATTCCGCCACGTCGGCAATGGCAATAGTATAACAAAATGTATAGTAAAATATGTTCATGATGATTGTTTTGGGAATATTAGGTCTAATAGGATACTTGTATTTAAGTTGGCGGACTTTAAGGGAAAATTACCAAGAAGAAGATATCATAGCTTTTAGTTGGGTGGCGATATTATTGTTTTTGGTGGGGGGAAGATTGAGTTATGGTCTGATCAATTGGGGAGTTTGGGTTGATAACCCGGGAGCGTGGTTGGAGTTTTGGAGAATGGATGAAGCGAGTTTGATAGGAGCGAGTGGACTATGGATGGCTTTCGTCTTACTGATAACCAGAGACAAGGATTGGAAAATATGGCCATTTTTGGAAAATTCTTTGGTAAGTGTAGTTTTTTTACTGATGATATCTGCTCTGATACTAATGAATTGGCCAATAGTATTAGCCTTAGTTGGGGCAATAGTATTGACGGTGCCGATGAAGAAAAAATATCGGTCTTTGCAATGGTATAAAAGCGGCAGAAAAGGCTTCCTGTTTTTTTGGTTTTCAATTTGTTTTTGGTTGATTTTTGCTGTGATTTCGAGACTTTGGTGGACAGGCGGAATTAGCTTGCTTTTTATAGTGGGATTGTTTATGCTTGGTAATGATAAGCTTTCCAAGTAGATTGACGAAAAATATTGAGATTTTTTTGGAGTCTAAGTTGTTGAAATTAAAAAGAACAGAGAAGTCTTTGAAATCCAGCGATCCTTTTGCCGATGAGCAAAGAACGGGAAACAATTCAGTAGAAGAAGACTTGGATGAACAAATAGGCCATTTTGAAACGGAAATAAAAGTAAATTTTGTGAAGAAACAAATCGTTCAGTTTAGGAAGGCTTTAACAAGATTAAAAATTGGGAAGTATGGAGCTTGCGAGAAGTGTGGAAGAATGATTGATACAGACCGTTTGGCGGTAAGGCCGGAGACGACAGTTTGTTTGTATTGTGAGAAAGAGCGAGAGGGGTAATGACAGTATTTAACGAGGAGGCAAGTTTAGGGTTAAAAATTCCGGCATTAGAGTTAATATCAAGTTTCTTTTTGGGTTTATTGGTAATAATTTGGTGGAGGGATAAAAAAGCCTGGGGGTTATTGTTGATGATAATTGGAGGGGGTTTGAATCTAGTAGAGAGATTTAGATTTGGGGGGGTAAGAGATTACTGGCAAATTCCGATGACCTCAATTTATAATAATATTAACGATTATTTAATTGCTCTAGGGGTGATACAATTAATTTGGTATTTATTATGGAAGAAAAGGCAAAAATAGTATATAAAGATGAGGATATTTTAGTCTTGAATAAAAAGGCGGGGGTGGTTTGCACTAAAGAAGGGAGACAAAATTCGGAGACTTTAGAGGACTGGCTAATAGAAAAATTTGAAGATAATAAAATACCTCGGCAGGGGATTGTTCATCGCTTAGATAAGGGAACCTCGGGGTTGATGGTGGTAGCAAGAACAACAGAGGCCAGAAATAAGCTGTTGGAAATTTTTAGAAAAAGAGAAATTAAAAAGGTATATTTGGCCTTGATAGGAGGGGATTTACCGGAAAAGGGTGAGGTGAAGGTACCTATTGCTAGATCGAAATATGTTTTTGGGAAATTTGCCGCAAGTGAGGAGGGGAAAGAAGCAGAAACCCACTTTAAAATAATAAAAAAATATAAACACCTGGACAAGGTGTATTCCTTAATAGAAATAAACTTAATGACTGGCAGAACTCACCAAATTAGAGTTCATTTTAGCTATTTGGGATGGCCATTGGTTGGGGATTTGACATATGGAGGGAAAGAATTACTGGGATTAAAAAGACCTTTTTTACAGGCTAAAAAATTGGAGTTTGGACAACCAATGACCGGGAAGGAGTTGTCTTTTGAAAGTGATTTAGCCGATGATTTACAGGAAGTATTAGATCAATTATGAAAAAAATATTACTATTTTTGGGTATTATTTCAATTGCTGGATTGGGACTAGTAAAAGGTTTTCAAAAAAATGATTTTAGGTTAGGGATAATTGCTCCGGACAGAGTGGCAATATTATCAATATCTCCCGGGAGAGGAATGATTAATTTATTAACGGTGAACCCGGAGGTGGAAGTGTGGCTCCCTGAGGGAATGGGTTGGTATCCCAGCAATAAAATTAAAAAAATCTTTAATAATGATAAAGACATGGAGCTGATGAAAAAAATGTTTTATTATAATTTTGGTTTTTTACCGGAAAGAATCGCTTTTTTTTCGGAAGTCAACGATTGGAGAGATTTTGAATTAATTAAGTATTTGGGCGTGGTTGACTGGGCAAGATATCTCGTGGAACAGGAAAATTGGTTATATAAAACAGAAGTAATTAATCGTAGTTTTGAATTAGAAAAAGAAACCTTAGATGAAATATTACCCCGTGATTTTGCGGATAACGAATTGATGGGAGGGGAAATAAAAATAACGGTAGTGAACACGACTGAAGAAAATGGTTTAGGGGCTTTTGTGGCCGACAGGTTGAACTGGATGGGTTTTAATGTAGTATCGGTTGAAAGTGGAGGAGGTAAGGTAGCTGAGGGTGAAATCATGGTGAATGCACCTGACAATAGTCTAGCGAAAAAATATACTAGTTTACTGGCACAAATATATTCCTGTTCACAGAAAAGCAACGAAACTTTGTTGCCTGATGAGGCGGTTTTATACTTAGGTCAAAACTATGCGTCGATGCTAAAATATAGTAGCTATGTCAGGACATTCTAAATGGGCAAACATTAAAAATAGGAAGGGAGCACAGGATAAAAAGAGAAGTGAGGTCTTTACTAAAACTTCAAAAAATATCATGACGGCAATTCGCGAAGGTGGGGGAAATACTAATCCAGCGTCAAATGTGGCTTTAAGGGAAGCGATTGAAAGGTCTAGGGCGGTAAATATGCCAAAGGAAAATATTGAGAGGTTATTGCAACGCTTTGAAGAGAGAAAAAATAATCTGGTGTCGGGGGTTTTTGAGGGGTTTGGGCCTTTTGGGGTGCCGATAATGATTGAAGTGGAGACAGATAATAAAAATAGAGTATTGGGGGAAATCAAGTTAATTTTTCGAAATTATGGCGGTAATTTAGGTGAAAGCGGTAGTGTAGCTTTTATGTTTGACAGGGTGGGGGAGATTGAGTTGGAGTCGAACATTGATCAGAACATGGAGTTGGAGTTAATTGATTTTGGGGTAAAAGATATTGATGGCAAGCTGGTGATAACCGCGGTGAGTGATTTTGGTAGGGTAAGGGATAAGCTTGTCTCAAGCGGTTTAGCAATTGAAAGCTCCGGTTTGGTCTATAAGTGTAGGAGTAATACCATGTTGGCGTCGGAGGAAGAAGTGGCTAAAATATTAGATATGGTTGATGAATTAGAAGAAAACGACGACGTGATTAATGTTTTTGCCGGTTTTGACTATGCCCAAACGACTTAAATATTTTATTTCTTCATTTTTAGGGTCAGTGGGATTTTATTTGTATTTAGGTTTGCCGGTGGAGTCAAGATATTATGGTTTGATGCTGTTGTTGGCCATGATTGCTTTCTGTTTTTGGTTTGGACTGGGAATAATTTTTGAAGGTAATGTAGATACAAAGATTATGTCAGTATTGTTGCCGGTTTTGTGGACCTTGGGTTTTGGACTTTTTTCAGCATTATTGCCGATAAATTGGCTAAACTTGTTATTATTGACGATATTTTTTGGAGGAGTATTGTATACCATGTTTTTGGCAGAGAATGTTTTTCTGGTAGCTATTGGTTACAAAACTGTGCCTTTGTATCGGGCGGCTTATACGGTAAGTTTGATTTTGATTTTATTGGTGTCGTTTTTTATTTTTGATAGT
The DNA here is from genome assembly GCA_000989305.1 of Candidatus Shapirobacteria bacterium GW2011_GWF2_37_20. Lineage (GTDB taxonomy): Bacteria > Patescibacteriota > Microgenomatia > UBA12405 > UBA12405 > UBA12158. The sequence continues at coordinate 19,031 of LBTB01000001.1, forward strand.
TTGTTTTCTTTTAAGCTAGCTTTTTGGGGAAACATGATTTCAACGTTAATTTTGGGGTTACTCATCTTTACCTATCAATATTGGGCGGTGGCAATTGAATTACCCGATGATGGGAAAGGAAAAGGGAAGTGGCCATATATATTGATTCCGGCTTTACTATTGACAGAGTTTGCCGGTATATTGTCATTTTGGCCGGTGGGTATTTTTAAGGGATCGGTATATTTGGTGGCAGTAATATATATAATTTCTGGCTTATTACAGGCAGAAATTCGTGATAGGCTGTTTAGGGGAGTAGTGCTGACATATAGCTATATAGGAGTGGCGGTGGCTTTGGCAATTATTCTGGTAACAAATTGGGGTTGAGAGGTAGAAGTAAATAATAAATAAATGAATAGGTAAGTTGAAAAAATGGCCATGCTAGTGGGGAAGTAGGGGAGAGGCCTATAATATTATGTCCTATAATATTAATATTTTTCACAATATATCTTATAATTTTCACAGGAATAATGATATACATTGATATAGTCTGTGTGGAAAACTAATTAGCAGTCGACTATATCACTTCTCAAAGCTGGAGTAGGGCTAGCGAGAGGAGTAGTGGTGAGGACTTAAGAAATTTTATAAGGGCTAATGATTGTATAAGTAACGATGCAGGTGATTGGATTGTTTAGTGTTGCTCCCCACTGACGGGGTAGCTGATTATGCTATGTCGCACAATGTATCTTTTACGACTATGTTGAAACGGGAAGTGGAGGGGAGAGGTAAAAAATGTTTTTTATTATTTTTATTTTTTTGGTTGTTAATTAATATTTAATGTTTTTGGATTATTAATTAAAGTACTTAATTCCTCTATCTGGCCCCTGGCCGCCCTAAATTTGTTTTTAGCTTGAAAATGGCTTTTAACCACTTCCCTAACCTATTTTTGACGAGAGATGGTAAAAAATGCCTAAAATACGGTAAAATGTAATAAGACCTCACCAGAGCCTCGTAAACGCACGTTTTTCTTTTTTGTATGTTAGGATTAGATATGGATTTAGATTTGGCCATAGCCATCAGAAGATTTCTCGAGCATTTGGAAGTGGAGAAGAATTGTTCGAAGTTAACTGTCAGAAATTATCAGCATTATTTGGAAGTCTTGCAGAGTTACTTTGAGGGCTCAGGAAACACGACTCCTAAGGTTTCCGACATTAATCAAGACTTGGTCAGAAGTTTTAGATTACATTTGTCACGGCAGGCCGGAGTTGATGGAGAGATGAAAATTGTCACTCAGGGTTATTATGTAATTGCCCTAAGATCCTTCTTAAAGTATTTAATTAGAAATGACTATAAAGTAATGCAACCGGAAAAAATTGAAGTGCCTAAGACTAAAGATCATTCTTTGAAGTTTTTGAATGGTGAACAGATAGAGAGATTGTTAAATCAGCCTATATTATCGACAAAAGTAGGGATTAGGGATAGGGCAATACTAGAATTGTTGTTTTCCACTGGATTGCGGGTATCTGAATTAACCAGATTGAACAGAGATCAAATTAACCTAAAGACACGCGAATTTGGAGTGATTGGTAAAGGTGGTAAGGCTAGGGTGGTTTTTATCAGTGTTAGGGCGGCAGTTTTTTTGGATAAATACATGAAAAGTAGAACTGACAAGGACAGACCTCTTTTTATCCGCTATGGTGGCAAGAAGGATATTGTAAGCGAGGAAGAAAAAATGAGACTGAGTCCCCGCTCGGTTGAAAGATTGGTAAAACATTATGTTAGATTGGCTAAGCTGCCGGTTGACGCAACGCCCCATACTTTACGTCACTCAATGGCGACTGATCTGTTGCGGGCTGGAGCCGATCTTAGGTCGGTTCAGGAATTATTGGGTCACAAAAATATTGCGACGACACAGATATATACTCACATCACAGACGCCAGATTACGTGAGGTTCATGAGAAATATCATTCCGGAAACAAGAAAGAAGATGTGTAACAGGTGTGTCCTATAGTTACCCCATTTTGAGTAAAGGATGGGAAAAAAGCATTCTGATGACTCCCCTAGCCTATCGAGTTGGTCTTTTTACCCTATTTTAGGCGCTTAATGGTTTTTCTAACCTGGCTAGCAGGTTGAACTGAGAAGTGCTAAATGATAAAAATACTATGCAACTATCCTATATATATTATATAGTTATGTCCTATATAATTTTGGGTGACTCGCCTACTTTGACGGGTTCTGCTAAAACGGTCATAGCGGAGACCTTGTCATCATTTTTTAGTCTCATGAGAATTACTCCACGGGTGTTGCGTGAAAGTTTAGGAATGTCTTTGAGGGGGAGTTTGATGGTGACGGCTTTTTTGGAGACGAAGATGACCTGTTGACTATTTTCATTGACGACAACTGCGGCAGCTAAATTGCCAGTTTTGGCGGTAAGATTGGCTACTTTGACGCCAAGACCACCTCTTCTCTGGAGGGGGTAGAGATAAGCGTCGCTACGTTTACCCACACCATTTTCGGTGATGATTAATAAATGGCGAAAGAACTTAGTGCCCTTCTTTTCTTCAGTGGCGGCGACAATACTTTGAGGGAGAATGTCGATACCAACCAGATAGTCATTTTCTTTTAAGGTAATACCGCGAACGCCGCGGGTATGTCGACCCATGGGTCGACAATCGATTTCATTGAAACGGATACATTTACCAACATGGGTAGCCATAAAGACTTGGTCGTTACCAGAAGTAAGACGGGCCCAGATTAATTCATCGTGGGGGTCAAGTTTGATGGCGGCCAGTCCGGAGAGCCGGATGTTTTTAAATTTTTCGATGGCAGTTTTTTTAATTGTGCCGTGTTTAGTGGCCAAAAGAATGTATTTAGCCGGATTATTTTTAGAGATGGGGAGAACGGTTTGAACAGTTTCACCCTGGATGATATTGATTAAATTAATGACGGCCTGACCTTTGGATTGTCGGCTACTTTCATTAATATCCCAAACCTTGATTTTGAAACAACGGCCTTTGTTTGTGAAAATAAGAAGATCATCATGAGTGTCGACAAAAAGCATGTTTTCAACCTCGTCTTCTTGTTTTGTGGCCATACCGGTGACACCAACTCCTCCACGTTGTTGAGTGCGGTAGGTTTCCATGGGAACACGCTTGATATAACCGCCACGGGTTAAAGTAACCAGGGTGGCTTCGTTGGGAATAAGATCTTCATCACTAAAGTCCTCGAGACCTTTAATGTAGATTTTAGTTAAACGTGGATCGGAATATTTTTCAGAAATTTCCTTATTTTCGGCCTTTAACACTTCAACCATTTTTTGGGGAAGACTGATAATGGCAGTTAATTCTTTAATGGTTTTTTGAATTTCATCGTATTCATTGTCAATTTTTTGTCGTTCTAAACCGGAAAGTTTTCGTAGCTGCATGTCTAGGATGGCCTGAGCTTGAAGATCGGTAAATCCAAATTTGGCCATTAATTTTGCTTTCGGGTCTTCATCTACTTTGGTGGCCCGAATAGTCTTAATGATTTCATCGATGACATCCAGGGCTTTTTTGAAACCCTCTAAAATGTGATTGCGCATATAGGCGGACTTTAGGTCAAATACAGTCCGGCGACGAATAATAATTTCCCGGTGACGAAGAAAGAGCAAGAGAATTTGGCGAAGATTTAGTGTTTGAGGAATACCATTAACTAAGGCCAAAAGATTGGCGGAATATGAGGATTGAAGTGCGGTGTATTTGAAAAGTTTATTGAGGACGGCTTTGGGTTTGCCGTTCTTTTTTATTTCGACAACAACTCGGATACCATGTCTGTCTGATTCGTCGCGAAGATCAGAAATACCAATGATTTTTTTATCGGTAACCAGGCGAGCGATCTTTTGAATCATTTCAGATTTATTGACCTGATACGGAAGTTCGGTGATAATAATTCTGATTTTTCCGGATTTTGTTTCTTCGATGTTGGTTTTTCCCCGGAGAGTAAATTTGCCCCGACCAGTGGTATACATCTCTAAAATACCGGTTTTTCCATATATTTCACCAGCAGTGGGAAAATCGGGTCCGGTAATAAATTTGGTTAGCTCTTCGATAGTGGCAGCGGTTTCGAAATTAAAAGAAAGTCTTTCTAATTCATGGACCGGCTTTAAAACAATTTCCTGAGTACTTAAGTGCTTGTCAAGAATGGGATTAATTTCAATTGGAGTTTCCTGTTTTTCTAAAGTGGCGGTATCCAGAACGTGTTCGATGCCGGCGCAAAGTTCTTTTAAGTTGTGGGGCGGAATGCGGGTGGCCATGCCAACAGCGATACCGTCAGCGCCATTGAGAAGAAGGTTGGGAATTCTGGTGGGTAAAATCTCGGGTTCTTTCAAAGTAGAGTCAAAATTATCAACCATGGGAACAGTGTCTTTTTCGATGTCGACTATCATTTCCGGGGAAATTTTACTCATTTTGGCTTCGGTGTAACGCATGGCGGCCGGAGGGTCACCGTCTATTGAACCAAAATTTCCTTGGCCATTTACCAGGGGGTAACGTAAAGAGAAACTTTGAGCCATGCGAACCATGGAACCGTAAACGGCCATGTCACCATGAGGGTGGTATTTACCTAAAACTTCACCGACAACTTTGGCAGATTTTGTAAAACGACCACCGGGAGTAAGACCCATTTGATCCATAGCATAAAGAATCCGGCGGTGAACAGGCTTCAGACCATCGCGGACATCAGGTAAAGCCCGGGCGACGATAACTGACATGGCGTAATCCAAATAGGATTTTTCCATTTCGGGAACAATATCGACTTCGAGGATTTTACCGACATTATTGATGAAAGCCGGAGTATCATTAACTATTTTGTTGGGTGTATCAGCCATATTTTATATATCTAAATTTGCCAGATGGGCATGAGTAACGATGAATTTTTTACGAGGCGGAACATCTTCGCCCATAAGAATCCGAAAGATTTCATCAGCTTTGGCGGCATCTGAAATGGAAACTTTTTTTAGTTGTCGGCTTTCCGGATTCATGGTGGTTTCCCAGAGCTGTTGGGGATTCATTTCTCCTAAACCTTTATAGCGTTGAAGGTCATAACTTTTGGAAGAATCAAGAGTTTTGACGTAAGACTCTTTGTCTTCGTCGGTATAAACGTATTTAACTTCTTTGCCTTGTTTGATTTTGTAAAGAGGCGGCATGGCAATATAAATATGACCATTTTCAATTAAACCCGGTAAATGACGGAAGATAAAAGTCAAAAGCAGAGTGGCGATATGAGAGCCGTCAACGTCAGCATCAGACATTAAGATAATCCGATGGTAACGAAGCTTTTCCAGATTAAAGGTGTCACCTATCCCCATACCCAGGGCAATAATGAAATCTTTTAGTTTATCTGAGCCAACGATTTTGTCCAGACGCATCCCTTCAGTGTTGAGGGCTTTTCCCCATAGAGGTAAAATGGCCTGAAATTTACGGTCGCGACCTTGTTTAGCGGAACCACCGGCGGAATCACCTTCAACGATATAGATTTCGCAGTCGGCGGGATTTTTACTTTGACAATCAGCTAATTTACCCGGAAGTCCCATGGAGTCAAAGGCACCTTTGCGCATAATAGCGTCTTTGGCGGCTTTGGCAGCTTTTCGAATCTGAATAGTCAGAAGAGCCTTGCTGATGATGGCTTTGGCAGTATCCGGATGTTCTTCAAAATAGGTATCAAGCTGTTCCCGAACAATTTTAGCTACGATTGGCTGAACTTCAGAATTACCCAATTTACCTTTGGTTTGGCCCTCAAACTGGAGATCCTTGCTACCCATTTTAATGGAAAGAGCGGCAGTAAGACCTTCACGGACATCGTCTCCGGTGATAGTATCGTCTTTGTTTTTGACCATTTCTTTACGTTCAGCATAGTCTTTTATGGCTTTAGTTAGGGCGATTTTGAACCCGGTTAGATGAGTTCCGCCTTCATGGGTATTGATAATGTTGACATAAGAAGGTGTGTTTTCCTGAAAGCTGTCATTGTATTGAATAGCAACTTCGACATCAACACCATCGCTGGTGCCATGGATGTAAATTGGCTCGTGAACGACAACTTTATTTTTGTTTAACTCCCGAAGTAAGGATAAAATTCCTCCTTCGAAATAATAGTGGTGTTCGGTGTGGTTTCTTTCGTCGAAGAAATGAAAATAAATTTTGCTAGTTAGATAAGCACGGTCTTTTAAGGCTTTGATAATGGTTTTATTGTCAAGTTCAATAGTTTCTTTGAAGATTTCGGTGTCAGGAAAAAAAGTGGTGGTGGTGCCAGTGGTGTTTTCCGAAATAATTTCTTTTAATTTTTCAATTTTGGTTGAGTCAATTGTGCTAAGCTTGGTTTTAATTTTTCCCCGGGAAAAATCCATGTAATAGATTTTTCCGTCACGGCGGACTTCGACTTGATAAAGCTGAGAGAGAGCATTAACACAGGCGGCACCAACACCATGTAAACCACCTGAGACTTTGTAGGCGGTGCCTTCAAATTTACCACCTGAATGAAGAGTGGTCATGATGACTTCAAGAGCGGGTTTTTTGTATTTGGGCATGATGTCGATAGGAATACCTCGGCCATCGTCGGCGACGGTAGTTGAGTTGTCGGGATGGATAATTATCCAGATATTTTTGGCAAAACCAGCCAGGGCTTCATCAATTGAATTATCGATAATTTCCGTCAGACAGTGGTGGAGACCGTGAATATCGGTGGAACCGATATACATGGCTGGACGTTTTCGGACAGGTTCGAGTCCCTCGAGAACGACAATTTGATCAGAAGTATATTTATTAGTTTCAGGCATAAAAATTCTATCCCCCAATTTAAAAAATACCGAATTATTGAGTTAAATTAATTGTAACAGATAAAAGTAGCTTAACAAGAAGCAAATTACATGGAAAGATAGGGTAAAAATATTGATAAAAATGTATCAAAATAGGTCAAAAATGGGCTTAATTTAATGCCTTAAGTAAGGCAGATTTTTTGTGCTAAAATGGGCTTATGGCAGTTGAATTTGATGGATTAGGTAATGTTGAAGTTCGCTTTGTTGGCGAAGAAAAGTTGTATTTAGTTTATGAACAACCGGCGGTGTTGAGGTCTGACCAGGTAGAATGGATGGTAAAAATGGGTCATCCGGTGGCAGAGGTGTTACCACAACACAGAAAAACCATGATCAACAGATTGAATAAGAGGGAGACGGAAAGAGTACAAGAAAATCGATGTTTTAGAAGAAAGGCTGTGAATTTTTCAGCTTTTTAATTTACCAAGAGCGTCGAAAGCAATGATGGCGGTGGCGACGAGGACATTGAGAGAAACATTGATACCGTACATGGGAATTTCAACGATTTGATCGCACATTTTTAGACTATTTTCCGTTATCCCATTCATTTCGCTGCCGGCAACGATAGCGAGGGGAAATTTGTATTTAGTTTTTTGGTAATTTATACTATTTTTCCCCTGTTCACAGGCAACTATTTGGTAACCCTCGGTTTTTAATTTGTTAAGACAATCCCTTACTCTGTTGAAATGTTCCCAGGGAATCCATTTCCAGGTGCCAATAGAAGCACGGTGGATTTTTAGATTGGGTGGAGTAACTACAGGGCCGCATAAGTAAATTTTACTGGCACCGAGGGCATCGGCTAGGCGGAAGAAGGAACCAATGTTGTAGGTGTCGAGGACGTTGTCTAACACCAGAACAATGGGGTTGCGCTTAATTTCTTTTTGTAATTTTGCCGAGTCCCCTACTCCACTTTTTCGTAATTGGTGAGAATTTAGTTTCATAGGATTATGGTTTTATTATAACAAAAAATCCCCCATTGCAGGGGGATTTTTAAGTTAAATCAATTTTAACAGCCTCCGGCGGCAGGAGCAACGCCTTCGAGGTCGTTTAGAATACTTTTACATTCAGCAGGAGTTTTTTGAAAAGAGGCACAGAGGGCTTCTTTAATAACATTGGGAGTGCGATAACGATCCTGAGTGGCGACTTTACTGCCGATTTTAAGACTCCCCTTACCGTCTTGGGTATAAGCGGCTTCCGGGGGGAAGGCAACATCGTTAATTAATACGGTAGGAGAACTGGAGACATTATATTTATTAGTAATGGCAATTTCTTTTTCAATTAAATCAATCCCCTCTTGATTAAAACATTGGGTGATTTTGGCAGTATCTAGTCCAGCGGATTTGGCCTGGTTTTCCCAACAGGTGTCGACATCTTGAGCGGTACAATTTTTGTTGATGGCGCCGATGAAATTCCACCATTGGGTTTTGTCAGTGCTTTGGTTCCAGACACAGATTTCGCGAATATTCTGATTGGCTTCCTGACGACCATGAAGAGAAGCGTAAACGGCTCCATTTTCCGATTTGATGTAGGCACTCTCATTTTTACATTGAGTTAAATTACTAGCAATAACCTTTTTACATTCGGCTTCGGTGGTGAAATATTTATTTTGAACATAGAGAGCGCATTGGGTGGGGTCACCGGAGCGGGTTTTACAATAGGTATCGAGATTTTCTATCTTTTCAAAGATATAGTGAGGAGTAATGTCAGCCTTGTCTTTAATTAAATCGAAAACCGGACGAAGAACATCTTCTATTTGGTTGCCATAAGGACAAAAACTCATGACAAAGAATTTTAATTCAGGTTTTTGACTTTTTTGGGCGGCAAAAGTAATGGTGGTTGAGTTTGCGGTGGGGCTGGTACCCCTGGTGCTTTTAAGTTTATTCCAGGCAAATCCGGAATAAAAAGAGGTGCCAAGCAAAAGGATTCCAAAAGTTACGACAGCCGGTGTGGGAATATTAATAGATTTTTTTATTTTTTTAAATGCTTTTTTCATGAGGGAATGAATTATTAATTACTTTCTTCAACAATAGAAATGGCGGTAACAGGGCAGGAGGAAATAGCTGTTTTAACATTTTCAGTAATAGTTTCTGGCTGGGCTTTAACCTTTGCTTTGTAGGTGGTGGCGTCCATCTCAAAGGTTTCTGGATCAATAAGCGGACAAGTATTACAACCAATACATTTTTCCTGGTCGACAACGACTTTGAATTTTGACATATATGAGATTATAACAGAGTGCCGTCAAGATACTTTTTGTAAAAATTAGCAGAGACGATAATGGCATTGAGAAGCATGGCGATACGTTCTTCGGCTTCTTCGCGAGTAAGATTTTTTAAATTATTTGGAAAATAGTGAAAAATTTCATTACGACCATATTTCCAGGCACTCCAAAGTTTTTCGGCTAAAGACTCCCCCTCTTCGCTAAGATTGGCTAACTTTTGGTAGATGGAAAATCTTTTATAGCGAAGCGATGGGTTGAGAGTTTTACCAACCCGAAAACGGTCACTTTCGTAATCATATTTATCAATAACGTGGGTTTTTAGAAAAAAATCTTTAAGGTAGCCTTCATAGGCCTTAGAAATTGGAGAAACCAGGAAAGAATAATCATTGATGTGGTTGTGTTTGAGACTGGCTAAAACCACTACCACGTCGTTGACCAAAGCGTCTTGGGAGGGAGAAAGATACCGTTTGGCTTCGGCCACTAATTGGGGAGAAATTTGGGTCATCGAGAGCTAATTAAAAAGATGGTGAAAAACAAATTGATAACTAAAAAGGTAAGAAGGTAATATTTTAAAGAATCAGTGGGAAGTTGTTTGTTTTCCCGGGCAAAGAGCCAAAGCTTGAGGTGAGAAGGATCTCGGGAAAAATCTTTGATTTCGTCGGTCAATAGATGAAGGTTGACGGCTAAAAGAAAGGCTTTGGCAAAGATATTGGAACTTGAAGTAAAAACAAAAAATGAGATTAAAGTTATGATAATTTGGAAAAAATAATGGTGAAAAATAAGGCTGGTATGGTGGGAGTGAGTAGTTTCAAGAAGTTTGAGAAGAGATTTAAAGTCTCCCTTTTTCCAGGCAGTTTTTGCCAGATGACTTTCGTCAAGATTGGGCTCTAAATAGAACCAATAGATTAAATGATCGATGTCGAGAAAAAAAGAGCCCCAGAGAAAGCCAAAGAAAAGAAAAACATAGTTGTACCAAACAACTTTTTGAAAAAGCCAAAGCAGGGAAACAACCAAAAAAATGGCAAAAAGAGGTAGTAAATGATTTTTTAATTCCTGTTTCACTAAAATAATATTAGCAGAAAAATCTACTCGTATCTTAAGGCTTCGATGGGAGAGAGTTTGCTGGCTTTACGAGCAGGAGCGACGCCAAAAATGATACCAACCAGAAAGGAAACACCAAAAGCCAAGGTAACGGAACCCATGGTGACTTTGGCGGGAAAGAAATTATTTATGGCAGAAGTACCAAGGGAGCCTAAAATAATGCCAATTATTCCACCAATTCCGGAAAGAATCATGGCTTCAAAAAGAAATTGAATTAAAATGGCATTGGGAAAAGCACCAATAGCTTTACGAAGACCGATTTCACGGGTCCGTTCTGAGACAGTGACCAACATAATGTTCATAATACCGATACCGCCAACGACGAGAGAGATGGCGGCAATACCGGTCAGGGCAATGGTTAGGGTGGCAATAATTGAATTGATTGAACTTAATAGTTGAGAAGAATCAAAAACGGTAAAAGCATCTTTGTCATATTTTTTCAATAATAATTTATTGAGCTCAGATTTTGTTGGTTCAACCAAATCTTTACTGGAAGTCTTTATCATTATTTGGGCAAGATCTTCATTACCATTTATATTAAAGACAACGTTTAGGGGAGTGTAAACTTGACTGTCTTGATCTGGACCACCGAAGGATGAGCCTTTTTTGTCGACAATACCAATTATTTTATAATTTTTCCCTTTGATAATAACGGTCCGATTTAGTGGATTTCCACCAGGAAAAAGATCATTGGCAATAGTGTAACCCATAACTAAAACTGGGCTACCTTTGTTGTACTCCTCCAGAGTAAACCAGCGACCGTTTCCGACAGAGGGTAAAAGATTTAGTAATTCACCGAGCTGATTGGTGGAACCGGCCAGGGTGATGTTATCTTTGGTAATTTTATTGGATTTTATTTCAATAATGGTGGCTGCCGTGGGCAGAACAGTAATTCCCCTTATATTGCGTTTAATATTGTTGACATCGGCAATAGAAAATTTGGTGGTGACAAAGCGAGAGCTTTCACCGCCACTAAAGCCTCCCTTGTCGTTAAAAATTTTTCCCGGGGAGATAAAAATTGAATTGGAGCCAAGACTTTCGAATTGCTGATTAATATAGATGGTTAAACCGTTACCAATTGAGGTTAGTAAAATGACAGAAGTTACGCCAATGATAATACCTAAGGATGTGAGTAATGTTCGGCTTTTATTTTTTAAAACGGCGCGAATACTACTTTGAAACAAGTCACTGAGAGATGGTTTTATTTTTAACATGGATTGCTGGTAACCTTACCATCCTTAATAATTATTATGCGCTCCGCCTGCCTAGCTAATTCCATATCGTGGGTGACAAGAATTATCGTGTTACCTTCGTTATGGAGTTGGTGAAAAAGGGCGATGATTTCTTTGCCGGATTTGGAATCAAGATTTCCGGTGGGTTCATCAGCCATAATAATTTTTGGATTATTGATAAGAGCCCTGGCTATAGCGACGCGTTGTTGTTGACCACCAGAAAGCTGGGCTGGGGTGTTTCTTAGTTTATCCCCTAGCCCGACTTTAGTCAGCATTTCTATTGATTTAGGCAATCGTTCAGATTTTGGAACATTAGAATATAAAAGAGGTAGGGAGACATTTTCAGTGGCAGAGGTTTTGGCTAAAAGATTGAATTGCTGAAAGACAAAACCGAGGGTAATATTTCTGGTTTTGGCGAGTTCTTCTTCGTTGAGGTGGGAAATATTTTGACCTTCAAGTAGAACTTGGCCGGAGGTAGGGTTGTCCAAGAGTCCGACGATATGCATCAGGGTTGATTTTCCGGAACCACTGGGGCCGGTAATAGAAATGAATTCACCTTGATTGATACAAAGCGAAACTCCATCAAGAGCGTTGAAGGTGGTGTTTCCAGAGGTGTAAGTCTTAACGATATCCTTTAATTCCAAAACAGGCTTTAAGGATTTAGATTTTTTTGATAACAACTGAGTCATTGGAATTTAGGCCTTCTAATATTTGAATTTCAGATTCGTTTTCAATGCCAGTACTGACATAAGTTTTGACTAAATCATTGTTATTTTTTACCCAAACATAGGTTTTACCATTGTCATCATTTAAAGCATCGAGAGGTATTACCAGGACATTGTCCTGTTGCTCTAAGGTAATGAGAGCATCACCGTCCATACCGAGGCGATAGCTGAGGTTTTTATTATCCACAGGGAGCTTGAAACGGATTTCATAGACAGTGGATGTTTGGCCGGCTACAGGAATAAAAGAAATATAGGTAATTTCTGAGTCATAAGATGCGTCAGGAAAGGCGTCGATGCGGATAGTAGCCTTTTGGCCAATGTAAATTTTGGTGACTTCGGCCTGATCGATTTCCGATTTGAAAAAGACTGATTCCGGGTTGATGATAGTGAATGAAGCGGTGGCGGGAGTAATGTTGGTGCCGGTCAGTGGTTGATCGATATTGGTGACAACACCGGCAATGGGTGAATAAAGGGTGGCTTCCTTTATGGCCATATCGCTAATTTCATAACTAATGACATTGTTGTCGAGAGAGTATTGGGTTCTGTCCAAAATTCTTTGAACAGTATCAGTAACAACAGTATCTTTGTATTTGTCCTGGGTATCCCAAAACTGACTTAAGTTTGTCCGATAATTGTTAAATTGGGTTTGCAGAGATTTTTGCAACTGTGCTTTGTCTAGGGAAGCGATTGATTGCCATTTTTTGACCCTATCCCCTATTTTGACACCAATCCAAACGAGTTTTCCTGAATTTTGGAAACGGAGATTGGCAATTTCACTGGCTGAAACGGAACCGGCCAGGGTTAATTCTGATTTAATATTTTGAACAACAGGTGTGACAACAATATCTTTTTTAGGGTTAAGAACGGTAGGGTCCTTGCTTTTTTGGGCCTGAACTTGCTTGAAAGCAATGAAGAGGGCAATGAAAATCAGAAGGCCAATTATTATTTTGTTTTTATATTTTGATAGAAATTTCATAGACGGTATATTATATACCAAAAAATCAGGAACTTATCTCTTTTTCCATTCGAAGTTCCTTTAATTTCCACATAAAGAGACGATAGGGAGTTTTAACCTGACCGGGAGAATGATCTTTGACAAAATAGCGGGCCTTTTCGAGTAATTTTCTGTCTTCTTTTTTGGCCAGACGAATATAGAGAGATTTGTTTTTCCAATCATCTAATTCAGCGGCTAACTCCAGGCCATAGGCTTGAAATTCATTTTTGACAAACTTTTTTCTTTTGGCAATATTTTCTTTGAATAGAGACAAGGTTTCGGTAATTGGGGTGGGTTTGGAGTTACGCATAGATTAAAGTAAGTTTTTGGAAATTTGATAAAGGGCGAAAAGAAGATAAATGAAGAGTAGGCCAATCCCCTCTTTTCTACTAAAGGAATATTTTTTGCCGATAACGGCAAAAGTATAGACAGCCAAGGTGGCACCGGTTAAAAAAATTAAATCGTTGATAAATCCGGTCAATTTAATTGGTCTAATAAAGGTGGAAACACCTAAAACAAATAACAGATTAAACAGATTTGAACCAAGAATGTTGCCGACTCCAAGTTCACCGTTATTTTTTTTGACGGCAGTCCAGGTGGTAACCAATTCGGGAAGAGAGGTGCCAATAGCTAAAAGGAAGTAACCTAAAATGGATTCTGAGATGTGTAATTCGTTGGCTAAGGTTATGATTTGATCAATACAGATTTTACCTGAAGTAACGAGCAAGATTAGTGAAAGAATTAATAGAAAAGGTTTGAAGGTAACGAATTCTTTTTGTTCTGAAGTAAAATGGTTGTAGTCTTTTGAGAGAAGGATCAGGATTAAAAATATAAGAATTAAAGAAACTCCTGAAGCCCAATTAAGAGTAAAGTTCATATAGGCGGCAAGAGACCAAAAGGCCATAAGCGCTGCCATATTTAGTGGGATGTTGATGTCGATATCACGTTTTTTTATTCGGTAGTTGTTAAATAAGGCAATTAAGCCAAATATCAAGCAAAGATTAGTAATGTTGCTACCAATAATGTTGGACATGACCAGTTGGTTGTGTCCGGAAAGAGAAGAGAAGAGGGTGGAAATTAATTCGGGCAAAGAGGTGCCAAAGGCAACAACCGTGAATCCAATTATGAAATCATTGACCTTTAATTTTTTGGCCAAAGATGTGGCTTGACCAACAAAAATATCAGCAGATCTGACCAGGAAAACTAAGCTTATAACAATGGTTAAGAAAATAAGCATATTAATATCTTATCGTATTCTAAACTTGGTTGCTTTTGTTAGAAATTTTTTAGTGGACCATGGCGGAGTCGAACCGCCCTCTTAGCAATGCGAATGCTGTGCTCTGCCAGATAAGCTAATGGCCCAGTTTTTCAATTTCGGACAATATTGTATCAATTACTGTATTTATTGTCTTTTTTTCGTCGGCAGAGAAAGGTTTAAGGACATAAGTTTCAGTAGGAATGATGTCTGATTTGCCGATACCAACTCTGATTCTCCAAAAGGCTTGGGTGCATAAATTTTCGATAGTGGAAAGGACGCCATTGTGGCCGGCTGGACCGCGGTCAAATTGGAGACGCCACTTTCCTACCGGTAAATCCAAGTCATCATGAATTAAATAAATATTTTTCGGAGGAATTTTGTAATAGGCGGCAATTTTTTGAACTGAGATGCCGGAGAGGTTCATATATTCAGTAGAAATAGCAAATATATTTTTAGACGACTCCCCTACTTGAGCCAATAATTTATTTTTTTGGGAAAGAGAAAAATTATATTTTTCAGATAATTTATGAATTAATATCTGACCAAGATTGTGGCGGGTATTTTCGTGTTCTTTTCCTGGGTTGCCGAGGCCAAAAAATAGTTTCATTTGATGTTGTTTATTATAGATTGATATATAAATATAGTCTTAAGATAGGTTTTATTTAATTCGATATATATGTTAGCAGTTTGTTGTTAATTCTGCTAAAAAGATGCTTCTTCATAGAACTGATCAAGGGAGAAGAAATATGGATCAGAATGAAGATACAAAAGAGTATCACAGTTTTCAGAGAGAAGGGCTTTTTCTGATTCAGGAATAATGGGAATGGCCAGAGTAATGTTGGTACCCGGATGTGTCTTTCTAATTTTGTCGGTAAATTCATTATATTCAACAGCCAGGGTTGAGCCGTTGTCGATGATAATTAAATTGTGGGGATTTATCGACCCGCTTAGATTGGTGTTAAGAGTGTCGGCAATTTTTTTAGCAAAGGCTTCAGATTCCTGGTTGATAAAAGTCAGAGTAAAATCGGTGCCAAAGTTTTCTTTAATTTTTTGGGCTAAAAGGGCGGCAGATTCAGAGTAATTTTTGAAAATCATCTTCGTTAATAATTTTAACCTTTAATTTTTGGGCAGTAATAAATTTTGAGGACTTAGAATCTGTTTCATTGGTCAATAGATAGTCAGTGTTTTGGGAAACGGCAGAGATAAATTTACCACCCTGGCTTTCAATCAATTCAATAAATTCTGGCCGGGGTTTTGATAGGTTTCCGGTGATGCAAAAGGTAAGCCCGCTGAGTTTTTGGGAATTATCTATTGACTTTATTGTTACTTGAGAAAGGATTGATTCTATCCAGGTTTTACGTAATTGAATCCCCTGCCAGACTTTCCTTGCCAGGGTTTTTTGGAAACCAGGTAGGGATTCTAATTCGTTTTGAGAGAGATTAATAATTTTTTCTGGAGTACCAAAACCAGCCGTAATTAGTTGCTGGACCCTGGCGGCGCTGAAGTTGGGAATTATGGCAGAGTCAAAAACCTGTTTTAGGGTTAAGGACTTTTTGTTCTGAATTTGATGGATAATATTTTTTCCTGATTTTTCGCCTAGATTATCCAGGCCACTGATGTCGGCAACGCTTAGTTTAAAGAAATCTCCGGGAAGGCGGATTTTGTTTGCCTGATAAAGTTTTCTAATAGTTTTGTCAGAGAGGCCGAGAATTTCTAAAGTATCACAAAAGAGTCTGAGAGAGCCAAGAATTTGGGACAAACAATTAGACGAATTTGGGCAACGAAGATATTTATCTTCTCTGATTAATTTAGTTTTACAGTCGGGACAAAGGATTGGAATATCAACATGGCCGGGGGTGACTTTGGTGACGATTTTTTCAATGTGGGGAATAACGTCGCCCCGGCGGGAAATTTCAATAATGTCACCGACATTAAGATCTTTCTTAATGACTAAATTATAATTGCCAAGGGAGGCAAAATTGATGATAGCACCGGATAATTCAACGGGTTCGACCTCGGCTACCGGAGTAACGCTACCCATGGGGCCGACTTGCCAGACAATATCTTTAATCAGACTGGTGTTGGAGTCTGCGGGAAATTTATAAGCCACCTGAAATTTAGGGCGGTTATTTTTAACTCCTAGTTGCCGGGCGACCTTCAGGTCATTAATTTTGATAACGAGGCCGTCAATTTCGAAAGGATAACCAAGGCGGTCGAGGCGTAAAAATTTTTGGTAAATTTTTTCAATTTCTTCAAATGAATGACAAAGAAGAGAATCAACCGGAGTAAAGCCTAAAGATTTAAGCTCAGAAATTTTGTTGGATTCGCTTTCAGTTTCAGATAAAATGTCAACTGCAAGGAGACTGCAATATTCTGAATACTTGCCGTCAAGACGTTGAGACAATCCGGAAGCGGCATTGCGGGGGTTACTATATTTTTCTTCAGAAATTTGGTTAAGTTTTATAAAATCATTTTTGGTAACCACGACTTCACAGCGGATGGAGCCTGAAAAATTGTCCGGCAAGCTCATCACAAAATTTTTCATTTTGATGACGTTTTGAGTAATGAGGTCACCAACAAAACCGTCACCACGGGTAATGGCGTTGACGAGTTGACCATTTTTATATTCTATTTCTAAAGAAATACCATCACATTTCGGTTGAACTATAAATTCTAAATTAGAGATTTTTTTTAATTCAAAATAATGAACCAAGTCTTTATATTTATTAACCTTGTTGAGGGAACCCATAGGAATGCTGTGGGCTTTTTTATCAAAACCGGTATCAAAATTTGGGGAACCAACTTTAGAAAAAATCCGATGCTGGGGCATTTTTTGACGCAAGATCTCTTCCAAGGTGTCGTAGGTATGATCGTCCATTATCGGTTTATCGCTGGTGAAATAAGCTTTTTTGGCTTCAATTAAAAGTTCACCTAAATCAGAGGCGGTAATGGTTTTAAGATCTAAATCGGAGAGAGCTATCATTTGGTTATATTATAAGAAATTTTGGTTATAATATGGGAGTGGGAATAATACCAAAGATTGAGAGTGTATCCGACAAAAGGACCGATCAAAACAGTTTGGAAAAACTTAAGCCCTTGCTAAGAAGAATTTTTCCGGAATTGAATAAGGATTTAACTCCCGGATTGCCGGCAGATTTAATCAGAGAAGAAGAAATAAAAAGGAGATTGTTTCCCAACAAGAAGACAGTTAGACGTTACTAAGACAATAGTAGGCACCTTTGGTGCTACCCCGTTTTTCGCAGACCTTATCGTCAATTAGCTTTTTGAGGTCGCGCCAAATAGTATCGTCACTAACCATGGGTAAGAGAGATTTGGCGTCAGGCATACGAAGACCGCCAAATTGTTGCATGTATTCCACCAGTTTTATTTGTCTTTCGGTGAGGTGGACTTGTTTACCGCCCAATTTTTGTTTGAATTTTAAATCACGGGAAAGACTTTGAACCTTATCTTTAACCCTGGATAGTTCGATGGCTAGGGCTCCGGTGTAATAAGTGGTCCAGTTAGTAATGTCTCTTTGAAAAATATCGCTGTTAGTTTCATGGGTGGACTGGAGGGTGTTGTAGTAGTTTTCAGCGTTACGGTCAAAATATTCTTCTAAGGAGAATAAGCGTCGGATATCATAACCCTCAACATAGAGAGGAAGCATGGCATAAGCTCGGGAAACCCGACCGTTGCCTTCGATAAAGGGGTGAATGGCTACTAAAATATATTGGGTGATGGCGGCGCGGATGGCTGGATGAATTTCTCGGGATTTTGGATCATTTAGCCAGGCAATTAAATCAGACATTAAATAAGGAACTTCAATGGCTGGAGGGGGTCGATGGGCAATTTCACCGGTACGGGTATTTTTCAAAACAACTTGTTGGCGGCGATATTTGCCGACTTCGGTTTCGGGGATAATTTTGGTAGTAGTTAACTCGTGAATTTTCTTAACTATAGTTTCACTAAAGAAAAATAACCTATCCTTTGGGTTGATATTGGCATTAAATTTTTCTTCAGGTAAGGGCAGGGCGGCATCATAAGTGGCCCAAATTTCTTCGAGGTAAGTGATGACGTTACGATAATTGATGACCTCCTGGATGTCTCTTTCTGTGGCGGTGACTTGTCGGCCTTCGACTAATTTAGCAACTTCCTGATAGGTTAAATCGTTGCCTTCGATACGGGTACCGTAATGGACGGTTCGAACAATGGCTTCTTGCTGGAATTGTTTTTCGTAAGCCGGAATAAGAGGGGCTTCATCGATAATTGCTTTGGCAGCTTCGATGATACCGATGTTCTTGAGAATTTGGTTATTGATGGTAAATAACGGAGAAAACATTCTAAGGCAATTATAACAGATTTTAGGAAATCAATGAGGGGAAAATGCGGAAAAAGAAAAAAACTATTTCAGAAAAAAATAATCTAGGGCCGATTTGGGATCAACATTATTATTAATTAAATCGATGGCGGCAATGAGTTTTTTGATAATTTGGGCAGTATTTGAGGTGGGAGAGGCGGCAAAGAGCTGTTGATAGGCTTCAAGCTGTCCCTGTAATAGGCCCTTTATTTCAGTTTTGTCAGTGGTAATGGTGGCGGCAAAGTCAAGGTCTTTTTTAGCTTGGCCGGTGATTGGCCAAAGAATGGTGTCGCTTTTAATAGTGTCTGAACTTATTTTTATTTTAAAGCATCGGGAAATAATGGTGGGTAAAAGTCGGGTAATGTTGGTGGTGGTTAATAAAAGATAATTATTGTTCCCTGGTTCCTCCAGAGTTTTTAGAAGGGCATTTTGAGACTCAGGATGGAGATTGTCGGCCTCAGGAATGAGAATAATTTTGGAATTATGATTAAAGGGTTTTTGAGAGAGAAATTTCTTAAGAGTGCGGACTGAGGCAATGGTGTAATCATCTAAAACAAAAAGATCAGGATTATTTGTAACCTGATGATCAAGTCCGGAGATGATTTCTAAAGCTCTTTGATAAGCAGTTTTTGGGGAAGAAGCAATAATAAGTGTTGAAGGGAAGATAGACATAGTTTACTATTAATTATAGAGTATGAATGATGTGACGAAAGTTTATAAAAAATTGTCGGATGTTTTATTGGATAAGGGGCTGATCGATGCGGCTAAGGCGGAAGAAATAAATTTAAGACAGGTAAAAACTGGTGAGAGTGAGGAAGAAATTATTAAATCGATGAGGATTTTGTCCGATTTGGATTTCACAAAAAATAAGGCTGAATTTTTAAGGATACCTTTTGTTGATTTGGAAAATACCGGATTTTCTCCAGAGGCATTATCTTTAGTGCCTCAAAGTGTGGCGGAGAAATATCATCTGGTCCCCTACCGGATGGAGCCTAAAGACAAATCTTTGTATGTGGCCATGAGTAATCCGCTTGATTTGGAAACAGTTGAATTTTTGGAGAAGAAAACCAATCTTAAAATTAGAACCGCCATGTCTCCCGAGGCCCAAATCGACTCTTTTATTAGGGAAAAATATGAAAGAGAGAAAGGGATAACTTCAGAAGTTAGCAAGGCTTTGGATGAACAAAAAGTCGACGAGATGAAAGTGCAGTCAGAGAGTATGAAGAAAGTGTCGGCGGAGGCCCCTATTGCCAAAATTGTAACTACTATTTTGGATTATGCAGTCAGGTCGAGAGCTTCAGACGTTCATATTGAACCAATGGAGGAAAATGTGAGGATAAGATACAGAATTGACGGTATTTTGCAGGAAAAATATATACTTCCCCGAAATGTGTTGGACGCCGTGGTAAGCCGGGTAAAGATTTTGGCGAATCTAAAAATTGATGAAAAAAGAATTCCTCAAGATGGCCGCTTTAATTTTAATCTTGACGGCAACGAGGTTGATTTGCGTATTTCAACCCTACCGGTATCTTATGGTGAAAAGGTGGTAATGCGTTTGCTGAGGAAAGCCTCAAAGGTGCCATCTTTGCCAGACTTGGGTTTAAGAGGTTTGGCCTTAAAAAATTTAATCGAAGCAATTGAAAGACCCCATGGAATAATTTTGGTGGTCGGGCCGACGGGTTCGGGTAAAACGACGACTCTATATTCGGTTTTGGATCGGGTAGCGACATCAAAAGTTAATGTGGTGACAATTGAAGACCCGGTGGAATATCAAATGAAGGGGGTCAATCAGGTTCAGGTAAATGTTCAGGCCGGTTTAACTTTTGCTTCAGCCTTAAGATCATTTTTACGACAGGATCCAAATATTATGATGGTGGGAGAAATCCGGGATACGGAAACGGCGGAGCTGGCTATCAATGCGGCACTGACCGGACATTTGGTTTTTTCAACTTTACATACTAATGATGCTTCCGGGGCACCGCCAAGACTGATGGATATGGGAGTGGAACCATTTTTGTTGACCTCGTCTTTGACCTGTGTGGTAGCTCAGCGGGTTTTGAGAAAAATTTGTCCTAATTGCCGTCAGGACATGGAAATTCCTTCAGATAAAGAGACAGAGTTAAAGAGTACTCTAGGTCCGATTTACACTATGATTGAAGAAAAGTGGAAAAAGGACGGTAAAAAAATGACAATGCCCAAAATCGTTGGTTGTGATAAGTGTAATAATACCGGATATTTAGGGAGAATTGCTATATATGAGGTGATGCCGATTACGGAAAAAATTAGTAAGTTGGTGGTAGAAAAAGCCGCGGCGGCTATGATTCAAAAAGAAGCTATTAATGAAGGAATGTTAACCATGAAACAGGACGGTTATGTCAAAGTACTGGAGGGGGTAACCAGTATGGATGAAGTGTTAAGAGTTGCCCAATATTAAATAATGCATAGCAAAATTGAAGAAGTATTGAGATTGGCAGTAGCCAATAAGGCGTCGGATGTTCATTTGTGTTTTGGATTGACACCAAAAATGAGAATTAATGGTGAACTGTCTGAGATTACGAATATTGGAGTGGTTGATGACGGGGAATTAATTTTGTCCTTATTATCAGAAGAACAGAAAGAGAGGTTTTTGAAAGAAAAAGAACTAGACTTTTCTGTCACGATGGACACGGCCAGATTTAGAGCCAACATTTATACTCAAAAAGGGCTTCCGTCTTGTGTTTTGAGAGTAATTTCAGATGAAATACCGGAGCTGGAAACTTTGAATTTACCGGAGACTTTAAAAACTTTTACCCAGTTAAGACAGGGTTTTATTTTAATCACCGGTCCGACAGGACAAGGTAAGTCAACCACGGTGGCGGCGATGCTTAATGAAATAAACAAAAGTGCAAGCACAAACATTGTGACAATTGAAGACCCGGTGGAATATATAATTAAACCCCTAAAATCGATTATTTCTCAAAGAGAATTGGGGGGTGATACTGTTAGTTTTGACCGGGCTTTAAAATCAGCCTTAAGGCAGGATCCCAATGTTGTCTTTGTGGGAGAAATGCGTGATCTGGAAACGATACAGCTAGCTTTAACTGTGGCGGAAACGGGACACTTGGTTTTTTCAACTTTACATACTAATTCAGCGTCTCAAACAATTGACAGAATTGTGGATGTTTTTCCTGAGGGTTCAAAACCGCAGATTAGAATTCAATTAGCTTCTGTGTTATCGGCCGTAGTTTCTCAGAGATTAATTCCGGCGATAAGGGGAGGTCGGGTGCCGGCGGTAGAAATTTTGACGGCTTGTGCGGCGACAGCTAATACAATTCGGGAAGGAAAAACTTTTATGATTGATAATGTGATTCAGACAGGGGCGGATCTGGGAATGGTAAGTTTGGAGATGTCTTTAGCGCGTTTAGTCAAAAAAGGCCTGGTGGACGAGAAGGTGGCGATGAGTTATGCAACGAAACCAGTAGAATTACAGAGTTATTTAAGAAGTTTAAAGCAGGATAATGGCTAAATTTGTATACCGGGCCAAGGATTGGAGCGGAAAATTGGTCAGGGGGGAGTTAGAAATGGGCTCAAAGAAAGAAGTGGTGGAATCGATAAAGGGTAACGGGTTGATTCCCCTATCGGTGGAAGCAGTAGCGAGTAATTTTTTTTCGGAGATTAATAAAAAAATAAAGGGTAGGGTTAACTTAAAACAAGTCAGCACTTTTACCAGACAATTATCGACGATGATGACTGCCGGTTTACCTCTAACTGACGCTTTAGCCTTATTGAAAAATCAGCAAAGTGAAAATGATGGTTTATATCAAGTTTTGGAAAAGACCTTGGAAGAAGTTCGGGCGGGAATGCCTCTGGGAAAATCTCTTGAAAAATATAAAAATATTTTCGGGGAGGCTTATGTGGCTTCAATTTCAGCCGGTGAAGAGGCCGGAGTATTGGATGAAGTTTTGGGAAAGCTGGCTACTAACCTGGAAAATCAAAACGAGTTTCAAGGAAAGGTTAAGGGGGCAATGATTTATCCGGTAATTGTGATTGTGGCCATGATAATTGTGGTGTTTATTATGATGATTTTTGTAATTCCGAAGTTAACCGGATTATATGCGGATTTTGGGACGGCAAAAATGCCGGCGGCGACCCAGGCCCTGATGTCAGTTTCCGCTTTTATGGCCAAAACCTGGTACTTGTTTCCAGTATTAATTGCTGGAGGGTATTTTGCCTATTCTGTGGGGATAAAAAGTGAAAAATTTCGGTTGAAAAAGGATAGTCTACTGTTGAAGATACCGATTGTGGGGGTGTTGAATGAAAAATCAATTATGGCCAATACCTGTCGAACTTTTTCCATGTTGTTAACGGCAGGAATTACTCTGGTTGAGGCGCTAAAGATTGTGGCTACGGTTTCAGGAAATGAGGTTTATAAAAAAGCCTATCTGCAGATTGCTGAGAAGGTCCAAAAAGGTTTTTCAGTGGCAACATCTTTTGAAAATACGAGTGTGTTTCCGATAATTGTTAACCAAATGATTTCTACAGGTGAGGCGACGGGAAAATTGGATGACGTATTGATGAGGGTGTCTGATTATTTTTCAAAAGAAGCTGAAGAATCGGTGAAAGCATTAACGGCGGCAATCGAACCGGCAATTATGATAATTCTGGGAATTGGGGTAGGGTTTCTGGTAATAGCGGTGGTGATGCCGATATATAACTTGACATCGTCATTTTAGTAGTAAATAATGATACTAATTACTCATTATATTTTTAATATAAAATGAAAAAAGCATTTACGTTGGTAGAACTACTGATCGTCATTGCCTTGATTGCTATTTTGTCGGTAGCAGTTTTGGCCACAATTAATCCTATTGAACAAACGAATAAGGCTCGGGATGCTAAGTTTAAAAACGATGCAGCCGAAGTTTTGAGCGGATATGAAAGATTTTTTGCCTCTCAGAATAAATATCCCTGGAATATGGATAATGATGGTTTGGGTAGCATTGATAACGGTGAGGTGGCCTCAGGTGTAAATAATATTGCCTTTTTGTCAAGAGATTGGAGGTTTGGAGTTTTGGATGAAACAGGAGCGGCGAGCGGTCAATTAATTACGACCTCGGAGTTAAAAACTGCTTTTGGAAGTAGCAAAGAACCTTTTGATGATACGGTAGTCGCTGGAAGTGAGGACGCAATGTACATGTTTCATTCCAATGATTCAAATTACGTTTGTTTTTGTCCTAAAGCTAACGCTAACCGGACTGGGGCTGTTGCCAGTCAGTTGAAGTGTTTGGATAGAGTTGAAGCCGTGAATGCTACTGTCGATGTTTCAACGGCAACCTTAAGTGATTTGGGTGGAACTTGTTTAGCGGCAGCTGATCCAAAGGCTAACGGTTTTTGTGATTTAGGAACTACAGCTAATCTTCTCTGTGTCCCAGAAGGTGATATAAATTAAAAAATCATTGTAGATTTTCAACCCCGTCGCAAGGCGGGGTTTTTGGTGGAAATAAGTTACAATTAACTATGTATTTGTTTTTAGGAATTATGATTTTTTTGTTGGGGTTGTGTGTTGGGAGTTTTATCAATATGGCCTTGTGGCGGGTGGGAAATAACAAGTCACTGCTTAAAGAAAAAAGAAGCTATTGTGATTTTTGTAAAAAGAAATTGAAATGGTATGACAATGTCCCGGTGTTGTCCTTTTTAATTTATAAAGGAAAGAGTCGGTGTTGTGGAAAAAAATTGTCACCCTCCTACCCTATTGTGGAAATATTGACCGGAATAATTTTTGTTTTGAATTTTTACTATTCAACTACCTATCTACTACTCTTTTTAACTTTTATAATCTTGGGATTGTTGGTTTTCGAGGCAGCTTTTGATTTTAAATACATGACCTTACCTGATTTGACAGCCTTTTTATTAATTGGCCTGGCTCTATTGAGGTGGTTAGTGTTGGGAACGCCAAAATCCTTTTTGGTTTCGGCCTTAATATCGGGGTTATTTATTTTGCTTTTGCATAAAATTAAGATACGGGGTCATGAAGCCATGGGTGACGGAGATATTTTATTGGCGGTATTTATGGGATTATTTTTAGGTTTTCCCAATATTGTTGTCGCCTTTTATATAGCATTTGTGATGGGGGCGATTGTTGGCGGGTTTTTAATATTAAAAAAAATAGTAGGACGGCTGACCCCAATTCCCTTTGGTCCCTTTCTGATTTTGGGAACAGTAGTGGCTTTTTGGTGGGGAGAGAAAATAATAAGGATTTTAGAGATTAGATTTTGAGACTAGAAAACATAATTAAAAAAGAAGTAGAATAAATAAATGAAGAAAAGTGGAATAACGCTGGTGGAAATATTGATTGTAATGGCGATTATTTTGTTACTGATTGCAGTGGCGATTGGGGCTTTGAATCCGATTGGAATAATGAATCGGGCCCGGGATGCACAAGTAAAAAAAGATTTGAACCGAATTAGAATTTCTTTTGAGGATTATTATAACGACAAGGGTTGTTATCCAAACAGAGAAAAGATAGAGGAGCTGGCTTTAGGGAGTAATTGTGATTCTAAAGTTGTTTTTAGGCCGTGGATGGCCAGTTGGCCTTGTGATCCGAATGATAAACCTTACCAGGTGTTGATAGGTTATGATGAAAATTGCCCAAAATGGTTTAAAATATTGGCTTCTTTGGAAAATAAAACGGATAAAGAAATTTCTTATGAGCTGGTGACTGAAGGAACTTTGGCGGTAGGATCTACTGCTTATAACTATGGAGTTTCCAGCGGCAATATTACAATTGAAGAAATCACTGGTTTAAAAGATCCTTATTGTGGAAATTTGGGCAGTTGCTATTATTATCCGGCTCCAAATATGTGCAATAAAACTGATAGTAGCGGGTGTTCCGGGACGAATTGTTATTTGGGAGAATGTAGTGTCCGCTGTCATGTGAGTTGCTGTGGTCCAGGATGTGATTAAAAAATATGTTAAATTTATATAAGATGAAAAAAGCATTTACCTTAGTTGAACTATTGGTGGTAATTGCGATTATGGGTATTTTGACTATGATAACCGTGTCACAGTTTCAAACGGCTAAACGTAAAGCTAATGATGTGGCTAGAAAAGGAGATTTGAATGCGGTGGCTAAAGCTTTGCAAATGTATTATACGGACTACAGTGTGATGCCGGAGATGGATAATGTTGCTGGTGGTCAAATTGCGGTGGGGGGGGTAACGAAAGCCTGGGGGGCGGAATTCAATGATGCTAGTGGTTATGTTTATATGAAGACTTTACCCAGAGAAAATAATGATGCTTTACCGGCTTATTGTTATAAAACGGATGCTAACAAAAAGTTCTATGCTTTATTTGCGATGCTGGAAAATGGGGTTGATAGTCAGTGTGATCGAAACAATGACGGGATGGCAGACGTGACCTATCGGTGCGGAGGAAATTTATATTGTTTTGCTTATGTCAGCCCTAATACTAGTTTAAATACAGATGGTAGCTTCAAATAAGAAAGCCTTTACTTTGATCGAATTGCTAGTGGTAATCAGTATTATTGCTACACTTACGGCAATATTGTTGCCAAATTTTATGGGGGCTAGGGAAAGGGCGGCTGATTCCAACAAAAAACAGGGTTTAGTGGCGATAAAAAATGCCTTAAGACTTTTTTATAATGACACCCAAAATTACCCTTCTTCAACAAATATGACTGAGTTAGAAACGACACTGGCCTCCTATATGCCAAGTATTAGTGGAATTGGTTTCACTTATAGTTACGCTCAAACCAATGGTGGCGATGGGTTTCAATTATGCGTTGAGGTTGATTCGGGGGGAAATGAAATTAGTGTTTCACAAGCTCAGTGCAAGGATGCCATTAATCAGGTGTGCGGGACAACGATCAGTAGCAACTTAAAATTATTTGTTGTTTGCGCTAATTAAAAATATGAAAAAAGCTTTTACCCTATTTGAACTATTAGTCAGCATTTCGATTATCGGAATTTTAGTGGCAGTGGCATCGACTTCTTATAGCGGGGCTCAGAAAAAGGCCAGGGATTCGAGAAGAATGGAAGATTTGAATAGTATTCAAAAAGCCTTGGAACTATATTACAGTACCAATCCAACCAGTCCTTTTACTTATCCGTCAGTAAGCGGTGGTCAAGCTGTGGGAATGACACCGGTCTATATTCAAAGTTGGCCAAGGGATCCAAAGACCGGAATACCTTATGTTTATAATTTTAATGTGCCGGCGGCGGGGAATTATTGCGTTGGGGTAAGCTTAGATTATCCGGTGGGTAATTGTCCCAACCCTACTACCTGTGTGGGCATTGGAGCGAGTGCCGCCTCCTATTATTGTGTTAAAAGCCAACAATAAACAAAGAAAGAAGTTAGAGATTAGAAAAAGATTTTAGAAATATAAATGAAAAAAAACAAAAAAGGATTTAGTTTTATTGAGTTGATTGTAGTGGTGACGATAATAGCGGTACTGAGTGTGGTGGGAGTGGTAAGTTATGGGGCAATAAATAAAAAATCTCGTGATTCACGGCGTATTTCTGATTTAGCAAATATGCGCATGGCCCTGGAGGCGATGAGGCAAATTGGGACGACTTATCCCCTAGACAGTAGCGGTTTACCCGTGGGATTAGCACCAACTTACATGGAAGTGTTGCCCAAGGATCCAAAAAGCGGGTCATATTTTTATACTCAGCTTTCCAGTGGCTATAGATACACAATTTGGGCAAAAATGGAGGATTTAGGTTCAACTACAGGGGATTATGGTAGTGGCTATAATTACCAGGTAAACAACCCATGAAACGGGCTTTTAGCCTGGTGGAAATTTTGGTTTTGGTAACGATATTGGCTGTTATTTCTGGTGGAGCTCTGGTGTATTTAAATAGTTTTAATTCTCAACAAAAATTAAATAAGGGAAGAGATGAAGTGGTTTTGGCTATAAAACTGGCGCAGAGTTATGCCAAGACCAGACAGTTGCCGGTTGGTTCGGATGAAACAGAGTTGAGATATGTTCAACTGCAAATAAAGGACGGTAATTTAGTGGCTGGAGCTAACGGGATCGGTTCGACTTATTTTAGTATTCGGATTGGTAACGAGGGAATAGGAGTAAGTATTTCTCCTCAAGTGATTTATTTTTGGGCAGGAAATGGTTTTTGGGTAAAAGATGAGCTGGGAACTTTAAACAGCAACAATGAGAAGGCCGAGGTAACTATCGAGCAAAAAAACATAATAATTAGTCAGGAAAAAATTGAAATAAATAGTTTGGGACAAATTCAATAAAATTAATAAAAAATATATTGTGATTGTGCTAAAGTTTTATTAGTGAAGAGTAGTTTTACCTTAATAGAATTGTTGATTTCTTTTACGATTTTGGCAGTAATTTCGGGCGGAGCTCTGATGTATTTAAATAATTTTAATGCTCAACAGAACCTGGACAAGGTAAGCAATGAAGTGGTGTCTTCGTTGAAATTATCGCATAGTTACGCAAAAACAAAACAAGTACCGATTGGTTCAGCTGAAACAGAGCTGAGATATATACAAGTTCAAATGGTGGGAAGCGGCATTGTGGCCAGGGCAAGCGGGATAGGAGAAACTTTTTTTGACATTAAGATAAATAATAATGGAATTGGGGTGAGCTTTTCTCCCGGGGTAATATATTTTTGGGCAGGAAATGGTTTTTTGTCACATGATGGTGCTGGAGAAATGTATGGAGCTGGAGAGACGGTGACAATTACCGTTCAATCACAAAATAATTTTATTGGTTATAACGCAATAATAGTTGACGCTTTGGGTCAAGTGAAGTTAATAAGCTACAATGAGGGTGTGCTTCCTAGTCGAGTACCGACGGCAGTACCAACAACAGTAGTACCAACGGTGGCACCAACAACAACAATACCAACGGTAACACCAGTACCAGTCTGTAGGTTGGGCGGGGTTGCTTGTGGTGTTCACAGTGATTGTTGCTCTTATTATTGTAGTAGTGGTGCCTGTCTGGGTGTGCCATCAGCAACACCAACATTATCTTGCAAGTTGGGTGGGGTTGCTTGTGGTGTCCATGGTGATTGTTGCTCTTATTATTGTAATCTTAATTTTTGCAATTAAAAATATGATTGTCGTAAAAAGAAAAGCCCAAGGAGTAATTGAATCAGTATTTGCTGTCGGGATATTGGCGTTGTTGCTGACCGGGGCAGTAATATTGGTGATTATGGGAATTGCCAATAGACGGAGCAGTTTTGACAGAAGAAAGGCAACAGAATTGGCAAGCATAACCATTGAAGAACTGATTAGCATAAGTCAAAATAATCCTGAAGAGTTTTGGCGACTGACAAATGTCAGCAATCTAAGAAAGGATGGTTATGATGGTTATTCTTATTCAATTTCT
The DNA here is from genome assembly GCA_000989305.1 of Candidatus Shapirobacteria bacterium GW2011_GWF2_37_20. Taxonomy (GTDB): domain Bacteria; phylum Patescibacteriota; class Microgenomatia; order UBA12405; family UBA12405; genus UBA12158. Next base: position 48,094 of record LBTB01000001.1, read on the forward strand.
TTTACCAATGTTAGTGGTGACATTAACTATCCTCAGTGCGGAGTCGGGAAAACTGATTGTGCTGAAGCAGTGGTGTCAGTCGGCTGGTCGGGAAAGACGGAACAGAGTTTATATTTTAACCGTTTTTTCAGCAAAAATGACTAAAAAAGCTTTTACCTTAATCGAAACTTTGGTAGCAGTGGGGGTGTTGGCGGTGTTGATGGTGACTGTGGGAGCAATTTTGTTGATGTCGCTCAAATCAAAAAATTCAACGGAAGTTAATGAGTCAATGTCCTCGATTGCAGTATTTACTTTAGGAGAATTAAAGAAAAATATTTTTGATGCTCAATTGGGTCAGATAAATTGTCCGGTTGATATCGGGAATTCGATTAGTTTTATGACTAAAAGCGGTGGTGTGACTACCCTACTCTGTGACGAGGCTAGTGGAGAAGTTGCGTCGGTATCGGCCAGCGGGAATAATTATTTTTTGAACGAAAAAGTCAGAATTCAAAATTGTAATGATTTTGTATGGTGTACCCTGTCGGCTGATTCAGAAATATTGTCGATTGGATTTAGTTTAAATTTGGTGACCGGTGGTGATGGAGTGGGAAATTCGGGAATCTTTCACGGAGCAGTGACCCCAAGAGACTGAAATTTGGCGGTATATCCAACAATATAGATATAAATAAACTCACAGGTATGTAATGGGTATGTATGTACTTTATGCCATCTTCCCGTTTAAATTCGAATAATAGAGTGCTATAATTGTTCTATAATATTATAGGTTAGTACTTATGATTGAAAAAATGACTGAAATAAAAAATGGAGCTAGTAGAGGCTCTTGGAGAAGAGCTTTTAGTGGAGCTGCGGCTGGAGTAATTGCGGCTACCACTATTGCAGGTTGTGGTGAAACTATTAAAACTGCGGTAGTTGATCCGACACCAACTTTAGAAGCTTCCCCGGTATCGGGAACTGGAGAGTTTTCGGTGTTGTTTACCCCAAATAGTTTGCAGAATCTAGATGCTGAGGCCAAAGCGATTGTGAGCAAGAACTTGGAATTAATTAATCAGGAATGTAATCAAGACTTACCGGGAAGAATGATGCCCGGGAGCGAGAAGTATCTCTTTGCTAGAAACAAGAGTAATGAAACTTTTATTTGGGGTTTTTGTGATGTGGCCTCGGCTGATGCACCGCCAAAAACGGTGGTGTCAATGTTTGATTGGACGGCAGGACCTTCGGGAGAGACGCAAAAAATTTATCAGGATTTAGTAGCTTTTGATGATGGCACTATGGGTTATGTGGACAGTAACGGCAATTCTCATGCGATTTTGAAGATAAATAATGACAACATGATTGAGGTTTATGATATTAATGAAAAAGTGGTGGCAGAGCAAGTAATGACGTCGGAGGCAATTGGATTTTTTGATGGAATAAAAAATGTTAGTGGAAATTTTGAGCCAACAGCGATAGCAACTGAGGTAGCCAAAAAAACATACGATATCGATATGGAAAAGTTTTTTAATGCAGCTCCAAGTTATGAATATATGGTGGCTCATCCTGACGAATACGTTGAGGCTCCTGATTTATTGAGCGATGTCGAAGCTTTTAAAGATTGGTATTACAATAAATATATTCCGGCTTTGTGTGAGGGAAATAAATATAGAATGGAGACGAATGTTTATATGGGTGCAAGTGGATTTGATAAATCGGGAAATTTACAGATTTCCGCAATGGATGGGATTGCAGGTCCGTTAACTAATAAATTGCCGATGGCTTTTTTCATACACGATGAAATTCTTTTTCCCATTTTGGCTTTTACTGTAGATAATGTTAATAATGGTAATATTGGTACTTATTCAATTATTTTGCATGAGAAATATGGCGGAAGAGATGGTTTTGAAGCGATAAGCAACTTATATGGGGGAAAAAGGGTTATAAATTTGACAGGAGAGATTTCAGTAGGGCCAGAAGAGTTTAATTCTGATGTAAGAAAAGAGTTTTTTATGACTGATTTTAATTGGGTTGATGTCGATAGTAACTTTACTAATTTTAGAATTGGTTTGGGTGGGGTAATAACGAGCGATTGATGAAGCCTGTTGAGATTCGGTGAAGAGTCGTCTATACTTTTTTAATGAAATGGTGGTATGTGGTAGTGTTGATGGTTGGGGTGGGAATTGGTTGGTGGATTTTAAAAAATTATGGAGTTAAGAAAGAGGTATCTTTCGGTGGAGTAGTGGAGGAAAGTATTGTTCTGGGAGAAGTGGCGAAATTGCCAACGATAATTATTTCCGACAATAAGGGAAAAAAGGTGGAAGCAGTGGCGGTGGATGGAGGTATAGTTCAAAAATGGAGCCCGGAAACGGGGGAAATTGAATTTATCAGGGAAGAAAAATTATGGAAATTGACAGTTAATCCGACTGAGGCGATGATTACTATTCCAAATATAAGTGATAGAACAAGGATAATTTTGGTCTCAGATAAAAGTAGTCTGCATTGGAAAACTGCATTTTGTAAGGGTGACTTTGTGTCGATTAGGTTGAGCGGAAATAAGGTGATGGCCATTGATAATGGCGGTTATAGATCGTGTGGATTTAAAGGCGAATGAAGCAAAAATTTTTTTTATTTATTTTGGCATTTTGTTTAAGTTTTATTTTTTTTGCTAAAGATTCCCGAGCGGCTTGTTGGCATTGTAGTGGTTATTATTGTGTAAATAGTGGCACCTTTGATTGTGGGAGTTGTAGTAAAGATTCTGATTGTTATAAAGATTGTCCGGCTTATAGAACTTGTGATGCTGGTGCTTGTATAACCAATTCTGGATACAGAACAACACCTAGTGCTACGTGTAAAACAAGTACCTGTTCAACTAGCGCAAATTGTTACACACCGAGTAATACTCCGGCGCCAACTGCAGTGCCAACTCCCTGTTTAAAAACTTGTTCTTATAAATATTGTTCAGGTTCAAGTTGTTTAAGTGGAGGTTCGACAATACTTTGTTCACAAACTTGTCCGGCAAGCACTTGTACGGATAATGCCAGTTGTTCGTGTTCGCCTGGTTGCTGGGATTGTGCAACTGGTTGTTGTAACAGTCCTGATTGTTATGGAGGAAGTAGTTGTAAAACGTGTCCAACTTCAGCGCCGGTGCCAACCTTGGTCCCAACAATAACACCTGGAGGACCAACTCCGGCGTGTGATTTAAGTAATAACAATTTTTGCAACGTACCATTTCCAGATTGTTATTATTCTTGTTTACCTTGTGCGGCAACAGACATAGGCTTGCATGTGGTTAGACAAAAAACAACGCAATGTTATGATACTTGTTCTCCTTTAGCTAATAAATGTTACGATAGTACTCCGCTTACATATGACGCACCGTTGCAATGTGGTTATTGCGATGATATTGCATATCCGACTGGGTGTCAGCCGTACACGTGTTACCCGGCACCAGATCCAGTTTGTCCGGGTTTTTATCCGGCGACAACTTGTACCAGTAGTGGTGGTATAGGTAATTGTGATAATTGTGGTGGTATGGATTGTGGATATTGTCCGGGGGTGGGGGTGTTACCGACACCAACGCCACTTCCAGGTGGAGTGACTGTATCTTGTAACTGTTCTGATTATTTCAGTACGGCATTAACGGTGTGTGATTCAACCACTTTCCTTTGTCCTGGTTCCAATCCGGCAATTTATTGTTATGGTTTGGCGGGATGTAATATTCCGATTTTGGGAAATGTGGTGATAGATAATGCTGATTCGGTAGCAGTAACAGCAGATGCCAGTAACCGTAATCATATTTGCGAAGATACTTTTGTGGGCGCTTCCCTGCCCCGGAGAGTAATTGTTGAGGCGAATGTGAGTGACGGAGACGGTTATGCTGACATTAGTACGGTACAGTTGAGGTGGAACGGGACGATTTATAATATGAGTTTTGTGTCCGGATCAATTAATTCGGCTACTTATAGAGCAGTAATTGATTTTAGTGGGGCACAGAATAGTGGCGGAACTTATGCTTGGGAATTTAACATGGTTGATGCTGATGGTAACACTAGTGGTTGGGAAGACAGTATCAGGAGTTTTAAGGCCTGGGATTGTTTGGTCCCAGTATCAGGAATACTTTATGATGGCAGTGCTGGACAGGCGTGTAATAATACCGGATTTACCACGATAATAATTAATGCTACCGGATTTAGAGAGATGTTATACAGTAATAGTTTAGGGGTAAATGATGTGGCCTTTGTGGTATCTCCTCCTGCTAATTATGGAAGTGCTAGTTTAACTTGGGGACAGACTTATTTGCCATTAATTAACGGCGGCGATGTGAGTAATTTGAACGGTGATTTGACGGCAACAGGAAGATTTACCCGGATTATTGATGAGGGAGTGGGAACGACCTCCTGTCCGGTCAACAGCCAGTTTAATATTGGTACTTATGTGTCGGCTTATGGTTTGACTCCAAGGGCAAAAGTGGATATGTCCTTTATTCGTGACCAGGAAGCTTGGTTTCAAGTGGGAGGAGCCGGAGTAAAGGCAAAGATGGATATCGACAGCGGAGTGCCGGCAACCATGTTACCGCTTAGTTCCCGGGCTTTAAGCGTTTCCGGGATTAATGCCAATAATGGATTGATTTCGTACGGAGGAAACTTTAGCAATATTAACGGATTTAATGACTCGAGTGCTTATGGAAGCCCTAATAATTGGTATGTAAATGTAAATACAAATAATTTGAGTAATTATAGTTATCAATATTTTTATAATACTTTTTACGTTAACGGCGGAATTGGGGTGACCGGAACAAGTTGGAATGATCATCCGAGTGAGGGGGTATATTTTGTAAACGGGGACATGATTGTTAATAGTGATTTTGCCTTAGCTTCAGGTAAAACATTAATAGTAATTGTTAGAGGAAAAATTAGTATTGGCAGTAATGTTAACCAGGTTGATGGAATATTTATTGCTGATGGAAACAGTAGTGATTCGGTGGGAATTGAGGTTGGAGGAACTTCAGATACTCAATTGTTGATTAATGGATCTTTGTATTCCAGAAAGGCAATAAGACTTTACAGAAGTTTTACAGACAAAATAGTAAATAATACGGTTCCGGCAGTAGTGATTAAATATAATCCTAACTTATTATTTAATATGCCCGGATCTTTGATGAGGGTGCTAAGCGGCTGGAGGGAGGAGTAAAGATGAAATTAAAAAAGATGATAAGTAATTATAAAAGAGGGCAAGTGGCCATAATTGTGTTGTTGGTTTCGGCAATGATGATGACCTTGGGATTGTCGCTATCTAAAAAGGCAACCACAGAAACCAGAATTGACATTAATGAAGAGTTACTGAAGAAAGCTTTTAATGCGGCAGAATCTGGAATTGATTATTATCTGGGAACTGGCAACCTTACTTATAATGCGCCAGACAATTTATCTTCAGCCGAGATAACAGCCAGGGACATTACTGGTGAGGGTAACATTTTGGATTTTGGAGAGTATGTACCAATTAACGGATCCGAATTTTATTGGCTAGTAAACCATTTGGATAATGGGGATATTGGGGTGACTTATTACGGAGCGGCAACGGTGAATGTGTGTGGCACCGGATTTACGGGATCGATGGAGATAAATTATTTTTATAAAACAGGAGCGGAATATGGTGTCAACAGGTATGGCTATAATTTCAGCAGTGATGTAACTAAGCAGGTAAATGGTTTTACGGCCGGAACCGGAGGTTGTGCCACTATAAACATTGTTAACAGTCCAATTTTGATTACGGTTACTCCCATTTTTAATGGGGGGAGGTTTTATTTGAGTGGTTCGGGTACTTTTCCAATTCAGGGGGTGGAGATAAGCTCGAGAGGAAGATCGGGAGGAGTGTCGGTGGATGTTTCCGAAACTCAGGCAAATAAAAAATTAATAGTGTTGCGACGTTATAAGATCCCCTCTTTTATGTTGTCAGGAGTAGTTTCTGAAACTTCGGTATTGAGCGATTAGGTAATATACGTATTTGTTACATATGTCACATAGTATTGATTTTGGCGCATCTTATGGTAAAATATAAATATCGTGGTTGTCGAAAATGCTCGATAATTATACGATAGCTCTTTTAAATACAGGTTGATTCTCAACCAGAAAGGAGAAATATTTTCCAAAACTTGCTATTAGATTTATAGCTTTTTATAAATAACTAAAAACTATAAGTCTGTTTTTATTCTCCCGAGTGTATGTCGCCATATGCTCACCAGAAAAAGAAAGATTAGGGAAACTGTGAACGATCCTGGTGGTCGCAACGTTGCTTTGTATGATCGGAGCATGGGAGAACTCGGTAATGGAATTGACCGGGGTATCTCTCGACTCAATGAAGATGGAAGTTCTCACAATACTGTGAGTGGTGATGGTCAACATTTCTCCTGGGATCAGTCAAGAAGTGGTGACGTTAGTGGAATGCATTTTCGTGATGATCAAGCTCGAGGCGAAGGCCGCTTTCCTTTTGGTCATTAACGCTAAATTTTTTCCACATTAAATAACCACGGGGCCATTTGAGCGCACTTTGGTGCTGTTTTTTCTCATTTGGTTCCCGTGGTTTTAGTTGTTAAAATAAACTTATGATTACTATTTGTTCTAATAAAAAAGGTATTACCATAGACTTTCCTGCAAAAATTTTTAAGGATTATTTAGTTAAGATTGGTAAAGATAGTGGTGAGATTTTGGATGATGTAGACATAGATAAGATATTAGTATGGACATATGATGATTTTACGGCTGGTAAAAATTCGCTTGATGATTTGTCCGATATTTGTAACTATTTACATACTTTGTTAAAAGTATCTAATTATTCTGATTTAGAGAAAGCATTGCATTACGGTTCTGAGTTAAGTTTTTATATTAGAGATATAAAAACAAGAACAGACAGTTTTGTATCTGAATCAATGGTTATTCTTAAGGAATATATTGAAAAAATAAGGAACATAGAAAAATGTGAGGAAAATAAATGAATTACAGAAATTATATATAGAGGCTGAAAAACGATTTATAGCTAGTCATTTAGATTTTGATCGAAAAAATCTTTATCGGACTATTGACATTTTATATAGAAAATCCAAAGAAAATTATTTGAAGTTGTCTAATCCAAAAACTTGCAGTGAAGCACTCTATGCGGATATCTGGATATGGCAGGAGATTGGCGACAAAATTGCCAGAGAAAGCGTTGGTAAAGCATTTAAACTCGACAATCCCCCATCGGAACATAAGGCTTCAGCTGAATTCTGTAAAAGATATCCAAGTGAATTAATTAAAAAAATTAAAAAGAATGCAAGTTGTTTTGACTGGAAGGATATGGATGAAAAATTTATCGCAATGGTAAAAGAAAGAAATAAGTTTTCATTAAGTAAGGGATATGTTTCGAGATTAGATATGTATCAAAAAAATGATAAGATTCCAAAGTCAGAATATAAAAGATTTTTGGAAAAGATAGACGAGGTAATTTATAAGAGCAATGAGAAGTTGTCTGCTTTATTAAAGGCAGGCGATATGACGATTGATAAACATTGTTTTATTTGTGAGCTTGAGCCATTTCCTTTCAAGAATATAAAGGAACTACTAGCATTGTTTGAGAAAAAAAATCCAATCTTACATAAAAATATAGGTAAAATTAATATTTCTCTTGGGGAATATTCGGAAAGCAAATATGTGAAGGAAAGTGACTCTTTTAAAATAATACTGGACAAAAATATTAAAATTAATCACCAGAAAATGGATTTAATTCATGAATTGGCACATGTTGTGTCATATTTGAAGAGTTTTAAAAAAGGTGAAAATATTTTGAAAAATGGAAGATATTTTCGAGAAAAATCAGCCATAGAGATTGAAATTAAATTTTTGGAAAAGTATTTTCCTGACTTATTTTTAGCTAAAATTGGTAATATCTTGTATAACCTACCGCAAACGCTTTTTGAAATTGAACTATATCAAAAACCAAATAGAAACCAAGGTGAGGTATATGCCAAATGCTTAAATAGATGTTATGCCAATCTCAAACAGGAAATAAATAGAGATTATCTTTTAAATGAAGATATTTTATATGGTAATTTTTTGTGGCTACCTTATGCAGTAGCATACACAAATGCTTTGTCTGATTTTTTTATAAAGGGATTTAATGTTGGGTGATTGAGGGGAAAGATTAAATAGCATATACTTAAATAATGAGTGATATTATTGGGGTTGATTTAGGACTGGGAAGTATTAAAGTAGTGGCCTTGAATAAAGGTCAGGATAAGTTTACTTTGGCGGCAATTGGAGAAGTCAAGACTCCAAACGGTGAGTGGATGAAATCGGGGGCAACTAAAAAAAATGTAGAAGAAGTGGCGATAACTTTAAAAAGCTTGATTAAAGATTTGAAGCTTGGTAACAGACAAGCGGTAGTGGCTTTGCCGGAGTACGAAATTGTCAGCCGCTTAGTATCATTACCGCCTTTAAAAGAAAGTGAGATTAAAGATGCCTTAAAGTTTGAAGCGGAGACCTTTGTCCCCTACCCTTTAGATAAGGTGTCAATTGATTATGAGGTGATTGAGGAAGATGAGGCGGGACGTTTGACGGTGTTTGCGATTGCCGCCAGAAATGATTTGATTGCCAATTACGTTAAGATATTTAGGGAAGCAGGTTTGGAATTGTTAGCAATTGAATCACCGGCGGTATCAATGCGACGGGTATTAAAACAAATTGCCACGGCTTCTGAGGCAACTATGGTGGTGGATATCGGACAAAAGTATTCCGATATCATTGGTTTCAAAAGCGGTAATATTTATTTTGCCAGATCGATGTCGGTTGGAGGCGAATCTCTGACCAGAGCAATTTCAGTTAATCTTGGTTTAGATGAGGCCTCAGCTGAGGAATATAAGAAAGCCTATGGTATAAAAGAAATGGAACTTGAGGGTAAAATCAAGAATGCTATTATGCCGGTTTTCAACAGTATGGCTGAAGAAATTCGACGGGCAATGGCTTTGTATGCGGAAAGTAATAATAAGACAATTGAGCTTTTAGTTTTAAGTGGAGGCGGAGCAAAAATGCCGGGTCTGGCCGAGGAACTAACTAGATTGTTGGGAATTGAAGTTCAAGTGATTCAGCCTTTTTTAAAAATTGACAGTCAACAAATTGTGGCCCCGATTGATTTGGGGGTTGAAGGTTATAGGTTTTCCACTGCAGTGGGATTGGCGCTGAGAGACATGGTATGAAAACGGGAGACAGTTCACATCTAAATTTGTTACCAAGTCAGGCAAAGTTTCAGGCAGCCAGAATGAAACTCCAGGCAACCTTGAGACAATACATGTCTTTGGTGGTGGTTTTTTGGGTGGCTATGGTAGTAGTAGTTGCGGCTTTATATTTTGGAAGCGAATTTATTTTGAATTTACAAAATAAGAAGTATGACCAGGCGATGAATAGTTATGGAAGCTTGTCACAGGAGATTGTAGTAAATCAATTGTTAAAATATAGGGCCAAAATTTTAGGACAAGTTCTTAAGGACCGTTTTGAATATTCTTTTGCTTTTGAAAAAATTAATTCAATTTTTGAACAAAGGGCTACGGTGTCAAATTTTGAGATTAGTGAAAACAGGGACTTTGTGGTTGAAGTTGAAACTACGGACAGGGAAGGGGTGAATTTTGTTGAGGATAAAGTGGCGGAAATTAATAAAGGAAATGACGAGGGAGTAAAAAGTGTTAAGCTTTTGGGTGCAAGTTATATGATAAATGGTGTTTGGAGTATAAATATGGAGGTGAAGCTGAAATGACAAAGGGATTAAATTTACCGGATAAAATTTTTGGAATTGATAGTCGGATTTTATTATTATGGTTGCAACCACTCGGATTACTTTTAATCATAATAGTGAGCGTGTTGACGGTGATGTTGCCCAAAATTGATGAAATATCAGAAAAAATGAAGGAAATAAAGGCAGTTACCAGTAAAACTGTGGAAGTGAATCAAAAAAGGACTTATTTGCAAACAGTTGATCAGGGAGAAACTTTAAATAATGCCAAAAAATTAGCTGACGCTTTGTTGCCGGAAAGAAACTCCTATTTACTGGTCAGAATAATTAGGGATGCGGCGGCACAGAGTGGCTATAATGTTGACGATTTTTCAATTAGCATGGGAGATGTTAAAAACGAGGAAGTTAAAAAAGATAATAGTAATTACGACAAGATACCGGTCAGCATTACTTTGATTGGGCCAGCTGATAATTATATTAGTTTGGTTAAAGCCATTGAAAGAACTTTGCCGATAATGTCGATTGATAACTTTGAAATGAGGTCGCAAAACGGAGTGGCTACAATTAGATTAAACGTGATGGCATATTATTTGCGGGATATTTCGAATTTAAAAATAGAGAATCTGACTTTAGGAGATTTAACTCCCAGTCAGGATGAGGCGACCTTATTGTCCACTATTAATGAATATCAAACAATGGTGGTTGAGGGTGGTTTAAATGAGAGTGGAGATGATTTTGTTAGGTACGAGAGACAGGATCCTTTTTCTACTCTTTGATTTGAAGAATGTAGCGGAGTTCGGGGAAGGCCAGATTTAGTAGGGTGCGGATAGATTTTATGATTTTACCTTCTTTGCCAATAATTTGACCGACCATTTCTGGAGGAGCCGAAACTTCAATGATGGTAAGTTGATTTTCTTCGCGAGACTCAATAACAACATTTTTGTCGTCAGTGACAATGGCTTTGATAATATACTCGGCGGCTTGCTTAATATCGGTCATATTTATTCTTTGTTTTCAGGAATTTCTTCTTTAACTGCTTCGATTTCTGCCTCGGCTGGTTTTTCACCTGCTTCGACTGGAGTTTCAGTTGCTTTTTCGTTTACTTCAGTTTTAGTTTCAATTTCTACTTCTGCCTCGGCTGGTTTTTCACCTGCTTCGACTGGAGTTTCAGATGCTTCAGTTTTGGTTTCAATTTTTACTTCTGTTTTCTTCTCAGGAGCTTTTTCGGCTTTTTCAATTTTTTTGTTTTTCTTTTTTCGGGGGTATTTATCTGGATTTAAGAGTTTGTCGACACCTTCGGTTAATTGAGCTCCGTTTTTTAGCCACTGAGCCATTTTTTCCTTATCGATTTGGAGAGTTTTGGTTTGGGGGGTATAAAAACCAATGTCGTCGATAAACTTACCATTGGACTTGCTCCGATCTGGAGAAATAACGATACGGAAGCTTCTTTGGTGAATTTTACCGGTTGGTTTTAATTTGATTTTTAGCATGGCTTCGATTATACAATAATATTGGCAGCTTTGGTAGCGGCATCTTCCTCAGCTCTTTGTTTAGAATTACCCGAACCTTTAGCAATAAGTTCGTCATTAATATAAAGGCCGACTTCAAAGATTTTTTGGTGATCTGGGCCAAGCTCGGAAATGGTTGAGTATCGGGGGGTGACTCCCCTCTTTGACTGGGCGATTTCCTGAAAGATACTTTTAGCGTCTTTATAAATGTCTTTTTTAGAAATGGTGTCGATATTTTTCCCCATAAATTTGGTTAAAAACTTGTCGACAGTCTGGTAGTCCTGATCAAGGTGAATAGCTCCGATAATACTTTCAAAAGTATCAGCTAAAAGTGAGATGTTCTCGCGGCCACCGTGAGTTTCCTCGCCCCGACTGAGGAGAATAAAGGAACCAAGATTGAGACTGTTTCCAATTTCAGCTAAATTTTGAGTACAAACTACCAGACTACGAAGATTGGTTAGCTGGCCTTCGTCAAAGTCGGGAAATTTGGTAAAGAGTTTTTGAGAAGACCAATATTCTAAAATAGCATCGCCTAAAAACTCCAAGCGTTCATTGCTGTGTTTTAATTGGCGATTTTCATTGAGATAAGAACGGTGAGTTAAGGCTAAAACTAATTTTTGGGGATCTTTAAATTTAATTCCAATTTTTTTTTGAAGTTCGTCAATTTTATCCATTTTGTTTTTTGTAAATATTTCCCAAGACAGCATTAACAAAAGCGCTGGAATTAGTATCGCAGAATTCTTTACTGATTTCGATAGCTTCGTCAATAATGACTTTGGGTGGAGTTTGGGGTTGATTTTTTAACTCCCAAATTGCATAACGGAGAATAGCCAGTTCAACTTTGTTAATTTGTTCGATGGGCCATTTTGGAGCGGCTGTTTTGATTAAGTCATCGATTTTGCTAATTTCTCCGATGACAGGGCTGATAGTGTCGTCGTCTAAATTACCGGTAATTCCCCAAGCAAAAAGGGCTTGGATGGATTTGATTCTTTGTTGATGTCGGGGGTCGTTTTTGCTTTTCACTTATTACAATTTTTGCAGGTAAAACCGGGAACTTTAGGTTGGCCACAGTTTTTACAGGCAGTGACTTGAGCGAGTAAGGGAGCTTTAATAGAGGCGCGGCGGCGGCCTTGGCGGCGGCTTGAGGGCCAATGTTTAGGTAGTGCAGTCATGGGGGTATTATAGCAAAGAAAAATGAGATTTGATTTAATTCAAATGATTTCCGACCATTGAGAGTGATTTTTGGTTTTTGACAAGTTTTTCTAAATCAAAGTTGGGATAATTTTGTTCCAGATCAGTAAGGATTTTTTGAGAGAGTTCAATTAACTTGATATCGGAGAGATTGGCTATTTTTAAAGAGGGGAAACCGTGTTGCAGAGTGGAAAAGACTTCTCCTGGACCTCGGGTTTTAAGGTCGTATTCGGCAATTTTAAATCCATCACTATTTTTTGAAAGAAATTCTAGACGTTTAAGTGAAGAGTCATTAATAGATTCAGTGAAGAGATAACAATAACTTTGTAAGGCTCCCCTACCCACCCGGCCCCGGAGCTGGTGGAGCTGTGAGAGGCCAAAATGGTCGGCTGATTGAATGATAATAGTAGTGGCATTGGGAAAATCAATACCTACTTCAATAATGGGGGTGGTGACTAAAACATTGATTTTATTTTTTTGAAAATTCTCCAGAATTTTGTTTCTGGTTTCTATATCGGTTTTGCCATGAATTAAGGCTAATTTTAATTTCGGAAAAATGTTTTTTAAAATTTCAAATTCTTTTTTGGCAGATTTGATGGTGACCGCACTTTCTGACTCCTCAATGAAGGGACAGACGATAAAGGCTTGGGAATGGCGTTTTAAAATATCTTTTTGGAGCCACTGATAACAGGCGGGAATTTTGTTTTGAGGGACGAGAAAGGTTTTGATTCGAAGACGGTTTTGGGGAGGATTTTTCAAAGTCGAGAGATCGAGATTGCCAAAAAATGTCAAACTGATAGAACGAGGAATGGGGGTGGCGGTCATAGTAAGGGTGTGAGGTGGTGAATTTTGGCTTAAAAAGGAACGTTGTTTGACGCCAAATTTGTGTTGCTCGTCGACAACCAAAAGAGCGGTGTTTTTGATGAATTTGTCTTTTTGAAAGATAGCGGCGTGAGTGGCGATAATAATGGAGTTACGAGGAATTTTGGCGGGGAGTGATTGATGGGCACTGAGGAAATAAACTGGGGTGGAGGGTAAATATTTTTGGAAAGTTTTTAGGTGTTGCTTACCTAATATTTCGGTCGGGGCTAAGACTAAACTTTGACGATTATTAAGGGAAGTTAAATAGGTGGAAAGTAGGGCTATAATTGTTTTTCCAGAACCGACATCACCGCAAAGAAGTCGGTTGCTAACCTTGTTTTTGGAAGTGAGTTCCGGCTTTATTTCTGACCAGGCTTGGACTTGAGATTCGGTGAGAGAAAAAGGGAGGCTAGAAATTAGAGTTTTGATTTTAGAGTCGATAGTTTTATTTGATTTTAGAATAAATTTAGGTTTATTTAGGGCCCAGGATTTTTTTTGAAGACGGGAAAGAGTGAGGAGGGAAAGAATTTCATCAAGGCCGAGGCGATACCGGCTTTGAGCTAATAATTTTTGGTTTTGGGGTTGATGAATTTCTTGGAGAGCCTGTTTGAGGGGGAGTAAGTTATAAGAATTAATCAATGTCTGTGGCAGAAGATCGACAAGGTTTTTTTGAAGGGTATCAAAATGGAGACCAATGATTTTCCGAAACCAACGGCTAGTCAGACCTTTTGTTTCAGGATAGATGGGAATTATTTTACCGGTGTTATATTGGCCGTATTCTGGGGAAAAAATAGTTGTTTTGCCACGATAAAGTGTAGGGGTGCCGGCAAAAGCCCAGCTGTCTCCAATTTTAAAATTTTTAATTAAAAAAGGTTGATTAAACCAAACTAATTCAACTTGACCACTCCTGTCTTTCAGGATAATTTTTTGAAGACTTTTGAGAGATCGGGTGTAAATATTTTCGAGGTGGACAATCTGACCCGAAAGGGTGCAATTTTCATTGAGATTAATTTTTGAGATGGGAATGACCCTGGAAAAGTCGATATATCGATGAGGAAAGTGATAGAGAAGTTGCCAATCAGAGAAAATATTTAACTGTTGTAGCTTGCTTTCTGTTTTGGGACCGATTCCGGGAATCTGGAAGCTCATGGCTTTATGTTATCATTAATTTATGAGGATTTTGGGTAAAAAAATCAAGAAAAAACAACTGAGAACCTTTATTTTAGTGTTAGCAACTGTGGCCTTATTATTGTCAAGCATTCTCCCTTTCTTATCGGTTTTGATTAAATGAAAAAATTTTTTTGCAAAATAAAAAATTTGTTTAGTTTTAGGGGCGACTTTGGGGCTCCAAACATGTCTTTTAAGGAAATGATTAGAAGTAAAAGATTTTGGTACCAGTTCTTTAGGCTTTTCTTAATAGTATTTGGAGTTGGACTGGTGTTGATGATTATTCTTTTTGCCTGGTATTCAAAAGATTTACCCAGTCCAACCAAGGTGGTTAGGCGTGAAGGTTTTGCCAGCAGAATTTATGACCGCAACGGAGAACTGCTTTACGATTTATATCATGATCAAAAAAGACAGCCGGTGACCGACGACTTGATTCCGGATTATTTAAAAAAAGCTACGGTGGCAGTTGAAGATAAGGATTTTTATAACCATTCCGGCTTTGATCCGATGGCACCATTTAGGATTATAAAAAACCTTTTTTATTTTAAGAAATTGACCGGTGGTTCAACTTTAACTCAACAACTGGTAAAAAATGTTTTACTGACTTCAGAGGTTAGTGTAACCCGAAAGATAAAGGAATTTATTTTGGCAGTACAAATTGAGTCAAAGTATAAGAAGAATGATATTTTGTTGATGTATTTAAATGAGGCTCCTTATGGGGGTACGGCTTGGGGAGTGGGAACGGCGGCAGAACAATATTTTGGAAAAGCAGTTAAAGATTTAGGTCTGGCTGAATCGGCAATTTTGGCGGGATTACCCCAGAGACCAAATGTTTACTCCCCTTTTTCCAGTAATCCGACGGCTTATGTGGCCAGAACCGAGCATGTACTGAACCGGATGGTGGAAGACGGGTACATTGACGCTGAAACCAAAAATATGACGATGGAAGAAGTAAAGAACTATAAATTTTATGAGAATACGTCAAAACTATCAGCCCCACATTTTGTTTTTTGGATAAAAGAGTTATTGTCAGAGCGGTATGGAGAAGATGTGGCTGAAGGGGGTGGTTTGAAAGTGAGTACGACCTTGGATATAAAGTTGCAAAATCAAGTCCAGCAAATTGTCAGTGATCAGATTGATAAATCGGAAAAATTGTTAATCAGTAACGGAGCGGCGCTAGTGATGGACCCCCGGGACGGTCAGGTGTTGGCCATGGTGGGGTCAAGAGGTTATAACAGTGATAAAACTTCGGGACAGTTTAATGTGGTTACTCAAGGCTTAAGACAGCCGGGTTCGGCAATCAAACCGATTACATATTTGATGGCCTTGAGAAAGGGTTACACTGCCGCCAGCATGATTATGGATACGCCAGTATCTTTTCCGGTGGCGGGACAAAGAGATTACAGTCCGCAAAATTATACAGGTAAATTTTTGGGGCCAATGAGTTTAAGAGAAGCTCTGGGAAATTCAATCAATACCATTGCGGTAAAGATGTTGGCTAGGGTTGGAGTCGATAATATGTTGCAACAAGCCTATGATATGGGAGTTTCTACCTTGGAACCAACTGCAGAAAATATGAAGAAGTTTGGTTTTGCAGTAACTCTTGGAGGAGCAGATGTAAAAATGATTGATTTGGCTTCAGCCTATAGTGCCTTTGCCAATGGCGGATATAAAATTGAGCCGGTGGGAATACTTAAGGTTGAGGATAAGGATGGTCGGGTGTTGGAAGAATTTCATCCCTCAAACGGGAAAAAGGTAATGAGTCCCCAAGAGGCATTTATTATTTCTAATATATTGTCGGACAATAATGCCCGAAGTCTGACTTTTGGAGCAGTGAATAGTTTGGCTATTTCTAATTATCAAGTGGCGGTTAAAACAGGAACAACTAATGAAAAGAAGGACAACTGGACAATTGGCTGGACGCCAAATTTATTGGCTAGTGTTTGGGTGGGAAATAATGACAGTACTCCGATGGGAAAAGTTGCTTCCGGAGTATCCGGAGCAGCGCCGATCTGGCGACAGATTATGCTTTACGCTTTACCTAAACGGGAAAAACAGGATTTTCCAATTCCCGACAAGATTGTTAACATTTCAGTGGATAAACTTTCGGGTTATGGAGTTCATGACGGTTTTGAAAGTAAGACAGAATATTTCATTGACGGGACTCAGACTAATATTTCTGATCCGATTCATTTGAAACTTAAAATATGTAGAGATAAAACCGGTTTAGCGACACCGGAAGATGTGGCTAACGGTAATTTTGACGAGAAAGAATATTTTAATTTTAAAGAAGAAGATCCGGTAAGCGTTGACGGCCGGAATCGTTGGCAGGAGGGAATCGATGGTTGGATTAATTCACAGGAAAATAAGGATATGTACGCACCTCCATTTAGTTATTGTCGAGACGATGGGGCGGTAGGGGTGAGTTTTGATCAACCCGGCGATCATTCAACTCAGGGTAATGAGGTGTCTGTAAAAATAAGCACTTCATCTTTGAAAAAAATAACGGAAGTAAAGCTCTGGGTGGACGGGAGTGAGGTAAAGACTTGGAATGAAAGACCATTTGAGGGAAATTTCAACATGAGTACTGGTCCTCACACCCTGAAAGTTAGGGCGGTAGATAAGGATGGTGCCAGTAATGAAAGAGAAATTCGGATTGGAGTAAACGTTGCCTGGGATTGGTCCCCCAGCCCGACTCCGACGATAACGCCAATTCCTAGTCCAGTTTTGATTCCGACACTATTTCTCAGCCCGACTCCGATAATAAGTCCGACAGTTACTGTCAGTCCTTGATGTAGATTGATGTATATAAATAGTCTATGATACTGAATAATTTAATTTGATGTAGTTATTAGCAGTCGACAGTGAAGACTGCTAACAGGAAAGGATTTTATCCAGATTGAAGGCGGTGAGATGAATTTTTTTGGCGATTTTATCGTTGCAGTTATAATATGAAACCCGGAAGGTATAGCGGTATTTATTCAATTTAGTGTCATGGTAGATATCAGTGATCTGAATGGACCAAAGAATTTTAGGGTCAATTAGATGGCTATATTTTTCGATGAGTTTTGAGGATTCAATCTTTTCTTCTAAAGTTAAATTGGCGTCGAGGGTAATTATTTGTGAAGTTAGCTCAATGGCCTTGGAGGACAAGGGAACGGGGATGTATAATTCTGGTTTTGGTAAATCATCCAAAATAATTTCAGTAAAATTACTTTCGATGATATCTGCTTTTAAATTTAGTTTTTCTAAATCGGAAGTCAATTGTGAAGAGTCGTGGTTATAAATTCCCAGTGAGTTTTTTTCGATATATTGACCATTTTGTTGAGAGAAAATTTTGCCGATTTCAAAGAATTGAGCTTGGGGTAATTTAAAACGCCGATATTGATCCAGTTGTTGTTTTAAAGACTGAACTAAAGACTGACGAAGATAAATACACTCAGAGTTGATACTATTTTGAGTGGTAATAATAGTCTTTGGATTAAGGGCCTGGTTAACCAGGGGCCAGGTTAATACTTCGTCGTAACCGAGGGCGACTAATTTGTCTTTTAATTCTTCAATTAAGTAAATAATTTTGGGAGTAATGTCTGGTAGTTTTTTGTATTTTAAAACTTGAGTCGTGGGAATTTTTTGGTAGCCCCAAAAACGAATTACTTCTTCAATTAAATCCGCTTCGAGGGTAATGTCGGGCCGAAGAGACGGAGGGGTGATTAAGAAACCTGATTCTGGTTTCTTGACAACAGAACAACCCAAACGATTTAAAATATCAATTGAAAAATCAGCAGGAATGTCAATACCGACAAGGAGAGAAACATTTTGGGGATTAAATTCAATAGAGGGGATATCTGATTTATTTGGATAATAGTCAAAAATAGAGGAATTTATTTCACCGCCACAATTTTTCAAAATTAGGCTGGTTAAATGGTTTAAGGCTTGGGGAATTAAATCGGGGTCTAAGTCTTTTTCCAGACGGGTACCGGCTTCGGTAACACTTTTGAGCTGACGACTGTTTTGGCGGACTGTGGTGCGGTCGTAGACGGCTATTTCAATGATGGCGTTGGAAGTTTGAGGGCTAATGGCACAGGCTTCCCCACCCCAGAAACTGAGGCTTAATGCTTTGTCGGGACTGTTGACCATTAAAATATCTTTAGTTAGGGATAATTTTGTTTTATCAAGACTGGTAAATTCAGTAAATTTAGAGTTTATTTCCCAAATAAGTTTGTCTTGAGAAAGGGCGGTGTCAAAAGCGTGAACAGGGATGCCATAGAGAAGCATAATATAGTTGGTCAGGTCTACGAGTGTATTGACGGAATTAATGCTGTGGAGCTTAACAAATTTTTGAAGCCAGTCGGGGGAGGGAGAATTTTTTAACTCGGAGATTTTTAAAGCCATGATTCTTTTGACTTTGTCGGTGGTGACCTTTATGGGAAGTTGAAAAGAATTTGATGAAATTTTTAATTCTTCGGGGAGAACTAAGGGAAGATTGTAGAAAACCGATAAGTCACGGGCTAAACCGTAATAACCTAGACAATCGCCACGATTAACTTTGATATCTAAATCAAAAACAATTTCACTATCAATTTCTTCAAAGTAGTTGGTGAAGTGACCAATCATGGTAATGTCATCACGAAGTTGTTCCGGTTTTACGGATAAGGTGGGAAGGATTTTTTTTAATTCAGAATAAATTAGTTTCATAGATTAGGTTTGTAGGCTAAATTTCCACCTCGAAGGGTGCGGATGTCTTTGATATCGTTTTGAGCCATGGTCCAACGATCTAGACCCATGCCGAAGGCAAAACCAGTCCAAATTTTGGGATCAATTCCGGCAGCTTCTAAGACTTTTGGGTGAATCATGCCTGAACCTCCCATTTCAATCCAGCCGGCATATTTACATAGAGGGCAACCTCTTCCATGACAGGAGAAGCATTGCATGTCGGGACCAACGCCGGGTTCAACTTCGGGATAATATTTACAGCGGTAGCGAACAACAACTTTTGAGCCATAGAGAGTTTTGAACATTAAATCCATGGTACCGATAAGATCTTTCATGGTTATTCCTTTGTCGACAACGACAGCCTGATATTGATGAAAGACAAAATGGTTACTGCGATTAACTTTTTCGTTTCGGTAGACTGAGCCGGGGAAAGCGGTTCTGATTGGTAAATTTTTACTTTCGGCCTGAAGTAAGTATGACTCGATGGTGGATGTTTGAGTCCGGAGAAGATATTCAGGCTCTTTGATGTAAATAGTGTCCTGCATATCTCGCGCCGGGTGGTTTTGGGGAACATTAAGGCGGGTGAAATTAAATTCATCAGTGACAATTTCTGGACTAGAGTAAATTGAGAAACCCAGTTTTCTAAAGACTTCATTTAGTTGTCGTTCGGTTTGGGTAATGGGGTGAAGGTGGCCAACTTTGGGAAGTGAAATAATATTTTGGGAAAACTTTTTGGTGGGGTGTTTGATGGCATTGTCTAAAATTTTACTAAGTTGAAGATCAATATAATTTTCAATTTCTATTTTAAATTGATTAAATTTTTGACCAAGGATTTTTTTATCTTCGATATTAAGGTTGGAAAAAAATGTATTCAGTTTACCGTTTCTACCAAGCCAATCTAATTGGATTTTTTCGGGATGGTTTTGTTTATCCTGTTCAAATTGTGTTTTTAGAGTATTTAGGTCCATTTACTTATATGTTTATATTAACAAAAAACTCCCCTTTTTCGGGGAGTTTAATATTTTTTAGAAAGAAATTCCCCTTATTTGAGGGAGGTAAAGATAGATTTAAAGGTAGCAGGATCGTGGATAGCAATTTCGCTAATCATTTTACGATTCAATTCCACCTTATTGTCTTTAAGTTTTTTTATAAAAACAGAGTAACTGGTATTAAAAGGACGGAGAGCGGCATTAATTCTAACTATCCAGACTTTTCTAATATCACGTCGACGGATACGACGGCCATTGTAGGCGTATTGACCGGCATGTAAAACTGCTTCAGAAGCAACTTTATAGCGCTTGGAGCGAGTCATCCAGTAACCCTTGGCTAGTTTTAAGATTTTTTTATGACCTTCTCGTCTGACGGTTCCGGTTTTAACTCTCATATGATTATTTTTTACCTAATAATTTTTTAACTTTTGTGGCAATACGACCGGTAACAACTTTTTTGCCCTTAAGACGTCGCAATTGTTTTTTGGACTTTTTGCGTTTAAGATGACGATTGAAAGCTGATTCGCGCATTACCTTACCATTTTTGGTAACAGTAAAACGGTTGCTGACCGATTTTTTTACTTTGTGTTTTTTACTTGCTTTTTCCATATTATTTTTTTATTTTTTAGGTTTTTTGACTGGGGTAAAAGTAATTAAGAGTCTTTTACCGATTAGTTTAGCCGTGCCTTCGGGGGCAGAAATTTCAGCTAAATCATTTTTGAACCTGTCGACGAGCTGATAACCAAATTCCGGCTTTTGAATTTGGCGACCTTGGAATTTTATACTTAATTTGATTTTATTTCCAGTAGTTAAAAATTCTTTAGTCTTTTTAAGACGGGTATCGTAGTCGCCCTGACCAATAAAGGGGGTCATTTGGATTTCTTTAGTTTCGCCACCCTTGATGCCTTTTTTCTCTGCCTTGGCTTTTTTGGCTTCCTGATATTTAAACTTAGAAAATTCAATTAATTTGACGACAGGAGGAACGGCTTTCCCGGCAATTTCGACTAAATCTAGTCCTGACTCAGAAGAAAGCTGTAAGGCTTGGGCTAAAGTAACAACATCAATTTGCTTCCCGTCTTCGTCAAGAAGGCGAAG
>LBTB01000002.1 GCA_000989305.1 Candidatus Shapirobacteria bacterium GW2011_GWF2_37_20
CAAAATTTAATCAAAAAATACAAAGCAGACTCTGTCGCAGTTTATGATAGTAATTTTTTTGTAGACGAAAAAAGAGTTACTGATATTTGTCAGGGAATGGTCAACAAGAAAATGAAATTTAATTGGGGTAATGCCAATGGTCGAGCTGGTCAACTTTCACGCTATCAGGAAAAAACATGGAAATTAATGGAAAAAACAGGTTGTGCCATGATCTTAACCGGAGCTGAATCCGGTTCACAAAGTGCCCTTGATTTCATTTCCAAAGACATGAACGTCGATGAACTGGTTAAGTTTACTCAAAAATGCGCCCAACACCATATAAAAATACTCTATTCATTTTTGGTTGGTTTACCCTGGTCAAAAGATCCTCAGAAAAACAATGAATTTGTAGCCCAAGAGTACAAAGCCACCCTCAGTCTTATTGATAGATTGCTTAAAATTTGTGACCGTAATCGCTACACCTATTATATTTTTCTCCCTTATCCAGGCGCAGCCTTGTTTAACCGGGCTGTTTCCTTGGGTTTAAAATATCCAAAAAGTCTTAATTCCTGGAGCAATTATTTGATGTCACCCGAAGACGCCTTTCACGAAACCCTTAAACAAAAGTGGATTAGTGCCCATGACGCTCGACTTACCGCCATGTTGACCCAATACATATTTGGAATTATGGATAAAGACACTCATGACATGCTTTACCCCCGGATTAAATCATCCCTCGGTAAGCTTGCATTCAAAGTTGGTTATTATTTTGCCTTACTTTTAGTAAAAATACGATGGAAATTAAAGTTTTTTGATTTCCCTTTAGATTATTGGATTTTTTCTCTAATTCATAGATATGCAGGCATACTCTAAAGTCTCAATTATCATTCCGACACTCAATTCTGGCAGGGTACTTTCAAAGTGTTTAAAATCAATTATATCCCAAACTTACAAGAATTTAGAAATATTAATAATTGACGGCGGCTCAAGTGATGCGACTCTAAAAATTGCCAAGAAATATCGTTGTAAAGTTTTTAAAAATCCATTAAAAACTGCCGAAGCCGGCAAAGCAGTTGGACTCAAAAATGCCAAAGGTAATTTTATTGCTTTTATAGACTCGGACAACGTCTTACCCAACACTAATTGGCTAAAAGACATGTTAATTCCCTTCATAGATTCAAGCATTATCGGAAGCGAGCCGATATCGTTCACATATAGAAAAAATGCCGGATATATCGAGAGATACTCCGCCCTTTTAGGAGCCAACGATCCCTACGCATATATTAATGGTAATTATGACCGTTATTCCCACCTTTCAAAAAAATGGACAAATTTAAAACTGGAAACAATAGATAAAATAAATTATCTAAAAGTAAAAATAGACGACAATCGACATATCCCCACATTCGGCGCAAACGGCACAATATTTATAAAAAGTTTCTTAGACAATCTATTTAAAGGATCTTACCTTTTCGACATTGATATTATTGCCATGGCCCCAAAACCTATATATTTTGCCAAAGTTAAAACTGGCATTATTCATTCTTTTTGTGAATCTTCATTGACAAAATTCCTCAAAAAACAACAGCGTCGATTGAGTGATTATTATCAATACAAAGACTTAAGACAATATCTTTGGTCAAACTCCAGCAATACTCTCTATTTTAGTTTATATAGTTTACTGATTATTCCCCCATTAGTTGATGCTCTAAGAGGATTTTTTCGCAAACCCGATCCGGCTTGGTTTTTTCACCCCCTGGCTTGTTTTCTAACCTGGTGGATTTACGCTATTGTTACAATTAAATACAAATTAAATATATTAAACCCGATTAATCGTCAAATTTGGCAACAATAAAACACCCATGTTACCGATAAGTTTACAAACCTGGATTAGAGGCTATAAAATTATACTAAGCTACGATTATATAAAAAGACGTTTAAATTATCGCTTCCTTTTTGGCATCATAAAAAAAATACATGGTGAATTAAAAAGTAAAAATACTCCTTGGCTTACCGTCGAATCAATAAAAATAATTGAAAATTTGGCCAAAGCCTCAGATGTGGTCTTAGAATTTGGCAGTGGCTCAAGCACTGTTTGGTTTTCAAAACATGTCAAAAAAACTATTATCATCGAACATGATCTACAGTGGTATAAAATCTCTAAAAAACTTACCAGATCAGCCGGCAGTAAAATTAAGTTACATTTAGCAGAAAGTAAAAAGAAATATTTAGAAATATTTAATAAAATTCCTGACAATTCAATTGATATCTGTTTAGTTGACGGTGAGTGGAGACGCGATTGTCTTATTGGTTCTTTTCCAAAAATTAAGACAGGTGGAGTAATAATTTTAGACAATGCCGAAACATTTATTCCCAAGTTTTGGAAAAGTAATTCATTTCAAAGCGGATGGAAAGAGAGGGGTTCACTAGAAAGGGATAAAGTAAAAACAATCATTAATGAACTTAAAAAATGGCGTTTTATTGTCACCTCAGATGTCACCCAAGACACAATTTTCTTTATAAAAAATGCTTAAAAATATATTAACTATCACTCCATTTTTCTCACCAAATATTGGCGGTGTTGAAACTCATTTGACTGATTTAACATCCAAACTTTCTATTCTGGGTTACCAAAATTATGTTTTAACATATTCACCTATTTCCACAACAGACGTAACCTGGCAACATTCAGAAAAAATTAATAAAAATCTACACATCAGAAGATTCTCTTGGTTTGGAAATAACTTGTTTCATCGTCTAGAAAAAAAACCCCTTTTAAACTTGATTTATATCACCCCCTACTTACTAATCCGATCAATAATTTGGCTTATTATTCATCACCCCAAAATTGATGTCATCCACAGCCATGGCTTAAACGCCGCCATTATCGGGATATTTTTACAAAAAATCTTTCATATCAATCGTCATATTGTCAGTATTTATTCTTCTTACGACAATGTTCCAAAAAGTAATTTATATATTTCAACAATTCTTAACCGTGTTGATGTTGTCTTAACCCAATCACAGCGTTCAATTGATCAATTAACAAAACTAGGGGTCGATAAAAATAAAACTCATCGCTATCGTCATTGGATTGACACTGCTAAATTTAAGCCATTAAATACCACCAGAAAAAGACCCTCCGTCTTGTTTATCGGTCGGATGATTCCACAAAAAAACGCCTTATTACTGGCTAAGGTCGCCAAAACTTTTCCCAATATAGACTTTAATTTTGTTGGAGAAGGTCCCGATTATTCAAAAATTAAAAAATTATCTCAAGTCAACAAAAATATTATACTTCACGGCAATGTTTCTTATGAAAAACTTGCCGGCTACTACCAAAATTCAGATCTCTTTTGCTTGCCTTCCAAATACGATGAAGGTTGGGGTAGGGTATTAATGGAATCTATTGCCTGCGGAGTTCCTGTTTTGGCTACCGATATGGGAGCTGTACCTGAAGTTGTGGATAAAACTGTTTCTGTTCTGTTTACACCAAATTTAACCAATTTAAAGAAACATCTTACCAACATCCAAAGTATTATCACACTCAAAAAGAACTGTCGCTCTTACGCCTTAAAACACTTTTCTGATAAAAATATTTCTCTAATTACCCGCTTCTATGTAAAGACCTAATTCCTGGTGCATTTTCAAATCAAGCCTCTTGATATCAGGACAAGCTCCAATTCCAAAACGCATTATTTTAATTTTATTAAATCCAGCAATTTTCAATAGTTCCCTGGCCTCTTCTGCATCATACATCCATTGATGTCCTCTGATAAAAAGTTTTTTTATATTTCCTAATATGCCAACATACAGATCTTTATCAAATCCAAAATATTCACGATTAAAGCTTTCCGCGTTCTTATACTTTTTCATCATTTTTGTTAAATCTGGCAATACTATTCTAATCAAGCCTCGATCTTTTAAAACCCTTTTACATTCTCTTAATATTGTTATTGCTTCAAATTTCTCAAAGTGTTCTAAAACGTTTGAACAATAAATATAATCGACACTCTTATCTTCATCAGGGAGTCCTTTTCTTATATCCACTAATTCAATTTTTGGCCATTTCCACTTATAGTCCCGTGGTAACAGGGCCAATTTAACAAATATTGACGTTAATTTATATTTCCCAAGTATTGGCAATAACCCCCAATCATAATTTGTCCAACCCCGACATGATGCCGGGCCACTTCCTAAATTAATTTTTCTCATAATAAGCTAAAATAGCTAAGTGAAATCTAAACTGTTAATTATAGCTAATAATAACATTGGTACCGGTCAAAGTGGCGGCGACACCATCTTCCTCGAATTTATTAAAAACTGGCAAAAAAAATTAGATATAACCGTGTTTGGGGCCCAGGAAACTAAAGAATTATTAAATCGATACCACCTATCACCTAAGTTTATTCAGACTGATAAAGTTAACCAAAATTGTGACCCAACTGTTTTTAATCTCATTCGTCACACCCTGAGAAGAATCTTCTGGGGGAAGGTTGGATTTTTTACTCACCTAAAAGATTTCAAAAATTCTCATTATTGCTATACTGTCTCTGATTTTTACCCTGATTTTATTTTAGGTCTCTTGTATAAAATAGTAAATCCAAAAGGTGTCTGGTTGTGTGGCCAATATTTATTTGCTCCATTTCCCGGATCAAAGTTTTCACCCTACGAACATCAACCTCTAAAGGGATTTTTCTATTATTTTCTTCAAATATTTTCAAGATTTTTAGCCCAACTCTTTGCCGATCAAGTATTAATCACCTCCGAGCCTGATCGTCGTCGTTTCCCCGGAAAAAGAGTTGTCATAGTTCAAGGCGGCGTTGATACTACTGAATCAGAAAAATATCTTAAATCAAATAAAATAATACCTGTAATGAGTAGAAAGTATGATGCCGTTTTTCAGGGACGTCTCCACTCCCAAAAAGGTGTATTAGAATTAATCGACATTTGGAAATTACTTATAAAACAAAAACCCCAGGCTAAATTGGCCATTATCGGCAACGGTCAACTGGAGCAAAAACTTAAATCCAAAATCAAAAAATTAAAACTGGATAAAAACATTATTCTTTTTGGGTTTCAAAGCGGACAAGGAAAATATGACATTTTTAAAGAGTCAAAGCTGGTGGTACATCCGGCGATATATGATAGTGGGGGAATGGCTGCCGCTGAAGCTATGGCCTGGGGCCTTCCTGGTGTTTCATTTGACCTGGAAGCTTTAAAAACATATTACCCAAAAGGTATGATAAAAAGTAAAAAAGGTAATTACCAGGATTTTTCGAATAACATCATAAAACTTCTTGAAAACAAAAAGTTATACCAACAAACCTCATCAGAAGCCCTGGAATTGATTAGAAATGTCTGGAACTGGTCTAAACGGGCCGACAAATTATATCAACAAATATTTAAATGATTTCATGAAACATTTTCGTGTCTTACTAATTAATCCTCCCAACTCGGTTCCAATAAAAAGTAACTTTGTTATTAATGTATTTCAACCCCTAGGTCTAGCTTATGTTGCCTCATCGCTGGAAAAACATAAATATTCTGTCGAAATATTTGATGCTCTCGCTCTTGGTTTCGACCAGGAGAAAATAATTGCATCTCGAAAAGTTATCGGAGCTGATTATCAAACCATAAAAAATAAAATTATTGACTACCGTCCTGATCTCGTTGGCATTGCTACTCCTTTCAGCTTTCAATCATTTGAATCACATCAGATTGCCAAAATTGTCAAAAAAATTAATCCTAAAATCATCACTCTTGCCGGTGGTACCCATGCCACAATCCAACCGGATGAAATGTTAAATGATAAAAACTTTGATTATTTAATTCGCGGAGAAGGGGAGTATGCCACCGTCGAATTATTGAAAGCATTGGAAAAAAAGACATCATTAAAAAACATTAGTAGCCTGTCTTACCGAAATAAACAAAATAAAATAATTCATAATCCACGCTCTCTACCGATTCAAAAATTAGATGCTCTCCCCTTTCCAGCCCGTCACCTTTTACCCATGGATAAGTATTTACAAGCCGCCAAAAAAGGTCGAGTTGTCGAAGGCATGCTGGCCTTTGGCCATAAAAGAACCAGTATTTTTACCTCACGTGGCTGTCCCTTTAATTGTACTTTTTGTAGTGTTCACCTTACCATGACTCGAATGTGGCGTGGCCGTAGTCCAGAAAATGTTTTAAAAGAAATTAAAGAATGTGTTTATAAGTACGGTATAAAATACTTCGATATTCTCGACGATAATTTTACTCTTGATCCAAAGCGTGCCAAAAAAATTTGTCGTTTAATTATAAAAGAAAAGCTAAATATCCAATGGTCTACCCCAAACGGTATCCGCGCCGACAGAGTTGATGAAACCCTAATAAAATTAATGAAGAAGGCGGGTTGTATTCAAGTAAAAGTTGCCCCTGAGTCCGGAAGTCCGCTTGTTTTAAAAAACATCATTAAAAAACATCTTGACTTAGATATGGTCAAAAAGACTGTCTCTTTGTGCAAAAAACATCACTTATCAGTCGAAGCTTTCTTCGTAGTCGGTTTTCCGGAGGAGACGATTGATGACATCTACAAAACTATAAGTTTTGCTAAAGAGCTAAGAAGACTTGGCTGTGATTATTGTTATTTCTTTATTGCTACTCCCTATTATGGTACTGAAATGTATGCCGATGCGGTCAAGAAAGGCTATTTAGATGAATCTAGATATCACTTGAACAAAATTATCACTACCACCAATAAATCATTGTTGAAAAGCCCAAATTACACCCATAAAAAACTCTTTGAACTGTTGAAAGTAGCCGCCAAAGTTAACCCTCCAATAACTAAAATACGTTTAAAGTCGGGATTAAAAATGCTTATTCTTGATCCCAAAAGAATCCTCACTTATTCCTTTGGTTACCTCAGGAACTTCCTACCCTAAATCCGGCAATTTGAATTAAAGCATTTTTTGCTGGCGCATAATCTGGATAGACGGATAATATGCTTTGAAAAATTACTTTTGCCCTTTCGACTTGACCAATTTGGGCGTTTACTATGCCCAGGGCATATTGAGCCTGTGGGTCATTTGGTTGTAATTCTACGGCTTTAGACGCATGACCTAAGGCCAAATCAGCCCTTCCTTCCATTAAGTCGATCTGGATTAAGCTCAAATATGTCTGATAAAGTCCGGGGGAAAATTGAATAGCAATATTGTATGATTCCCTGGCTAAATCTAATCTACCAGTTTTATAAAATATATTAGCCCTATTGTGATAAGCATCAGCATAATTTGGTTTAACCAATACTGACTGGGTAAAACCTTTTACTGCATTGTCATAATCTTTCAACTTATCGTAATCGTCACCAATATTATTCCAAGCATTGTGGCTATTGGGCGATACCTGACAGGTATTTACCCATAGATTATGATTAGTCTGCCAATCAATATTTCTCTGGATTATTCTAATGGAAAACGGCACCAACAAAACAGTAACAATTCCAATAGCTATATATTTATTTCTCTTCCACAGGTTATCAACTATTATTCCCAAAAATAGTGCCACTCCGAGCGAAGGTAAGTAACCATATCGCTCAGCCACTAACCAGCTGACCTTTATTGGCGCCATAGAAGGCAATAAAGTTACTAAAAAAAACATTAAGGAAAAAAATATTAACTTGTGTTTAAAAAAGAAATAAAATATTAATCCGAAAAACGATAAAAATATTGACCAATTTAACCAAAAGGGGAAAACATACATTGTATGATACAAGGTTAAATCAACTGGAAAAAACATCAATTGTAAATATTTTGGAATTCCCGTTGGGTATTGAAATAGGGGATTATAAAAAATACTCTCACTTTGGTTATACCCACTATTAACAATATTTACTCTTCCAGTAATCAAAGATATCTTCATTAAGATGGCCACTGCAATTAAAACCAAAACATATGGCAATATTTTTTTAAATTTTGCCCAATATGACGGCTTATTTACCAAGACCAAATATAATCCCATTATAAAAAACAATGAAAAAGGTCTTGGCGGATCTGCCAAAATAGCCAATAAAAATGAAACTGCCCCATAAATCAGAAACCTAAGCTTCCCCTCCTCTAGATATTTAAAAAAAGTTATCGATGAAAACAATAAAAAGAAGGCTATAAACAAATACGGTTTTCCGGATATCCAGGATACAGCTTCGACATGAATTGGCATTACCGCAAAAATCAGCATGGTAATCCTGGATATCTTTTCATTGGTTAAAAAATTCAAAAATATCAAAGCCAGCCAGCAAGTCAGTATGTAAAACAAAACACTAAATAAGTGATAGGCCACGGGGACAACTCCAAATATATTTCCAATCAAAAAATTCGTCAATACCACTGGTGTCACATTTCCTGAGAAATATTTAAGACTTTTTATATCACTATTATTAATAATGGTTGCATAATCATCTGACACAAAGTCACCTTTCAGTCCATTAAAAAATAATAAAAAAATTCCCAAAGAAATAATCGCCATAAAAACCCAATTTTTTCTTAATATCTCTATTATCGAATGCTTTTCTATAGCGACTTCACTAGAAGCTTTCTGAGCAATTTTTTCTTCAGCCCTAATTTTTTTAATTTTTCTTTGGGACATGTAAAAATTTTATCACGCTTAAACTTAATCTAGTATTGATTCCAGCAACTTACTATATTTTGTTTTTACAAAAAGCTTCGCTAAAATTCTAATCATCCAAATAGGTGTTCTAAACGGTAATTTAAATCCTCCGGATATCTTATGAACCCTATCTAAATATTGATACTTAGTCATGGTTTTAACCGGTAATTCATTATTAATACCATTTAATAAGTTAACAACATGCCAACAAAGATCTCTAACCTCAATAAAAGTAATCTTCTTACTTCCGTCACCAATTGTCGCCATCACTCCACCGGGCATTAATTGCCACCAGCTCAGTTTGCGTTTTAAATCCAAAACCACTGGCGGATAAACAATCTCAACATTATTATATTTTTTTGCAGTTTCTAATTGTGCTTTCTTAGATCTGGTATAAAAATCATCACTTTTATTAAAAACCACCTCGCTGGAAAATAGGATTAAACCTTTCTTATGTTTTTTGCATAAATCTAAAACATTTTTTGAGCCTTCAACATTTACTTTTTTAAACCTTATATAACTTTTTTCAAAAACATTTTGATAAACAGCCAAATGGACAACAGCATCGCTATTCTTGATAAAGCTCTCCAATAATCTCTTATTTGTTACATCTGCGTTATCCCTTGTTCCCTCAATCACCATAAAGCCACTATCTCTTAATGTCTTTACTAAAAATTTACCTATAAATCCATTACTACCGGTTACCGCAATCCTTTTAGGCACTAAAGTTCAAAACTTTTAAAGAATTTAGCCAATTTTGCTTGACTATGGCGTAAACGCCAGTTTACTTCGTCAATAGTCGCAATATCAGCCATCAGGGTCTTGACCTTTGAATTATCTATAAATTCAATATGCTTTGAATTTTCCAGTTCATAAAAATCCAACACTCTATCCAACTTATTTTTATCTAATTTACCCAAATTTGCCATCAACAATAGATCAAATTCAATTTTTAAGTCTTTATAGAATAGTTCTAAATAATCATTTTGATTTCTGATTTCTCCTTCATTTGCCGTTGACATAATATTTACCATTAACATCTTTTTGGCCTTACAGTTAGCAAAAACATCCCTCATTCCTTTGGTCAAAAAATTAGTAATCAATGATCCGTATACACTTCCCGGACATACAATTATTAAGTCAGCTTCGTTTAAAGCGTTGACTACCTCCGGGTTAGTGTTTACCTCTGGTTCTAGCCAAATCTTTTTGACATAATCCCTCGACATTCTAAGATCATCCAAATAGTGTTCTCCTTGATAGGTCTTACCTGTAACTGTTTCCAGGCAAATGTTTGCCGGCTGTAAGGACACGGGGATTACCTCTCCTTTCAAATCAGCTAAAGTTAATTTTTTAAATAACACATCTACATCAGCCAATGATCCGGATTTTTCTGTCATGAATTGAAAAAAAGTGTTGCCAAAGTTTCGGCTTCTACCGTCCCTATACCTCAACATATCTTCCCACACACTTTTCTGATCTCCGTCCTTCCATAGAGATATCAGGGAGCGCCAATAATCTGAAGTTGCCAAAATTTGACCTCTTTCATCGGTCCTAAGGCGGCCAGTGTCTCCTCCGTTGTCAAAGGTAGTCACAATTGATTTTATGTTCTCAAATCCAGCTTGAACCAAAGCTTCATTGATTACCGGCATTCCGGTTCCACCACCTATCGTACATACTTTACTTTTATTATTCATGGTTAAGATTATATCTCAATTCTTATCATGATATAGTAAATCAAAGTCAATTAAGCCCAAAAGGGCAATAAAACACAATGAAGATTAAAAAGGCCTTAATTACGGGAATTACCGGACAAGACGGAAGCTACTTAGCCGAATTACTACTTAAAAAAAACTATGAAGTTCACGGAATTATCAGAAGAACTAGTAATTTCAACACCAGCCGCATCGATCATCTTTTTCAGAATCCAAAAATAAAAGACCACACTCTTTTTTTGCATTACGGCGATTTAGCCGAACCTACCGTTCTCGACAGACTTATACGTGAAATTCAACCCAACGAAATTTACAACCTCGCCGCCCAAACCCATGTCAAAGTAAGTTTCGAAATACCTGAATATACAGCCGATGTTGTTGGCTTGGGAGTTATTCGTATTCTTGAAGCCATTAAAAACTACTGTCCCTCAACCAAATTTTTTCAGGCCTCAAGTAGTGAAATGTTTGGAAAGGTTTTGGAGAGTCCCCAAGACGAAAATACTCCTTTCTA
Organism: Candidatus Shapirobacteria bacterium GW2011_GWF2_37_20; assembly: GCA_000989305.1. Taxonomy (GTDB): domain Bacteria; phylum Patescibacteriota; class Microgenomatia; order UBA12405; family UBA12405; genus UBA12158. The sequence continues at coordinate 10,846 of LBTB01000002.1, forward strand.
TCCCCGTTCCCCCTACGGTTGTGCCAAAGTCTTTGCTTATTGGATTACCAAAAATTACCGGGAATCTTATAATCTTTTCGCCAGCAACGGTATATTTTTCAATCATGAATCTCCCCGTCGAGGCAAAACTTTTGTTACTAGAAAAATTACCCGTGCCGTAGCCAACATCAAGCTTGGCAAGCAGGATAAATTATATCTTGGAAATCTGGATGCCAAACGAGATTGGGGTTATGCTCGAGACTTTGTCAAAGCCATGTGGCTGATGCTTCAGCAACCAAAGCCTGATGATTTTGTAGTTGCTACCGGAAAAACTCACAGCGTTAGGGAATTCGCAGTTTTAGCCTTTAAAGAAGCGGGTATTGATATCGTCTGGAAAGGTAAAAAGGAAAAGGAGCAGGGGATTGATAAAAAAACCGGCAAAACTTTAATTGAAATTGATCCCGAATATTTCCGTCCTGCGGAGGTTGATTTTCTTCAGGGAAATCCAAGGAAAGCAAATAAGATTTTAAAATGGAAATCAAAAACAAGTTTTGAAGAATTGGTTTCGCTTATGGTTAAATTCGACCTTGAAAATGAAGCCAAAGTTAATGGCTGGGTAAATTATTAGTCAATGAAAAACGATAAAATTTTATTAACAGGAGCCAGTGGATTTTTGGGTAAATACGTAAAAAATGAACTAATCAAGGCCGGATTTTTAGCCAAAAATATTTTCACACCCAGTAGGGCAAGTCTTGATTTAACCAAACTAAAAGACTGTCAAAATGCAGTCAAAGGCCAGGATATAGTTATTCATTTAGCTGCTAAAGTTGGCGGAATTGGTTTTAACCGGGAAAAACCAGGTGAACTTTTTTATGACAATTTAATTATGGGTATTCAATTAATGGAGTCAGCCCGTTTAGCGGGTGTTAAAAAGTTTGTCGCCATTGGTACCGTCTGTGCTTATCCAAAATTTACTCCAGTTCCCTTTAAAGAAGAAGATCTGTGGAATGGGTATCCGGAAGAAACCAATGCCCCCTATGGTTTAGCTAAAAAAATGCTTTTAGTTCAGGCTCAAGCTTACCGTTCTCAACACGGATTTAACGCCATCTATCTTTTACCGGTCAATTTATATGGTCCAGGCGATAACTTTGACCCCAGCTCTTCCCATGTCATTCCTGCACTTATAAAAAAGGCGGTTGAGGCCAAGAACAACAACCAAGCGCCCATGACTGTTTGGGGGTCAGGCACTGCCAGCCGTGAATTCCTATATGTTGAAGATGCCGCCCAGGCTATAGTTGCCGCCACTTTAAAATACAATAAATCTGATCCGGTCAATATAGGCTCCGGAACAGAAATCTCCATAAAGGACTTAGTTACTACTATTAATGAATTAGTTGGTTTTGAGGGTCAAGTCATTTGGGATAAAACAAAACCGGACGGCCAACCCAGGCGTTGTTTGGATACCGTTAAAGCCTTAAAAGAATTTGGATTCAAAGCTAAAGTAGACTTTAAAACTGGACTTCAAAAAACCATTGACTGGTACCTTTCTAGCTTAAAATAAATTTTGCTTTATAATAAACTCATGTTGCCCTTAATCAAGGAAATAAAAGACGTCATTAAATGGCGTGAACTGCTTTGGCAAATGGTGGGCAGGGAAGTCAAAGCCCGATATAAGCAATCAATTTTGGGCTATTTTTGGGTAATATTAAATCCTCTAGCTCAAATGCTGGTCATGTCTTTTGCCTTTTCCATAATTCTTCGTATTCCCACCAATGCTGCCAGCAACATCCCCTACTCAATATTTCTATTTGTGGCCCTACTTCCCTGGAATCTTTTTGCCACTTCTTTATCATCAGCCGCCTCTTCATTGGTCAACTCCAGTTCTCTGATTACCAAAGTTTATTTCCCCCGTACCATTTTAGTTCTGTCAACCATTATTGCCAAAATAATTGACTTTCTTTTTGCCAGCACCATCCTAATTGTTTACATGTTCGCCTACCATATTCCCATTTCACTCAATATCTTATGGATATTTCCCATTTTTTTTATTCAACAGATATTTACCCTGGGTTTATCTCTCTTCTTCGCCGCTGCCAACTTAATTTATCGCGACATTCAATATCTCTTAAACATGATTATTCTTCTTTGGCTATATGCTTCACCCGTCTTTTACCCGGTTGATCTAGTCCCAGAGAAATTCAAAATCATTTACCAGTTAAATCCCATGGCCGTAATCATTAACGCTTACCGTCAAACAATTCTTGGTAGTGGTGCCCCCAATTACACCAGCCTTGCTATTGCTCTTGTTCTTTCCCTCGTAGTTCTTTTACTCGGTTTATCATATTTTAAATCCCGCGAAAAAATCTTCGCAGATAATATCTAATATGGAAAATACAGTTATCAAATTTGAAAATGTTACCAAAAAGTTTTCTTTGCAGAGTCAAAAAACTTTTAAAGAATTTATCCCCGCTCTTTTAAGGGGAGAAGAAACAACCAAAGGGTTTACTGCCCTCGATAACCTGAGTTTCGAGATACATAAGGGCGAAGTAGTTGGAATCATCGGCCCTAATGGCTCTGGTAAGTCCACCATTTTAAAGCTTATTGCCGGCGTTATGTCTCCTAGTATTGGAAAAGTAAGTGTTCACGGCCAAGTCTCACCCCTTATTGAGCTGGGCGCTGGCATGCACCCGGAACTAACCGGTCGAGAAAACATATATTTAAATGGCGCTATTCTTGGACTTAAAAGAAAAGAAATTGAAAAAAATCTCCAAAACATAATTGATTTTTCTGAAATCTCAGAATTTATAGATCAACCGGTCAAGCATTATTCCTCAGGTATGTATATGCGCCTTGCTTTCTCCATTGCTATTCACGTCCACCCCGAAATTCTTTTGGTTGATGAAATCCTGGCCGTTGGTGACACCAACTTCCAAGCCAAGTGCTTTAAAAAAATGAATGAGTATAAAAAAGATAACAATATTACTATAATCTTTGTCTCCCACAATCTAAAACAAGTCGCAACCTTTTGTGAAAGAGTTATATATCTCAACCACCACCAAATCTTTGCTGATGAAATTCCAAAGAAATCAATTTTACTATATACAATAGATGAAAAACAAACTAACAAAACTTAAATTTACAGGAGAAAGACTAATACCAAAACTCAACGAAGGGTCGGCTTTTTACTATGAACACATAATTAGATATCTACTTGCTTGCCAGTATACAAAAGGTAAAACAATATTGGATGCTGGTTGCGGAACGGGCTATGGAAGTTATTTAATCAGTAAGCATGGTCTAGGTAAACAGATTCAGGCAGTTGATATATCGCCTCAAACGATAATCTACGCCAAAGAAAACTATGGTAAATCTAATATAGACTTTCATGTTGATGATATTTTGAATCTCAAAACAATAAAAGATAAAACGATTGATTTAGCCATAAGTTTTGAGGTAATAGAACACATATCAAAACAAAATAAATTTTTATTACAAATTAAAAGAGTATTAAAAAATAAAGGCCTATTTATTGTCTCAACACCAAATGTTTTAACCTACCCAAAAGGGAATAAATATCACCTGAAAGAGCTTGGGCCAAATGAATTCAAACAATTACTAAATAAACACTTTAAAAATATAACCATACTCAATCAAAACTTTTTTCTCAGCCAAGAAATAAATATACCAAATAATAATAAACAAAAAGATATTAATATAAAAAACAATCAAAATTTTTTTGAACAAAAACAAATAAACTTAAAACAATCTAAAAATCTATCTAATTGTGAATATATAATCGCGCTTTGCTCTGACAAAAGCATCAAGAACCCAATACCTGTTTCAATATCCCTAGAAAACGTCGACAATTTTAACTTAACAGAAGGCATAATTTCCCTTTCAAAACAATTCAGTGAATTAATAACACAAAGAAACAACATTAAAGTTGAACTAGATATGATAAAATCGTCCAAATTTTTTAAGCTTTGGCCCACATATGACAGATTGAAAAAACTTTTTAACTAATGAATAATAAAATACCATTAACACAACCTAAAACCTCAATAATTATTCTTAATTACTTTGGAGAAAAGGTTATCACTGAAACAATAAATTCAGTTTTAAATCAAAATTATCCCAAAGATAAATACGAAATTTTAATCCCGGACAATGCTTCAAAAGATAAAAGTTTAGAGATTCTCAACAATTTTTCTAAAAAATATAAAAATATAAAAATCCTTCCTTTAAACAAAAATTACGGTTTTGCCGGCGGTAATGGTAAGGCTATTAAACATGCTAAAGGCGAATACATCATATTGTTAAACAACGATTGCTTGGTTGATAAAAATTGGCTAAAAAATCTTATAACCTGTGCAGACAAGGATCCTCAAATATTTTCCGTATCTTCTAAAGTACTTATCTATCCAAAGTATTTTACTGTTACATTTAAAAGCACTGATAATTTAAAAAGTTGTAAATTATTTAATACCAAACTGCTTAGATTTGGGAAAGAAACTTATCTCGAATTACCGTTTAAGAAAGAAAACAACTTATACTCACTAGACATCCCTTTTGAAGAAAAGAGCGACAACATACTTCAAATTTGTTTAGAGTTTATTGAGAAAAATATAAATATTCCAAAACTTAATGAAAAGATAGAACACACCTACGATAGAAATAAAAAAAGTAACACTGTCTCCCTATTTATTAATACAAATAGTTCAACTATCAAAAAAAAATCATTTAATAAAATACAAAATGCGGGTTCATTGGTATTCCACGATGGTTATGGACGGGATATTGGAGCCACTGTTCAAAATCAAAAAGGGGATTATGAAAGGGATTTTAGACAATACGATTATGACCGTGAAGTATATTCAACCTGCGGTGCAGCGTCACTTTATCGCAAATCAATTATAGACAAAATTGGTTTTTTAACCGACGATTTCTTTATGTATTACGAAGATACGGAACTTTGTGAAAGGGCAAGTCTCGCGGGGTACAAAAACTATTATTGTCATTCTGCTATTGCCAGACACCTTCACGCCTTATCAAGCAAAGAATGGTCACCCTTTTTCGTCTTTCATACAGAAAAAGGCAGATTATTACATATTTTTTATCATTTTCCCTTTAAAGTATTCTTAAAAGAATATTATGAATTTTTCAAATATTCAATATTACGCCTAGGACACAATTCTGTATTTAATCGGAACCATTTATCAAAAGACATTCAGTATTTTAATGTAGCTATATATTTTATCAAAAATATTTTTTATATTATTAATCGCAAAAAAGTTTTAAATCAAAATAATATTGTTAGTATTAATAGTTTTTACCACAAAATACTAAATGGCCATTGGGTTGAAAAATAATATAAAAAAAACAGCTGTTGTTTATGATAAATGGTTAAGCACGCTTGGGGGCGGAGAAGTTGTTGCTTGTAATTTTACCAAGGCCTTGCATGAGGTTGGATACGAAACCACATTTATAGCAGGTAATTTAGTCGATCCAAAAATAATTAAGGATAAGTTAAAGATAGATCTTACTGGAATTAATTTTATAGAAGTTTGGAATGACGAGGATAGAATATCTCAGCTTACTGAGAACACAGACATTTTTGTCAATGCTTCTTATATGGATTACACTTTATCTAAATCAAAACATAACTACTATTACACGTCATTTCCAACAAAAGCCAATAACAATCCAAAAGCCTATATTATTAATAATATTTTATTACCCCTGCTTTCAAAGCATATAAAACCAGTTGAGTTTTCCAGTAACTCGGTCAATACAAAAGAGGAAAATGGTCACCTTCTCTATCAAATTGATAAAAACCTTGAAGTAAAATTTTCGTACCTAAAACCTGCTAGGGAGTATCTATGTAAATTTTCAATATTTTATCCCCTAGTTTCAAAATATAGTCAAGAATGTACTAAATATGAATTGAAAAATGCCAGTCTAACTTCACAGAACATTAGATTTGATCACCTACATAATGTCATTCATTATGAATTAAAATTTATTCCAAATTTCAAAACAACTAATCTAAATATCATATTTTCCAATTTCCGAGACGAGGCATATCTAATTAACCCCAGAATTATTACATATAATCCCATAAATAAGCGCTTCCTAAAACTTATTGAACACAAGTTTATAAACCGTCTTAGAGCTGGTTTTTTTTACAATATTAAGGGTCGAATGAAAAAATTTGATTTAATTTTTGCCAACTCTTCTTTTACCCAAAAATGGATTAAAAAATATTGGAATACTCCATCAACAGTTTTATACCCTCCAGTATCACTAATAAAATCCAACAAAAAAATTATCAAAAATAATCAAATATGTTCTGTTGGTCGATTTTTTACCCTTGGTCACGGAAAAAAACAAGAAATAATGGTTAACGCTTTTAAACAACTATGCGATAAGGGCTTGAAGGAGTGGGAACTTCATTTGGCAGGCGGCCTTGGAAACGAGGAATCAAGCCAAAATTTTATGAAAGAGTTACAAAATCAATCTAAGGGTTATCCAATATTTTTTCACATAAACTGCTCTAGAAAGGAAATCGAAAACATATATTTAAGCTCCAAAATTTATTGGCATGCCACAGGTTTTGGAGAAAATCAGGACATAAATCCTATTAAATTTGAACACTTTGGTATCGCCCCAATTGAAGCAATCTCAGCAAAATGTGTACCTGTTTTATTTAACGGCGGAGGCTTGCCAGACACCGTTAAATCTTTTCATATAAGCTCCAAAAAATATTTGTTTAACTCTATTCCAGAACTGATTGATAAAACAGAATATATTATTTTAAACTATAATAAACAGTCAAAAATAATTAATAAAATACAAAAAAAATTATTGGAAACATACAGTGAAAAAGCATTTAAAAATAAATTTATTAAACAAATAACAAATGCTTAACAATAAAAAACATATAGCTGACTTAATAATATTTTTAAGCAACAAGCTCAAGGTAACTTTTGGCGATTTTTCTAGATATGACATGTTTGAATATTTAGAATCAAAAGGACTACATTTAACACCAGTTCACTTTTATCAACCAATTCCTGATCTATCATCGTTAAACTGGGAAAAAATATCGAAACCCCAAAAAATTTTTGGTATCAATTTTAATGACAAAAAACAATTGGTACTACTAAACAAGTTTAAAAAATATCAAAAAGAATATAACCTATTTCCTACAACAAAACCAAAAAAAAATTATGAATTTTTTCTAAATAATCTTGCATTTGATAATGTTGATGCAATGAACTACTACAATATTGTCCGCCACTTTAAGCCAAAAACTATCATTGAAATAGGATCGGGACAAAGTACAAAAATAGCCGCCAAAGCTTGCTTGCTCAACAAGGATACAAAATTAATTAGTATCGAACCTTACCCTCAGCCAATTTTAAGAAAAGGATTCCCGGGTTTATACAAACTTATTCCAAAAAAAGTGGAGAATGTCGATATAAACACTTTCAAAAAATTAAATAAAAACGATATACTTTTTATTGATTCATCCCACGTTTTAAATACCGGTAGTGACGTTGTTTATGAATATTTACAAATACTACCTCAATTGAAAAAGGGGGTAATAATTCACATTCACGACATCTTTTTTCCATTCGATTATCCAACAGCCTGGATTAAAGATGAAAAACGCTTTTGGACTGAACAGTATTTAGTTCAGGCCTTACTCACATTCTCAAAAGCTTTTCAGATACTTCTATCAAACAATTATATCTCACACAAATATTCAAACGAACTCAGAAACATTTATCCAAAACTACCACATATTGGAGGAGGTAGTTTATGGTTAAAAAAAATAATCTAACACTACAGATTGATTAGTATTGATTCAGCGGTTTCAAAAAACCTAAGCTGCTTATTAACCAATAAATATTTACTTATTTGATTAAACTCGTCAATTGATAAAGCCAATTTATTAACCTTAATATAATTTACCCCTCGTTTTTTTAAAAAATCTATTGTCTCGTCATTATTAATACCTTTTTGTATAAAATTTGCATCAACTAAATAATCAAGAGGGTCAAACGAAGCATCACCATTGAATAGGTAACAACCGTGAAATAATTGAGAATACAAAACTGTTTTTTTATATGAATGGTCTTCTAAATAATTTTTAACAGTCTTACTGTATATTGGATAGTCCAGAAGAACTTTTCCGTCACATATTTTATGCAACTCACCATAGGCCGCAATGTCAATATTTGGAACATTGACAGATTTTAGATTAATAGGAACAAACTCAATGATTGATATTGCAAACAGAAATAAAACAAACCCCTTAAAAAATAAACTATCATATTTTTTCTGAATACTATTCATACAAAATATAGTTATTAATACAAAACCAAAGTTAAATATAAAATACCACCTTGCTGGCGCACGCATATCTTTAAGTATTGGAAATTTAACAAAAAGATCATACGGCAAGGGTAATCCCGCGTAAGCCCCATTAACAAACAACCTCGGACCCAATGAAAAAACAAAACCTATTATTATTAATAAAACAGAAGTGGCTAAAAGAGACTTATTTTCAAATGAAACATCAATTAATTTCCTAGAAATTTTAATTCTACTAATCAAATAAACTCCAAGAACAAGTAATGGAACTATCCCCACAAAACTTGCACTTTCACCTGAATTATGAAGATTTAAACTATTCCACTTTTGAATCAATACAAAATTTCTAATTAATGATCTTGGAAGTATAAAAACATAATCAGTAATATTAGCAGAATAAACTAAATACGTATTATATGGCCAGTCCAGCTCATACTGACTCCTTGTCTTTACAATGTTTACTAAATATGGAGATATAAATAAAGATATTAAAGCTACTATTGATATCAGTGTAAAAAAATGTAACTTTACGGTTTTAAAATTTTTAATACCATATATCATCAATACTAGTCTATGTAAACCAATTGACACCATCATATACACAAACAGCATATTACTCGCATAAAATTGCAATGCACCTAGAAAAGAAATTAAAAATAGATTCATGACATAAACTTTCTTCTTTGTGTGAAAGTTTATTTTTAAAAGTGATAAATTTATACCAAATGCAAAAAGTGTAAAAAAGAAACTTTGTAACTGGAAATGGCCAATATGAATCATGGCAAAAGGCATGTATGCAAACAACAAACCTCCTAAGTAAGATAAATACACACTCTCCGTCAATTTCCTCGATAAAAAAACACCACCGAGAAAATTTAAATATATTATAAAAAGATATGTTAAGTTATATGCACCAACGGGGTTCTTTGTAATCAACTTAGCAATATGAACTATTGCTGATTGAGGATACAAAGGTTCAGAATACAACAGTGTGCCTTTCCTTGGATAAAAATGAGGTAAATTATTTAAATTCTTAAAATCAAATTTATATATTTTATTGCCAGTAACATTCAACTGCCAAACCATATGGAGACTATCATACTTGTCTAAAAGGCTAGTATTAAGATTACTAACAAGTCCTCTGAATACAAATAAAATTAAAGTCACAGGAATAAACAAGTATAAAAAAAATATAATTAATATCTTCTTAGCGTTTATTATCATTTGAGTGGAGTAATAACTCGTGTCATCTTTCAAAAATATATATTTATATAGTTTTAGCTTTTTATTATTAATAATTGATTCAAGCCGAATAAAAATCTTTTATAAGATATTAATTTAAAACCTTCTTTTTTGACCCATGACTTCATCGTTTTTAGTTCAATAAATTTCTCGTGTTCCTCACTAGCACCACGACTAAAAAAACCTAATTTTGCACCGATGTCGTGAATATTTCGCGAGATTGGGTGGGGAGTTGTTATAATAATTTTCCCATTTTTCTTTAGTACTGGTTTAACAAGCTTAAAAAAAATTTCAGGCTGTTTTACGTGTTCTAAAAAAGCTAAAGCCACAACGTAATCAAATTTTATTTTTTTGATATTACTTGGAATATTTTTCATTACATCATAAACAATTAGATTATTACGCTCACCCCCCCAAGCCTTAAATATATTAATTCCATAATAATCACAACAATTTAGATATTTTTTAAAACCACCACTACCACACCCTATGTCCAAGACCAACGAATATGGTTCAATAGACTTACTGGCTGCCAAATATCGTCTACTACGTAAATATGGCGATAATTTGCCTTCAGATTCTTGAGAAATACTTAAGCTGTCTCCACTCGTTAAAATCATCTGCCACGGGAATGGGTATTCCTTTCTAATGATTTCAATATTTTCTCTCTTAATAAATTTAATAAAGTTTGATTTAGTCCAGTGATTTATATGTCCGGGGGTATTACCTAAATCAGACAAATACTTTCCTCTAGACATATTCAAAATTCTCCAAATCGGTTCATTAGGAACTGAAACCAAAATATATTTCCTTGAAACTCTTTTTAACTCACGCAATGCTTTTTTGTAATTTTTTACATGCTCCAATACTTCACAGCAAACAACTAAATCAAATTGCTTATCCTTAAACAAATGTAAGTTTTCTGCGTTCTGAACATTAAAACTAACATTCTTTATACCTTCCAAACTCTTCTTAGCTTTCTTAACCTCACCGGCAGATAAATCAGTTGCCCAATATTTAGCTTTTGGAAAAATATTTACTAAACTTTTCAACAAACTACCTTCACCAACACCAACCTCACAAATCGTTTTAATTTCACTTTCATCGATTTCACTTAATAAGGCCTTAAAAGATTCGAGAAAGTTATTCATTAACAATTTTGAAACCGGGTTCTTGGTATTATATTTGTCCTCGTAATTACCTTCAACAAAGTTAGTCATCTTTTCTCTTTGCTAAAACTAAATTTCTAGAATAAAGCAAAATTTGTAAAAATCCTGTCAATAAAAACACCAAGTCAGATCTTACAAAAGCATAAATCAAAGTCATTACTGCTCCACAAAGACTTAAATACCAAAAAATATGAGGGATCACAGTCCTTTTTGCTTTTTCAGAATAGTACCATTGAATAATAAAACGGCCAAAAAATAACCCTTGAGCAGTCATTCCCCAAAAAGTCCAGAAATCAATTTTATAACTATTTAACATTTTCTTTTTGATATTTTAAAATTTTTTCCATTAATCGGCGGTTGATACTTATTAAATCAGCTAAAATTCCAAGTGCCAGCATCTGAATTGAACTAATAAGAAAGGCGCTTCCAAATATCAACGACTGGATATGTCCCGCAGCATCAGTGGGAATGAACAAGTAAAAATATATAAATCTCAACATAAAAAACAATGCCGGTATCACCAATATAACTGCAATTATTAAAAAGGTCTTAAAGGGCTCGTACACTGCAAACACCCTTAATAAATTTACTGACGATTTCCTTATGTGTTGCCAAATATTTTTGAATAAACGCGATTCACGGGTTGGTGAATTTATTATTATTGGTATTGACACAATCTTTAAACCTTTTTTGCCAGCCTGAACTATTGTGTCAATACAATAAGAAAACTTTGTAATTGTATTTAATTCTAATAATGATTCTCTGGAGTACGCTCTAAATCCAGACACTGCATCCGGAACATCTGTTCCAGATAAATACCTCACGGCAAAACTCCCTATACTCTGTAAATTCTTCTTATTTTTTGAAAAAAATTTTACTTTCTTAGTCTGTCTATTAGCGATTACTATATCAGCTTTACCTTCAATGATCGGGGCCACCAAATCATTTATATATTTTCCCGGGTATTGATCATCACCATCAGTATTAACTAAAATATCTGCCCCGGCTCGTAAAGCGGCTTCTACACCATCACTAAAAGATACGCCTAAACCTTGATTCATTTTGTGTTTAATAATCCTATCAACTCTAAACTTTTGGGCTATTTTAACGGTATTATCAATTGAACCATCATCAATAATTTGCACCTCAATATTACTAATTCCCTTAATTTTCTTCGGAATTTGGCCTAACACCTTTTCCAGGCTTTTTTCTTCGTTATAGCAGGGAATTTGTACAACCAATTTCATATTCAATTCTACCAAATAAGTTCGTCAAAAATCATTTTTAACTTTTTATTTGGTGTCACAAAAAATACTGCTACAATCAGCTTCACCTTGAATACTTACCTTAAAATTAGGATATATATTCATATATAAAGCCAATTTACCCGAATTACATCAAAACAAATTTATTGTAGTAGATATAAAAAGGATTCACAAACAATTTTATTAAAACATTATTCATCACTTTAAAGTCTAGTCTTGATTCAAAATTTTCAAAAACCACCTTGTCGTCCACTATTCTGGTTGATTGAACTGCTTCCCTGTATTTTTTAACAGTTTTTAAGTTTTTTAAAATATAAAAATACGATTTCAACTTCAAGTGAAACCAACCTGTAAATAATGAATAAACTATCATCAAAATTTCATTTATAACAATGATTGGCATTAGCTTCCAAAGTGTCAACTTCTCATAATTTTCAAAAATTATCATCAACCTATTTTTCTCAGAGTGATACATTTTATTTTTATTTTTTGAAAATGAATACTTATGCCAGATTTTCCCTTTTACTGACAAAAAGTGTTTATAGCCCTTAAGTAGGCCTCGCCAAGAATAGTTCTGGTCCTCGTTATACATAAAAAAATCTTCATCAAACAAACCAACAGCCTTGTAATAATCTTTCGAAATTAACATCGCAGTCCCAGAAGCAGACACAATTTGTCGGTCAAGTTTTGGAATTTTTTCTGTTAAATAATTACCACAATATCCATATCCCAAATAATGAATTACATTCCCAATGGTATTAATTTTATTAGGCAAATCATAAAGCATCACCGCAGGCTGAACCAAACCAACCTTATGTTTTATAGAATTCATCTCGTATGAACTTACTAAATTATTCAATAGGTATTTGTCAACCTTCGTGTCGGCGTTTAACACCAAGCAAAAATCCGCCTTATCAGTAAAAGCTTTTTTAATTAATTTATTATTCCCTCCTGCATAACCACTATTATCCGTAAACTGGAAAGTTTTTACACTTGGAAAATTTTTTTTAATGTAATCAACAGATCCATCATTAGAATTGTTGTCGGCATACCAAATCTTATAACTCTTATAACTTTGTTTAAGTAAAGATCTAATACACTCATCAACGTTATTTATATCTTTATATCCCAGAATCAAGACAAAAACAGACTTTATCACTTTTCTTTTTTTAGAGATATTATTCTAACCAGTTTCTCTATTTGTTGCTGCAATTTATTAATACGAAGATGATTCTCAAACATTACGTAGGCCAGCACAATCAGCGCCGCCACTGCTGCAAAATCAAAGGTTCTTATAAAGAACAATTCTTTTATAAATGGCTCGATTGACTTTGGAAACAATGTAATCCATATCAACCCCCCCCATAAAATAAACCACACCATTACTCCTTTAAAACCAATATCCTTCTTCTTCCAATGCAAAAACAGGTTATAAAGCATCAAGAAGCCAAAAGACGCTACAATTAGTTGTACACCTACAATATTCATTATTTTTCAAAATACCAAAAGGGGATTTTTAATAATATTTTAAAAGCATCAAATATAGTTACCCCTTTATACTTATCAATATAAATTGTATCAACTTTTACCTCTTTAAACTCAATATTATTTTTTCCCGCCCTGGCAGCAATCTCTGTTTCCACCCCATAGCGTCCTGAAGTCCACTTAATTTTAGGGTAAATTTTTAATTTAAAACCAAAATAACCACACAACAAATCAGAACGGTTTATTTTAAATAAAACTTTAATTAAATTTATTGAAAACATATTTCCCAATTTTCTGACTACCGGCATTTCCGCCCCCATGCTTCGGTAACCAAAAACCAAATCATTATTCATTAATACTTTTCCAAACTCAACCAAATGCTTTGGGTTATGTTGACCATCAGCATCAATAAAAACCACCGCCTCCATCTTTCTTTTTTTGGCCATTTTAATTCCGGTCTTCATCGCAGCCCCTTTACCCAAGTTAATTAAGTGTTTTAATAAAATTACCCTCTTTTCTTTGTCAAAACTATTTTTCAATAATTCATAAGAGTTATCATCAGAGCCATCGTCAACCACAATTATTAAATTTCTACTACAATTCAAAATACCGTTTACTGTCTCAACGGCTCTTTTTCCCTCATTATATTCCGGAACGATTATGCCAATTTTCATTTCTTTCTTAACTCAACCAAATAAATCTTGCATTCTCCTAAACATCCATCTTTAACCTGAGTTAACTTAAAACTATCTTCTAAATTTTTATACTCTGGCTCCTTTGAGCCTTTATAATTCTTTAAATAATAATTGGTGACATACACCTTCTTCCCTTCAGTCAACAATCGCCTATACAAACTCACAATTGTTTTATCATCTTCATATATCTTTTCAATAAACCCCTTACCTTTTCCAGAAAATTCCTGAGAAACTGATATGGGTAAGTATTGATAATTTCCGTTACCAAAATACATTACATAAAAAGGGTTTATCAACGAACCCAAATAAGTATCATTGTTTTCTTCTCTAAAATAACTATTAAAATTTTCCATTGCCCGATAATTCCACGGCACCTCATTTTCCTCCAAACGATTGTTTAATATCTGTCTCTTTAGACTTGTTACTTTTCGCTCATAAAACCCATTAATAGTTCCCCTCGATAAAAAGTAAATTCCCAAAAATATAATAATCAAAAAAGGACTTTTAAATTTTTCAAACAATATTCCGGCAAATATCAAAAAAAGGGGAACCACGGTCGATATATATCTTCCTTCCGGATAACTCATCAGTGAATGAAATACTGTTACCATCAGAATCACTGATCCTAAAATAAAAATATTTATTCTAAATTTTCTTAAAAATAATCCAAAAAGCATCCCAAATAAAGCCAAAATTCCGACAAACTTTTCTATTTGCTGGTTGTTGTACCACAAGTATTTTCCATCAATTCCAACAAACTCCTTCAAAAAAATCGGCAATGTTTTACCTAAAAACACCGGTGAAAAATTATTACCTGCACCAGACAATGCCTCAATATTTGGTAAAACAATTTTTGACAGTGTCACTACTACAACCAAAACTAACAAAGGAATTAAAAACCAGTACATTTTTTTTGGAATCTTGTATAAAAATTTTGAACTAATTATTTTAATCATTAAAACAATTCCAAAAACAACCAATACCGGAAAACTAGAAACCTTTGTAAAAGCCAAAATTGGTATTATCAATAAAGACAATATAAAGTTTTTTAAATCAAGCTTTTTTATCATCAAAATTGCCGCCGCCAAGGTCAATGGGATCAGTAAATTTTCAGCCATCAAAAGAGTGGGTAGATTATAAAAATAAAAATTAGTGACCAACACCAACCCCAAAGCAAATTTCAATAAATAACCTTCTTTTCCAAAAAATTCTTTAATTAATATTAAAAATAAATAAATACTAATAAAATCTAATAATAAGTTGAGAAAATAGTAACTTCTGACATCATTAAATATTTTAAAAAACGGCACTAAAGTCAATCCGTATAAGGGTGGTACTATTCTCCTTATCTCTACTCCATGCGCTACCATTTTAAACCCATTACCATGAACTAAATTCCAAGCGGGAACAGAATAATAAAAAGTATCCGGCCCTGGCTCCAGATTAGATATTAAGTTATTAGTTATAAAAGGATCTTTTATTGCCAAGGCAAAATATATTATTCCCAAGACAATAAAAATTAACCAATTTTTCATCTTCCCACAGATATATAGTTAAATCCTTTGTCTTTCATTTCTTTCACATTAAATACGTTCCTACCATCAACTATGTTTGGACTTTTCATCAAAGATTTTATTTTTTTTAAATCCGCTTCTTTAAATACTTTCCATTCTGTCGTTATTACCAAACAATCTGCACCTTCTACTGCCTTATAAAAGTCAGGTGCAAATTCCAAATTATCTATCATTTTTTTTGCTCCTTCCGAAGCCACTGGATCAAAAACTACTAAATTTACATCTCTATCTTGTAGCTGTTTAATCGTCGGTTTCTGCCTTAAAAGCCAATCCCCACAAAGCAATCTTTTTTCCGCTTAAATTTTCTCCAATCAGTTGTTGAATCTTTGGTAATAAAGATTTCTTCTGGGCCTCATTGGTTGCCTCTACTGATTCTAAGATATCAAAACCAACATTGTTTTCATGAGCTATCTGGATTAACCCCTTAACATCCTTTGGAAAACAGGAGCCACCATAACCCACACCAGCATTTAAGAAAGCATATTTTCCAATTCTTTTATCCAACCTCATTCCCTGAGCCACTTCGGTTACATCGGCTCCCACCTTTTCACAAATATTGGCAATTGAATTAATAAAAGAAATCGAAGTCGCCAGATAAGCGTTTGAGGCGTATTTAATCATCTCTGCAGTCTTGATATTGGTCATCACCCTCTCTCCGGACAGGGGAGCGTATAAATCTAACATCACTTTTTGTCCCTTTTCGCCTCCATTACCAATTACAATCCGGTCTGGATTCATAAAATCATCAACCGCACTTCCTTCCCGTAAAAACTCAGGGTTAGATACAATATCAAATTCTCCTTTATAATGAGCAGAAATAATTCTGGAAACTACATCACCGGTTCCTATTGGTACTGTTGACTTATTAACAATTACTTTATATCCGTTCATGGCTTTTCCAATCGATTCTGCAGCTGACTTTACATATTCCAGATTAACCGAACCATCTGACATTGGCGGCGTACCCACAGCAATAAAAACAACTTCAGACTTAGAAATAGCCTCATTTATATTAGTCGTAAAAACCAAACTTTTATTCTCAAAATTCTTTTTAACTAACTCTTCTAAACCCGGTTCATATATCGGAATAATGCCTTTTATCAAATTTTCAATTTTATTCTTATCAATATCCACACAGATTACTTTATGTCCTATTTCCGCCAAACAGGTACCTGTAACCAAGCCTACATAACCAGTTCCGATTACTGCTACATTTTTCATGTCTATATTATGCCTTTTTTTAGTGTCATTTCCAAGCCTTTACTCCGGTTTCATCTATTTCACTTCCAACATCATCAAAAGATATTCTTAGCAAGAATTCAGTGCCGGCTATTTTTCCACCTTTAGTGCTGATCCGCTTCACGACGGCATCATGTTAAAACCAGCCCTGGATGTCAGTAGGGGGCTCTCCGCTTAATCTCTACTTTTTCACCCTCATTAAAGGTACCCTCTCCATATCATTGAAAATCTTCGCCAGTTTACTCAGGTCATTATCGGAAACCCCACTTTTCAAACTATATTCCAGCACTTTATCATCAAGCACATAACTAGCCTTCATCAGCTCTACCGAGTCTTTGTCCATATTTTTAATAAAATAGTTCTCCATTATCCCGCTCTCTATCCTTGCCTCAACATAACTTACCCCACTTTCAAAATACAGTGGCCTACTTGCACCATTGGTAATAAAATCAATTACAACCGGTAAC
The DNA here is from genome assembly GCA_000989305.1 of Candidatus Shapirobacteria bacterium GW2011_GWF2_37_20. Classification (GTDB taxonomy): domain Bacteria; phylum Patescibacteriota; class Microgenomatia; order UBA12405; family UBA12405; genus UBA12158. The sequence continues at coordinate 28,340 of LBTB01000002.1, forward strand.
TCTTGACTCTGGTTTATTGACAACATCTCCCTTATCTCATTTCTTCGAAGTCCAGTCATCCTCCATTGAAAAGAAATTACTACCCAAAGTATCAGTAAGGTGTTTACTACCAGTACCACTCCCAGCATCCCTCTCAGTGCCTTCAAAAATCGCTTATTTTCCTTGAAAGCCCAGCAAAAGGACAAAACCGGTAAAAAATATAAAAATGGGACATACCTGGCCCACCAGGACTCGGGATTTAGCCAAGTAGCTATTAAAATCATCAGCCAAATAAAGATTAGTTCTATAAAGTGCTTAGAATTTACCAACATCAAAGCTAATAAAATCAATAGAGACAATATTAGTGCTCCTGAAAACCAAACTCCGAATCCTGCCACTCGAACATCAGAATAATTAAAAGCTAACAATTCGTCTTTATGTATTAAAAATGGAACTTTCAACTCACTGACACTCTCGTCCATTGCTCGACTGTCGTAACTAATCAAATGCGCGCTTGAAGAAACTGAAAAAATTGAATACCAAAATTTCCACCACCAACTCTTACCCGAAAAATTGCTAGGAGAATTTGCCGCCGACATAAATCTCCACACATTCCCATCAACTTCAAAACGCGGAGAAATTGTCCTATTATCAACCTCAAATTTTGAGGGATAAATTGGATAAAAGGGATTTCCGTATCTTACTGTATTTGAAATATATGGATCAAAACCCAAAAGTAAAATTCCAACTATTCCAGCTAAAACAAAAATTTTAATCCATCTTTTAATCAATTCTTTGTGCCTTAAATATAGATAAAAAAGAATCATCACAAACAGCACAAAAACGTAAGCCAAGTTTGGCCATTTAATATTAAATAAAATTACCGAGATTAAAAAGATAGAAAAGTCAGACCCCTTTATGTGAACTTTTTTGTCAATAAATATAAAAATATTCCACATCAAAAGTCCAAATAAAGAAGCAATTAAGGTATCGACACTAAAAGTATTTAGCTGGCTAACGCAAATTGGATTAAAAGCTACCAAGCCCGAAACTAGAACTGATGTTTTTTTGTTAATTAATTTATGTCTCAAATACCAATAACCCACCAAAAAATTTGACACTATAAACAACAAGTTCAATATTTTTGACATTTCCAGGTTTCCCAGCACCTTATATATCGCCCCAGATACTATCCAAAAAAATCTTGGAAAATGATTTAACCAAATACTGTGAGTACTGTCCCACACATCCGGAACAATCAATTCTTTAATTGGATTCCAGCCTAAAGCAATCTGCAGTACCCCCATCTGCTGGTAACTCTGCCCATCCCCGCTAAAATCGATAAAATATCGACTTATAAGTAACGCCAAAATTATAAGTCCACCAAAAACTATCAAATAATATTTTAAAAATCGTCTATCAAGTAAACCCCAATAAATGACCAACATCACCACAGAAATAAAAATATTTATAAACGAAATTTTCCAATTCAAAAAATAAAATAAAGTTGAGGCACAAAATATACTAAAAAAGGAAAATATGATTCCCATTCCCAGATTGTAACCAAAAAATTTCATTTCTTTATTTCTCATTTTTTACCCATTATCACTACATTCCAACAGTACTTATGTAGTATTGGAAATATTTTTAATATTATCCTATCTATCCTTTCTAATATTAAATATGGAAATCTTAATTTATCCGCCTCAACTATTACCTTCTTCCAATAGCGCTCCCTGTTAACATCAACCCTATCAATCAAATAATATTTGATAAATATCCATAAGGTCAAAAACCAGGTATATCTGATCCTTACCGAGCGAAAATAACTCCTTATTGTTATTACTTCTGACAACTTTAGTGGATGTTCGTTTTTTGTTCTCACTTTAAATGCTTTTTTTCGATAAACGTTAATTAGGGGATTATGAATCAAGGGATCCCAGGCTACAAAAGAACCACCCTTTTTAAGCACCCTTTTTATTTCTTTGACACTACTTTCTATATCCACGTGATGCAAGACGTTTGCCGCATAAACCACATCAAAACTATTATCTGGAAAGGGGATACGATTACACGAAAACTTTAAAACTTTTGTTTCCACCCCGTTTAATTTCGACAGTTTTTTCACAAAATCAACCATTTTTTGCGATATGTCAGAGGCAACTACCCTAGCTCCCTTTTTTGCAAAATATACCGAAGCCTCACCAAAACCACATCCCACCTCAAGAATCCTTTTCCCTTTTAAGGGACCCAGATATTTCAATATATATTCATTTTCAGGGGCGGTAATCGCTGTAAACAGCTCTTCCACGTTTATCTTTTCCGCTTTCACCTCCTTTACCCAATTATCATAGAAGTTTTCTTCGCTTCCGTAATCCTTTACTCTGTTAGATTCAAATTTGTAATTCATTTTGAGGTAATAATTTTATTATAGTATTTTGAGTTATTACCCTTAATTCTCTTTATCAAATCAAACAACTCTTTTTCTGAAAAGCTTTTAAGTCCAACCCTCTTTGATTTAAAATTTAAAAGCAGTCTTTCCCAAAAGGTACTTCCCGATCTTACTGATAATGAAATTTCAGGATAACTTCCATAGTTACAACCTTTGCATTTTTTCGTAATACAGTCGACATCTTGTCTAAATTTTCTTGAATTAAATATCTTGGGGAATTTATTGTCATATAAATATACTTTTTCAGAGAAACGATAATCACAGCATGGAGCAAAAGAAGCATCAGGTAAAATCGCAAAATATAAATTCGGACTATCGCAAACTTCATTTTCTCTCCAGGTCACCCTACCCTGGTTAACATAATTCTCCATAGAATCCAAATAATCATTAGAGTCAAATAATAGATAGCCTTCTTTTTTCATCGCCTTTAGTCTTTTAATTAGTTGACTCACCTTTATTGCAGATTTCTTATCAAAACTAAAAGACTTATCCTGGCTTCTAAACTTTAAAACTTCGCCGCTTTTATTTACATGAGCCGGAACTAAGGATACCCACCATCCAATTTTTGTAGCAAACTCCAAAAGATATTCAATTTCGTCAATATTATACGGTGACAACACACAACCCAGGGCACAAATAGAATTATTCTTCGGAAAAATTTTTGACACCAAAGCAATTGACTTAATGGCATTTCTCCAAGACCCCTTAGCTCCGTTTATCTTGTCAGACAGTCCCTCGTCTAATGAATCCAAACTAATATTTATGTCTCTGGCTCCGTTTTTAACACATCTCTTCAACAAATCTTTCTTTGAAATTAAACCGGCACTTTGCATCCTGACATCCAAGCCCTTTGATTTAAACACTTTTACAATCTTATCTATATCTCCTCTCAACAGCGGTTCTCCTCCGGTCAGTAAAACTACGCCAGCTCCAATTTTTACCAAATTATCCGCAATTTTATTAATGTTTTTACTCTCAAAAGGAACTAAATCTGAATTTGATTCAACAATATTACACATCTTACAGTTTTGATGACAATATTTTGAAACATAAAATTGAACATAAAGCGGCGAGTTCTTCGTTAAAATTGCCTTTAACATCGATAATTTCGTCCTAAATGAGAACATATGCAATATTAAAGCTAAAAAGTCTTTTTAGCAATCAAGGTTACTTATCATCTTTCTTTTGATGCCACTTCCAAGCCGTAGCTACTATTTCTTCAATCTCCGTATATTTTGGACTCCAACCCAGCTCCTTTCTAATTTTTTCAGAGGAGGCAATCAAAATTGGTGGATCTCCAGGCCTTCGTTCAACTTCCAAAACTGTGAATTCCTTTTCTGTCACTTTTTTAACGGCATCAATTACTTCCCTGACTGAAAAACCCTTACCATTACCCAAATTATATTGCTTAGACTCGCCCCCATCCATCAAATGTTTCAAAGCCAGTAAATGAGCTGATGCTAAATCAACCACGTGGATATAATCCCTAACACAGGTACCATCTGGAGTAGGGTAGTCAGTTCCAAATATTTTAATATTTTCTCTCTTGCCAATAGCCGCATCAAGAATTAATGGAATCAAATGTGACTCTTGAGCATGGTCTTCACCTATATCTGCCTCATCATTGGCTCCACAAGCGTTGAAATAACGTAAAGCCACATATCGAAGCCCGTAGGCCACATCATAATCCGCAAATACCCTTTCAATCATTAGCTTAGTCCAACCATAAGGATTAATTGGCCATTGGGGATGAACTTCATCAATTGGAGTGTATTTTGGTTCTCCAAAAGTTGCCGCAGTTGAGGAAAAGATAATCTTGTTTACTTCAAATTCCTTCATCACTTTCAAAAGATTAAGAGTATTTACCAAATTATTAAAATAATATTTTTGTGGATCTTTGACTGATTCACCTACTTCAATGAAAGCCGCAAAATCAAAAACCGCCTCAATCTTATATTTCTTAAAAACACCCCGAATATCCTCTAAATTATTTAAATCCCCCTGAACAAATTCACCCCATTTTGTCGCCTCTTTGTGACCTGAAACCAAACTATCAAATACAACCGTTTGGAAACCGGCCTCGTTTAACTCTTTGTTTATTTCTGAGCCGATATATCCGGCACCTCCGACTATTAATATCATGGTCTCAGTATAACAAAGAAAAACTATTTCTCAATTTGTTCCCAAGGATATTTTGCGTTTCCAAAATGACCATATTTGGCCGTTTGAGTAAAAATTGGTCTTTGTAAGTCAAATTTATTAATAATTCCCTGCACCGACAAATCCATCAAATTCCAAACGAAATTATTAATAGTTTTTAAGTCCTCAACTTCGCTTCCAAAAGTATCAATTGACTTGCTTACTGGATCACGAACCCCAATTGCATACGCCAATTGCACCTCACAGCGTTTAGCCAACCCTTTGGCGACTACATTTTTTGCTAAATACCTGGCTGCATATGCGCCACTTCTATCAACCTTTGTCGGATCCTTTCCGGAAAAACACCCACCACCAATTCTCCCCATTCCCCCATAAGTGTCAACCACAATTTTTCTTCCGGTAACTCCGGAATCAGTCGAAGGTCCTCCTCTTTCCCATCTTCCGGTACCATTAAAAATTACCTTATCTATTCCTATCTCAAAACCACGTTCTGCTAACACCGGAACAACTACTCTGTTATAAAAATATTTTTTATAATCGATTTCCTTTTCATAATCCAAGGGTTTTGCCAAAACCACCTTATCCACCCCGACTACTTTCCCCTTTCTATAACTTACCGTGACTTGTGACTTCCCGTCAGGCCTAATCCAATCTTCCTTTATTTCTAACTCATCCATCTTTTTGCATAATTTATGAGCCAAAACTATCGGCAAAGGCATCAATTCACTCGTTTCGTCGGAGGCGTAACCAAACATCATTCCTTGATCTCCAGCACCCTCATTGTCCACCCCCAGTGCTATATCAGCCGACTGTTGATGAATATAAACTTCAACCGGGGAATAGTCGCCAAAATTTAAATATTTCTTATCATAACCAATTTCATTTATCATCTTTCTTGCCACCCCTTCAAAATCAATCTTTTGCTTACACGTCACCTCACCCGCCATTACTATTTTATTAGTGGTCACCAAAGTTTCCACCGCCACTCGTGATTTTTTATCTAAGCGTATTGCTTCATCTAACACTGCATCGGAAATTTGGTCACAAATTTTATCAGGATGACCCGCCGATACCGACTCGGAAGAAAATTGGGAATAGTTCATATTTTTCCTTTTTAATTAATAAGGCCTGTCTTTTAAATATTTCTATTTAAAAAGGCACCGTAAACTTTTTGAGTCTCGGTTGCCATCCCGAATTTATTATCAGGACTTCTTAACAGTAAAAAATATTAACATAAATAATAAAACAAATACATTGCATATATGTAATAATACTTACATAACACAAATTAAATATTACGTGGAACAAAATAATCAATCAAAATCTCCGCCGAAAATATATATCGATTCTTTAAATATAAAACAAAAAGCAAAAATATTTAGAATATTTACCAACATCGAAAACTACGGACTATCAACCATCCAACCACATATCAAAAAAGTTGTCGGTACACCGCTATGGGAAATTAGGATTCTGGGACAGGACAACATCAGAATAATCTATGCTATACACCTAAAAAATATTGTTCTCGTCTTACATGCCTTCATTAAAAAAACTCAAAAAACGCCATCCAAAGAAATTGAAATTGCTTTAAAAAAATTAAAACAAATACTTGACACTTGATATCCTAAAAGATATCATATAATATGATTAATACAAAAAAACTACCATCATTTAGGGAACATCTAAAAGAATCTCTTAAAAACCCTGAATTTAGAAAAGCCTGGAAAGAATCGGAACCAGAATATATTTTAGCGCGTCAAATTATCGAAAAAAGATTAAAGAAAAAAATGTCTCAGCGTGAGCTAGCCCGAAAAGCCAACACCACCCAAGCAGTCATCTGTCGAATTGAATCTATGAACGCCAATCCCTCAATTGAATTGCTCAAAAAAATCTCTCAGGGTCTTAATTCTCACCTAACTATAAAAATCTAAAACAACAATATCAATCCACCCAATAGGGCATTAAGTATTCCCAGTATCCCTCCAAAGGCAGACACCAACAATAATTTCTCCGCCGGTATCCCCAGTTGCCCAAAAAACACTAAAAATAAATTCTCCCTAGCTCCAAAACCAGCCCAGGAAATTGGTAACACCAATATCAAAGAAATTATTGGCATAAATATAAACACTTCCAGCAATCTAATATTCGCTTTAAATGTTAATGAGGTAAACCAAGTCATCAGCAGCCATACCGGCTCTGCCACTATCGATATCAAAAAACAAATCAAAATCCGCTTCTTATTACTATTCTTCAACAAATCAACCAAATTTAACAATTTTTTCAAAAACTTATATTTACTTAAAATTTTTTCAAAATCCAAACTGAACACTAAAACATAAAAAAGCACTAAGGCAAAATTTATTCCCAAAAAGATCCACCATAAAACATCAGGGAACTGATATTTTAATAATTTCCCAACAGTTAAAGCAATTAATGCTATTACTGCAAATGCACTGAAACCAATTACTCTGTCAATTAATGCCGTCCCTGCCAGTTTTAACTTCGAAATCTCCGGATACTTTTTCATCAAAGCCGTCCACTTTAACAAATCTCCACCCACCATTGAAGGAAAAAACAGGGAATAAAAAGCCCCAGCATAAGTTGCCCGGGTAAAAGCCAAGACGTCCCTAAATTTAACTTTTTCCAGCACCAAGACGCTCCATCTCAAGCCCCCTATCATCATCGATACCGCCATATATGCCAATAAAGCCACTACCACCCACAAGGGTGCTTGCTGGACCTCATTGAACAACTTTCCCACATCTACTTTTCTGAAAGCTACAAAAATCAACAAAGCCGAAAAAGATAATTGGAATAATTTCGAAGCAAAAATATTTTTTAACTTATTCATCTCTTTGAAATATACTATAACAAATGGCCAGATTATTACTAATCACCCACATTTACCCTCCGGCCGTCGATGGCGGTTCTAAAATCATAGCCCAAATAGGGGATTATCTGAAAAATCACGGCCACCAGACTCTTGTTATTACTAGCAACTGCACTTCAAGCGACGACTTTTCCTTGTCTCGTCATAATCGATTAAATTATGGCCAAGACGCACCCAACATTATCAGGCTTCCTGTTTTTACCCTTTTCCATCGTCCTTTAAAATTACTTGCCAAAATTTTCCCAAACCTTACCCTTTTTTCCAAAGGCCCTATTTTTAAATTTTTTCCCCTTCTTTCATCTCTAAAATCCATTCTCTCTTTTCGTCCCGACTACATTATTGCCGGCCCTCTTCCTACTACCATTATTATTTATGCCATTTTTTTTCGCCGTCTCACTAAATTACTTTTAAACTACTCACCCAAATTGCTAACCATTCCCTGTTTTCACCCCCAGGACCCCGACTTCAAGGTTCCGCTTCTAATATCTGCTCTAAATCAATCCGACCACCTCTGGTGTTTAACCAATTACGAAAAAAAATATCTTCAAACTAAATTAAATATTACCTCGCCCAAATATTATGTTCACGGATTGGGAGTCGAAGCCTCCTTCATTATTAAAAAAGAAAACATTAAATACCCCAAAAATCCCCGCCTGTTATTTATCGCCAATTTTTCCGCCCATAAAAGAACAGAATTGTTAATTCAAGCCTTCAATTTAATCCTAAATAAATATCCTCATACCTCATTGACCCTCCTTGGTCAAAAAACCTTATATTTTCCCCAAATTACTGCCTTCCTAAAAAAGATATCTCCCCAAAGCAGAAAAAAAATAAAATTTGTTTTTAGCCCTACCCGCAGTCTTATAAAAAAATCTATCGACTCGGCCACCTGTTTAATTCTTCCTTCAATCCACGAAAGTTTTGGTTTAGTCTTTGTTGAAAGTTTAGCCAGAGCTAAAGCAGTTGTTGGTGCCAATACTCCCCAAACATCGGAAGTTATTAAAACCTTGGGAGGCGGACTAACTTTTGACAGTGACAATCTTGACAGTCTACACAAAACAATAAGAAAACTTTTAGATTCTAAGTCTTTGTCTCAAAAATTAGCCACCAAAGGCTATCAAACAGTTAAAAAATATTATACCTGGGATAAAATAGGGGAGAGCTTATGCAAAAAATTGGATATCTAGTCATCATTCTGCTTATCGGAATCTTGGTATATATAAAATATCCCCGAAAAATTAATAAAACAATTAACCAAGAAATCGGCAATCAAAGCTTTTCTCTTGAGCTTGCCAATAATTCATATTTACAAGCCAAGGGACTTTCCGGCCGAGATCATCTTTGCCCTGAGTGTGGCATGTTATTTGTCTTCAGCCGGGAAACTACTCAAACTTTTTGGATGAAAAACACTCTAATACCTTTAGATATCATCTTTATAAATAGTAATAATCAAATTACTGATATTTACACTGCTTCACCGCAGCCCGGTAAAAGCGATTTTCAACTGACACTCTATCAAAGCACCGCCCCCTCCATTTATGTCATTGAACTAAACGCCGGCTTAGCCCAAAAACTTAATCTCAAACCAGGCGATAAGATTGATCTAAATCTATGACCAAAATTTCCATTATTATCCCAAACTACAACGGTGCTTCCTGGCTTTCCGACTGTCTCAAGTCAATAGTTGCCTCAGCTCAAAACTGTCCCAAATTACTTATAGAAACAATATTAGTTGACAATAATTCCTCCGATAACAGCCGGGAAATATTTCATAAAATTGGTCAAAAACACCCCCTCCTTCATCCTCACTTTTTAAAACTTGACCAAAACTTTGGCTTCGCCGCCGCAGTCAATCAAGGTATAGAGATTTCAAAACATCCTCTTCTTTTTGTTTTAAACAATGACATTAGGCTTTCAAGTAATTGGTTTAACCATCTTGTTGATTCGATGAATAAATATCCCGATTTTTCGGTATATTACGCCCTCGTCCTAAACAAAAAGGGTACCAAAATTGAATCAAGCGGTCTTAAGTATTTTATGTCGGGCAAATGTCTAAACCTTAACAACAACCAAAATAATACTTATAAAAAAAGGCTTGCTGGTTTTGGGCCAATTTGGGGAGCTCCGGCCTCAGCTGTTATCTATAAAAAATCTGCCCTAAAACAAGTCGGACTCTTTGACCCCCGCTTTTTCGCTTATATAGAAGACGTGGATCTTGCCTATAGATTAGCCAAATCAAATCACAAAACCCTTTATATTCCCACTTCCTATTCCTATCACCTAGGAGGTGCCACCTCATCAAAAATGGGAAACTTGCGCGCCAAAATGACCTACCGCAACTGGCATTATCTGATTCTTAAAAATTATTCCCCCAACGATATCATTCAAAACCTCCCGGGTATTTTTCTTGAGAGACTAAGAAATCTTAAATATTTTTTTCAATCCACCCCAAAACTGTCTTTTCCCTTTGAATTTATTCGGGTTCACTTTCAAATTTGCCGTTTTTTCTTTACTAATTTGTTAAAATCAACCTTATAAGATGATTATCGGCATTGACGCTTCCTCTATCGCTTACGGAACCGGTGTTAGCAACTACACTCTAAATTTAATTCGACACCTACTAAAAAACGACCGTCAAAATTCATATAAAATATTTTTTTCCTCGCTTCGCTTACCCCTACCCCAGGATCTTATTCGCTTACTAAAATATAAAAATGTCAAAATATTTCATTATCGTTTCCCTCAAACTCTTTTAGCCTTTATTTGGAATCGGCTTCACCTCTTTCCCATAGAGTTATTTATTGGCAACTGCGACCTTTTCCACACCTCCGACTGGACTCAACCTCCAGCCTTTAAAGCCAAAACCTTAACCACCGTCCACGACCTAACTCCCTTTTTATGTCCCCACTGGCTTAATTCAAAGATTGTCTCTACCCACCACCATAAAATGTACTGGGCCTCCAAAAAATGTCAGCATTTTATTTGCGTTTCCCAAAACACAAAAACAGATTTACTGAAAATATTTCCCAAAATAAATCCTCAAAACTGCAGTGTTGTTTATGAAGCCGCCGAGGACAAGTACGGTAAATTTTTAAAATTACCCCTCGACATCCAAAACAAAAAAATTTCTGCCATCGAAAAACAGTATGGTTTAAAAAAATTTATTCTCTCCCAAGGTACCCGGGAACCCAGAAAAAACCTGATCAATCTAATCAGCGCCTTTAATCTTTACCGTCAAAAATACCCCAAAAGTAAAATTGAATTGGCTATCACCGGCAAGTATGGTTGGGGTAAAGACATTATTCACTTAAAAAATCCCTATATCAAAATTCTTGGATACATCCCGGAAAAAGACATGGTGGCCCTTCACGCCTCAGCTCTATTTTTAGCCTATCCTTCTCTTTACGAAGGCTTTGGTTTACCTCTAATCAAATCCATGAAAGTTGGCGTCCCAGTATTAAGTAGTACCACCTCCTCAATGCCCGAAGTTGTTGGTAACTCAGGTATCTTAGTTAACCCCACCTCCGTTAAAGAAATCTATCTTGGCCTGCACAAGCTACTTTCCTCATCAACTCTGAGAAAACAGTTATCCCATCGGGCCATAATGATTTCCAACCGTTTTTCCTGGGATCAAACCGCCCTCAATACTTTAGACATCTATAGTAAACTAAGATAATGAACATTGGCATTGACGGCAATGAAGCTAACAGTAAAACCCGTGTTGGTGTTGGTTGGTATGCCTTTCACCTTTTAACCGAACTTAATCGTCAAAATGTTGACGACCACTATTTTATTTATCTAAAAAGTCCACCTCTTTCCGACTTGCCACCTGAAAACAAAAATTGGCATTATATTGTTTTTGGCCCAAAATTTTTATGGACCAAAATCGCCCTTCCTCTTCGTCTAATATTTTTTTCAAACAAATTAGATCTACTTTACTCACCCAGTCACTATTCACCCCTCTCTTTCTCTGTTCCCACCATGCCCACCATCCACGATATCGGCTATCTAAAATACAAAAACCAATTTACCAAAAAAGACCTCTACCAATTAGTTAACTGGACCCAAGATTCTATAAAAAAAGCCAAGCACATTATCGCCGTCTCTCAATTCACCAAAAATGAATTAATCAACACTTATCAGATTCCTGGTGACAAAATATCAGTTATCTACAATGGTGTCGGCACACCCCTGCCAGTTTCCTCAAAAGACAGTCAAAAAATATTAAACAAATTTAATATCCACCATCCCTATTTCTTATCTGTCGGCACTCTTAAACCAAACAAAAACTATCCTTTTTTAATCCGTTCCTTTTCTTCTTTTCTCAAACACCAAGACTCAAAAGACTCAACATACCAATTAGTCATCGCCGGAAAAAGAGGTTGGCTTTTTGATGAAATCGATAAACTTATCCAAAAACAAGGTTTGGGCTCAAAAGTAATTTTTACAGATTACATTAGTGAAGAGGAAAAGTGGGCTCTTTATCAAAACGCTATTTCCCTGGTTATTCCCAGCACTTACGAAGGGTTTGGAATTCCGGCCATTGAAAGCCAGAAAACAGGAACTCCGGTAATTGCCAGTGACATTCCTTCTCTTCGCGAAGTCTTAAACTCTTCGGCTCTGTATATTAATCCGGAAAAATCCAGCACTTTAATTTCAGCCTTTCAAAAAATGATCGATCAGAAGTTTCGCCAAAAACTTATTGAAAAAAGTAAATTTCAAGCAAATAAATTCACCTGGGAAAACTCAGCTAAAAATTTAATTTTACTTTTTCACCAAAAATTTGGGGCTAAAAATGTATAATTCATCTATGAATCAATATGTTGGCCAAAAAGTTACCCTAAGCAATATATTTCCCAAGATTATCAATCGCCTTAGAACTATCGGTTTAGAGTTGGTATTACTCTTTCTTCGCTGTGTTGGATATATTCCCCTTCATACAGTTCGTAAAATAATCTATATACTTTTTGGTGTAAAAATGCCCTTTGATTCCAATATTTATATGGGTGCCAATTTTTTTAACCCTTCTGGCATCACCATTGGTCACGATTCGTTAATCGGATCTAATTGTTTTCTTGATGGCCGCGCCCCTCTGACCATAGGTAATCACACCAGTCTGGCCAGTGAAGTAATGATCTACAACGACGAACACAATCTTAACTCACCAAATTACGAAAATTCTTTTGGTGCCGTTACCATCGATGATTATGTATTTATTGGTCCCCGGGCCATAATTCTTCCCGGAGTCTCAATCGGAAGGGGAGCGGTTGTTGCTGCCGGCGCAGTGGTTACCAAAAATATTCCGGATTTTGAAATTTGGGGTGGAGTTCCCGCCAAAAAAATCTCTGATCGTCAAATCAAAGATCCTCAATATAAACTTGGTCGACCAATGCTTTTCCAATAATGCTAAAAAAACTTCTACCAATTATTGTTGTTGTCGTTAATGCTGTATTTTTAACCTATCTCTTAATTCCTACCCCCACCCTTAAGCCTCTTCCCAATAGTGTCAAATCCACTGAGCCGGGAGACACAGTCCAACTAAAAAATGTTTCCGCCTATTACACTAATCTTTCCCGGACGGAAATTATGAATTTCTACAGATCATCCTACACCAATCCTCTTGTAATCCGTTTAAATTATCCACCCGAATTAAGTAAGATAATTTTCCGTGACACCATCCAAAGTTATTATCTGGAAGAGTTATCCATTCCCTTTAAAGAATCTCTCTATATCAATGGTTTTGAATGGGAAAATGACGTCTTTACCAAACCCGAAAAAAGAATAAAGAATAAATTGCTTTTTGAAGGTATTGAGTATCGCGCCAAAATTACCCTAAAAACCATCCCCACCTCGATTCCCGTCCGCCTGCTTAGCTTTTTTGGTACTGAGATTGCATTAATTGGTGTAAGTTACCTCTACTTAAAATTTTTAAAAAACCGTGGTCGTTAAGCCTCTTTTATCCATCATTATTGTTTCTTTTAATACCTGTCAAATCACTCTTGACTGCTTAAAATCTGTATTTAAAGATAAGGGCTTAGAATTTGATTTAAGTAAAACCACTCCAAGCGAAAAAATCCCCACCGAAATAATTGTTGTCGACAATGATTCAAAAGACAATTCTGTAAAAGAGTTACAAAAAGTCAAAAACATAACCCTGATTGCCAATAAAGAAAATTCCGGTTTCGGTAAGGCCAATAATCAAGCTATAGAAATTTCCTCCGGCAATTACATTTTGTTGCTTAATTCCGACACCTTAGTTCTCCATTCAGCCATCAGTCAAAGTTTAAACTGGCTTTCAGCCCATCCCGAAGCCCACATGTGTAGCGCCCAACTCCTAAACAAAGACCTCAGTATTCAGGCTAGTGGTGGTCATTTCCCCAACCTCCTCAATACGCTCGCTTGGTCATTTGGCTTAGATGATTTACCTTTCTTTAACTCCCTTGTTCCCGCCTTTCATCCCCACACTCCTCAGTTTTATACCCATGAAAAATTCTTTACTAAAGACCACCAACAAGATTGGGTTACCGGCGCCTTTATGTTAATCCGTCGCTCTATAGTCGACCAAACCAAAGGTTTTGATGAAAGTTATTTTATGTACGGCGAGGAAGTTGAATGGGCCTACCGCATGCATCTTGCCTTACCTCAATCACAAACCTGGTACCTGGTTGGACCCCAAATTATTCATCTGGGCGGAGCCTCTGCCATCAAACGCTCTGACCCCATCATTCGGGAATATACCGGTGTTATCGCTTTCTTTCAACGACATCGTCCTCAATGGCAAACCGCAATAGTTAAAAAAGCGTTAAAAATAAATGCCTGTCTCAGGAGCTTAATTATTCCTATCTACAAAGAAGTATGTTCAAAAATGTAAACATTTTTAGGATAATTTTAGCCTCTTTGATTGTTTTTATCCCTCTCTATCCTAAATTCCCCCTCTTAAGCGTTAACGGTACTTACGTAGCCATCAGACTTGACGATATTATTATCGGCCTCTCTATTATTTTCTGGTTATTTCACCAACTAAAAAATCGCTTTCCCTTTTTTAAACAGAGAATCACCCCACTATTTATTGCCTATTTTATAGCCATAGTCATCAGTACTCTCAATGCCATCTTAATTTACCAAACCACTTCTCCTTCAATTCTTATTCTCAACACTCTCCGCCGTTTTGAATACATTTCTTTATTTTTTATTACTCTTGAAGGTGTAAAAAATCTCAAAGATTTTCTTTATCCTTACCTTTTTTCTCTCTTGGCTCTTTTTGGAATTGCCATCTATGGTTATGGGCAAAAGTTTTTTCAATTTCCAGTCATCTCCACCATGAATGAAGAGTTTTCCAAAGGCCAACTTCTACAAATGAATGTTTGGACCAGAATTTCTTCAACCTTTGCCGGTCACTACGATTTAGCCGCTTATCTCAGTCTGGTTTTAATAATAATTGGGGCCGTAGCTGTCATCAGTAAAAAAGCCTGGTTAAAAATTCCTTCATTTATTCTATTTTTAGTTGGATTTCATCTCCTAACCCTCACTGCTTCGCGGGTTTCTATTTTCTCTTTTTGGGGAGCTATTGTTCTTTGTTTTATCTTATTACGCCGATATTTATGGGTAATTCCTGTTTCAGTCTTAGTTGTCTTTAGTATCGTCAATTCAAAAGACCTCAACCAGCGTCTTTTGGCCACCATCCCTTCCTTAAAATTCCAAATAGAAAAAAATAAACCAACCACTACTCCCGTCCCCAGTTTAGCTCCCACACCCACCTCAGCTGTTATTGCCGTTACCACTCCCAAAAAGCTTCTTTCTCCCACCCCTACTGTTTTTAGACATCCTCCTGAATATGAAGTAACCCCGGCTGACCTTGATGCCGGTGTTGCCAGATCCGGTGAAATCCGATTTAATGTTGAATGGCCCCGGGCCATGACTGCCTTCAAAAAAAATCCTCTCCTGGGCACTGGACCCGGCTCAATAACCTTAGCCACAGACAACGATTACCTCCGCTCGCTAGGAGAAAGCGGTCTCTTTGGTTTTTTTACATTTATTGTTATATTTATTTACTTGTTTATAAGAACCATTCCTCTGATATTTAAAAGACCCACAGACTTAAAATCACAATTATCCCTTATCTTTTTTTCGGTAATGCTTTGTATTTGGGCCAACGCCGTCTTCATCGATATCTTTGAAGCCTCAAAAGTTGCCTATACAATTTGGATAATTATGGCTCTTTATTATCAAAGTCTCCACCTAAAAAAATGACCAAAAAAAGACGCATTCTCATGATCACCCCTTATATCCCCAGATTGTCACAATCCGGCGGACAAAGATCATCCTTCTATTCTATAAAGTACCTGGCTCCCAAAAACGACATCACCCTGATTTGTTTCAGCCGCGACGAGGAAGGGGTTGAAGATGTTCGTCAATACTGTCAAAAAGTAATTGTTGTCAAAAGGGGCAAAACCTGGGACATAAAAAAAGTTTTTGCCACTGCTTTTAGTCCTTATCCCTTTTTGGTGGTTAACTACATTTCCGATGATTTTCGCAAAACCATCCAGCAGGAAATTGATACTCATAAGTTTGATCTGATTCACTGCGATTGTTTTTACCCCATGCCCAATATCCCCAAAACCAACATTCCGGTAGTTTTAGTGGACTTAACTATTGAATATGCCGTTTATCAGCACTACGTCGAAAGCCTTTCCGGTTGGCGAAAACTTCTTGCTCCTATTTTATGGGTTGATGTCCGTAAATTAAAATATTGGGAAACCCACTATTGGAAAAATACTCACACCGTCGTTGCCTTTGGCATCGAAGACCAAAAAATTATCTCTGAAATTACCGGTCGAAATGATATTCAATATTTCCAAAACGGAGTTGATCAAAAATATATCGACGCTCCCATTAAAACTAAAAAATCGAAACGTCCCTCTATCCTTTTTGGGGTTTCCAACATGAAATGGATGCAAAACAGAGAATCGGTTGAGTTGATTCTTCAAAATTACTGGCCTCAAATTAAAGCTCAAATTCCCGATTGCCAGCTCAACATCATTGGCCGTTTTGCTCCTGAGTTTTTTGGGAAATATGCCTCCAAAGATATTATTGTGGCCGAAGCCGATGCTGACGGTCAGGCAAAAGATCCCCAATATTATTACCAACATTGTTGGTTACTTTTAGCCCCAATGGGCAGTGGGGGAGGCACCCGTAATAAATTCCTTGAAGGTATGACCTTTGGTCTTCCGGTAATTACCAATCCAGAAGGAGGTATGGGTAGTATAAAAATAAAGAACTATAAACATGCCATCGTTTGCCCCGACAATGAAATCCTAAAAAACGTTATCAAAATATTGACCGATACTAAGTTTCGAGAAAACCTCGGAACCAACGCCCGCAAACTTATAAAAGACAATTATTCTTTTGTTAAATGCGTCGAAGGTCTTAACCAAATTTATGAAAATATCACTAAAAAATAACCCTATTCTTTCGGTTGTCATCTTAAATTACAATGCCAAGGATTATTTAAAAAAATGTTTACAAAGCATAAACAAATCCATTTTATCTGGCTACTCAATTGAAATTATTATTGCCGACAACGCTTCCACCGATAATAGTATCGAGTTGGCCAAAACTGTCAAAAGCACTAATCCTCAAATAAATTTTATCTTCAGAAATAACTCCGGAAATATCGGTTTTGCCGCCGGCAACAATGAGGGTCTTACTGCCTCCAATCCTGCCTCAAAATACGTCTTATTTCTAAATCCCGACACCACCGTTGAAACTGACACCTTTCGTAAAATCATCGATTTTTTCCAACATCACCCGGATGTAGACGCCGCCACCTGCAACTTAATCCTGGCCTTAACCGGAAAAACCCAACCGGAATCTCATCGGGGTTTTCCCACCCCCTGGAACGCCTTTTGTCATTTTTTCGGCTTTGGTCTTCCCAAACTCTTTCCTCACACCAAATTTTTTAATGGTTATTTCTTGGGCCATTTAGATTACTCCAAAGTTCAAAAAATTGATGCCTGCGTTGGTGCCTTTATCATGATCAAAAGGGAAGTCGGTCAAAAAATTAACTGGTGGAATGAAAAATATTTTATGTACGGTGAAGATTTAGATCTTTGTTGGCAGATAAAACAAAAAGGTTTCAACCTCTATTTCTATCCCGGCTGTAAAACCACCCATTATCAGGGGGTTTCTTCCGGTATCATTGCCCACTCACAAAAAATTTCCTCTGCTTCACGTATCACCAAAGCCAGATCCGCCCTGGCCACCACCAGTGCTATGCGGATTTTTTATCAGGAAAATTTAATTAAAAATTATCCCCACTCTCTTCATTGGCTCGTTTGGCTGGGTATTGATATCTTGGAAAAATACCGCCTTTTTAAGGCTAAATATCTATGAACAGTAACATTGTCATCGATGCTAGGCTTTACGGACCACAGCATACAGGTTTGGGCCGATACACTAAAAACCTTTTAGTTGCCTTAAAGGGTTTACCCACCTTCAACCAATACCACTTCACCCTTCTGGTTTATCCAGAATTGTTGACAGAAATAAAAAAAGACTTAGGTAATAATTTCACTTATGTCCCCACCAATATCCGACATTATAGTCTCAGAGAACAATTGTGTTTACCTTTTTTACTAAACAAGCTTCATCCTGATCTTGTCCATTTTACTCACCTGGATAAACCCATCTTGTATTTCAAAACATCCCTGGTGACCGTTCACGACTTGATCCGACATTTTTCCAAGGGCCCAGAGACTTCAACTAAAAGTTCCTTGCTTTATTGGCCAAAATACTGGGGTTATTTGCTAATGACTCGGATTGTTCTCGCTACCAGTTACCTAATTGTCCCTAGTAATTTTTGGCGTGACTATATTTTAAATAAATATAATTTTAATCCAAAAAAAATTATTACCACCTACGAAGCCGTCGACCCCAAATTCCTCCAAAAATCTTCTAAACCCCAAAGTCTAAAATCTAATCCCTCAAATTACATTCTCTATACCGGTAACTTATACCCTCATAAAAATATCGACATAGTCCTAAAAGCTCTCACCAAATTACCCTCAATTAAACTAAAAATAATTTGTGCCCGTTCGGTTTTTACCAAAACAATTGAAAAGCAAGTTTCACACTATCGTCTTCAAAAACAAGTCGAGTTTTTAGGTTTTGTTCCCGATAGTAAATTTTCTCAAATTTATCGTCAAGCCCTTGCCTTGGTCCACCCCTCATTCTGGGAGGGTTTTAGCCTCACCGGCCTAGAAGCCATGTCTCTCAATTGTCCAGTAATTGCCGCTAAATCTAGTTGTTTACCTGAAATTTATGGTAATTCCGCGCTCTTTTTTGACCCAAAAGATTCAACTACTCTGATTGATCAAATTCTTCTCCTCCAAAAATCAGACACCTTACGTCATAAGCTAATCAAATTGGGACACTTGCAAGTTGCCAAATATTCATGGACAAAAACCGCCAAAGGCACTCTTTCATTTTATGAAAAAATAATTCATGAAAAATCCTAAAGTAGCTATCTACTACGACTGGCTCAATCAGTGGGGTGGTGCAGAAAGAGTTTTGTTGGATCTTTTAGAGATATATCCAAAAGCAGACATTTATACTCTGACCTACAACCCACAAAAAACATCCTGGCTCCCCAAAGGCCATCAGATATTCTCATTAAACTTAAAAAACAAACTTTTATCTACCCCATTTTATGCCTATAAGTTAGAACAGATTGATTTTTCCTCTTATGATTTAGTTATTTCCACCACCTCAACTGTTGGCCACTGTCTCTTGACTCCCCCTCAATGTCTTTATATCTGCTATTTCCACAACATCAATCGTTATTTGTACCAACATCCTCCCGCCTTATTAAAACCGATATTAAATCAATACCAAAAAATTGATAAAATTTTTGCCACACGTCCCGACCATCTCTTTTGCAACTCCCAAAACGTGGCCTCACGCATTCAACAACATTATCACCGGGACGCTACCGTTCTTTATCCAGGAATTGACACCCAAAAATTTATCCCCAACCCCAAGCCACCACAAAAATATTTTTTGATTGTTTCTCGTCTTGTGGCTCACAAAAAAATTGATTTAGTTATTAATACGTTTAAAAGACTGCCTTATCGCCTAAAAATCGTTGGTACCGGTCGTGACGAGGCTTACTTAAAGTGTCTTGCTAATAATTACCATAATATCGAATTTTATAAATCAATTGACGACTCTCAATTAATAAATCTATATCAAAACTGTCAGGGTCTAATTTATCCCCAGGAAGAAGACTTTGGCTTAACTGCCCTCGAAGTTCAATCCTGCGGTCGCGGAGTTATCGCCTTTAATCGGGGTGGTGCCAAAGAGTCAGTAATAAGCGGAAAAACCGGCATATTTTTTGACAGACAAAGCCCAGAATCCCTCAGCGATGCCATCGAAAAATATTTATCAAAACCACCCCTAAGTGAGGACTGTCGTCGTCAAGCCATCAAGTTTGACCGACATAATTTTATGCTAAACTTTACCAAACAAGTCGACTCCATATGGTCAAAAAGACAAACCATTACATCATAATTCTTTGCGGAGGTACCGGACCCCGACTCTGGCCACTATCCCGGGTTAACCATCCCAAACAGTTTTTAAAAATTTTTTCCGATAATTCTTTACTTAAAGAAACCTTGTTACGTGCCCAAAAAATTGTTCCCCCGGAAAATATCTTTATTGTTACCAACAGCAAGTATTCCTCTCTCATTAAGCACGACCTCAAGGGACTAATCAAAGTTCAGAATGTTCTTGCTGAACCACAAAGAAAAAATACTGCCATGGCCATTCTGTATGCTTCAGCTGTTATTAGTCGCCTTAATCCCCAAGCCACCATCACCAGCTTTCCTTCTGATCATTTTATTGGTCAACTTAGCAATTTCAAACACGACATTAATCAAGGCTTTCAACTAGCCCAAAACAACGAAATTGTTACCTTTGGCATTAAACCCAACTCACCCAGTACCTCTTTTGGATACATTCAGGTAAATCCCAAAAACCACGTTCTTCAATTTATTGAGAAACCAAAAATTGATCTTGCCAAAGAATTAATCCGGAAAAATTCATGGTATTGGAATAGCGGTATCTACACTTTCAAAATTGATACCCTCATTAAAGAGTTTAGACTCTATTCAAAAGAATACCTTCCTCTCTTTATCAAGCTCCAGGAAAATTATCAGCATCCCAAAATAGTTCAAAAAATTTACTCTCTCTCACCCTCACTCCCCATCGACATCGCCATTTCCGAAAAATCAAAAGCGATGACACTAATTCCAGCCACCTTTTCCTGGAACGATGTTGGTGAATGGAAATCAATCTACCAGGAATTACCCAAAAACAAAAACCATAATTCCACCTTACCCAAAAATGTAAAATATCTTGAATTAAACTCTAAAAACTGCCTTATTTCTGCCGATACTAATAAACTAGTAGGTCTGGTTGATGTCAACAATTTAGCCGTAATTGACACTCCCGACGCCTTACTCATCTGCAATATCGCCAATGATGGCAGTTTTCGGGTTCGTGAATTAGTTTCAAAAATTGTTCAAAACCCCTCCCTTAAACATTATTTTACCGGTAAGTATGACTAAAAGAGATTTGCCTTTTTACTCTCTGCGTGTTTTTCTTTTCGCTCCCGTTAAAAGAGCCATTGATATTTTTGGTTCAATAATTCTTCTGATAATATTTTCTCCCTTGATGCTTGTAACCGCTGTTTTGGTTTACAAAACCTCCAAAACCGGTATTGTCTCCAAATATCCTCAAAAGGGACATGCTGATAATCTGTTGGACAATATATTTTTTCATCAAAAAAGAGTTGGTCGAGGAAAAGAATTTGACATGTATAAATTTCATTCCATGTATATCGCTGATAATGATAATTTTTTAAAATCAGAGTACCCAAAACTTTGGAAAAAATATAAAGCCAACGACTGGAAACTATCCGCCAATGAAGACCCCCGGATTACCCCCATTGGTAAATTTATTCGGGCCACCTCTATTGATGAGATGCCTCAATTCATAAATGTCCTCAAGGGAGACATGAGCTTAGTTGGTCCCCGGGCATATCGTGACCAGGAGTTACACGAATACGCTCAAAAATATCCCCAGACAAAAAAATATATTGAAGTCATTAGGACTGCCAAACCCGGTATCACCGGCCTTTGGCAAGTATCAGGTAGAAACGACCTACCCTTTGAGAAAAGGGCTAAGATGGATGCCGACTATATTGAAAACCGTTCTCTCCGTCAAGAAATTGCCATCATCTTCAAAACCCCCATGGCCATGTTTTCTCATTGGTAATACATGTTAAAATTATCCATGGATATCCCCTCTACCCTAGTAAAAAACAACCCCGTTCCGGTTAAAAAGAACCTACAGTTAAAACCAAATAAAAAACTTATTACCATACTATCGGTAATATTTGGAGTACTCATCTTAATAGCCATCTTTCTTTTTTTCTTTCTCTATCTTCCCGGAAAAGCCATTGTCAAAGAAATCGATACCACCAAAACCATTGCTCTTTCCTTACAACAATCAATCTCTGATAAGGATCTGGCTCAAAGTAAGATCAATTTATCCGCCATTAAACAACAACTAGCTGTAGTTGAAAGTAAATTCAAAAAACTTTCGTACTTAAAAATTGTTCCTTTCGCCAATAAATATTACCAAGACGGACAAAGTTTATTAAAGATTGGAAATGATGCTTTAGAAACCGGCGACATAGTTATTCAGGCTATTGAACCCTACCAGGATTTCCTTGGTTTAAAAGGTGCCGCCACCAGTAGTGCCAAAACCACCGAAGACAGAATTTCATTTTTAACCGAATCAGTTGAAGGTTTATTGCCCCACTTCGATTCCATCGATACCAAAGTAACAGAAATCGAAACTTTAATTAACCAAATTGATATTACCCGCTATCCTGAAAACTTTAGGGGTATAGCTCTCAGAACTGATTTTAACCAGGCCAAGGAAGCCATCGGTCAGGCAAAAAAATTTATTAGTGACGGCAAACCAATTCTTGCCCAAACCTCATGGTTATTGGGCAAAGACAAAGCACGAAATTATTTAATTATATTTCAAAACGACGGCGAGCTTAGACCCAGTGGTGGTTTTTGGACTGCCTACACCACCATTAAAGTTGATAAAGGAAAAATTATTCCCGGATCATCCAACAATATTTACGATTTAGATGACAAAATTTCCAGTACTACTCCCGCCCCACGACTCATCAAGTCCTACCATATTAACGTTCCCTATTTAAATCTCCGGGATAGCAATCTTTCTCCGGATTTTCCGACAGATGCTCAAATTTTTCTTGACGGTTACTACAAAGCCATGGGCAAAAGAACTCTCTTTGACGCCGTTATCGCCCTCGACACTAACGTTTTAGTTGATATCGTCAAGGTATTAGGAAAACTCGATACCACCGTGGGCACTTTTACCACCGACCCCGATCCTCGCTGTAATGGTTGTCCAAAAATTATCTACGACCTTGAATGGATTGCTGGCCGACCCAGAAATTATATTGAATTAGACCGTAAAGGCTTTCTTGGGCCTCTGATGCACGCTCTTTTAGCCAACGCTATGGGTTCTGAAAAAACCAAAATGGCTCCTTTGGCTCAAGCCTTTTTCAACAATATTAACCAAAAGCATATTATGTTCTATTTTTCTGATCCGGAAGTTCAAAAAGCTGCTCAATCAGCAAACATCGCCGGACATATTGTTCAAACAGACAGCAACACTGATTATTTCCATCTCAACGACGCTAATTTTGCCAGCGCTAAAAGTAATATCTTTATTACTCAAAAGATTAAACACGAAATTACCACTAAAGACGGTAATGTCGAACATAAGGTTTCTATCACTTACACCAACCCTGCTAAAGCCTCAAACTGTAACCTGGAAAAAGGTGATTTATGTTTAAACGCACCCACTTACAGAGATCTGTTTAGGTTCTACGTTCCTGTTGGTAGCCAACTAATTAAAATGACCGGTTCCGAGGTCGAACCAGTAGTTTATGAAGAACTAGGCAAACAGGTCTTTGAGGGTTTCTACGGCAACAAATACCCCCTCTATGCCATGTCCAACACCAAAATCAGTATTCAATATCTCTCACCGGTAAAAGCCAGTAAAAATTACGTTCTCTATCTCCAAAAACAACCTGGTACCAAAGCAGTTGAATATGAAGTCGAGGTCAACGGAAGGGAAGTGGAAACATTTTCCTGGATTGCTGACAAGAGCCTCCGGCTCTCTCTCTGATGCCAAAATTTATTACTACCACCGGCGTAGTTATCAACAAACAAAAACGGAAAGAAGGGGATTTGCTGACAACCATTTTTACCCCCAATTTGGGGAAAATAAATTGTATTGCCAAGGGAGCTCAATCTTTAAAGAGTCGACGTCTGGGTCACCTGGAAATTGGTACTTTAATCAAAGCCAGTTTATATGAAAAAAATTCATATTATTGGTTATCAGAAACAGAATCAATCTCCTCCTTTCTTCATACCTCATCTTCCTTAAGTCAAATTGCCTTGCTTTTTTATTTTTTAGAAATAGTAAACACCCTTCTCCCTCTCGGACAAAAGGAACCCCAACTTTATCAAATAATTGTCAAAGCAATTGAAGCCATTAGTCTAAATCAGTTTTCACTATTTATTAAACAGGAAATTAGCTTTTTAGAAAAACTAGGCTATGGTATTCCCAAAGAAATCATTATTAGCTTTGAAAACAAAGACTATAAAAACACCCAACCACTTATAAAAAGATTCTGTGAATCCATTATCGAAAAACAGCTCAAAAGCAGTACACTATTTCATTAATCAGCTATAATACTTACATGAGTAATGACCAAAATGATCAAGTTGCCAAAATCGTTTCTCTTTGTAAACGTCGGGGAATAATTTTTCAAAACAGTGAAATTTATGGCGGGATTCAAGGTTTCTATGACTACGGACCTATCGGTTCATTAATAAAAAACAATTGGAAATCACTTTGGCTGAAAAACAACGTTCAGCAACGACCTGACATGGTTTTAATTGACGGTTCCATTATTACCCACCCCAAAGTTTGGGAAGCCTCTGGTCACGTTAAAAACTTCGCCGACACCATGGTTGAATGCAAATCCTGCCACAAACGTTTCCGTCCCGACCTTTTAAAAGATTCTTCTAAATGTCCCGAATGTGGTGGAAAGTTTACAAAAGGTCGTAAATACAACATTCTTTTTGAAACTGACATTGGTGTTATCGAGGGTGAAAAGACGCACACCTACCTTCGAGGTGAAGCTTGTCAAACAATTTATCTTGACTTCCAAAACATTGTCAATTCAAGCCGAGTCAAAATTCCTTTTGGTGTCGCTCAAATTGGTAAAGCCTTTAGAAATGAAATCACCCCCAAAAACTTTCTTTACCGCACCCGTGAATTCGAACAATGGGACATTCAATTCTTTACTAAAGAAGCAGAAATGGATAAATGGTATGAATATTGGAAGACTGAAAGAATGGCTTGGTACCAATCACTTTTTAATCAAAAAGATTCACTCCAATTCCGCCAACACAAAAAGGACGAATTGGCTTTTTATGCCAAAAAAGCTTTCGATATTGAATATCAAACACCCTGGGGTTGGGCAGAAATGGAAGGCATCCACTGGCGAGGGGATTATGATCTTAAGCAACACTCTGAATTTAGTCACGAAGACCTTTCCTACAACGATCCTTTAACCCATGAAAAATATTTACCCCATATTGTTGAATGTTCTGGTGGTGTCGACCGCTCATTATTCTTCTTATTGCTCGACGCTTATCAGGAACAAAAACTGGATAATGGTGAAACCAGAACCTACTTAAAAATTAACCCCAAAGTCTCAGCTTATAAATTAGCAATTTTCCCACTAGCTTCCAATAAACCAGAACTTGTTACCGCCGCCAATAAACTCTTTACCCACCTGTCTTCGAAATATTCTGTTGATTTTGACGATAGTAGTAATATTGGTAAAAAATATCGTCGTCAGGACGAAATTGGAACCCCTTGGTGTGCTGTTGTGGATTACCAAACTCTGGAAGATAATACCGTCACCATCCGTGACCGCGACACCATGTCTCAGGTTAGAGTTAAAATTGATGAAATTGACACTTGGTTACAAAAAAAGTTAAACTAAAATATGAAAAAATATATCGGCCTCATTCTCATTTCCGCCTTATTCCTGTCAGCTTGTGGTAAAAAAACTACCACCAATATTGCTCCGTCTCCCACACCCAAACTAGTTGAACTCGCCCCCGAAGACCGACCTACCATCTCCCTGACCCCCAGAAGCGATGGTCACGAGCTAAGTCTAAAACTAGCCTCAATTTCAAACAAAATTTCTAAAATTGAGTATGAACTAACTTATTTGGCCGTCGACGGTAACCTTGAAATTGAAAAAGGTGCCAGTGGAATTATTGAATCAAAGGATTTTTCTTCCCAAAAAGCCGAAAGAAAAATACTCTTAGGTACCGAAAGTTGTACTAGCGGCTGTAAATACAAATACGACACCGGGATTACGGGTGGAAGCATAAATCTAATTTTTACCACCACAAATGGTCAAATCTCAACCTTTGACAGTCCCTTCATCCTCAAAACAGTCGCCGAGGTTAAAAAAGCGGGTAAACTTGTCTGGACCGAAGAAGATTTTACTTACACTCCGACCAAATATACCGGCATCAGTTACTTCATCGCCCACAAAGACTTTAAGAATGGTGGCTACATGGTCACCAATAGTGGCGCTTTTTAATGAATTACCACCAACCTGTCCTCCTAAACGAAGTTGTCAACCTTCTTGATCCACAAGTCGGACAAACATTTCTTGATGCCACCTTGGGTCACGGGGGTCACAGTATTGAATTATTAAAAAAAGGCGCTACTGTTTATGCCCTGGACACTGATTCTGAAAATCAAAAAATTGCCACAGACAGAATCGAGACACTGAAATTATCAAAAAATTTTCACCCCCTAACAGGCAACTTTTCCAACACGCTTTCCCTCTGGAAAAAACACATCAAAAAACCTCTTGACGGTATTTTGCTTGACCTTGGCCTAAGTGTTAACCAACAGTCAGGGCAGGGGAGAGGATTTTCCTTTCACGATACTCTTTCTCTTGATATGCGGCTAAATCCTAAAACCCAAAAACTAACTGCCGAAGAAATAATCAACACCTGGGACAAAGAACAACTTTACGAACTCTTTACCAAACTCGCCCAGGAAAAGTTGGCCAAACCCTTAATTTTTGAAATTATTAGGGCCCGACAAATTCATCCGATAAAAAGCGGTAAAGAGCTTGGCAATATTATCGAAAATTATTATCAAAAAAAACACTATTCAACCCGCCACAATCCTGCCACCAAAATATTCTTAGCTCTCCGCATTGCCGTCAATCACGAATTTGATAACTTAAAAAAAATCCTAGAATTAAGTTTAAAAATCACTAAAACTGGTGGCGGGATCGCCGTCATTTCTTTTCATTCCGGAGAAGACCGCATCGTCAAACAATTTATAATAAAAAATAATCTTAGTTCACAAAAAATTCTCCCAACCCATACTGAAGTTAAAAAAAACCCTCTTTCTCGCTCGGCTATTCTTAGATTTTACAAAAATAATTAATGTCAAACCGGATATTATTAGCAATTGCCCTGGGACTTCTTTTTTTTCAGTTATCATTTTCCGTTTATTATTCCGGAAAAATCGTTGAATACAATCAAAAATATTCTCAACTTGAAAAAATCTATGCCGAATTAAAAAATGAAAATCAAAACTTAGAAATAGAATTTGCCAATAAATTCGCCATCAATGGAAACAAATCGCCCTAAAATTATTCTGGTAACCATCTATCTTTGCTTCATTTTTATTCTAGCCAAATTATTTTATTGGCAAATCATTAAGGGTCAGGAGTTACGCGACAGGGCAGTTTCTCAAATCTATAAACTTGAAAAAATCCTTCCCCAACAAGGTCGTATTTTAAGCTCTGACGGCTATCCTCTTAGCCTTGATTATTCCTATTACGGTCTAGCCCTTTATAAACCAAATTTTAAAAAAGAATTAACTGAAATAATTTCTGAGATAAACACCATTAAACCTCAATTTGCTACTGAAAATGCCAAAGCTTTGGACAAATTCAACAATCCTGCTCAAAAATGGATGGAATTTACCACCCAGTTTAATCGTGATGAAATGCTTAAATTGTCAAAAATTGCCGGCACCGATTTCACCTTAAAACAAAAACGATATTATCCAGAAAATGATTTAGCCTATCACCTAGTTTCTAATTTAGAAAAATATTATCGCCGCCAAATTTTTGGACAAATTGGTTTCACCCGTACTATTATTGACGGCACTGGAGGCAATTTACTTACCCGAAAAAACTGGCAAAAAAGTGAAATCGACGGTCAGGATATTCACAGTTCTCTAAATCGACAAATCCAGCTATTATCTGAAAATTCTCTCAAATATGGAGTCGAAAAATATCAAGCTGATTCTGCTTCTTTAATTATCATTAGACCGGAAAATGGAGAAATTATTGCCATGGCCAGTTTTGAAGCCAGCCCCTCAGCCCAATCCACAAAAATACCAAACATCGCCAACCTCTTTGAGCCAGGGTCAATCTTTAAACCGCTAATAGTGTCTGCCGCCCTCGACTCCAACAGTATCAATCAAAATTATATTTGCCCAAAATGTAATCAACCTAGAGTAATTGGTCAATACACTATTAATAACTGGAACGACGAATTTCATCCGGATTCTACCCTTAAAGATATCATCAAAAACTCAGACAATATTGGTATGAGCTATATTATTTACGAACTGGGTCTTGATAAATTCTTAGACTATTTTCATCGACTTAAACTTGATCAAAAAACCGGCGTTGAACTGACCGGAGAATCAATTTCGCCTCCCAAAAGCTATTGGTCAGACATCGATCTGGCCACCGCTTCTTTTGGACAGGGTTTAGCTGTAAACCAACTTCAAATGATTCAAGCCTTCAACGCTATTGCCAATAATGGCCAATTGGTTAAGGTTCATTTCAATCAACAAAACCAAATTGAATCAAGTCAGGTCTTTAGTCCCCAAAGCATTGCCATAATAAAAGACATTCTCCGGTACGCCGTCGACAATAGCCCTGTCGCCGCCTTAAAACCAAAAGAAATGGAAGTTTGTGCCAAAAGTGGCACAGCTCAGGTTGCCATTAAAGGCGAATACACCAACTCCGACACTATTGGCTCATATATAGGCTTTTACCCCTGTATTAATCCCAAATTTACCATGATTGTCACTGTCAACAATCCCCGCTTGTCACAATGGGGTTCGTCCACCGCCGCCCCAATCTGGTTTGAATTAGCTCAAAATTTGGAGCCCTTGCTATAATTAAACATTCTATCTATGATTCGCAAATTAAAAAATCTTTTATGGCACCTCCCACGAGGAATTTTTTGGAATCTATACTTTTCTTTCCCTAGTCGAAAATTAACCCTTATTGGCGTTACTGGTACGGACGGAAAAACAACCTGTTGTACTCTAATTCAAAAGCTTCTGGAAAATAGCGGTATCAAATGTGGCATTATCAGTACCATTAGTTCTCCCGGCCTACACACCACCAGTCCTGATCCAAAAATTCTTCAAAAAATATTTGACGATTACCAAAAACAAGGCTATACCCATGTCGTTTGCGAAGTTACCTCACACGCCCTGGACCAACATCGCTTCTGGGGTTGTCATTTTAAAAGTAGTTTAATTACCAATATTTCCCATGAGCATCTTGATTATCACAAAAATATAGACGCCTACATTGCCGCAAAGGCAAAATTATTTTCTCAATCCGATCTGGCCATTCTCAATCGCGACGATCCTCATTATTTGGCCTTAAAAAAGCTGGTTAAAGTTCCCGTGACTACCTACGGCATTAAAAATAAATCTGATTTTACGGCCAAAAACATAAAAATTACTTCAGACTCTCTAAGTTTTAATATCAACCAACAAAAATTTGTCAGCGACAGTAACTATGAATATCAAATTTACAACATTCTTGCCTGTTACTCCATCTTTATTAAACTTAAACTCGACCCAAAAATATTTTCCGACACCATTACCAATTTCCCCGAAACTAAAGGACGACGCGAAATTATTGAAAACAATCTTCACCTAAAAACCATCGTTGACTTTGCCCACACTCCAAACGCACTTTTTGTTACTCTCTCATCACTACGTCGGACCACTCAAGGAAAACTAATAGTTATCTTTGGTGCCACCGGTGGCCGGGATAAAACAAAAAGACCAATAATGGGAAAAAATGTCTCCCAATTGGCTGATGTTGCCATAATTACCGCCGACGATACTAGAAATGAAAAAATCGAAGATATTAATCAGCAAATAATTTCCGGAATAGATCCTGGCAAATCTATTTTAGGCAACCCTTTAAATCCAGTTATTACCAAAGCCCGCCGCTTTCATTATTTCAATGTTCCCAATCGACAAGATGCCTTTAACTTGGCCGTCAAAATCGCCAAAGCCGGTGATACCATCGTTGCTTGCGGAAAAGGTCACGAGACCTCTATTCTACACGAGAGCACTGAATATCCCTGGTCAGAAGCCGAAGCCTTTAGAACTGCTTTTCGCCTAAAAAACCAAAATGTATAATCTAAAAAATAATTTGTCAATTGAAGAAAACTATTTGCAGGGTTATCTTCCCCAAAGAAATTCCCAAGACTCCTTTTATCAAGACGAAAACCATTCTTCTCGTTGTGATCTAAGCTTATTCCAATTATCTTCAGAGAACAGACGTATCATTAAAAAGACTGAAAATTTCACTTTTACCAAACTTCTTCTTTCAGAATTTAACTACACCCCTCTTATTCAAAAACAAATTGTAGACTGGGTCAAAGAATTAGGATGGGATTTTCCAACCTCATCAATAAAAACCGTATTTACCAATCATATTTTTAACTATCTATATATATGGTATGACCAAAACAAAGAAATTTGTGCCTACTCAATTTGTTATATTAATGAAAATTTTTCCCACATAGCCTATGTTTTTTATAATCCCAAATATACCCACAACGATTTGCCCATCCGACTTTCCCTGCAAGTAGTTACCGATAGTAACGACATGAAACTTAAATACTGTTATTTAGGCCGCTTTAACCCCAGTAATAAGCTTGGTTTTTATAAAAGAAACTTTCCGGGCTTCCAATATTTTACTCAGGGGACTTGGTTATCATATAATTAACAAATATGCATATTTACCTTGTTGGAATTGCCGGTTCAATGACCGCCCCCTTGGCCATTGCCCTTCAAAAACAAGGCCACAAGGTCACCGGATCAGACCAAGAAAAAACCTTTCCTCCCTACCGGCAACAGCTAAAAAAAGCCAATATTTTAATTAATCAGACACCAATAAATTCTGAGATTGATTTGGCCATTATCGGCTCATCATATTTATTCTTTAAAAAAACCAGAGAAGATTTCGAAGCCGTCAAAGCCCAAAAGATCCCCTACATTTCCGCCACTGAGTATCTTTCTAAAAACCTAATCAAAGAAAATTCCATATTAGTTGCCGGCTCATATGGTAAAACAACCATTAGTGCCGCCCTTGCCCATCTTCTAAGCCAAGCCAAACTTAATCCTTCCTACATGTTTGGTGGCCAAAGTCTTAATCGACTTGACTCCCTACACTTCTCCGACTCAACCTGGTCCGTCCTTGAAGCCGACGAATCAATCAACGGCCTCGACACCAAAGCAAAATTTCTTTATTATCCCGTTAAATATCTAATATTGACTAGTGCCCTCTGGGAACATAAAGAAAGCTATCGAAGCGATGCAAAAAACTTTGCCGCATTTTTAGAATTAGTAAAAAAAATACCCTCCGACGGTCTTCTGATATATAACCAGAACGATACTTCCATTTTGCCACTTCTTCCCCATGTCAAATGCCAAAAAATTGCTTACCAAAAAACTTCATTAAGCACTTCCTTAATCGGCAAATACAACCAAGAAAATCTTGGTGCCGTTGAAACCTTAGCTCAAAATATAAATATCTCTCCCCAAATTATTAAAAAATCCCTTTCCTCTTTTAAGGGAGTTAAAAGGCGTTTAGAACTTTGCGCTCAAGCAGGGGGGATAATATTTATCGATGATTTTGCCCAATCAGCCAATAGAATCAAGGCGGCCCTTGAAGTCATCAAAAATACTTATCCCAAATCTCATCTTAAAGTTTTTTATGAAGCTCACGCCTCTTTTATGCAATATCGTTCTGGTGTAAAACAGCTCTGCTCTGTTTTTAATCTAGCTGATGAAACCGTCATTTTCCAACTCAAATTTAATTCAAAAATCAGCACCAAAGACAGAATTGTGGCCAAAGATTTCTTAGAAATTATTCCCCAAAGCCTTTACCTGCCCCTGGCAAGTGATGTCATAAAACATTACCGCAAAACCCTTAAAAAGGGTGATATTTTAATTCATTTTAGTTCTGGTGGAGTTGAAGGGCAAAAAACTTTTCGAAAAATTATTAATTTATACAAATAAGAAATAATGTCACGATACATAATCAACGGCGGTCAAAGCCTGAGCGGTGAAGTTTCTATCCGTGGTGCTAAAAATGCCGGCTATAAACAAATTATCGCCTCACTTCTCTCAGATAAGCCCAGTCACATCAACAACATTCCTCAAATTTCCGACGTTAAAATTACTCAAAGTATTGCCGAAAGTTTAGGCTCTCAAATAACCAGAACCGGTGAACACAGTTTAACTATTCATACTCCAAAATTTACCTCTTCAACAGTACCTCACGGTACCGGAGAAAAATCCCGAACCTCCTTTATTTTTGCCGCCCCGCTTTTAAGTCGAACTGGAATGGCCACCATTCCCACTCCTGGTGGAGACAAGCTCGGTGCCCGACCCTTGGATAGGCTTTTCGACTGCTTTTCCACCATGGGTATCAACACCGAACTCAAAGACGATCTAATGATTTTTAAAACCGATGGCATAAAAGCTACCCATTATGTTTTTAACAAACCCAGCCATACTGTCACTGAAGTTGTTGTTATGACCGCCGCCTTAGCCACCGGACAAAGTATTTTTGAAAATACTGCTCTTGAACCAGAAATTGACGATTTAATTTCCATGCTCAATTCTATGGGGGCCAAAATTCAGCGTTCTTCTCAAAATCCAAAAACTATCATCGTTGACGGAGTTCCTTCATTGTCTGGCACCAGCCATCAGGTAATTTCTGATAGAAACGAAGCCATCACTTTTGCCTGTGCCGCATTGGCCACAAAAGGCTCTGTTAATATTCTCAGAACAGATCCCAAAATTATCAAAACCTTTTTAGATACTGTTGAAAAAATGGGTGCCCAAATTGATAGGGGTAGTGATGAAGTTGCCGTCTCTTGGGTTAAACAATTAAAAGCGGTTGATATCGAAACCGGTCCCGAACCAGGTTTTATGACCGACTGGCAGGCAATCTTTTCAGTTCTCTTAACTCAAGCCATCGGTGTTAGTAGTATCATCGAAAAAGTTTATCCTTCACGCTTTCAACACCTTCAATACCTGGAAAAAATGGGGGTTAAAACAGTATTGTTTAATCCTAAAATAGCCGACCCTTCCGCTTATTATGAATTTAACCCCGATACTGATAAGCCCGAATATCTTCACGGCGTCAGAATATACGGACCAGTTAAGCTAAAACCTTCTCAATTTAGTATTAGTGATCTTAGGGCTGGTGCCTGTATAACTTTGGCCGCCCTTACCGCTGAAGGTGAAAGTATTATCGATAATGTTGAATTTATTGAAAGAGGTTATGAAAAATTAGCCGAACGACTTTGCTCTTTGGGTGCTAATATAAAATATATCAAAACATGATTCACTTATATCTTGGCCTTCTATTATTCTCCTTTCTGGCTACCAGCATTTTAGTCGTACCCTACATTAATCTTCTTTACCGACTTAAATTTCAGCGTCAAAAACAGTCCACCCTTGATTTTCAAAATCAAAAGACCCCCATCTTTGACAAATTCCACTCATTAAAAAGTGGTACACCCGTTGGCGGTGGACTTCTTATCATTGTCACTGTTGTCATTCTTTTTGCTTTCCTGTTTCCCATGTTAAAAATGTCCCGTCTCTTTATTTCCAGTAACTACCACCTAATCAATGAGTTGATCGTTATCTTTTTTACCTTCATAAGTTTCGGTCTTCTTGGTCTATATGACGACATTCTAAAGTTTTTTAACTTTAAAAAGTCCGGATTTTTTGGCCTAAGAATGAAATACAAATTAATTCTTCAGTTACTCTTGGCCACCGTCATTTCCAGCCTAATCTATTTTCAGCTGGGAATCAATTTTATCTATCTTCCTTTTGTAGGTGCTGTCAGTCTTGGATTATTCTTTATTCCAATTTCCACCACAATCATTGTTGCTTTTGCCAACTTTTTTAATATCACCGATGGTTTAGACGGCTTGGCCTGTGGCACTTTGATGATTTCTCTTTTCGCTTTCTGGATTCTAGCTGGCACCTCCCTTGATACCCCCATCTCCCTCTTTTTATCCCTCTGGATCGGTTCTCTTATTGCCTTTCTTTACTTTAATGTCTACCCGGCTCGTATCTGGCTGGGAGACGTTGGTTCATTATCTTTTGGGGCCACCTTTGCTGTCATCGCTCTGCTTCTAGGAAAGGTTGTTCCTCTTTTTATTGTCGGGGCTCCTTTTATTATCGAAGGTATGACCAGTGCCATTCAAATCTTTAGTAAAATCTATCTTCACAAAAAAATATTTCCCGCCGCTCCAATCCACCTCACTCTTCAAAAAAATGGCTGGGAAGAACCCAAAATTGTTTTTAGAGCTTGGCTAGCTGCTATTATTTTAGCTATTTTTGGACTATGGCTGGGACTAAATTAAGTGAATTACGTCAGGAAATTTTAAAATATATTGGCATCCCGTACCATACCAATATCCCTAAGGTAATTTCTACTGAAAATGTTTTACTTGGTAAGGGCAATGCCAGGGAGATTGCCCTAAAAACAATTGAATTAGCCAATAAAAATAACCTAAAAATTCTAAATTTAAGTCCCCAACAAATCTATAATTTTCAAAAAAAGAATAAAATTGGCATTGATTGCTCCGGTCTGGCCTGTCATCTTCTTAATTTTTACTTTAATACCAAACTAAATGTTCGGCGCACCTCCGCCGACATGCTTAGCTCCGCCCCCTTATCAAAACAAATTGACATTTCCGACACCCAAACCGCCGACCTAATCCGACAAAAAGATGGTCACCACCTTCTCTTTGTTATCGAAAAAATTGGTGACAAAGTTGTCTATGTTGATTCTTCACGAAAGGGCAGGGGAGTACGCTATGGCGAATTCGACATCACTGACAAAAACTTCAAACACAACGGAGTTTTCAGATTAAATAGATAGGTTTATTTCTTTTCCCAGCGATCCTTGTCTCTTTTTTTGTATTTATCCATTATTCTGTCAAAATGTTTGTCCAAATCAATATTAAGTGAATTAGCCAAGCATGCCAGAGTGTAGATGATGTCTGCCATTTCATCACCCAATTCCTGGGTTTCTTCAGATGGCTTTTTCTTTTTTGAACCAAAAAGATGATTTAACTCTCTTGCCGTCTCACCAACTTCTTCAACTAATCGAGCTAAAATCTCTAAAGGTTTAAAATAACCAACCTTGTACTGAGAAATCCATTCATCAACTTCTTTTTGAATCCTTTTCATTATTTTTCCTCAATCAACTCCCGGTACCGAAGAGGGGTGGTTGAGATAATTTCCACTTCAGTTCCACATTCCTGACATTCTAAAATATCTCCAAGCATTGGGCTTTCACCTTTAATTTCCGCCTGGCAATCAGGGCAAAGAACTTTATTATTAGTATCTGGCATATAATTTAGCTAAAATATAACTAATCACTATTATATGACACCACTAAGTAAAATCGATAATCTATATTTTAAACGTGAAGATTTAAATCCCACCGGCTCCGCCAAAGACAGAGCTCTACCCTTCCAGATTCAAAACTTACTAAATAACGGCTTTAAATCCGCCGTTATTTCTTCAACCGGCAATGCCGCCATTTCCGCCACCTATTATTGTCAAAAAGAAAATATTCCCCTAACCATTTTTGTTTCTCCAAAAATCAATATCAACAAATTATCCCTTATAAAAGGCAATATCATCAAGTCTCTCAAACCAATCAGCGATGCCATCAAGTTTTCTAAAGCCAACCATGCCTATCTTTTACGACAATCAACTGACCCCTCAGCTCAAGTAGGCTATGCTGAAATAGCCAAAGAAATATTAATTCAATTACCACAAATTACCAGCCTTTTTATTCCCGTTGGTAGTGGTACTACCTTACTGGGGATTGCCAAAGTCTTACCCAACAACGTTAAAATCTTTGCCGCCCAACCAGCCAGTAATCCAACTATCTCTAGTGTTTTTGATCAGGATTACACACCAGAAACTCAAACCATTACCGATGCTCTTAGCGTAAAATATTTACCTCTTAAAACCGAAGTGATAAATGCAATTAAATCACGCTATTCTTTTGGTATTGTTGTCAAAAATACTGACGCTATCAAATATTTAGATTTTGTTAAACAATTTGAAACCTCACCAGAGTCAGCCCTGACTCTAGCCGCCTACCATCAAATAAAAAATAAACCCGAAGTGGGGGATTATCCTGTTATTCTTTTAACCGGCACAAAACGCTAATGGGCAATCTAGAGACTTTATTAAAAAATTCCGGCTACAACTTTTTCTTTTTAGTTGTCGATAAATTCTTAGACATTAGTTTACCCCAACTTCCA
The DNA here is from genome assembly GCA_000989305.1 of Candidatus Shapirobacteria bacterium GW2011_GWF2_37_20. Lineage (GTDB taxonomy): Bacteria > Patescibacteriota > Microgenomatia > UBA12405 > UBA12405 > UBA12158. Next base: position 64,692 of record LBTB01000002.1, read on the forward strand.
AATTTTCAATCTCTGTCTCAAAAAAATCTGAAAATCAAAAATAGTGGTTTTCTTTTATCGCAGGGAAACATTCAAAATACAATTAAATCTGCCCCAAATCCGGCCATCATTCCTTTTAAGCCCTCAGCAAAAATTGAAAAAATATGTCAAAAAAATTCCTGGACCTTAGTTGCCAATCCCGCCAAAATTAATCGACTTTTAGAGAACAAAATCAAATTTTTTGAAACCTGTAACATAAATGGATTACCCATAGTTCCTGGAATTGTTGCCGAATTTAATCAAAATTCTTTTCAAAAAGCCCAAGAAAAATTTGGCAACTCTTTAGTTGTTCAAACCCATTTTGGTTGGGCAGGAAATAGTACCCATTACTTTGATAATTACGAAACAGCAAAAGCCGTTATCCCTAAAAACACTCTTGCCAAATTCTCTCCCTATTTAAAAGGATATTCCCTTCTTAATAATTGCTGTCTCACCCGCCATGGACTACTTCAAAGCCCTCCCGCCCTTCAGTACACCGGACTACCCAACCTAACCCAAAACCCCTTTGCCACCGTTGGCCGTCAGTGGCCATCATTTGCTCCACTCGAAATCCAGGAACAGATTTACCAAATTACTGAAAATTTTTCAAACAAAATACTTAAGCCCCTGAATTATCGTGGTTTTTTTGGTTTAGATTTTATTGTCTCTGACAATAAGGTCTACCTTCTTGAATGCAACCCGAGACTTACCGCTTCCTTCGCCTTTTATACTCAAATCGAAGTAAACAACAACCTCACCCCACTCTTTTATTACCACTTAGCTGAATTTATTAATCAAGATTATTCAATTGATTTAAAGTTAGAACAACAACGCTTTCACCATCAAAATATTATCGGCTCTGAGATAACTCAAAGAAACAGCGACGGCCTCATCGTTAAAAAATATCACGATTTTAAGGTCTTCTCTACAAAAACAGATCCTGTCATTATTAACCAGGAAATTTTGTCAAAACTTTAGAAATGAAAATTTCCCCCCTGCTTACTTACTCCACCCTTCTCTCTTTTATCGGTTTGTTATTTATTTCTTCCTCCTCCCTTTTTGAAGCCGAAAAAACTATTGGCGACCCATATTTTTTCCTTAAAAAACAAATGCTTTGGCTTGTTGTTGGTTTAATTAGCCTCTTTATTACCTCTAAAATTAAACTAGATACTTTTGTCAACAATTCTTTTCGCCTCTATTTATTCTCTGCTATTTTATTACTCCTGGTATTAATTCCTGGTATCGGTGCACAAGTTCTTGGCGCCAGACGTCAAATTGATTTAGGCTTTTTTAATTTTCAGCCCTCTGAACTATTTAAGTTTGCCTCAGTAATTTTCTTTTCCTTTCTTTTTTCTTTAAAGGAAAAAAGAAATTTAAAAAACTTAACCCTATATCTCGGACCACCTTTAATTTTAATCATTCTTGAGCCAAACCTCAGTACTACTGTCATGATTGCCGCTATTGTCATTTCTATCTACTATCTTTCCGGTGCTGAAATTATAAGCCTTTTCTCGGCCGGTTTTGTCATCACCCTTCTAAGTTTCTTATTAATTCTAGTCTCACCCTATCGTCTGGCCCGCGTTAAAACTCTTCTCAACCAGCAAAGTAATCAAGACCTGAGTTACCACAGCGAACAAATAGTACTTTCCTTAGCCTCTGGCGGGTGGTCAGGTAAAGGCTTTGCCAATTCCGACCATAAATATCAATTTATCCCTAAAATAAGCACCGATTCGATCCTTGCTATTGTTGGTGAAGAAACTGGCTTTGTCGGCTTAACTTTAATTAGCTATCTATTTTTACTTTTAATTTCCCGATTAATTCATATCTCTCAAGTGGCCACCGATACTTATGAAAAACTTCTCGTCAGTGGTATTGCCTGTTGGATAGCCTATCAAGGTTTAATTAATTTTGCCGCCATTGTTGCCTTAATCCCGCTGACCGGAATTCCTTTTCCCTTCATTGCCTATGGAGGCTCCTCCCTAATCACCCTATTTTGCGCCTTGGGACTAGCTATAAATATAGAAAATAAATATTCTAAATTGCTATACTCAAAGGATGACCGAAACCAGAAAGATAATCATCACCGGCACTCATATCACCCCCGCCATTGAGTTGATCCACCAACTTCAAAGTGACCGCGATATCAACTGGGAAATATTCTACATAGGCAGACGTTTCAACTCCAGTGTCCAGAGAGAAGCTTCGATAGAATCAAAAATAATTCCTCAAAATAACGTAAAATTTTACGGCATCTTGTGTGGCAAATACGACCGTCGTTGGCTACCAAACACCATTTCTGGTCTGCCTCAAATGTTATCGGGCTTCAAAAGCGCCCACCAAATCCTCAAAAAAATAAAACCTCATTTAGTCGTCTCTTTTGGCGGATATGTTTCAGTTCCGGTTATTATTTCTGCCTGGCTCCAAAATCTTCCCTCAATTACTCACGAGCAAACCCACACTCTAAGTCTGTCAACCAAAATCAACGCTTTGTTTTGTCGTCACATCGCCCTATCCTTCCCCGTTACCAAATCATCCGACAAATATCTGGTTACCGGCAATCTTTTGAGACGGGAAATTTTTAATTTTCATTCCCAATATTTTGAAAAGCAAAAATTTGACCTAAAAAAGTTTCCTCTGATTTATCTTACCGCCGGCAATCAGGGTTCACATCGTCTAAATTTAGTCTTAAAAAAATTATTACCTTCTCTTTGCAAGAGATTTACCATTATTCACCAAAGCGGATCAAAAGATTTTAATAGATATAAAAAACTCTCTTTAAAATTTCCTAATTATTTGGTCAAAAACTATATTGATTCCGTCGACATTGGTTGGATTTTTCATCATTCAAAACTAATCGTCAGTCGCGCCGGCGCCAACACCACCCAAGAAATTGCCGTTTTGGGTCTTAATTCCGTCATCATCCCCCTCTTAATAAGCCAACAAAATGAACAATTTAAAAACGCTCTTTGGTTACAAGAAAAACTACCTAAAAATACCATAATCATTAAAGAATCGGAACTTACGGCAAAATCACTTGGAGACTCTATCAACATTCTTGCTTCAAAAAAGAAAGCACCCTCTTCTGTTTTACCCTCTCCAAATCTTAAACTATTAAAACTAATCAAAAAGCTCTAAAATTAAAACATGCAACATTTTAAAACCATTAATTGTCTTGACATCGGCACTTCGAAAATAACCTCCATTATCGGTCAGTATCCTGAAAACGAAACCAAGATAAATGTCGTTGGTGTTGCCTCTGTTCCGGCAGTCGGTTTTAAAAAAGGTCAAATAATCAATCTGGAACAAGCCAGCAAAACTATTACCGAATGTATCGAATCTTCCGAAAGAATGGCTGGTTTTCAAATTAATCACGCCTTTATTTCCCTCACCGCTCCCCACTTTGAATCATTTAATTCCAAGGGTGTAACTGCTATTTCCGGAGCTAGCGGAGAAATATCAAGTGTAGATATTGATCGGGCCATTGAGGCCGCCAAGGCAATCTCACTGCCAGCTAATAAAGAAATTGTTCATGTAATTCCCCGTCTTTTTACCGTTGATGGTCAGGAAGGCGTCATCGACCCCATTGGAATGAGTGGTGTTCGACTAGAGGTTGAAACTCATTTAATTTTAGCCTCAACCCCGGCTTTAAAGAATCTCAACAAGTGCCTCGAAGAAATTGGTATAAAGGTCGATGCTCTTGCCTATTCCGGTTTAACTTCCGCCAAAGCTTGTTTAAGCGAAACAGAAACAGAACTTGGAGTAGCCCTTGTCGATATTGGAGGTAGCAACACCACCATTACCATTTTCCAGGAGTCCTCACCAGTCTTTTCCGGAGTAATTCCTCTTGGTGCCAACAACATTACCAACGATTTGGCCATAGGTCTTAGACTCCCGCTCCAAGAATCAGAAAAAATTAAAATCAAACTGAAAGCTTATGCCGACAAGAAAGGCTTTGAAGACGAAATTGAATTAACTCATCTTGGCATCCTAAGTGAGGACAAGAAAAAAATCTCATTTTCCACCACTGTTAACGGCATTATCAAAGCCAGACTTGAAGAAATTTTTGGATTTATCTTTGACCAAATAGAAGACAATGGTTTTAAAAATTCTATTCCCGCCGGAATTGTTCTAACCGGTGGCGGCTCTCAAACAATTTTGGCTAAAGAAGTCTGCGCTGATGTTATCCCTTTGCCAGTCAGAATAGCCGATCCTCCACGTCTCGGAGGCTTGGTTGACGATATAACCAACCCCGCCTTTTCCAGCACCATCGGTACTATTTTATATTTTCAAACTCATAAAATTAATCCAAAAAACAACTCTTCAAACAAAAAAATGAAGGTTTCTTTTGATGGAATATTCGGTCGTCTTAAAGGTTTTATCGAACCTCTTTTACCTTAACATGGGCTTAATTAAAACACTTACAGGTCAATTCGCAAAAATAAAAGTCATTGGTGTCGGTGGCGGCGGTAACAATGCCGTAAACTCCATGATTTCTCAAGAAGAAATCAAGGGTGTTGATTTTATTGCTGTCAATACTGATTCTCAGGTTCTTTTAAACTCCCTGGCTCCGATCAAAATTCAAATTGGAGAAAAAATTACCAAGGGTCTTGGGGCCGGTGGTGACCCAAATGTTGGCCAACAAGCAGCTGAAGAATCCCGGGAACGAATTAAGGAAGTGCTTGAAGGTACTGACATGCTTTTTATCACCGGCGGTATGGGTGGTGGTACTTGTACTGGTGCCGCTCCCATCATTGCTGAAATTGCCAAAAAAGAACTAAATATCCTGACAATTGCCGTCGTCACCAAACCCTTCTTGTTCGAAGGAACCCGGCGCATGAGCAAAGCCGAGGAAGGCTTGTCCCGTCTTCGACAAAATGTCGACACCCTGATTGTAATCCCAAACCAGCGGGTTATGGAGGTAGTTAACTCTCAGGCTACTCTGCTTGAAGCCTTCAAAATTGCTGATTCTGTTTTAACCAAAGGTACCAAAGCCATTGCCGATTTAATCACCACTTCCGGCCTGATCAACCTTGATTTTGCTGATATCAAATCTGTCATGAGCAATGCCGGTTCTGCCCTCATGGGAGTCGGGGAAGCTGAAGGAAAAAATAAGGCCCAAGACGCCGTTGAAACTGCCATTGATTCTCCGCTCGTTGAAGTTAATATTGACGGGGCCAGGGGAGTCCTTATCAATATCACCGGAGGTCCCGACATTACTATGGCCGAAATTGAAGAATCTGCCAAAACTATCACCTCTCACGTTGCTCCCGACGCTAATGTAATTTTTGGAGCTTCGATTGACCCGGAACTCAAAGATAAAGTTAAAATCACCATCATTGCTACCGGTTTCGATCCAAGTAAAAATCTAACCCATTCTTCCTACAAAAAACCAGTTACCATGCAAAAACCCTTAATCGATGACGATTCTGAACCTCAAAAAGAACTTGATCCTAAACTTCAAAATTTGATGGCCGATCAGGAAATTCCTGCCGGAGTTGAAATCGAAGACGAATTCGACATCCCTGCCTTTTTACGAAAAAATAGTTAAAATACACTATGCCGTATTTTAAAGAACTTCCCAATACCCCAGACTTTCCTCAGCTGGAAAAAGATATTCTCACCTGGTGGCAGGATAACAATCTTGTCCAAAAATATCTTCACAAAAATGATGATTCAAAAGAAATCTTTTCTTTTATTGACGGACCTATCACCGCCAACGCCCCCATGGGAGTTCACCATGCTCGGGGAAGGACTTTAAAAGACGTCTTTCAAAGATTTAAAAACGCTCAAGGCTTTTCCCAAAGGTTTCAAAATGGTTTTGATTGTCAGGGACTTTGGGTCGAAGTTGAAGTCGAAAAAGAAAATGGTTTTAATTCTAAAAAAGATATTCAAAATTTTGGTTTAAAAAACTTTACTAAAGCTTGCCTGGCTCGGGTTGACAAATTCAGTAAAATTCAAACCGAACAATCAATTCGTCTAGGAATGTTTATGGATTGGGAAAACTCATATTACACCAATTCCCAGACCAATAATCTCTATATCTGGCACTTTCTAAAAACTGTTTGGCAAAAAGGTTGGCTTGTTCAAAGAAAAAGTGCCACTACTTGGTGTCCCCGCTGTGAAACCGGCCTCTCTCAACATGAGCAAGCCGATGGATATCAAATGGATACCGACACTTCTGTTTTTCTAAAATTCAAATTAAGCGACAGGAAAAATGAATATTTTCTTGCTTGGACTACAACGCCCTGGACTCTCGCCGCCAATGTTTTATTGGCTATTAATACTAAATTTGAATATGTCAAAGCCAAATATGAAAATCAAATTTTGTATTTAGCCAAAGAATCTGCCGACAGACTGGGCATAACTGATTACAAGAACATAGACCCTAAAACTTTACTAAATCTTAAATACGAATCATTGTTTGATATTCCCGCCCAAAAGGGGATTAAGCACTATATTACTCAATGGGACCAGGTCAATCCTTCCGAAGGTACTGGAGTTGTCCATATCGCCCCCGGCTGTGGTCAGGAAGATTTTGAATTAGGTAAAAAACTAAATTCCGATATGTTATCGCCCTTAACCGAAAATGGTCACTTTATTGAAAACTATGGTTTTCTAACCGGAAAATATGCCCACGGAGTCAATGATGAAGTTATTAAATACTTAGAATCCAATAACTCTTTATTTAAAACTGAAGCCGTCACTCATCGCTACCCCCATTGCTGGCGCTGTAAAACAAAGTGTCTCTTCCGTTTGGAAAATTCCTGGTATATTAATTCCGATGAAATTCGCCCTCTCCTAAAGGAAGCTGCAAAAAAAGTTGACTGGCATCCAAAATATACCGCTCGCCGGATGCAAAATTGGCTTGATTCTATGGAAGATTGGATGATTAGTCGCAAACGTTTCTACGGCCTCGCCCTTCCTTTTTATCAATGTAGTTGTGGTGAATTAACTGTCATTGGTTCTAAAGAAGAACTAAAGGAAAAAGCTATTAATCCTAAATTAATCGACAAACTACCTTCATTTCATCGACCCTGGATTGATGAAATAGAAATAAAATGCCCAAAATGCGGCAAAAATGTCAAACGTATTCCTGACGTCGGCGACGTTTGGCTTGATGCTGGAGTTGTTCCTTTTTCAACCCTAAAATACCTCGATGATAAAACCTATTGGCAAAAGTGGTTCCCCGCCCAAATGGTTCTGGAAATGACCGAACAAATACGTTTATGGTTTTATTCCATGCTTTACTTTAGTGTTACTTTTGAGGGTACCGCGCCTTACAAAAGTGTTGTTACTTACTCCGAAGTTCGTGATCAAAAAGGAGAGCGCATGAGCAAGACCAAGAAAAATGGCATTCCCTTTGACGAAGCTGTTGATAAAATGGGGGCCGACCCCATGCGTTGGCTTTATTGCCAACAAAAAGCTCACGCCAGTGTTAACTTTGGCTACAATATCGCCGACCAGGTAAAGCGTGATTTCCTTTTAATTCTTTGGAATTCCTATCGTTTTTTCACCCAACACGCCAATCTTGAAAACTGGCAACCTCCAAAAAACTCAAGCCCAAGCGAGACCAAACATCCTATGGATAAATGGCTACTGTCACGTCTGCACCACACCATCGAGCTCTCAACAAAAAACCTTGAAAAATATAACACCTCAAAAGTCACTGAAAGTATCGAAAAATTTGTCAACGATCTTTCCACTTGGTACATTCGACGTTCCCGTGACCGAAATGATAATTTCGAACTATTGTCTCTTGTCTTTGACAACTTATTTAAACTAATGGCTCCCGTTACCCCTTTCTTAAGTGAAACTTTATATCAAAATCTAAATTCTCAAAAATCAGTACATTTGGAAAAATGGCCACTAAATGACAACTCCTTCATTGATGAAAAATTAGAAAAAGACATGGACCTCGTTAGAACACTTTGTCAACTAGCCCACGCCCAAAGACAAGTTGCCAATATTAAAATTCGTCAGCCATTATCAAATCTTGATCTTCACTGCCCCACAGAATTGAGCCCGGAACTTTTAGCTATTATTGGCGAAGAAGTAAACATCAAAACAGTTAAGATTACAAAAATCACTGACACTGTTAAAGTAATTTTGGAAACAACAATTACTCCCGAACTTGCCGCTGAAGGTGAATATCGAGATCTGATCAGAAACATCCAGGTTCTCAGAAAAAATCAGGGCTTACTCGTCCAAGATAGAATTAAAATACGCGCCCCCTCATGGCCCAAAGAATTCGAAAAACAAATTTTGGAAAAAACCCTTGCCGATTCTTTGGAAATAGGGGACATTCTCAGTCTTGAAAAAAGCTCATGAGAAAAAAAATTCCTATCGCTCTTATCATCAGTCTAATAGTCCTCTCCTCACTTAATTTGCTGATGATTAGTTCCTTAGCTCCGTCACTTTTTTGGAAACAATTATTAGCCTGGATTATCGGAATCGGCTTGTTTGTCTTCGGTATGCAGATTAACCCCAAACAAACTAAAGCTCAGGGGCCACTCCTCCTAATCATTTCTTGCATAATTCTATTACTACCCATACTGGCCGGAAATTTCACCCGTGGCTCCCGTCGTTGGCTCTACATCGGCCCAATGTCATTACAGCCAAGTGAAATTGTCAAAGGTCCTCTCATGCTTTTTTTATCAACTACCAGCCTTCCTCTTCTTCACCTTATCCCAGTGGGAATTATCATGCTTCAGCCGGATTTAGGAAGTGCCATTACTGTCTTTATCCTGATTATTCCCATAATTCTTTATAGTAAAAAATTATTCAAGCTTAGTCTCATTGCTGGAGCTATCTTTCTTCTTATCTCTCCCTTAAGTTATAAGTATATTCTCAAAGATTATCAGCGTCAGAGAATTGAACACTTTTTAAACCCTGCCTCCGACCCGCTAGGTCAGGGATATAACTTAATTCAGTCTCAAATTGCCATTGGCTCCGGCGGTCTCTTTGGTAAAGGTTACCGTAAAGGCACCCAGGGACAATTACTCTTCTTGCCCGAAAAACATTCCGATTTTATTTTTGCTTCTACTACTGAAGAATTAGGTCTCTTTGCTGTTCTACTTATTATTACTTCCTATTTTTTAATCATAAAAACCCTCCTTGTCAAAGCCTTTCAAACAACCAACAACTTACCTCTTTTTCTTTTTACTCTCGGCATTGCCATTGAAATTTGGGTCCAAGCCTTTATCAATATCGGTATGAATTTAGGTCTACTGCCGGTTACCGGAATTCCTCTGCCTTTCATGTCAGTCGGCGGTTCTTCTATTATGGCCCTCCTCTTTTCTCTTGGTGTTATTTCCTCCGCCTAAAAATTTATCCTATGATATAATCGAAAAGTATGAAATATGCGGTAATTGCCATTTCTGGCACACAATACAAAGTTGAAGAAAATCAAACCATTACGGTCGACAAATTTGATCCCACCATTAAATCGACCGATCAAGTTCTTTTAACCGTCAATGACGACAAAATTACTGTCGGTACTCCTCTGGTTAAAGGTGCCTCCGTTGACTTTGAATCAGTCAGAGACTATCAGGGAGAAAAACTCCGTGTCTCGACTTTTAAAGCCAAATCCCGTTATCGAAAAACCCGTGGTTTTAGGGCTCAATTAGCCGACATTAAAATTACCAAAATTAATCTCTAAACAATGGCACATACAAAATCCCAAGGAAAAACTAATCAAAAATCAAATCGTCCCGGTCAAAGACGAGGCATCAAAAAATTTGGTGATCAAAAAATTTCTGTTGGCCAAATTATTGTCCGTCAAGTTGGCTCCAAAGTTCATGGGGGAGTTGGTACCAAAACTGGTAAAGATTTCACTGTTTATGCTATGCGTCCCGGTATAGTCAAGTTTTTCACAAAATTAGGCAAAAAATTCGTTTCTGTTGTTAAGGCTAATAAAAATGTTAAAAAAGCTGAGAAAAAAAGTGTTGAACATACTAGTAAAATTGTCAAAGCCAAATATGTCACTAAAAAAGCTGTTACCGAAAAAGTAGCCGTAAAAGCTATTAAGAAAACAGTCAAAAAACCCGTAAAGAAAACAGTCAAAAAAACTGCCTCCACCACTAAAGCTAAAAACTGACACATTTCATCACACTTTTTTCACGAGGGTTTTCATAGTAGACTCTTTACATGAAAGATGTCACTCAAATTCCAACCAACCAGCTTGAACCAAATCCCTTACAACCCAGAGGCACCATCAACCCTGATTCGGTTGCCGAATTAGTCGAGTCTATCCGTGAACACGGCATCTTGGAGCCTTTGATTATCGCCCAAACTCCGGCCGGCTATCAAATTATTGCCGGTGAGCGTCGGTGGCGTGCCGCCCGTATCTTAAAATTACCCTACGTTCCAGCAATTATCAAAAAAACTACCCCCCAGCAAATGCTGGAAATGGCCATTGTTGAAAATGTTCAACGTAAAGATTTAAATCCAATTGAAAGAGCCAAAGCTTTTTTAAGACTTAAAGAAGAATTCGGTCTTGATAATCACGGTATTGCCAAAAAAGTCAGCAAAAGTGTTCCTTATATTATTAATGTTCTAAAGCTTCTCAGTTTACCTGACGCCATCAAAGATGGGTTATTGTCTGGATTAATCTCCGAAGGTCATGCTAGAGCTCTCAGCGGCATTGCTGATACCCGTTTAATGATCGAGGCATACAAAATTATTCTCAAAGAAAAGGCCTCGGTTCGACGTGCCGAAGAAATCGCCAGACGCATGCGTCAAAAAATTGATGAAGGACTTATTCCCATCAACAAAGAAAATATACCCCAATTTTTAAAATCCCGTCTCGACAATATCAGTTCAGATCTTGAATCTATTTTTGACGATAAAACTACTAAGGTAAAAATTTCTCAAACCAATATTTACACTCGGGTTATTTTTCAATTTCGGGGTCCAGTCGAGAAACGTTTTCAGCAACTTAGCGAATTATACAAAGAAGTCTGTAAAAAAGATTTACAACCTGATAGTCGGGATTAAACCCATTGCCGAAATTGGCCAGTACTTAAAGAATGCCTTGCCTAAAATTAATTCTTTATTAATTGGTCCAAATTCACGGCTATCACGGGAATGAGATCGATTATCTCCGAAAACTAAAAACTGACCTTCAGGTACCGATACTTCCAATCCTTCCTGACAAAATTCTCCTGGCAATGTCACATAGTCATCAGGCAAAAAGTTCTGCTCCAACAATTGACCATTCAAATATACCTTGTTGTTTTCCACCATTACTCTATCACCAGGTAAACCTATTATTCTCTTTATATACTCACATTCATCTTCAGCGCAGGCTTCAGTTGCCGGAGCCTTAAACACCACCACATCACCCCGCATCGGCTGTGAAAATTGATAGCTAAGCTTATCGGTCAATAAATACTCTCCGTCAGTAAAATTTGGTACCATTGAACTTCCCTTAACTTGATTGGGTTGAGCTACAAATAAATACAAGAGAACAAAGACTGACAGAGCCAAAACAATTGACTGAACAAACTCTAAAATAAAATTTCCCAGTGAAAACGCCTTTCTAAATTTCATAATGTTTAAGTATATATTTCTCCCGCAACAACTACAATCCTTTGTTTTGGTATAATTTCCCCAAGGCCGCTTGGCTCAGTGGTAGAGCATTCCATTCACATTGGAAAGGTCAAAGGTTCGATCCCTTTAGCGGCCACTTATAAATTGACTAGTTACTATCCTCAGTCTAAAATTCAAACATGTATAAACTCAACCAATTTCTTGAATCCGTCAAATTAAATAATCCCGGCGAAACCGAATTTCTCCAGGCTGTTACTGAATTCGCCACTTCAGTCATTGATTTTGTCAACAAAAATCCCGCCTATGAACAGGCAAAAATCCTTGAAAGAATCGTTGAACCTGAAAGAAATATTTCCTTTAGAGTCACTTGGACCAATGATAAAGGCGAGGTTCAAGTCAATCGCGGCTACCGCATCGAATTTAATTCTGCCATTGGTCCTTACAAGGGAGGTCTTCGTTTTCATCCGACCGTTAATTCCAGCATCTTAAAATTTTTAGGTTTTGAACAAATTTTCAAAAATTCTCTTACGGGTTTACCCATGGGTGGAGGAAAAGGTGGGTCCGATTTTGATCCACATGAAAAAACTGATTCTGAAGTTATGAAATTTTGTCAAGCATTCATGAGCGAACTTTATCGCCATATCGGACCAAATACCGATGTTCCCGCCGGTGATATCGGCGTTGGTGGTCGAGAAATTGGATATCTTTTCGGTCAATACAAAAAACTAAAAAATGAATTTTCCGGTGTTCTAACCGGCAAGGGCTTTAATTGGGGTGGTTCTCTTATCCGTCCCGAGGCCACTGGTTTTGGTTTAGTCTATTTCGTCAACGAAATGTTAAAAAATCAAAAAGATTCTTTAAAAGGTAAAAATGTCTTAATCTCTGGATCCGGTAATGTTGCTCAGTTTGCCGCTCAAAAAGTTATTGAACTTGGCGGTAAATTATTAACCATGTCCGATTCCGACGGCACTGTCTACGACAAGGATGGAATTACTCAAGAAAAACTTCAATTTATTATGGATCTAAAAAACAAACAACGCGGCCGTATTAAAGATTACGCCGACAAATACCACACCGAATATCTTGATGGCAAAAAACCTTGGTCCCTAAAAGCCGACATAGCTCTACCCTGCGCCACTCAAAACGAAATCGAATTAGAGGATGCTAAGGAATTAGTTTCCAGCGGTGTCATTTTGGTAGGGGAGGGAGCCAACATGCCTCTAAGCAACGATGCTATTGACTATCTTCATTCTGAAAAAGTTCTTCATTCTCCGGGGAAAGCCAGTAATGCTGGTGGAGTCGCAGTTTCAGGACTCGAAATGTCACAAAATTCTCTTCGTCTTCAATGGTCCAGAGATGAATTAGACGAAAGACTTCAAAACATCATGAAAGACATTCATCACAAGTGCGTTGAGTACGGCACCGAAAATGGCTATGTAAATTATGTCAAGGGTGCTAACATTGCCGGCTTCAAAAAAGTCGCCGATGCCATGCTCGACCAGGGAATAGTTTAAATTATTTCCAAACTATTTTAAACAGTTTCGCGGCCAAATAATTTCCACCATAGTTTAAAGAAGGACTCATTAAGTTCTCAGCTTGGTAAAAATTTATCGATGCCGAATAGTCTGGACTAAATTTATTTTTCTTTTCCGCCAATGCTTTTTGTAATTCCGCTAAATAATATAAGGTATTTTTCTCAAACAGAGCAATTTTTCTTTTATTCAAAATAATTTTTAAATTATCTAATATTTCTTCACTGTTTGTAAAGATATTTTCTTTTGATCTAAACAATATATAAGCCTCAACCGCTTCAGATATATTTTCTTTTCGTGCCGCTTTCAATGCCTTACTGGCCCCAATAATCTCAAAATCTCTTCTTAATATTTCCCAACTCTCACTAGTTTGATTATCCATTATTTTAATTATTTGTCCATCTTCGATTACACCTTCATAATATTTCCACTCCCTATCGTCACCCGCCACCAAATGATATACACCCCCACCACCATTTCCCACAAGTTTTATGACACAATCTCCCAACAGATAATTCTCCATAATTACCCAACCATCAACATCACTTTTTTCCGTCCCACCACAGTTTACGGTCATATTTGCTGGTGATCCCAAATAAAATATAGCTTGTCTTTCAGAATAACTACTCCCATTATTTACCGCCACTTCCAGTCCCATTTTTTGTAAAATCCAATTAGTTGATTCGTCAACCAAAGCTCGGTGACTCGAATCAAAATCTTCATTCTCAGCTTCTGAAATTATTGCACTTTTCCTTAAAACCGTTCCATCACCATCCCCGTATTCATGTAATTTTGGTTTTCCATCTTTCCAAATTCCCAAAAATTGATCGAATATGGAACTGTCTTTCAAATAAATCCATTCTTTTGTCTCTTCTCCAGTTCCACCTATTGTCGACAATTGACCAAAAAAAGAAGACATTGTATTGTTCTTCTCCCGTAAAAACGGACTGGTGTTTATAGAAACTGTATTACCATTCTTTTTTAAAAATTCAAAGGTAGGCAATAAATCAAAAACAACTGGGGCGTAACTCCGTAAAGTTTGCACAATCGTATCATTGTTTTTCTTTTGTAGCTGCAATAAAACATTTAAAGCTACCGCAGCGATATCCGTACTATCACTAATTTTTGCCCCATTCCAAGCTTCATACGCCTTAACTGATCCATAATGAGGGCTTCCCAAAGTAATTGTTTTATCAATCAATTCACCATGATCTTGAGACCAAATCCGGGCCACCAAGCCTCCCAAACTGTGTCCTACTAAGTCCAGTTTTTGCCCTGTTTCCAAATCTAAACTATTTACATAATTATTGAAATCTCCCACTATCTGATTTAGCGGCTTCCTCCAGTCATAATTCCACACATAAAAATCTTGGTCTTTTTCCATGCCATTATTTTCCAAGGCTCTGACTAACAAATCATAATTCTTAACGAAAGGTGTCATCGTCCAGTGAAAATTTGCCGACGTATTCCCGGTTAACATTGCCTCCGGGTTCCAACTCGCCCCTAAACCGGGGAAAATAATAACTTTATTTACCGGTACTGGTGTAACATCACCCGTATACAGGTTGACATAATCCATATTTAAGTCATTCCAGTCTGTTCTCCCTCCGCGTTGTGAATTACCAATAAATATATTTTGAGGAATACATTGGTTATCATTGGTGATAAAAATTATTTGCGAATCAAGCGAAATAGTGTATTTTCCACCATTTTTTTCAATCTTAAAAATATGCCAACCCCCAGTATCAGCCAAACGGATTCTTGATAAGGATATGTTACTGTAATCACATCTGCCATCAGATAACACCTCAACATTTCTGTACTGAAAAACAAGTCCCATGTCCAAGTCATTCCAAATAGAAAATTGATAATATGGATAATCATTATCCCCAGTATAACCAACACCCATACCATCACCCATAAAACCAATCTGACCATAACTATAACGATATTCCAAAGTAACATGGTCAAAATCGCCAAACTTTGTAGCTTCAGAATTTGTAACAAAAGGAAAATTTAGCCCAGACGATGACAAACTCATTATCCCATCCATGAAAATTATTTCTCCACCATTGGCTTCATATTTCCAATTGCTATCTTCCTTTATATGAAAATCATCAGAAAATAACACGTAGGAATATGATTCTTTTGTAGAAAAAATAAAAATAAAAAATAAAACAAACAAAGATAATTGTATTTTTTTTAACATAAATTAATAATAATACTTGTGAAAAAAATTGCAATATTTCATAATTTAAATCCGAGCATCAGGCTTAATATATTAAAAAAAGTAAGATTATATTTATTAAAAAAACTATATTTATCAAAAATTGTATAATTAACTGGAATTACACCGTAGATTAAATATAAAAAATAATTCAACATGAACAACATCTCTCTTCTTCTCCTCACTAAAAATGAACAAGATAACCTCAAAGGGTGGAGCGATTGGATACACCAATTAACAGCCATCAATGAAATTGTTGTAGTTGATGATGAATCAACCGACAGCACCGTAAAAATCTTAAAATCATTCTTCACCAAAGAGCTATCAATTAACATTTTCAAAAAAAAACTCGAAAACAACTTCTCTGATCAAAGAAATTTTGGGTTAAAAAAATGTCAAAACGATTGGATCCTGTTTCTTGACGCCGATGAAGTTCCCACTGAAAAAACTATTAATTACCTCAATCACCTTTCCCTCAAAAACGGTGAAAATTATTCTTTTAAAAGAAGCGTTGTTTATCTGGGCCACACCATCTCCCATGGTCAATGTCTCAACGATCTCCCTATAAAATTATTCAATAAGAATGAAGGTAAGTTTATTAACCCTGTCCATGAAATTTGGGAAAGTACCAGTACCACTATAGATACATACCAAACCATTCTTCACTACTCCATAAAATCACTTACAGCTTTTCTGCAAAAAATAAACTTCTATTCATCTCTTCGTGCCCAAGAACTTTTTAACCAAAAACACCATCCCCACCTCTGGGAAATAATTATTTACCCAAAACTAAAGTTTTTAGACTTATATTTTCTAAGACTCGGATTTCTTGACGGTACTGCCGGCATTATCCTCTCCCTATCTTTGTCCTTTAACAGCTTTTTAGTTCGGTCAAAACTATGGCACTTGTCACAAAAATAGCCCTATATCTAACCATCATCCTTTTCTTTTTTGGTCAACTTTTTCGTCTTCAATTATTAAATATTTCTTTCCCAATTTTCGACATTGCTCTTTTATTTCTTGCCTTTTCAAATCTTCTTTCAAATAAATTTAATTTAAAAAATCTCCACTCCTGGGTAATATATTTTTCCCTATTTTCTCTATTAACCCTCGTTTTAAATTGGTTCCGTTTCCCCTTTTCCCTCTCTAGTTTCTTTTATTGGCTCCGCTTAGTTTCACTTCTTTCTCTGTTTCTTTTTCCCCTTAATATCGATCAAAAAACAGATAAATTTTTTCGTCTCATTCTATGGTCAGGACTTATATTTGGATTTATCCAATATATTTTCTGGCCGGATTTTACCTACTTTTCCACTCTCAACTGGGATCCTCATTTATACCGCCTTTTGGGAACTTTTTTCGATCCCACTTTTACCGGATTAATTTTTCTATTATTTCTTATTAAAATATACTTTTCATCCCAGACAAAATTGTTTTTAATCCCTATCTATTTTGGTCTCGCCCTAACTTATAGCCGCTCGTCTCTCCTAGCATTTATGATTGTTTTTGCTTTTATCGCCATTATCAAAAAGAATCTAAAGATTTTTTTGATATCTTTGTTAATTTTCGTCTCGACCATTATTATTCTTCCGCGTATGCCAGGAGAGGGGACTAAGCTGGAAAGGACTAGTTCTATAAAAGCAAAAATTGCCAATTATAAAAGTGGCCTAAAACTATTCTTCACCTCTCCGATTGTTGGAGTTGGTTACAACAACCTTTCCACCATCAGACCTGATAAAAACTCTCACGCTAATTCCGGTTTCGACGGCAGTCTATTAACCATCTGTGTCACTACCGGCCTAATTGGTCTTTTTCTATTTTCTAAAATATTTATTCAAAATCTCGGTTCTACCTCACTTTATTGGCAATCAATACTTCTCACCGTGTTTATTCATTCACTTTTTGCCAACTCTCTTCTCTATCCTTGGATCCTATTTTTTCTTGCTTTCGAGTTTAGATATCGTAAGTAATTTCAATTGTTTTCTTTGTCTCGTTGCCCGCATCACTTCGAATTATTATTTCCAAATTATTCTTTCCCGCATTCAACTGAACTTTAAGCTTAAACAACCCTTCATCATCTACCAGTGCCAATCGTCCGTTTATACTCACACTAACTCCTTTATCGCTTTTTCCTACAACATCAAAATCTGCGCTATCAACACTAATCTTATCCTCAGACGGGTTAATCATGTTTAAACTTGGCGGTTGGTTGTCATAAATAATTGTCACCGCCTTAGATAACTCACTGTTTCCCTCTTTTGGTGTCGATGCTAAAGCCGTAAATGTATTTCCACCGCTATCCAAAGTTATATCTGTAAAAACAAAACCGCCCTTGTCATCAACTATTTTCTTTCCCAAAGATACATCGTTTTTCAATAATTCCACTTCAACCTTCGGTTCTGCTACTCCAGAAATTGAAAATCGCGCACTGTTTGTCGCCTCAAAGCTTACAACTAACCTTGGTGGTAATGGAGGCAACACTTTTTCTTGATTATCAGTTCTTGATAAGCTTTTTGCATTACCCAAAAGTACTGACAATTTTATCAAAAGAGGTAAACCAAAAATAAGAACGGCAGCAAAAATAAGCACCGTTACCCCCCCTAAAACTATTGTCTTTTTAGTTATCTCCTCGTCCTCTTTTCTATTTAGTCTCGATCTTGGTTTTGTCTTAAAAAATTCTGACATATTATTAATATATTTTACATCAATAAAAACTCAGAGCCCCTTGCCAGAATTGAACTGACATCTGTGGTTTACGATACCAAAGCTCTACCGTTGAGCTAAAGGGGCACAGGTTTGAGCGGCTAGAGGGAATCGGACCCTCGACTAATCCTTGGGAAGGATTCATTTTACCACTAAACCATAGCCGCACTGGCCTAAATTTTACCATAGATACTCAGTGTCATTCCGATTTCCAGCTTGTCCGGGCTATTTAGTTTACTCCTATTATCTTGCCAAATTTTAGTCCATTGGTATCCGTCACCATACACTCTCTGGGCAATTTTCCACAAACTGTCACCCCAAACCACCACATACTCTGTTTTTTCATTGACAACTGTAGCGCTTCCTTCATTGTCAGCCTTGACTTCACTTTTTTCAATTATTGGTAAGACCAATTTTTGACCAACGTAAACCAGTCCAGGATTTTCCAAATTATTCAATTTGGCAATCTCAGTCCACTTATAGCCATCGTTGAATTCTCTGACAGCAATCTTCCACAAACTATCATCTTTTTGAACCGTGACTGTATTTTCACCATTTTTATCACCAATTTTAATTTCTTCTTCCACCTTTAAGTAATTACTTACTCCAGGTACACCAACATTTCCTTTTCGTTTTTCAATATAATTCACCAGAAAGCCAATCGCCGCCACTACCACCACCAAACCTAAAAACATACTAACCACATCTTCTCTTGATTTAAAGAATCCTTTCTTTGTTTGTTTTGCCATATATCCAAACATAGCGAATTTAGGTCCTATAGTCAACTCCAAAGGGTCAATTATCTCCGTATAATAATTTCATCACCAAGCTTTTGACTACTTAATTGCATTAACCTATTTAATTCTTTTACAAATAGTTCCGCCTTTTCTAAATTTAACTTATATATTCTTTCTTTCCCCTTAACCCTGTCATTAACTAGTCCAGCTTTTCTTAAAACCGACAAATGATTCGATACTGTTGCCTGGCTTAAATTTAATTTTTTAACAATTTCACTCACGTTTAATTCGCCAAATCCCAACCAATAAACTATTTTTCTCCGGTTTATTTCAGCCATCGCTTTATATATCTTATCCATAATTGCATTATATCGACAACCATCAATATGTCAATAAATCATTATGTGGTTGAAAAAAATACGCTCAGGCGTCAAAATATACTTCAATATGAACAACTACGATGATAAACAGGAAAAATCTTTAGTTTTAGTAAAACCAGATGGCGTTCAAAGGGCCCTAATCGGTGAAGCAATTAAACGATATGAACAATGTGGTCTAAAACTCGTTGCCATGAAAATGGTAATTCCCACCCGCGATCAAGCCCTTAAACACTATTCTGTTGATCCAGACTGGGCATTTAAAACCGGCACCAAATCTATCGAATCGTGGAAGGCTAAGGGTTTAACTCCTCCAACAGAAGACCCAATTGAGCTGGCTGAGAATGTCAGGAAACAACTAGTTGATTTCCTAAGTAGTGGTCCAGTTGTAGCCATGGTTTGGCAGGGAATGAATGCCATTGGAGTTATTCGAAAAATTACTGGCGGCACCGAGCCTCTTACCTCCGTTCCCGGAACCATTCGTGGAGACTATACTATTGATTCATATCGAGCCTCTGATACTGATAAGCGCGCCGTCCGCAACATTATTCACGCCTCCGGCTCAGTTGAAGAAGCTGACAAGGAAATGGCTCTCTGGTTTAAACCAGAAGAAATCTTAAATTATCGCCTAATTGCTGAAGAAATCATCTACGACGCCAACCTCGACGGTATTTTGGAATAAAAAAGGGATAGTGAGATAATTAGTTGTGAAAATTGTTTATATTATCGTTAGCCTTCTCTTGGTATTTCTTATCTATGATAATTTTTTCTCACAACATTCAAGACAAACACCCAGCGTTACCATAAATTCTCCGACACCTACGCCAACTCAACCATCCAATAAAATAGTCGAACCTGTCGCAGAATTTAAAACAAGAATTACTAAAAAATTCTACGGTACTTATATAACACCCCAAAATTCACCCATAAAACCTGAAAAGTTCACCGGCTTTCACACAGCAGTTGATGTTGAATATGAAGATATTAAGGGCGATGTTCCCGTATATTCTATTGACGACGGTCAGGTAATATATTCAGGCCAAGTTAACGGTTATGGCGGTTTTATTGCCATCCAGTATCCTCAATATATTGGAATCTATGGACACTTACAGCCAAAAAGTCTTCTTCCCAATAAATCGGTTATCAAAAAAGGCAATGTTATTGGAATTCTGGGTCAAGCCTATTCTGCGGAAACTGATGGTGAGCGAAAACATCTTCATTTTGCCATTCTTAAAAGTGTAAAACTCGACTTTCGTGGATATGTTCAAACAGAATCCGAACTTTCTTTATGGATTGATCCTCTCACCTTATTTCCTTGATCTAAAAAACAAGTGAGATAATACGGTGTGATCGAACAGGCGAAAATTCTTTGCACTATTTTGGGAAGTTTCAAATTTAAAAAAGAAATCGATTTAGTTCGGGAAGAGCTTGAAGACAATAAGGTAACCGTTTTAGCACCAGAAAAAGGGTCAATATATATTCCACCCTCCAGAAGACATATCCTGATTCCGTCAAGTTTTAGACCCCTACCAAGCGAGAAAAACAAACCCATAAAACAAGTAGAAAATAATTTTTTGCGAAACATTGGCATATCAAATTTTACATACTTAGTAGATATTGATGGATATGTTGGCCCCGTGGTCAGCATGGAAATGGGATTTACCATTGCAAGAGAAATTCCCCTATATGCCAAAGAAAAAATTAATATAAATTTAGATCCTAATCCGGAATGGAAAGAAAGAGTAGAAAAGATTCCGGTAATGACCCCAGCTGAAGCTTTAAAAGATTTTCAAGAAAAAAATCTATAAATCACTAAAAATCCCCCAAGAAGGGGGATTTTGCTTTGCGGACCATGTGGGACGAGATTAGAACTTATTTAAATACTTATTCAGAACAATTTTCAACTCCTCAATCTCATATTGTCCGGGGTTAAACCGAACTAATGGAAAATTATTACGTTTAAATAACTCTCCAACAAACTTATCTCTATCTATTCTATCTTCTTCCTCGTGACTTGAATCATCTAACTCAATAGCAAAAACTGGAGATTGTGTACCTTTATTCACTATTAAAAAATCTACTGATTTTTGGTTTATTCTCCTCAACCAACCTAAATAATATTTATATGCGCTTTGACGTTCAATCCTAAAAATCTTATCCAAATTAACCTGGGGATAAACATCATAATTTAATCCTAAAACAACTCTAAGATTTTCAAACAATAATCTTTCATGATTTGACATCACGGTTTCTCTTAATCTATACGGTAAATAATAATTAGGATTACTTACATCTTTTTCGTCCAATTCTCCCTCTTTAACCTCAATATTTGATTTTGAACGTAACCATAAATACAAAATTCCTATCACTAAAATAATTACTATAGATTGCATAATTAAATATACACCCAATTAAAAAATCCCCCAAAGTATGGGGGATTTTGCTTGCGGACCCAATGGGATTTGAACCCACGATCTTCCGCGTGACAGGCGGATGTGCTAGACCGCTGCACCATGGGTCCTAGAGCCTAAATACTATATCAAAATTACCACCTTTTATCTATTATCTATTTTTCCCAATTATTCAAAATCTTTTCTACCGCCTCAATTGAAAACAATTGATGAATATTTCGATTTTCCCAAACAATAGCTTCTTTGTATTCTTCATCCGAATAGGGGACTAATCCTAACTTTTTCGTCAAATCATCAGGATCATTCTTTCCGGTCCCCGATTCAATTTCAAAAGTATAATAATCATCTGTATATTTTGACAACTTTACCTCAAAGTCTTCAAAATCAAATTCCCAGCTCTCCCATTGATAAATCATTCCCTTGCCTAAACCCAACCTGACAAACATTTTTATTGTTTCCAGTATCTGTCCCTCTTCCAATTTTATATCCAGCTCCTCTCTTTCTTTATCATTAAAGTTCCCCATTTTAGCGCTAATTTTTTCTTTACTTCCTGATTTCTTTATTCTCAAATCAACCCCACTCACATTCTGCCAACTTCTGTCCACCTCATTAAATCCCGGCGAGATATCCACCGACAATCTCTTGTAACAATCCTTTAGACTGGCATCTTTATTCATCAATGCCATCACTTCGTTAAACTTTTCTTTAGTTATTTTCCCTCTTATTTCTATTTCCGTCATAT
Source organism: Candidatus Shapirobacteria bacterium GW2011_GWF2_37_20 (assembly GCA_000989305.1). Lineage (GTDB taxonomy): Bacteria > Patescibacteriota > Microgenomatia > UBA12405 > UBA12405 > UBA12158. The sequence goes on from LBTB01000002.1 coordinate 86,986, forward strand.
ATATTTTTTGACCACTTAATCAATAACTTCTTCATCACCATCACCAATTCCATCATCAAAAGTTACTTTTCGGGGTTTTAATATACAATTTTCACCGGTAATCTCACACCTATTGTCTCTTCCCATTCTTCCACATAATTCCACCATTTCCACTCTTGCTCTTATTGTATTACCCGGCTTCCCCGTGTCAACACTGCCTATTCTCGTTAAAACATCGTTGCCCTGACATACAATTGGTATTTCTACAAACATAATCTTTGTCAATTTTAGCAGATGATTCTATAATTAATTATGTCAAAAAACTTTAATAACTCTCAGGTTTTTGAATATTTGACAAATATCGCCACTGCCTACGAAATAAAAAACAAAGGTCGTTTTCGAATTGTAGCTTACGAAAACGCCGCCGACACCGCCCTCACCTATCCCGAAAATTTGTATGAACTCTGGCGAAAAAATCCAAACAGTCTCGATTCAATCCCCAACATCGGTCCTTCAATCCTAAAAAAAATTGATTATCTATTCCGCTATCAAAAACCTTACCCCAAACTTAAAATTATATTTAAAAATATTCATCCCGCCGTTTTTACCTTCACTAAAATTAACGGTATAGGTCCCCTAATTGCCCACAAACTTACTCAAACTTTAAAGTTTTCAAAAAATCCCACCAAAGCCCTGGATCAACTAATTTCCTATTGCCAAAAAGGAAAAATAAAAAATATTCCCTCCTTTGGCGAGAAATCTGAGGAATCAATTTTAAACAACACTTTATCTTTTCTTGGCCGCCAGAGCCGTATGCCTTTAAAAAAGGCTCAAATATTGGCTGATAAAATTATTCAGTATCTCCATCACCGTTTCCCAAATATTGAATTTATTCCCCTAGGTTCTCTTCGCCGCCAATCAGATAGCGTCGGCGACATTGACATTGCCGCCGCCGCTGTAAATTCTCAAGAAATTATCGACTACTTTCTTCAATATCCTGATATTATCCAGGTTATTGCCGAAGGTAAAAACAAAGCCAGTCTCCGGCTACTCCATGATATCCACGTCGATTTAATGATAAAACCACCTTCTTCCTTTGGCTCCCTACTTCAACACTTTACCGGTTCCCGTCAACACAACATTCTTCTTCGCCGTCACGCCCTAAAACTTGGCTATTCTGTATCAGAATACGGAATTAAAGACCTAAAAACCGGCATTATCCATCAATTCGACAATGAAAAAAAATTTTATAACTTCCTTCATCTAAAATATATTCCGCCCAAAGACAGGCTGGGGGAACTTGAACTAGAAAAGTTTAAAATGCTATAATTAATCCATGATTATACCTATCATTGTAATAGCCGCAATTGTTTTCTATTTAATTGCCTTTTTTAATGGCCTAAGAACTACTGAGGTCCAAATTGGTGCCGCCATTCAGGAGATCGGCAACCAACTAAAACGTCAAAGTCAACTCATCCCTAATCTTATTGAATCCGTAAAAGGTTACATGAAACACGAAAAAGGCATTTTTGAAGATTTAACTTCTGCCAGAAAAATGATTGACCAAGCCATTGCCTCACAGGATCCTAAATCTATTGACGCCGCTCAAGCCCTGTTAACTAAAACCATGGGCTCCATTAGAGTTATCGCTGAATCAAATCCTCAAATTCAAGCTTCGAATTTAGTCGGCAATATGATGGAAGAACTTCGTGATACTGCCGATAAAATTATGTATGCCCGACGTACCTTTATCGACCTCTCTGCTGATTTTAACGTCAAAATTAGCACTATTCCCGGAGTCTGGTTAGCCCCTCTTTTTGGTTTTAAGAAAAAATCCGGCTTAGAAACTCCTCAAGATAGTCATATTACCTCTGTTTCTGAAGGCGAAACCAAAAATCCTGAAGTCAAGCTCAATTAATTTTTTCTTTTTCTATGTCTAATTTTTATCAACAAGTTAACAGTAATCGCTGGCGCTCTGGATTTATCATTGCCCTGTTTGTTCTTTTTATCATTGGAGCCGGTTACGTTCTCAGCTATTCTTTTGACAGTCAATATTTTTTACCCATTGCTATCGCTTATTCAGGCATTTCCGCCTTTGGAAGTTATTTTTTAGGGGACAAAATTGTTTTAGCCTTAAACAAGGCTGTTCCGGCCACCCGTAAAAAATATTTTGACTTCTATACTGTGACTGAAAACCTGAGCTTAGTAGCCAAAATCCCGGCTCCCAAAATATATGTCATTGAAACCGAAGCTATGAATGCCTTTGCCACCGGCCGTAACCCCCAACACGCTGTTGTCTGCGCCACCACCGGTCTGTTAAACAAACTTAACCGAACCGAATTAGAAGGTGTCATCGCCCACGAACTTTCCCATATTAAAAATTATGACATTCTTCTTATGACTGTTGTTTCCGTTCTCATCGGCACCCTCTCAATCTTAATCAACCTAACCAGCCGAAGAATGTTTTTTGGAGGAGGGGATAACCGCGACCGAAATAATAGCTCTGGAATCTTTGCTGTCATTGGTATTGCCATGATTATTTTTGCCCCCCTAATCGCCCAATTAATTCAATTAGCTATTTCCCGCCGTCGTGAATATTTTGCCGATGCTTCAAGTGTTTCATTTACCCGTCAACCCTCTGGTCTTATTAGTGCTTTACAAAAAATTAATGCTGACCCCACTCCTTTTGCCCAAGCATCAACCGCCACCGCATCACTATATATTTCCAATCCTTTCAAAGGCAAAAAATTTGCCTCCATGTTCTCAACCCACCCCCCTGTTGAAGACCGTATTCGTGCCCTGGAAACCATGATGTAATCTGATATACTCCAAATTGTGTACCAAAAAGAGCTCGAACCCAGAATTAAAAAAATTCTTCATGCCACCACCCTTGCTACAGTCACCAGCATTTTAGTCAGTATGGAAAACGTAAAACTTGTGGCGCCAATACCTGGAAACGATTGGGAATTATGTAGCAATCTAACTCAAGAAGGTTTCAATCAAATCGTTGATGCTACCCGACTCGGTCTCACCCATCTTCTGAAACAGGCCAGAATAAACTTGCCCTCATATATACAAATTAATGAAAATGTTATCGCCAACTCATTGGTTGAGGATGCCGGATTACCTCTGATTAGAAAGATTGAAAATCAGGAAATTGAAATTAAATTCGTCGGTCCTCAACCACTAATAAAACAACTTAATTCATATCTTGATCCTCAAAAATATCATGCCACGCAGATCAGACGCATGGAACTTAACCCCATCGCACTCGTTTTTGAATCTCCAGATCACCTTAACTAGAAATACTTTACCAACAGTGTAATTACCGCATATTATTAGTACAACTTGCTTTTGATTTACTTTATCTACATTGAAAAGTGATCATTAAAAATCAATAATTAAGTAATGTCTTTTGTTCACCTTCATCTTCACACCGAATACTCACTTCTGGACGGACTCTCCAAAATTAAAAAACTTGTTAATTTAATTAAAGAACAAGGAGGCAACGCCGTTGCCATAACCGATCATGGAAACATGTATGGCGCCATCGAATTTTATAAAGCCTGTCAAAAAGCAGACATAAAACCCATTATTGGCTGTGAAATTTATACCTGCATCGGACATCGTAGCGAAAAAACTTCTCAAAACCGCAAAAACAACCACCTAATTCTTCTGGTCAAAGACACTCAGGGTTATAAAAATTTAATGAAACTTGTCAGTATCGGCCATCAAGAAGGCTTTTACTACAAACCCCGCATTGACTGGGAAAGTTTGGAAAAATACCACGAGGGTTTAATTTGCCTCAGTGGCTGCGCCGCCGGCGAAGTATCTCAATACCTCATCAACGGCGAATACAAGAAAGCTAAAGGTACCGCCAAAAAATACCAGGATCTTTTCGGAGAAGACTATTATTTGGAAATCCAACGCCATCCCGGACTTGAAGAGTTTGACAAAGCCAATGAGGGCCTTATTAAAATTAGCCGGGAATTAGGCATTCCTCTCGTTGCTACAAATGACAGTCATTATCTGAAAAAAGAAGACGCCTTTGCTCAAGACGTTCTGGTAATGATCAACACCCAGACCAATATCAACACTCCCAACCGTCTAAGTATGGCCAATACTCCCGATTTTTATGTTAAAAGTCCTCAGGAGATGGAAGAACAGTTTTCTGATTATCCTGAGTCTATAGAAAATACTCAAAAAATTGCCGATAAATGTAATCTTCATCTCGAGTTAGGAAAATGGTATTTCCCAAAATTTAAACTTCCAGAAGGTAAAACAGCCGAAGAGGCTTTAACCGAAATGGTTTATAGAACCGCCAAAGAGTATTACGGCAAATTAAATTCAGAAGTAAAAGAAAGACTTGAATATGAATTGGATCTAATTTGTACCAAAGGTTATGCCTCATATTTTTTGATCATGCACGACTTTATTGTTTGGTGTGAACAAAACGACACTCCCACCAACACTCGTGGAAGCGCTGGTGGTTCCCTGGTTTCTTTTGTTTTGGGTATTGTTACTGTAGATCCATTAACTTATGGCCTTCCTTTCGAACGTTTTTTAAACAAAGACCGCCCCTCTCCCCCTGATATCGACCTTGATATTGCCGATGATCAACGCCAACAAATGCTTTTTCACATCATCGAACAATATGGCCACAAATCCTTTGCTCAAATTTGTACTTTTGGAAGAATGATGGCTCGGGGTGCAGTCCGCGATACCGCCAGAGCCCTCGGTTACGAGTATGCCACCGGCGACAGAATCAGCAAATTAATTCCCATGGGTTCACAAGGCTTCCCCATGAGTATCGATAAGGCTCTCGACACTACCCCCGAATTAAACCAACTTTATAAAACCGATGCTGATGCTAAAAAAATTATTGATACCGCCAAGCAAATTGAAGGTTGCGCCCGACATATTTCTGTTCATGCCTGTGCTATCGTGATTTCTCCTACCAGTATCAATGAATTTTCACCCACTCAAGTTGAAGCCGGAGGCGAAAAACCAATCACTCAATATGAAATGCACGCCTGTGAAGATGTTGGCTTAATAAAATTCGACATTCTCGGAATTAGGAATTTATCTTTCTTGCGCCAGGCCGTCATTAATGTCCGTAAAACCAAAAACATTGACATAAATCTTAGAAAATTACCCCTCGATAATCCAAAAACATTTGAAATGCTCTCCCGGGGCGACACCATGGGTGTATTTCAATTGGGCGGTGAGGGGATGACTAAATGGTTAAAAGAACTAAAACCAAATCGGGTTGAAGATTTAATGGCCATGGTAGCTCTTTATCGCCCTGGTCCCATGGCAATTATCCCTGAATATATTGCCCGAAAAAAAGATCCGAGTAAAATCGAATATTTTGATCCCAAAATGGAAAAGTTCTTGAAAAATTCTTACGGCCTTTTGGTTTATCAAGATGATTGTTTGTACACCGCTATCGAACTTGCCGGTTATAACTGGACCGAAGTTGACAAATTTAGAAAAGCCATTGGTAAAAAAATTCCCGAAGAAATGGCGGCTCAAAAAGAAAAATTTATCGACGGTTGCATTAAAAATGGCTATACCAAGAAAAAAGCTGAAGAAATTTTTAAACTAATTGAACCCTTCACCTCCTATGGTTTCAACAAAGCCCACGCCGCTTCATATGGCATGTTGGCCTATCGAACCGCCTACATGAAAGCCAACTATCCCGTGGAATATATGTGCGCCCTCTTAACTGCCGAATCCGGAGATATTGAAAAAATTAGCGCTGGTATCGAGGAATGCCGAAATTTAGGCATTATAGTCTCATCACCCGACATAAACACCTCCCACAAGGCTTTCGAATTTGAAAAAAATGAGACCTCACTTGGTGGTTTATCTATTCGGGTCGGTTTATCTGCTATCAAAAATGTCGGAGATATCGCCATTGATTTAATCATCAAAGAACGGGACGAAAATGGACCTTTTAAATCTTTCAATGATTTCTGCCTTCGGGTTAATAGTCAAAAAGTAAATAAAAAAGTCATTGAAAGTCTGGTTAAAGTTGGCGCCTTTGATCAGTTTGGGGAAAGAAATGCCATATTAGCCGCCATCGACGAAATTAGAAACAAATGTAGCAAACAAAATGACAATAAAAACTCCGGACAATCCGGACTTTTTGATACTTCTGACAACACCACTTTAATTCCACAGGACATTTTTCCCGAGGTTACTCCCATGCCTGAAAAAGAAAAATTAGCCCAGGAAAAAATGCTTTTAGGAATTTACGTTACTGAAAACCCAACCAGTAAAATTTTAGATCCGTTTCGCGAAGCAAGTCTGCCAAAAATTAACGAAATTTTAAACAAAAATGGCAACGAAACAGTAAAATTTGCCGCCGTTCTTCATAAATTTAAAGTAATCCACACTAAAAAAAATAATGCCGCCATGGCTTTTCTCACTTTCGATGATGGCACCGGCCAGATTGAAGGAGTTATCTTCCCCCAAGCCTTTGAAACCTATAAAAACATCATTGAAGAAAATAGGGGACTCTACATCGAAGGTAAAATCTCAATTCGCGACGATAACAAATCTGTCCTAGTTGATTCTCTTTCTGAAACTCTTCCCAAAAATATTAAAAAATACGACTTTATTATCGATGTTCCCGCAGGCACTACCCAAGCTCAATTAATGGAACTAAATCAACTCTTAAAAAATCACCAAAATGGCCACCGTGGCCTTATCATCCTACCCAACGGTAAACAAATAACCCTTTCTTATGGCGTAAATTACAACCCCTCTCTTCAAGAAAAAATTAGCCAAATATTAACTAAATAGGTCGTATATATTTTATTGATCTCTCGCAATTACGTGAGATAATCTCCCCACAATTGGAAAGACAAAACACTTTCCAATATTCTGTTGGATCAGGGTGTCCTCTTAAAATTATTTTATTTCTTACACCTATTCCAACTTCACACCCCACACATACTTGTGGATTTGTAGAATATTTACAATATTTTTCTTCTGTCATATTTTTAAAATATTAATTTTGGCAAAAAAAATCCCCAATGAAATTCATGAGAACTTAATTCAACTCAAATACTAAAATTTAGACTAAAAGGTTTGAAAAAGGCCGCGAATTACACGTGCCTTTTCAACCCGTCTGGGTTTATAGGGAGACAACCACGACGCGCACACTACTTTCTCCCTATTTGTCCCCGAGGAAGACACCGGATACTCACATTCGTGTAATTCTGTAGAGTTTTTTATTTTTTCACCTTCTCCTCTAACTATTATCCCATTAAATAATAATTCCACTATAATTTCACCTCCAATTATAAATATTTAAAAACCTACGTTTTTTGTCCATTGTTTGTTTTTTTGCTTCTAGTATTCCTTCTTTCAATCGTCTTATTTAACCAAATATTTTCTTTTGTATTTTCCGGAAGAGAATCGACCCCCAAGTCCTTACATTTTCGTTCATACATATATGCAGCTTCCTGAAAATCTTCATCAATGTCTCCAGACTTAACCTCATTAACTGCAGTACTTATTAAATTAAGTTGAATTCGACTTAATTCCTCTCTACTAATCAGACCCATATTAATTCTAGTTCTTATGACAAGTAGTTCCTCTCTACTGTAATATTTTTCTCTTCCCTCTCTTTCTATCCCATTCACTACCATCTTCTACCTCCATCTAAAAAAAATCCCCTAAACAGGGAATTAAGTAAAGTTAAAAAAAAACCGCCCTCCGGCGGCGTAGTATCAAATTGTATGTATTTGATGTGACTCATGATATAAATTTTTTTATTTTACCCAAATATATCAAATTATTCCTCTAAATATACCTGTATGTTGATTCACGCCCCGGATTAATATAAAATACCAAAGTTTCTACTAAAAATTTATTAAAATAAAATGGCTATCAAATTCATGCACCAAGATACAGAATTCCACATTGGGGATACTGTCAAAGTTAACTACAAAATCAAAGAAAAGGATAAAGAAAGACTTCAGGCTTTTGACGGAATCATTTTAGCCATCACCGGATTAGGGGCCAATAAAAACTTCTTAGTTGCCAAAAATGCTTCTGACGGCATCAGAGTTGAACGTATTTTCCCAATCAACTCACCTTGGATTGAATCTATTAAAAAGCTTCGCAGTCCTAAGCGTCTTCTTCATCGTGCTAAACTTTATTTCTTGCGCGAACCCCGCGCCAGATCAATTTAACTATCTGGGTCCTTAGCTCAGTGGTAGAGCAGTTGCCTTTTAAGCAATTGGTCGCGAGTCCGATCCTCGCAGGGCCCACCAAGTGAATCTCTACGGCCTAATCATCGGCATTTCAATCGCTATCGGCATTCAATATTTTTCCAAAAATAATCGCATTATCCCTAAAAACCGCGAGAGCATGTTCCTTTTTGGTTTACTGATTTCCGGGCTATTTGGAGCCAGAATCTATCATGTCATTGATCAGTGGTCCTATTATCAAACTCACCCCTCTCTCATCTTTCAAACCTGGCATGGGGGATTAGCTATCTATGGTGCTCTAATTTTCACGACTCTTTTTATTTTTATCTACTCTCTTATATCTAAAATCTCGTTTCTTTCAATCTTAGATTCCATCACTCCCATCTTGCCCTTATGCCAGGCCATCGGTAGAGTTGGTAACTTTGTCAATAAAGAAATTCCCACTTGGTGGATTGAAGCCTCATTAAATTTACTTCTTTTCTTTCTCCTAAGAAAATCAAAAACACCTACCTCCCATTATTTAATTGGTTATGGAATTATTCGTTTTTTTGTTGAATTTCTGCGTAGCGATACCTGGCAAATCAGTAATTTTAAAATTGCCCAAATAATCAGTCTTCTTTGTATATTCTTGGGGCTACTTACTTTGCATCAGTCTCGTCGAATAAGGAATTAGTCTTTCATAAACTCCGGATTTCTTTGCTTCCTCTACTGTAACTTTATTGCAAATATTTAGCATTTCCTGATTACTGGAACCCACACTTCTTAACTCTTCTTCTGAAGCCTCTAAGGGCATCTTTGGACCCCCCAAAAACGTTCCCGTCCAATTACAGCGAATACAAGCTTTGTTTAACTTATCTCCAAAAAACTTTCTGACAAAACTATGCAAATTGGCATCAACAACTTGATTTTCGTTCGCCGCCGGGTAAGGGGAGTAATATCGAAGCGGCTTAGTGCTTTCCAAAAGAGCACTGCAACATCCGCCCACAAAATTTACCTTCAATTTTTTACAGGCCAAACTAATTACTCTCATTCCAAAAGCCGTTGCCATCGGCGCAATCGTTACTACTGTTTTTGGTTTACAACCTATTTTTACCAATTCTTCCAACATCTTTACATGTTGCATTCCCGACGCTACCGGATCAGAGATATATAAAATTTCTAAATTATTTAAATTAAAACCTTCCAAATTTGGCTTAACTGACAATTGTGATTCCCTGGTATATATATTCTCACAATCTTTGTGACTCATGGCTACAATTGTTGATGGAATATTTTTCGTTTCATCCACCAAAAATAACGCTCTCTGCCAGTTGGTTAAATGACCCTCCCTCGCAAAATATATTATTCCTGAGTTATCAGCCCTTGATCTGTTAATCAACTTTTTCATCTTAGGAGTATTTGCCAATTGATACATCGCCACCTCCATGTCCAATTGCGCCAAGGGCCCAAAATGATATCGCGGTAAAACAAATTTATTATCTTTATCAAAACCTCCAGCTCCGCTAATTATTTCTGCTTCCGGACTAGAAATCGTTACCACCCCCATTGTTTCCATGCAAGACAACTCGCTCTTTTCCCCCAAAACTGGCGAATACAATTTATGGTTTTTTACTTGAAACTTTCTTCTTATACCTTTTCCAACTATCTCACTTAATCTTTCTTTTTCGACTTGACTGGCAATCTTAAAAAAAATACTTGGTTTATCTCCAGGTTTTTTAATTGCCATCCTGGAATCTTATTTTAGCAGAAATTAATTTCCGAAACAATTTGTAAAGTGACTCCAGTGGGAGTCGAACCCACGATTGCCTGGATGAAAGCCAGGAGTCCTAGGCCACTAGACGATGGAGCCGTTTTTAGCCTTATTGAAACAGTGAGTATTTTACCATAAACTACACCGTGATCTATATTTTCCACGGTAACCATAATACCCAAAGTTATACCGCCTTCTCTGAATTGCTAAACAATTACGATAAACACGAAAAATTCCATCAAAATGGTAAAAATATTAATCCTGACTCTCTCGATAATTTCTTAAACACTCCCTCTCTTTTTTCTGAAACCAAAGTCGTAATTTTTGAAAATCTTTTCTCTCTTCTCAAATCTCCCTTCGATAAAATTATTAAGTTAATTAATTCCCATCCTGATTTTGATTACCTGTTCTGGCAGGACAAAAAGATCGAAGTTGCCAAACTCAAACTTTTACCTCAAGCTGACATTAAAATTTTCACTCTTCCTGAATTACTTTTTTCTTGTCTTAATGCCATTAAGCCAAAAAATAAAGTAGATTTCTCCAAAAAATATCAGGAGCTAATGGCCACTTTTCCTTTAGAATTAGCCTTATTTTGGTTTAAAAACACTCTTCGTCGTCAGTTAACCACCTATTCCAAATTTTCAGAAGAAAATCTAAAAAAAGCCTACTTAAACTTGATTGAACTCGACAAAAAATCTAAAAGTGGCACCTTATACGAACCAAAAGATATGGCCATAGAGAGAATTATTCTCTCCCTCCTCGACGCCTAAGTGTCGTTTCTGTTATTATTTTGTATGACTGCCCAAATTGTCGACAAACCCTGGGGTCGTGAGATTATTCTTACCACTCCCGATCTGCCTTATGTTGCTAAAATTCTAGAAATAAAAGCCCAAAAACGTCTTTCTTTGCAATATCATGATCAAAAACTTGAAACATTAACTCTTTTTTCCGGCGAAGCCAATATTATCTGGGGAAAAGATAAAGATAATTTGGTCACCGAAAAAATGATTCCCAACAACGGCTACACCATTGCTCCGAATACAATTCATCGCTTTGAAGCTATAACTGATTGTCAAATCTTTGAAGCCTCAACTGGAGAAATTGGCACCACTTTCCGTCTAGAAGACGACGTTAATCGTCCTAACGAAACTGAAGAAATTAGAAATTCTCCCAATCGTGGCTGGACCCAAAAATGATTAAAAAGCCCTCCTTATTATGGTTTAAAGACATTCATTTTGAAGATGTCAATATAGTCGGAGGAAAAGGCGCTAATTTGGGGGAAATGTATAATATCGGCATTCCCGTCCCCAATGGTTTTTGTGTTACTGCCGAAGCCTATTTTAAATTCATCGAAGTCAATAAATTAAAGCCCAAAATCAAAGACATTCTTCAAAGCACCGATGTCGATCAACCCGAACAATTATCACAAGCTTCCTCAAAAATAAGAAAATTAATTAAATCTAGCCTTGGAAATCATGATGGCTTACAAAAAACTTTGCTCTTTTGGCGGACTCAAAGATGCTCCTGTCGCAGTTCGCACCTCCGCCACCGCCGAGGATAGCGCTGATGCCTCATTTGCCGGCCAAGGTGACACTTTTTTAAATGTTACCGGTGAAACTAATGTTGTTAACCAAGTCCGCGCTTGTTGGTCTTCACTCTTTACCTCACGTTCAATTTTCTATCAGGTCAAAAAACATTACGACCACTTTAAAATTGGGGTTGCTGTTCCGGTTCAAAAAATGGTCCAAAGTGAAGTCTCCGGAATCGTCTTTACCCTTAATCCAGTCACTAATAACAAAAACGAAATTGTAGTCGAAACTATCTGGGGACTTGGAGAATATATAGTTCAGGGAATTGTTACCCCCGACCAACATCTCATTGATAAAAGTAACTGGGAAATAAAATATAAAAATTCCGTTCATCAAGATATCCAGTTAACCCGTTTCGCCGATAGTAATAAAGAATTAAAAGTTCCAAAATATAAGCAAAATAAAGCTAAAATCAGTGATACCATGGCAGTTAAAATCGCCAAATTATCCCAAAAGCTCCACAATCATTACGCCAAGGCTCAGGACATAGAATTCGCTATTGAAAAAGGTAAATTATATTTTGTTCAAACCCGACCTATTACTACCGTTGATGTCAGTCAAAAAAATATTAACGACCAAAATAAAATTGACGTCAATTTACTTCCCATTCTTACCGGTGAACCAGCCAGTCCCGGTTCTGCCTCCGGAATTGCCGTCATTATTAAAGATCCAAAAGATATTACCCGCGTTCAAAAAGGCCAAATCCTAATTACCCAGATGACCACTCCGGATTTTGTTCCTGCCATGAAAAAAGTCAACGGAATTATTACCGACAAAGGTGGTCAAACGTCTCATGCCGCCATTGTCAGTCGGGAACTTGGAGTTCCTTGTGTTGTCGGCACAACTACCGCTACCAAACTAATAAAAGAAGGGGACATTATTACTATCGATGGTACCACTGGAAAAATTTACAGTGGCGACCACAGCTCCGGACTTATTGCCAAAAAGGTTGTCCATACCCTTCAAAAAACCGCTACCAAACTCTATGTCAATTTAGGCGAACCAGACCTGGCCAAGGAAATCAGTAAAAGAAATGTTGATGGTATTGGTCTTCTCCGGGCTGAATTTATGATTGCCAATATTGGCGTTCACCCAAAACGGATGATTCAGGAAGGTCGACAAAAAGAGTACGTAGAAAAATTAGCGCTAGGTATGGCTCAATTTTGCAAAAACTTCAACCCTCGACCTGTTATTTACCGAGCCACCGATTTTAAAACCAATGAATACCGCTATCTAAAATGGGGTAAACAGTACGAACCAGAAGAACCAAATCCACTCCTGGGTTTTCGTGGTGCAATTCGCTACATCAATTCTCCTGATGTCTTTCAAATGGAACTTGACGCCATTAAACTAATTCGCAATAAATATAATCTAAAAAATCTCTGGCTAATGATTCCCTTTTGTCGTTCACCTGAAGAGTTGTCAAAAGTTAAAAAAATTATCACTGATGCCGGCCTCTTACGTAGCCCCTCTTTTAAGCTTTTTATGATGGCTGAAATTCCCACCAACGTTATCATGATCGATAAATTTATCGATGTTGGTATTGATGGTATCTCGATTGGTAGCAACGACCTGACCATGCTTACTCTTGGCCTTGATCGCGACAATTCCGAAATTGCCAAAGACTTCAATGAGCTTGATCCTGCCGTCCTCTGGTCTCTAAAGAGATTAGTTACCAAAGCCAAAAAACGCAACATTATGGTTGGAATTTGTGGACAAGCTCCCAGTAACCATCCGGATTTAGTGCAAAAATTGGTGAAGTGGGGGATTTCCTCTATCTCCGTTTCACCCGACGCCATCGATCGCACCCGGGAAATCATCGCCTGGGCCGAAAATAAGAGATTTGAGAAAAAATAAATCTAGTTAGTCCTTCTTTGCACAACTAAGCTTGGAATTTCACGGCCAGCAATTCGTTGAGCCTCAGCATTATCCATTAATGTTTTATTTACCAATACTACTGATCCGGAATATAAATCATAACGCGCCGCATCTGACTTTTTATCAATCTTTAGTTTTTCACCCTTACCTACCGGAATTATTTCATAAATACTCGGACGTCTTTCCTGCCAAATACCTATTGCTTTAGCACTTGGTGCACTACCAACAAAGCTAAGAATTTCTAAATACGGATCCTCGCTAAAAACAACAATTTTATTTTCTTCCAATGTCGAAACACTAACACCTATTCCCTGTTTAAGTGGAATACTGATACTACCACTCTCCGCCAATCCTCGTCTAACTGAAAATCCACGATTATCTGTTCTAATAGTAGCCTGTTCTACTGTAATTGTCTCCATAAGTGAAACATATCACACTTTTAAAAAAATTCCAATATCCCCTAGCAGGGGATAAAAGATTTGAGATAAAACAATTTATTTACGAGATATTCTTAACCCCACCGTCTGCTTATCCTTAAAAACACTCCCTCTGGTTATAACTTCAACATTTTTTCCAGTTATTGCAAAACATACATATAATTTTGGTCTCCCTTCTATGTTATCCTCAGTTGCAAAACCATCAACCAGAAATTTAACTCTTTTCCCTTTTTTATTTTTCTTACCTTCCAAAACAGTGGCTTCCCGGGTATCCAAGATACTGGCCAAGCCCGGTATAACAACCTCTAAATCTTTCTTCAATTCCTCCGCTGTAATAATCCTGTTGACAATGGTCATTGGCTCAGTCGAGGAAAAGGCTTCCTCTGATCCGTCTCGATTAATAATTATTTTTTCTATTTCAGTTGTCATTAACGGATTTTAAAATATAATTTTTATTTAACAAACGTCATTCTCACCACTCTCCAACCATGATCTTTATTTGGCTTTTCACCTACCACAATTTGTTTTCCCAACGGAATGCTTATTAAACCTTCAACCGCCCTATAAGTCGAAACATTATCAATAAACTCCACCAATTTAACTCTATCATTGGCAATAATATAAGCCCCCTTATCGTCTTCTTCAGGATAACCCCACCTACTTTCTCTTACAAAAATGTCTTGACCTGCATTAAAAGTTTTTTCAAAATCCATAGGAATAAAAAACTTTTCAGCGTCAAGCACACCTTGTTCAACCCGCACTGGTGACATGTATGTATTATATCACACCTTAGGCAAAAACAACTACAACTTCACCTCGAATATCACCGTCCCAATCATTTTTTATTTCTTCAAACTTCTTTGTCATCTCCCGGATTATTCTAATCTCCACCTTATCTCCATAAATCTCTTTCACTTCTTTCACTAATTTTTCAGTTCGAAGAGGGGATTCGTAAACCACTTTCGACCCCTCAACCTCTTTGTATTTTTCCAAAATCTTTTTTCTCTCTCCGTCTTTCTTTGGTAAAAAACCCAAATATGAGAATCGTCCCATTGGTAATCCAGCCAAAACTAAAGCATTAATTGTTGCCGATGCTCCAGGAAGGGCTGTATATTTCAGACCCAACTCCTGACACTTTCGGACTAATAACCAGCCCGGATCAGACAATAGGGGAGTTCCAGCATCAGTAACTAAACCCACTTCAAGTCCTTCTTTTAACATCTCCACTATTTGCGGTATTTTTTGTCTTTCTACTTCATCATAAAAAGATAACAGCTTTGGAGTATTGGCAATTTTAAGTTCTTTTAATAAAATTCCTGTTTTTCTAGTATCTTCACATAATAATACATCGATACTTTCAAACATATCGATAGCCCTCAATGTAATATCTTTCATATTGCCAATTGGTGTTGCGATTATGTACAACATTTCTTTAATTAAATTGTCTAATCACTGCCACCACTTTTCCTCTAATTTCCACGTCAGTCACATACATCGGACTCATGGTGGAATTAGCTGGTTGCAAACGAATTCGATTGGCTTCCTGATAATATCTTTTCAAAGTTGCAAAACCATTTCGTAACACCGCCACCACAATATCACCATTATTAGCCATTTTTTGCTCTTTAATCACCACGTAATCTCCACTTAAGATTCCATCATCAATCATCGAATCACCCTTGGCCTGCAATACAAACGATTTATCACCCGACTTAATCAAGGTCGAAGACACCATTAGGGTTGCGTTTGGATCAGTATATGGTTCAATTGGTGCTCCACAAGCAATGAAACCTAAAACGGGTAATTCAGTTGTGTCTTCATTTCCTTTTTCTGTATTGTCCAACAATTCAATACCCCGTACTGCTCCACGATAGCGCCTGACTAAACCTTTCTTTTCTAGGGCTGATAAGTGTTCATGCACAGTTGCAAGTGAAGATAATCCTAAATTTTGGGCAATTTCAGTTAAGGTCGGAGCATAACCATACCTGTCAATCGACTTAGCAATTAAATCAAGGATTTCTTTTTGTCTTTTGTATACAATGGCTGGCATATTTTTAATCATACACGAACAATACCCGAAGTCAACCCTTTAATGGATGTTAATATTGAATATGTTCTTATGTTTATTCCTTATGTTTTTTTTCTTTAAAACACCTACCCTTGCTCTTTCTGACTTCACTATTAACGAAAACATTGAATATCTTCTCAACCTTTCCGGCCAAGCTACTGTCACCCACCAAATCGATATAACCAATAATTTTTCCCAAATTTACCCCAAAGAATACCAAATTCAAATTCAGGGTTTACCTCTAAGCGATTTAAACGCCACGGACGATGGGGGAAATATTCTTACCAATTTCTTGTCCCAAAATGATTCTTCCCAGATCAAACTAAAATTTAACCAGCCAAAAGTTGGTAAAAATCAAACCACCACCTTTAAGCTGATATATCGTGTTCCAGAGCTAGCCAAGCATAAAGGAAAAACCTGGGAAATTTCTTTACCTCAATTAACTGACTCTGCCCTAAACAATACTCAAATTACCCTAAAAACTCCTTCTGATTTCGGCACCCTCTCCTTCGCCTCCGTTCCAGTCAAATTTCAGGAAGGTCTTAATCAAAATACAGTCAGCCTTCAAAACAATTCACATTCCAAAATTCTAATAATCCTTGGCAATTATCAACTCTTTGATTTTAAGCTAAATTACTCCCTCAAAAACAACACCTCATCCACCATCACTTCCGAAATCGCCATCATTCCCGACACCTATTCTCAGTCCGTCTATTATCAGTCAATATCTCCCTCCCCACTCGGTATTAGAGTTGATCCTGACGGTAATTGGTTAGCAAGCTACGAATTAAAAAGTGGAGAGGAACTAAATATTATTGCCGATGGTCAGGTTAAAACAGGCTTACATCTCCCAGTTGAAACCACAAACCTTGAAAAATACCTTTCCGATCAAACCTTCTGGCCAGTATCCGATCCTCAAATACAAGATATTTCCCGAAACCTAAACAGTTCCCGGGCTATTTATAATTATGTTGTCGACACTCTCAATTACAATTACGACCGCTTAAATTCTTCGGGTCGCCTGGGAGCTCTTGCGGCTATCAATGACCCCAATAATTCGCTCTGTACTGAATTTACTGATCTTTTCGTCACCCTAGCCCGAGCTAAGAATATTCCCGCCCGAGAAATTGAAGGCTTTGCTTATTCCAATAATCCCAAAATTAAACCAATCAGTCTTCAAAACGATGTTCTTCATGCCTGGCCGGAATACTACGATTCCACCTCAAAAACCTGGAAAGCTGTCGATCCCACCTGGGAAAAAACAACCAACGGAATTGATTATTTTAGCGACCTTGACCTAAACCATATTACTTTCGTCACCCACGGACTCGACAGCCAAAACCCACTTCCGCCTGGTTCCTATAGAAATGAATTCAGTGAAAAATCAATTGCCATAAGTTTTGCCACCGAAGAAATAAAAACGGTTACCGCCCTTCCCTTAATTGCCTTTAAAAACGACCGTCTTCTACTCCAGAATTACACTCCGAATTCCCAAAAAAATCTTCTTCTTTCCTCAACAAACCTCTCACTTAACCAAACAATAGACTACATCTTGCCCTATTCTTCCAAGGAAATTACCATACCTAAAATGTCTTTCTGGAAATCACTTTCTTCTCGTCACCAAAAAATTACCTTTACTTTGAAAAACACCGAAGAACAAGTTTCCGTTCAAACAATAAATTATCCTCCTCACTTCATCAATTTAGGTATCAGCATAATTATTGGGCTGATAATATTAACCACAAGCGGTATAATAATTACCAGTCTTACTCATGAAAAAAATACTTAGATACACCCTCTATCTCGCTTTTGCCCTTGTCATTGAGAATGAAATTTGGGGTAATCTTTCATTTTCTCCCAGACTCGAAACAATCATAAAAGTCGCCTTAATACTGGCAATTTTTGAACTAGTTCTAAAGCCAATAATTAAAATATTACTTCTGCCCATCACCCTTCTCACTCTCGGCCTGGTCAGAATAATTATTAACACTCTGGGTTTATATTTAGCCACCTTCCTGATTTCGGGCTTTAGTGTTCACTCGTTGACTCTATTTAATTACCCTCTAAATAACTTTCTGGCTTATTTATTCACTTCCTTTATAATCAGTACTCTTCTATATATTTTTAAAAAACTATGAAAACCGCTCTTATAATTTTTCAAATTATTATCTGTCTTTTACTCACTACTCTAATTTTCCTCCAATCAAAAGGCAGTAACGAAAACAACAATATTCTTTCCGAAACATCTTCCCAGCGTCGTGGTTGGGAAAAAATTCTCTTTAACTTAACCCTCTTTGTTATTCTTCTTTTTCTCATCTCTTCAATCGTCCAGTCCATGATCTAACATGATCACTAAACTTCGTTTTAAAATCGAATTATTCTACTATTACCTCAAAAGGAATTGGCCCTACCTTCTTTCCGGACTAATAATTGGCATTATCTTGGTCATCTTTCGTCAACAGTTTTTGTCCTTGTATTCTAAGATTAACCATCCTGTCAAAAAAATTGGCCTAGAAGGCTTATATACAGTCAACACTCTTCCTCCCGAAATTAGCAATAAAATTTCCTACGGCCTAACTATTGCTTCTGAAAACAACAAGTTTGAAATTTCTCCTCTAGTAAAAAACCTCGATATTCGTCAGGATAATACCCAATATTTTTTTGAACTAAACGACAATATTCATTGGCATAAAGGCAAAAGCTTTGTTGCCAATGATGTAAACTATAAAATTCCTGGACTCACCATTACTTCTACTGACTCAAATCACTTAACTGTTCAAACTGACAAGGCTTTTGCCCCTATTCTTTCAGCGCTTAGCCTTCCTCTGATTAAGAAAAATTTTGATTCTCTGGGAGAGTATCAGGTTACTCGCTACGACTACCAGGACGGATACATAAAAGATCTTTTTCTTAAATCAAGCACCGATTCTCTCTTGTACCGCTTCTACCAAAATGAAATTGACTTGCTTAAT
The DNA here is from genome assembly GCA_000989305.1 of Candidatus Shapirobacteria bacterium GW2011_GWF2_37_20. Taxonomy (GTDB): domain Bacteria; phylum Patescibacteriota; class Microgenomatia; order UBA12405; family UBA12405; genus UBA12158. The sequence goes on from LBTB01000002.1 coordinate 105,884, forward strand.
GCTTTTAAAATAGGAGAAGTTGACCAAATCCAAATTAGTTCCCTTCCTGAAAACATAAACAATTGGCCCAAAATTGATATCACCAAAGACATTAGAACTGACCAAAAGTATGTCGCAATTTTTGTTAACACCTCCAAAATCGGTAACAAACAACTTCGACAATCTTTGGCCTACGCCACACCCAAAACAACGGACTTAAATGAAAGAGCCCTCTCACCAATTTCTCCCAGTTCCTGGGCTTACAATTCCGAAGTCAAAGACTATGCTTTTAATCCTACCAAGGCCAAAGAATTTTTTACCAAAAACAGCATCGACTCCATCGAATTGGTTTACAACGATCGTCGCCTTATTAATATCGCCGATGATATCAAAAAAAACTGGGAAGATATCTTGGGAATCAAGGTTAATGCCCATATCAGCACCCAAATAAATACTCAAGACTACGACGTTATCCTTGCTTATGGCAGTATCCCCACCGATCCTGACCAGTATCTTTTTTGGCATTCCACCCAAAGTAAAACCAATTTAACTAAAATCAATAATCCAAGAATTGATAAATTGTTAGAAGAGGGGAGACAAACATTTGACCAACAAGAACGCAAAAAAATCTATCAAGAGTTTCAAAAAATTCTTCTCGAAGAATGCCCGGCTATTTTCTTAAAGTATCCCACCCTCTATACTGTTTCCAGAAACAATTAACTTATGGACAACAAAATCACTCCCACTGGCTACCTGCTGATTGTTACTTTTTTTGTTTTGCTCGGCTATGCCGCCTGGATATCTGCCAAAAGCATTGACTGGGATGTGTTGAAAAAAATGGAAAATAGCCCCTTATCTCTCCCCACTCCCGTCGTCGTCCAAAATTCTACTCCCAGTGCCACTCCCACCGTCGATTTGAAAAAATAGTTTATTTATTAAACATTTCCAAATCACTTAATATTTCTCCTGCATGTTTAGTTGGATTCACATTTTCATAAACTTTTTTTATCTCTCCCTGATCATCTATCAAAAAACTTTTTCTCAGAGTTCCTTCAAATTCCCGACCCATAAATTTTTTCTTTCCCCAAGCTTCATAAGCTTTTATCGTTTCCTTTGACTCATCACTCAAAATCGGAAAGTTCAACTGATATTTTTCAGCAAATTTTTTATGTGACTTAACACTATCTTTTGACACCCCCAAAATCTGCACCCCAAACTTTTCCAACTGCCTAAAATTATCCCGTAAACTACAGGCCTCAGTTGTACAACCGGGAGTGTCATCTTTAGGGTAAAAATAAAGTAATACCCATTTACCCTTATAATCCGACAATTTTCTCACAACCCCGTCTTGATCGCTAAGTTCGAACTCATCTGCTCTCATAACAAATTATACTCCCGTCATTTAAGTTTCTACAATCGATCCTTAATATAAAAATATCAATGATAGAGATTGGACTGCCATACTTAAATGCAACAAAGGTAAAACTTTAAGGGCCGAAGATGGCGTCCTTTTGCTTAAAATATAAACACAGGTAAAAATTATAAAAATATAACTAAACAAAAATCCTAAAATAGAACCTGGATTGACTTTTAAAACAAAAGATGTCGCAGTTATTAAATGAATCAAAGTAAAGACAACGATCCATATTAAAGTACCGTTTATCCCATACATTTTTGTAACCGATAAAAGTCCTCTGGCTTGATCATTTTTGTAATCAGCCAAATCATTAACCGCCAAGTGTGCCTCAGCTAGTGGATAAAAATAAAGAAAATATAACAACGCATTTAAATCCGGGGTCGCCAAAATTAAATATCCCGCAACCGGAAAAAGTGCAAAATCTGTCCGCCCCACTAATTGAGCCCAAGGAAATTTTTGATTACGTTTTTTAATTTGGTAAAAGTATTCCACAAGATAGGCATATATCATTAATAATAAAACATAAAATCTATGAGGTGAGGGCAAAGAAATAATCAAAAAAATTGCAATTATCGAAAAAATTATTATTGTATACATCGCAATCCCGGGATTTAAAATTCCATTAGCCAAAGGACGGCTTTTAAAAGGGCGAAAATATTTTGTTAGGGAATTTTCCACATCTTTTTTGTCTAAATCACGGTCAACATAGTCATTCAAAACCATTCCCGCTTCAAAACCAAAAACGGCTATTAAAATTACTTTAACTAAGGTAAGCCATTCAAATCCACCATAAACCCGAACCGCCGTCATATAACCTGCAGAAAAAATTAATATCCAAGCCGGGATAAAATGAGCCCGAAGTAAGTCAAGGTAAGCCGTAATTTTTCTCATAAACTCATCATATCTATCTCATCACATTTTTTCAATATATTACTTATGTTTATATTCACATATCTCCGATGCTAAAATCTTAACTATGAACCTAATGAATAAGAACTATACAATTTTTATTGGCACAAAAAACTTCACCGAAAAGTATTATAAAGATAAAAATGGATGGCTAAAAATATCGGCAAAAGGAAACAAATTCCGCATGACAGCCGAACAAGTCCTTAACCACTTATTGCCGGCAATAGCCGGTGTTAAAAAAAACTTAATTACAAAAGTCGAATATCAGGATATTTCATAGTGTTTACTCTCATAAACGATTTTAGAACTAAATTAACTCTTTGAGTTTAGGAATTATTTCTTCAATATTTTCATACTCAATAATCGCCTGACTAACCCCTCTGACAGTGTCTTTAATAATTGTTCCTCTTTTCATTATTGTCACTATTTTTTTATTTAATGCAAAAGCAATACCCATTTCAATTGCTCTCCCTGTTGGTTTATCAGTCATATTTATTAGTAACCAGTCCGATTTCTGAATTTCATCAAAAGCTCTTTTCATTAATTCTTTTGGATCATCAAAAATATGTTGATAATTTTCCACATCACGAATAAAACAAAAGTCTTCAAATCCAGATTGTCTTACAAGTAAACATAATTTCTCAATTTCTCCACGATTTCTTCCTCCTTGATAAGAGGCAGTAATAAACACTCTCGGTTTCATTTTTTTAATTTTAGCAATTTTGTTGCCCCGCATGGATTCGAACCACAGTAAACAGCTCCAAAGGCTGCTGTCCTACCATTAGACGACGGGGCATCGTTTTTTAAAAATACATTCTCTGGTGCCGCCAAGAGGACTTGAACCTCCACACCTTTCGGCATACGCACCTCAAGCGTACGTGTATACCAATTTCACCATGGCGGCAAATTGTAAAAGAGCCTCATATTATACCAGTCCTGTGGCTGTTGAGGGATTCGAACCCCCGACCATCCCGATGTAAACGGGGTGCTCTACCAACTGAGCTAAACAGCCAAATCTCCACCCCAAACACAATGTTAAAAAAATGGAGCGGGTAGAGAGAATCGAACTCTCGCCGAGAGATTGGAAATCTTTCGTTCTACCACTAAACTATACCCGCGATATGGCTATTTTATCAAAAATATTGACTAAATTAGACATTCAGATGTAATATACCCAAAATGGTAGAAGATCTCACAAATTGCGTTGGTATCATTAAATATACTCTCTCCACAGGAGAGCAAGTTGAAATTACCAGTAATATGTCCGAAAAGGAAATTGTCAGTATTCAGGCCCAATTTTGGAGAAGTTACGGACACGGTTTTCATCCCAGCAAAAGGGTTGAAACCCAAGCAAAAATAAATCCGAAACATAAAAATAACAATCACCACCAGAAATTCAACCAACACCACTAAACCCACTCCAATGGTAAAATATTCCAGTCCTGCCGTCGTGTTGAAACTGGTAGACAAGCACGTTTCAGAAGCGTGTGGAGCAATCCATGGAGGTTCGATTCCTCTCGACGGCACTTCGCCCTTTTCTAAATATTTTTGTTAAAATAAGCATACTTCTTTGCCGAAGTAGCCAAGATGGTCACGGCACTGGTCTGAAAAACCTGGGATATTGGTTCGAGTCCAATCTTCGGCACCCTAGAAATTTTATTCGCGAGAGTAGCTCAATTGGTGGAGCGTCTCCTTGCCAAGGAGAAGGTCGCGGGTTCGAGTCCCGTCTCTCGCTCATTCTTTAAAAACTTGCCGCTGTGGTGAAATTGGTATACACGCCAGACTTAAAATCTTGTGGTAGCAATACCGTGTGGGTTCGATTCCCGCCAGCGGCACCAAAATCCTGCTCCGTGATTACCTAATATGGAAAAAATTGAACAACAAAACTCAACAAAAGATCCCTTATTATCCCGCCTACACAAACCGACATTCGTCCAAGAAGTTTCTCAGGGAGACATATTTCACCGAAAAGATGGAAGATTTTTCTTAATTCTTGCAATTTCAAACAATAACCGTCCGGTTATAGACTACCAAGCTGTCAAATGTGCCCCCAGAAAAATAAATAACCAAATTACTCATGAATATTCTCTTATCCATCATCAAGTAGGCATCATGTCCAGTCTTCGCCTACGCCGCTTAAACGATAAGGTAATCGCTTATACCCATTCAGAAGATGAATTGACTAAAATTACCCACATCCAAGAAAAATCCTTACCAATCTACACTCCTCGAAAACAATACCATTCTTCTTCTCGATAATTTACGCTATAATCACGTGTAACCAACGGGGATTGGCGCAATTGGCTAGCGTGCATGGTTTGGGACCATGAGGTTGCAGGTTCGAATCCTGTATCCCCGACTCAGAGACAGAATGAGAAGCAAGATGCCCTGGGGTACCTATTCCCGACCAAAAAAGAATTATCAAAATAATAGAAGAATTGCTTATAATTATTAAAAAATCTTGGTCAATAATCAAACAACAAACTTTCTTGCCAGGATTATTATGATAAAAACCAAGAAGTAATTGAATTTAAAAAACTAATCCAATCTTCAATTAAATGAAAAAATGTGAATATGTAAAAATGCATCTTCTGGAGGACTCTCATTTTTGGTTTGTAGGAAAAAGATTCTTTATTAAAACTTATCTTGATAAAATCACAAGCAAGATATCCACCATTTTAGATATAGGTTCAGGTACCGGAGGAACAACAAAGCTACTTGAAAAATATGGAAAGGTGATAGGTATCGAAAAGAACTCTTTTGCCCAATCTTTGTCAAAAAAAAGAGGCCTTGAAGTTGTCAAAGGAAAAGCAGAAAAACTTCCCTTTAAAAAAAATAGTTTTGATTTAGTAACAATATTGGATGTCCTGTATCACAGAGATATAAAAAATATCAACAAAGTTATCAAAGAAACATCTCGTGTTTTAAAACCAAAGGGATTCATCTTAATTACCGATAGTGCTTTCAGTTTTTTACAGGGAAACCACAGCTCCTTTGTTTACGAAAAGAGAAGGTTTACCGTCAGTGAATTGAAAAAAATATTGTACAAAAATGGCTTCATAACAACAAATGACTCTTATGTCTATTTTTCTATTTTTCCTTTTGTTTTCCTAAAAAGAACCATAATAGACTTGTTTTTTAAATCAAACAAATCTGATGTCTCCGCTTTTCCTAAAATTGTTAATTTATTATTAATATCGATCTTAAGGCTAGAATCATTGCTACTAAATTATGTTAAATTACCAATAGGCTCCTCTTTGATAATTCTTGGGCAAAAGCATGAATAATAATTTATCAAAAATAATAAAACTATTTGTTATTCCTATTGTAATTTTTTTTGTATTTTTTGTAATTTACAAAACAAAGGCAACCAACATTAATTCAAGATATCTTTTTGATGAATATGCCTGGATTGGTAGAGGCTATTACTTTGAACTGTTACTAAAAGGTGATTTTAAAAATAATCTTTGGGAAACTTACGAAATAGACGGCGATCCTAAACTAGCCTCTTACCTTTATGGTCTTACTCTTTACCCAGACTATTTAAAAGAAAAAAAAATAAAAGGAAACGATTATGACATGGTGCGTTATCTTATTGAAAACAATTTTTATATAAGTGGATTTTTCAACAATCTCTCAAAACAAAAATATGACAAATATCTACCGGAAAATTTTATCTCCTGGCAAGAAAGTGGTGCCCCAAGGACAATTTTATTAGCGGATTTATTAAAACAATTCGGTGGTGATTTTGAAAAAACGGTTAATATCATCACTAAGGCAAGGCTGGGATCAGTTGTTTTCTTATCATTATCAGTCTCTGTTGCTTATCTCATATTCATCTCCACCTTTAACAGCATTATTGTCTCTCTTTTAATGACTTTCTTATATGGTTTTTCTTCTCTTTTGACTCGTTATGGACTAGTAGCTTATTCAGAACCGATTTATTTATTTTTATTCAACCTTTTATTATTAAATTTGTTTTTGTTCTTTTCTAATAAAAAACAAAGATTTCTCTTTATTATTCCCTCCATAATAATCTGCGCTTTTCTAAACCAAGCAAAAATTAGTGGGGTTCTGTTTTTACCATTAATTATCTTTTTGTTAATAATTGATTCTTTTGGTAAAGATATCAAAATGTTTTTCATCAAAATTTTCTTCATTATTTATTTTTTTCTACTAATTTATATAACTATCGATCCTTTTCTTTATTCAAATACCCTTAGAAAAGTTGTTTTTCAGTATCAGTGGACTCATAACATGTCAGTAGATCAACAAACCTACTTTAAATCTAATGCATTATTAAAAATAAAAGACAAAATTAGTTTCATTAACAAGAGTTTATTAAATAACGGAAACCAATCATTAACCCCTTTTGTTCTAAGTAATAATATTTATATAAACTCATTTATTAGATTTATCAAACTGTTTTTTATATTCGGTTTAATAAAATCAATTTTAGAATTTATCAAAGAAAAGCAGTTAACAAAAAGAAAGGTCATGCTTATAGTTTTTGTCTATTTTTACGTGTCTCTTTTATTTTATTTAAGATTAACTTGGGATAGATATCTTATTCATATGCTGATTTTCGTTTTTTATTTCACCGGACAGGGGATTATGTTTGGTTTTCAGCTAGTTAAATATCTTCAATTGAAAGCTAAAAGATGATTTCAATAGTTATTCCAACATATAACGAGCGTGAAAATATCATCTTATTGATAAAAAAAATTAACGAATCTTTAGTTAATTTTAATAATAAATACGAAATAATTATTGTTGATGACAACAGTCCCGACAAAACCTCACAAGAAATAGCCAAAGTTTATAAGAGAAAGCCAAATCTTCGTTTATTTACCAGAAAAAATACGAAAGGATTAGCCTCAGCAATTTTATACGGCATCCAAAAATCAAAAGGCGATGTAATTGTCGGCATGGACGCAGATTTTAATCATCCTCCGCATGCGATAAAGAAATTAATCAATGAACTAAAACATCATGATTTAGTAATAGCCTCTCGATTTATTAAAGGAGGGGGAATGCAAGATAAGGCAAGGGGTGTTTTTACATACATATTTAATTTGTTTTTGAAATATATTATTGGGTTTCCAATAATAGATAATATGAGCGGATTTTATGTTATTAAAAAAGATATACTTTTTAAATTACCCATAAAACAAATTTATTCAGGCTATGGGGAGTATCACCTAAGGTTAGTTTATCTAGCCAAAAAACAAAGTTTAAAAATTAAAGAAATTCCGGTTTTTTACCCCAAAAGAAAACACGGAAAAAGTAAATCTAATCTTTTAAAGATGTTTTTCCGGTACTTATTTGTTGCATTTAAATTAAAATTAACAGATGGAAAAATTTGATATCCCAATTTCTAAGCCCGATCTTTCAAAACAAGACTTTTTAGAAATAAAAAAATGTTTTGATTCAACTTGGATTTCTTCAAAAAGCCCCTGGGTTGAAAAGTTTGAAAAATCTTTTGCCAAGAAAATTTCCGGAACAAAATATTCCGTGGGAGTTAATAGTGGAACCTCAGCTCTTTTTTTGGCTCTAAAATCTTTAGGAATTGGGGTAGGGGATGAGATAATTCTTCCAACTTTAACGATGATTGCAACAATAAACGCCATAACTTGGGTTGGAGCAACTCCAGTTTTAGTCGACTCCACTTCCCAAAATGATTGGAATATTGACCCAAAAAAAATTAAAGAAAAAATTACCAATAAAACCAAAGCCATTTTACCCGTTCATCTTTATGGTTACCCCTGTGATATGGATGAAATAAACAAAATTGCCAAAGAGCATAAACTATATGTTATCGGCGACGTAGCTGAAGCAATGGGGACTCTTTATAAAAACAAAAGTGTTGGAAATTGTAACGATATTTCATGTTACTCTTTATATTCAAACAAAATTATAACTACCGGAAATGGCGGAATGGTGTGTACTAATGACCAAAACATTTATCATCTTATTAAAAAATTAAGTTTTTTTGACTTTAATGAGACCACCCATTTTAAGCATAATTTAATAGGCTATAACTTGGTTTTATCAGGTTTACAAGCCGCCCTTGGCTATTCTCAAGCAAAAAGATTTAAAAAATATATTAACAAAAGAATCCAGGTGTTCAGTTGGTATAAAGAGAATTTTAAAAATGAACAGGTTAAGTTAATAATATCTGCAAAAGAAAATAGTCCAAATTATTGGTTTCCTGCAGTCTTATTTAAAGACAAAAATACAAAAAAACGAATAGTTGATTACTTATCAAAAAATAGAGTCGAAACGAGAGATTTTTTCCTCCCAATTCATCTTCAGCCAGTCTATAAGAATTTTTTTAAAAAACAAAAATATCCTATTTCTGAATATTTTTTTGAAAGAGGATTACTATTACCATCATATTTTAAGATTACAAAGAATCAAGTTAAATTTATTTGCAACTTAATTCTCAAAAAAATTAAATAATATGTCTTTCTCCCTAACTATATTTTATCTATGTGTAGTAATTATTTTTTAATCTGAGTCTTTCCAGGTTATAATACTTCTCAGACAAGTGTATTAGTGGTTTTATTGACACTACTCTTTCTTTTTATTAGCTAAAATTCAAAAAATTATATTTCGGTCTATGAACTCTAATCGTCCCACTCATTTCAAAACTCTAACTGGAGATAAAATCCAACTCCCTATCTTTTTTCCCGACGCTACCCGTGCCGTTTTAAAAACCCTCGATTCTGAAGATATTAAAAATACGCAAACTTTAGGGGTTTTAGTTAACACTTTTCATCTCTACCGTGACCCAGGTCATGACGTCATTAAACTTTTCAAGGGCGTTAAAAACTTTATGAATTGGAGTGGGGGACTCATTTCCGATTCCGGTGGCTTTCAGGTCATGTCACTGGCCAAAACCATGGGAGGTAATAAGGCTGTTACTGACACCGGTGTTACCTTTAAACTTGATGGTAAAAAAATTCTTTTTACTCCGGAAATGTCCATCAAGCTTCAATTGGAATTAAAAAGTGACATGGTTGTCGTTTTAGACGATTTCACTGACCCAAAAAGTACCCGCGAAGAAGCAAAAATAAGTGTTGAGCGCACTTTAAAATGGGCTAAAGAATGCCGTCAAATTTTTGATAAATTAGTTACTCAAAAAAAATTAACCAAAGAAAAAACGCCCTATCTTTTAGGTGTGGTTCAAGGTGGAAAATATTTAGATTTACGAAAATATTGCACCGAAGAACTAGTGAAAATTGGCTTTGACGGTCTGGGTTATGGCGGCTGGCCAATAAAGGCCGATGGTACTTTCGATTACGAGGTGGCTCAAACCATTGCCGACTTTACCCCCAAAAACTATTTTCTCTATGCTTTGGGTATAGGCAAGCCTCATGAAATTACGGCTCTGGTCAAAATGGGTTGGAATATCTTCGACTGTGTTTTACCCACCCGCGATGCCCGTCATAAAAGACTTTATGTTTCAAAAAAATCTGATTACAGCGATTATGAATACTACACTCCCGACAAGAATATTCATTATCGCGACTCCCGGCCAGTCTCTGAACATTGCGACTGTCTTCTTTGCCAAAAATATTCCCGTTCCTATCTGGCCCATCTTTTTAGAATCAAAGAAATTAGCGCCCTAAGACTCGCCACCATCCACAACTTACGCTTCTATTCCAAATTAATGGAAACCCTAAGAACCACTTACTCTGAGTTATAATAACTCATGCAAAAAACAATTCTAGTCACCGGCGGTACCGGTTTTATTGGTAGTAATTTGTGTGCCAGATTATTAGATGAGGGTCACACAATCTATTGTCTTGATAATTTATACACTAGCTCCGACAGCAATATCACTGAGCTTAAAAAAAATTCTAATTTTCATTTTATTAACCACGATATTACCAGGCCTCTCCCCGACACTCTTCCTAAATTTGATCAAATCTATAATCTGGCCTGTCCTGCCTCTCCTCCAGCCTATCAAAAAGACCCTATCTTCACCTGGAAAACTTCTGTTTTTGGTGTTTACAACATGCTTGAATTCGCCAAAAAAAATGGCAACATCCCCATTTTACAGGCCTCAACCTCTGAAGTTTACGGTGATCCTTTAGTCCACCCTCAGGACGAATCTTATCTGGGAAACGTCAATTCAATCGGCATCCGAAGTTGTTATGACGAGGGCAAAAGAGCCGCCGAATCTGTCTGTTTTGACTATTATCGCCAATACAAAACCCCCATTCGCGTTATTCGTATTTTCAACACCTATGGACCCCTCATGGATCCTTATGATGGCCGGGTGGTCAGTAACTTCATTATGCAAGGCCTGATGAACTTACCTATCACCATCTTTGGAGATGGTTCTCAGTCCCGAAGCTTTCAGTATATTGATGATCTTTTGGAAGGCATGATAAAAATGATGAACAATACCGATTCTTTTACTGGACCAGTCAACTTAGGCAATCCAAACGAATTCACAGTTTTAGAACTTGCCAAAAAAATATTAGAACTTATTCCCGAGTCTTCAAGTAAAATTGAATACAAAAAATTACCAGGGGATGATCCTTCCCGTCGTCGTCCAGATATCTCTTTGGCAAAATCAAAATTAAGCTGGGAGCCAAAAATTGAATTAGAAGAAGGTCTTTTAAAAACCATCGCCTATTTCAAAACTAAGCTTTAATGAAAACTTTTGCCGTCTATAACTTTGGTTGCCGGGTCAACGCCGCCGAAACTAACCAGTTTTCCCAAAAATTAATCAACGAGGGATACACCCCTATGGCCAAAGAGGGACAGGAGAGATTGGACACTATTTTTATCAACACCTGTTCCGTCACCAAAAAAGCCAACATCGAATCAGTTGGTCTCATCCGTCGCCTTCATAAAAAATATCCAGACACTAAAATCATCGTCTCCGGTTGTGCCAATTTAAAAGAAATCAAAGACCTGTCTAACATTACCGTTCTTAGTAATTCCGAAAAAGAAATAAAACTTCAAGACTTAAATTGTGAATACACCCGCAAAATTGCCGACAAATTTTCTCATACTAATCGTTTTCTACTCAAAATTCAATCAGGTTGCACCGCCTTTTGTACCTATTGCACCGTTCCCTACAAACGTCCTTATCTTTGGTCGCTACCAATAGAAACAGCTATAAATACGGTCATATCAGCCAATAACGATGGATATAAGGAGGTAATTATTACCGGTGTCAACTTGAATCAATATACCCCCGGTTTTTCCAATTTATTAAAAGCCTTATTAGAAAAAACCAATATTCAACTAATTTCTTTTGGCTCCATACCCATTAACTGTATTGATATTAATTTAATAAAATTGTTAAAAAAATATCCAAAAAGACTTCAAAAATTTCTTCACATCCCCCTCCAATCAGGCTCCGATAAAATCCTTAAATTAATGCATCGAAACTATATTAAAAAAGTTATTTTAGAAAAATTTTCACTGCTCAAAAATCTAGAATCAGGCCTCTCTTTTGGCACCGATATTATTGTTGGTTTTCCCGGCGAAACCGACGCCGACTTTCAGCAAACTTATAATCTCTGTCAACAAATTGGTTTTAATAAAATTCATGTTTTTAAATATTCCCCCCGTCCCGGTACCTTAGCCCGTAAACTGTTTTTAGAATCAGAAAAAATCAGCAAAGACACTGTTAAACAACGTTCTAAAAAATTGCGCCTTCTTAACGTCCAAACCACACTTCCATTTCGTCAAAAACCGGAAAAGAAAAGCTAACTTCCTGTCCAGGGAATCTAGCCCCCTTACCCCAAATACAAGCCCTGTTTACATCATCGCGCATTCCGCCAGAAACTCTCTTCAATACTGCATCCAAACTCTGTCCCTTCTTCATAATCAGAGGTTCTTTTTTATCCGCCTCTCCATTTCTTTCTTTTTTTAGATAAACCCGAACCAAAGCCAAACCCTGCCACACTTTTTCTTTAAATTCATCAATTCCGATTCCTTTGCCGGCACACATTTTAACTACTCCGTCTTCAATTTTTCGTAAATCACCCTTTCGAGCCATATCAACTTTTGTCACCACTTCAACTAGGGGAATATAGGTCCTGCTTTTACTTAAGGCGTCAATAAATTGATCAATAGTATTTATCTTTTCACTTAATTGAATGACAGCATTTCCCAGCCCCAGTTCTTGAGCTACTTCAACCATCATTTCCTTGTCCAAAGAATTAAAAGGGTCAATTATTTGAATTGCCCCCTTACCCGTCTTGTGTACATGGATTCTTGGTGGTTTTTTGTTAAGTCTTACTCCTGCGTTTTCCATCTCTTGTTTTACTTTTGTCAACCAGCTTGCCCTTTGAATATCAGTCATCAGTACCACTAAATTTGACGCCCGAATTACCGACAAAACTTTCCTCCCAAAACCTTTACCACTGGCCGCTCCCTCAATAATTCCAGGTAAATCCAATATTTGCATCCTAATCCCTTTATATTCCATCATTCCCGGCACAACTCCCAAAGTTGTAAAATCATAATTTCCTACTTTCGACTCTGCATTTGTTACTGCATTTAATAAAGTTGACTTACCCACACTGGGCAAACCCACCAACACCACTGAGGCATCACCTGAGTGTTTAATCGCATATCCTACTCCACCTCCCCCTCCTTTATTGCTGGGACCTTCCAATTCTTCTTTTAATTTTGACAACTTTGCCTTGAGCACTCCATGATGATGTTCACTACTCTTGTCGTAGGGAGTATCTTTGATTTCTTTCTCTACCCGAGAAATTTTCATTTTTATGATTTCTTCTTTGTTCATTTTATTAGTAGAATATAGGGAATATGTTTTTATTCTGCCTTTTAGCAATATTCTTCCTGAATATCAATCCTATTTTAGCATCTGAGCGCAATATCTTCGGATTACATCTAACTCAAACCTCAGATTTAGATTCCGCCAAAGATATTATCAACAGCAACAGCGGGGACTGGGGTTATGTCACTGTTGTTATCAGAACCGATCAACTTGACGTAAATACCTGGCAAGAATTCTTCGACAATTGCCGAAAATACCACATAATACCGATTATCCGCCTGGCAACTATTATGCAAAACAATTATTGGGTCACTCCGTCAGAGAGTGATATTGATAATCTAGCCAATCTACTTAATTCATTAAATTGGCCCACAATTCCAAAATATATTATTCCCTTCAATGAAATCAATCATGCTAAAGAATGGGGTGGGGAAATCAACATCAAAGAATTTACCGATATCTTTATCTATACTTCTCAAAAGTTTAAGAGTCTTGACTCAGATTTCTACATCTTATCTTCAGCCCTCGATTTGGCGGCTTCTGAAACCTCCACTACTAAATCTGCTAAAAACATTTACCAGGAAATATATTCCTATAATCCCAAATACTTTGATAGTTTCGACGCCCTGGCCTCACATTCTTACCCCAACCACGGCTACATCGGTACCCCGGATGACACTGGCCAACATTCAATTCGGGGATATCAATGGGAACTTGATTTTATCCGTAAATTAGGAATTAATAATAGCTATCCTGTATTTATCACTGAAACCGGCTGGCCTCATCGCGAAGGTGTTAGTAAAAACAATCAATACTATTCGGTAAAAACCACTGTCGATTTCTATGCAAAAGCGCTTACCGTTTGGCAACAAGACGAAAAAGTTATCGCCGTCACTCCCTTTATCTACAATTACTCTCAGGACCCCTTTGATCATTTTTCCTGGTTAGATCCACAGGAACAACTTTATCCTGAATATCAGTCTATTATTGATCTGCCCAAAAATCAAAACCATCCAAAACAAATTACCAAATTTGCGGTACAAAAAATAAACTTACCTTTTCTAATTTTTAGTCAAAATCAACAAAGTGGTAGTCTCGAGCTAAAAAACATTGGTCAATCTATCTGGGGTGAGAGTAATTTTTGTCTGGAAGCCCACAGCTCTTCCAATATCAAGGCCACCCCTATCTGTACTAACAATAGTCTTGTTTACCCGGGTAGAATTACTAAAATTCCTTTTCAATTTCAAATTGATACCTATTTAGAAAAATCATATTTAGGTTGGAAAGATACTCCTCAATATGAAATCGATTCCCTCAGTTCAACTTCTACCATCTATCATCCTAAAGACAATTTTTGGCAACGTTTTAAAAACTGGTTTAAAGAATTTTTAAGTTAAAAACTTTTTTCGGTAAAAGTTATATTTCAACATTTTCAATTAACGCTCTTGTTATCAGTTCTATGAGTGGTAATTGTGTCTCAAACTCTTTTTGTTGTTTTCTATTAATCGGAAATTCAAATACTTTTCTCACCACCCTTGTAGAGTTAAAAGCCACATCTAAAACGTCCGATATTTCCTTATCGCCACTAACCTTTACTATTCTCCCCTGAGTCATCTCGGGAACACATTCAATTTCAATCGGTTCATTTCCATGAAAACTTATACCCATTTTATAAATCATATTCGGATGATAGTAACCACCAAGTGGATATTTCTTAGAAGTACCAGCCACCTCCTTTGTTCTCAGTAATTGACAAGTCAAATGACCGGGATAACTTCCACGTTCTTCCTGATAAGGATAGGTAGCAACCCAATTGTCACCTGCCTTTGCCCATAAAAATGTGTTTTTATTATCAATTGCCAATTCTTGCAATTGTTTTAATGATTTTTTGACCGACTCCACCCTTTTATCAAAAGGCGATTCTATTTTTAAAAAGTTAAAAATTCCTGATTTTTTTTCGTTCATATATTCTTAATTATACAATCTGTGGGTCGTGAGAGACTCGAACTCTCGACCAATCGCTTAAGAGGCGATTGCTCTACCGACTGAGCTAACGACCCGTGTGCGCCCAGGGGGAATCGAACCCTCATCAATAGTTCCGAAGACTATTACTCTATCCATTGAGCTATAGGCGCAATTTGCAGTATCCCCAGCAGGGATCGGACCTGCGACCTCTTTCTTAGAAGGAAAGCGCTCTATCCAACTGAGCTATGGGGACAAGCTTCGTTATTTTACCAGATTACTGATAAAATAGGCATGAGCCGTTGTGGTGAAATTGGTATACACGTACGCTTTAGGAGCGTATGCCGAAAGGCGTGGAGGTTCAAGTCCTCTCAGCGGCACTTTTTTGCTACACTTATTTATGTGGTTATTGTTATTTCTCTCTCTAGTAAAACCTGTTTTTGCTCAAGATACCCCTGATCTTTACATTCAATACCGTACTGATTATCTTTATCAGCGGGACCTTTATCAAAAAGATTATTTAGATTATCTCAATAAAAAAGACACTTACGCTCAATATGGCTCATTGACTGCTGAAAAAGACAAAATCACTTCTACTAAAAATGTCTTTCTCTCCCAAAACCTAATGCTCAAAAATTATTTAATGGCTCTCCGAGTTACTCTTCCCAACAGCCCAAGCCATCAGGAAAAACTTCAACAGTGGGAATCTTGGCTTTCCACTCAAAATCAACTTATTCCCAATCTCAATTCCACAACCTCTATTAGAACTTGGGCTAGTACTTTTCACACTCAGTACATCGCCATCCAACAACAACTTTATTCCTCCTTAATCCAATCTCAAATCGATCGCCGCCTAAACACTCTTGATGAAATTAAAAAACTAGCCCAAACAGCCGGGGTCGAATGGGATTATAATTTTTCCGACAAGGAAAACAAGGTTAAACAAAGTTTTCAAGACGCCATTGACACTACTCAACAAAACCAAAGACAAGATCAATTTTCTGACTTTTATCCTGAAGCCAAAGAATTTCTCGACCTGGCCGATATTTATCTTCGAAGCTTAATTTCAGACCTTAAATCAACAATTATTAAAAATAATCAATAATTATGGACGAAAAACCTTATCAAAACATTGACCTACCCAAAAACAACCCCTTGGATATACCAACGGATTTAATTGAAACTAAAACAAAAAAACCCCTTAATCCAAAAGTACTTTTAATTATCATTCTTGGTGCCTTCATCTTTGTCTTGTTATTGGTAAGTTTAATTGTCACCCAAGTCCGTAAAAATAATTCAAACCTTTTTCCAGTTCTCCCTACCCCTTCTCCTACAACTGCCACCCCCACCATCAACGACTCCTTAATTCCCAGCCCCTATCAAGACGCTTTTAAACAATTAGAACAAAGTCTATCCTCAGATCCTGACCTACCCGTACCTCAAATTGATACCGAAATCGGACTTTAGGTTTTTCTTGACAAATAAGCTCCACTTTCCGTGCTGACAATAATTTCTTCTCCGTTTTTAATAAACAAGGGCACTAACACCTTGGCTCCGGTATCCAACACGGCATTTTTCATCGCTGATGTAGCCGTATCTCCTTTAATTGAATTTTCTGTCTCCACCACAGTACAAGCAATACTCTTGGGCAAGGTCACACCCACCGGATTTTCTTCATAAAATTTTAGCCTATAAAGTAAACCTTCTTTTAAGTACACTTTATCGTCACCAATTACCTCTACTGGAACCATGTATTGATCAAAAGTCCTGGGTTCAATAAAAACATAATTTGAGCCATCAAAATATGAATATTCTGCTTCATGAGTTTCCACCAATACTTCCTCAACTTTTTCTCCCGATTTATAGGTATATTCCAGCACTCTTCCCGTATAAAGATTTTTAAATTTCACTTTATAAAAAGCCGATCCTTTACCAGGGGATACAAAACTAATATCAACCACCAGATGTGGCTCGTCATGAAAAAGTAAATATATACCTTTTTTAAATTGTGCTGTTGATATCATTCCCATAGCCGCTATTGTAATCCAAACCCCGGCCTAAAAACAACCCCCATCACAATAAACACTAAATTTACAAAAATCATTTCCTTCGATAAAATACAAAGCAATGTGCGAGAAAACACCAACCAAAAAATTTGTTTATCCGGGAGGCAGAATGATGTGCTTGGACGGACTAATTAGAGCCGCATATACTGGTACCCAAATACTAAGATGTGAATTAACTATCGAACAGATCGAAAGAATGGCTAAAAGAGGTCAACATTCCTTAGATTCTGGTGCAGACACAAACAAAAGAAACCTTATCTACTTGATTGTTTATGGTCACGCTCACAGAGGAGATTTAACAGATTATGTAGATACAGAGGGTAATTTTGTCTTGAATAATATGGGACTTTCCAATGTATTCTCTTCAAGAAATCAAAATACCTTAAATAAACTCCTTACAACAGGAATATTGCACGACTAGACCAAAAAAAATCCCAGAGCATGCTTTTTAGAGGAGCCACCCCAGGATCTGAAGGCAATATATCAAAATATTATAACTATGTCAATAATATGAATCAGATACACACCATACAACTTACAATTTAGACACCATTTTCCATTTCATCGATAAATTGCTGTACGCCCCTGGCCCAGGAACCATTGGAATGGGGACAATACTTTTTCATTATCAACTCCGGAGTATTTAAACCCTTATCAAAATATTGGATTTTCAAATATGAAGCATAAGCTTTTAATGCTAAATCGTAATTTTCAAATCGCAACGTACCACTACTGTTTATTCCATAACCCCAACAATTATGTGAATCCTCAGGAATTTTCTTGCACAAATTTGACTCCTGCTGAGCAATGGCCACTATCCAGTAATATTCAAATCCATAGGCCTCTGATAATTCAAAAATCTCCTTAGCGTAAGGCAAAAGAGGGGATTTATACTTCGCCAGATAGCGTTCGATAATAATTGGTCTAGCGTCCGATTCCGTAACTTGACCGCTAATTTCCACATCAGAATCGCTTCCGTTCTCTTCTGCCGCCAATGTTAACAACTTTCCGTTAGCCAAATTTTTCCGAACAATATTTTTATTACCCTTATAATCAAGTAAATATATACACTCTCCCACCACCAAACCCACTAGTAATACCCCCAAAACACCATAAAAACACATCTTGCCTATTTTATTAATTGCTTTTTCCATACAAAATATTTAATTATGCTATCATATTCAGGCTTATGAAAACAAAACACCAATTAAAGCAACTTAAGGACAAATCCTTTACCATCGAGCTCACTTTAGGAGCTCAGGATATAAAAAGAGAATATCAACATGTTTTGGGCGAAATTCAGGCCACATTTGAAAAAAAAGGTTTCCGCAAAGGCAAAGCCCCTCTCGATGTTGTCGAGCAAAACATTTCTCCTCAATCTGTTATTGAAGAAGTATTAAATCACCTTTTGCCAAAAGCTTACAAAGAAATCGTTAACGAACATCAACTTAAACCAGTCACAGAACCCACCATCAAAATTAAAACCGAAAAATTATCTCTCGATTCCGATTGGGTGCTGGAACTTGAAAGCGCCGAACTCCCTGAAATTAAAATTGACCCCAAGCTCATCGTCGATATAAAAAAGTTAAACAAGGATAAAAAAATTGAGAAAAAAATCAAGACAGAACAAATTGCCTCTCTTATCATCAAGCACACCAACATTGTCTTGCCTTCCATCCTATTGAATAACGATGTTAACCGACGTTTATCGGATTTAGTCAAACACCTGGAATCCGCCAACTTGACCTTGGATCAATATCTAAAAAACAAAAAAATAACCCTACCTCAACACCGCGAAGAGTTGGAAGCTCAAATCAAAAACGATTGGGCCCTTAATTTAGGCATCAACCAAATTGCCATCGAGCAAAAATTAAAGATAGATGAGGCTGAGGTTAAAGCGATTTTTGCCAAAAGCCCGGAACTCAAAAATGACCCCAATCTTGTCTATTATTTGCTCACTCAACAAAAAGTCCTCGATTACCTCGAAAGTATCTCATAATTCTGATATAATTCCCTCACTATGGCAGGTGGAGCTATTATGGGAAAATTTGACCCCAAAAAAATCAACTCTTTCAAGAGTGGTAATAGTAGCGAAGTTTTAAAAGACTCCCAAACTAATTCGGCACCCAAGAAATTTTCTTTAAGCGGTATTTTAGGTCTAAATCAAACCGTAGAATTGAACAATCAAACTGCCAAAACTGAAAACTGGGGTAAAGAATTTTTTGGTAATGTTAACCTTCTCCAACAACAAGAAAAAGTCTTGTTTGATCAACATCAAAAAGAACTGGAAAAAGTTGTTACCGAATTGCAGGAAGAAATCAAAAAATTAACGAGCTCTACTGACAACCTGGAAAAAAATGTTCAAAATATTTCTCTCGAAAATATTCCTGAAGCCTCCGAATATCAAATCAATTTTTTAATTAGAATTAAAAATTTTATCGCTAATTTCCGCAAAAATATCAACGAAGCCGGTACTTGGCTGGAATCATTCTCTCAAAAAAAGAAAAAGAAAAACTATTTTTGGAATACAGCCAGAAATAAGAAACGGGGCGGGGATCAATATTTGATGAGTAACGAACATTCCGCCTCCAGAAGTGTTAATTAAATTTTGTTATAATTCCTTTGTTTAAGTCCGAATCTGTAGCTCAGTTGGTTAGAGCGCATCATTGACATTGATGAGGTCAGAGGTTCAAGTCCTCTCAGATTCACTTTTTTCTATATAATAACTTATGTCACAAATAGACGCCTCCAAACACAATTCAGACCAACTTTATAAAATCCGCCACAGCGCCGAACATGTCCTAACTCATGCCATGACCCGTCTCTACGGACCGGATAAATTTTTCATGGCCATGGGTCCCGCCACCGACGATGGCTATTATTTCGATTTCGAAACCTTAAACGATTTTAAAATTTCCGAAGAAGATTTTCCCAAAATTGAGGCTGAAATGGCCAAAATCATCAAAGAAAATCTGCCAATACTTAGGCAAGAAATAAGTCAGGATGAAGCCAAAAAATTATTTAAAGATAATCCCTACAAAATGGAATGGCTCAACTCCATTGCTGATAAAGGTGAAATTATCAGTATCTATAAAACCGGACAAGATTTCACCGACCTCTGCGCCGGTCCTCATGTTGAAAAAACCAGCGAGATTAAAGCTTTTAAACTTCTTTCCATTGCCGGTGCCTATTGGCATGGTGACGAGAAAAATAAAATGTTGACCCGCATCTACGGTACCGCCTTTGAATCACAAGAATCTTTAAACAAATATCTGGAAATGCTTGAAGAAGCTCAAAAAAGAGATCACCGAAAACTGGGAAAAGAATTAGGCCTCTTTACCTTTTCCGAACTAATCGGCAGTGGTTTGCCTCTCTATACCCCCAAGGGTGCCTCAATTCGTTTAGCTGTCAACAATTATGTTGAATCTGTCCAAATAAAACAGGGTTACACTCAAGTTTGGACTCCACAAATTGCCAAAGCTAAATTATTTCAAATTTCCGGTCATTACGACAAATACAAAGATTCTATGTTTCGGGTTGTCAGCAACTTTTCAGATGAAGAATTTTTTCTCAAACCAATGAACTGCCCCCAACATACTCAAATTTATGCCGCCGCCCCTCATAGTTATCGTGACTTACCCTTAAGATACGCAGATTTTGCCATGCTTTACCGAGACGAAAAACCTGGTGAATTAAATGGTTTAGCCCGTGTCCGCGCCTTTTCCCAAGACGATTGTCATATTTTTTGTACCGAAGACCAAGTTGATCAAGAAATCGACGTCGCCTTAAAAATGACCAAAGAAATAATGGACACCTTTGGTCTTAAATATAAATATCGTTTGTCCACTCGCGACCCTCAACACCCTGAAAAATATTTAGGTGACCCGGCCACTTGGGACCGAGTTGAAAAATGGGCCGTTGATATTATGAAACGAAACAAAATTGAATATTTCGATGGACCAGGTGAAGCCGCCTTTTATGCCCCAAAAATGGATCTAATTGCCACCGACGCTCTCGGACGTGAATGGCAATTATCTACAGTTCAAATTGATTTTGTGATGCCGGAACGTTTTGGACTAGAATATACCGCCGCTGATGGTACTAAAAAACGACCGATTATGATCCATCGTGCCATTATCGGTTCACCGGAAAGATTTATGATGATTATGTTAGAACATTTTGCCGGCGCTTTTCCTCTCTGGCTGTCTCCGGTTGGGGCCAAAATAATTCCCATTACCGACACTCAACACGATTACGCCAATAAAATATTGACCAAATTAAAAGAACAGGGGATTAGGGCTGAATTAGATGACCGTTCTGAAAAAATGCAGGCAAAAATTCGTGACGCTCAAATGGAAAAAATTCCTTACATGTTAATTATTGGCGGCCGCGAGGTCGAATCCAACTCTGTTTCGGTTCGTCAACGTGACGGCCAGGACTTGGGCGCTCTCCCCTTTGACGAATTTTTAGCCAAAGTTAAGGACCAAATCAATACCAAGTCGTTAAATCTGATAAAATAACAGGAATGGCACAAAAGTATTTTAGAATTAATCGGCAAATCACTGCCCCAACTCTTCGCCTTCTTGACGAAGACGGGAAGCAAATTGATGTTGTTACTTTAGCCCAAGCCTTACAGCTTTCTTCTGAGTCAGGACTAGATTTAGTCGAAATT
>LBTB01000003.1 GCA_000989305.1 Candidatus Shapirobacteria bacterium GW2011_GWF2_37_20
ATTCTTAATCAAATCAAACCCAGTAGTGGTGATATTCTTATCAACGGTAAAGCCTTAAATCATTTAAAAGACAAAAGCGAAATAGATAAAATTCGACGCAAGATAGGAGTTGTTTTTCAGGATTATCAACTAATAAATGATCTGACTATCGAGGAAAACATAGCTTTAAGTCTTGATATTGTGGGCTATCCTTCCATTAAAAGACCTTCCCGAATTGACGAGGTTGTTAAAATGGTCAAACTCCAGCATCGCCATTTTCTCTTTCCCTCTCAATTATCTGGAGGCGAGCTTCAAAGAGCTTGTTTGGCCAGAGCTTTGAGCATTGAACCTGAAGTTATCTTGGCCGACGAACCTACGGGTAATCTCGATACTGCCAATGCCTGGAATCTGGTTAAGATTCTTCAAGACATCAACAAAAAATTTAAAACCACCATTATTATGACCACCCACAACACGGATATTGTTGAGTCTCTCGATAAAAAAGTTATAAAGTTAGACAAAGCCGAACATGAAAATACTTAAACTAACCTTTCACCACATTCGTCGTTCACCTTTTCAAAGCCTGGTGGCTTTCTTTACCGTTTTTGCTTGTTTTTTTATTTTGAACTCATTTTTGCTGGTAAACCGAGGTCTGAGTAATGTCTTAAATTATTTTGAAACCAAACCGGAAATTACTATCTTTTTAAAAGATGGCCTTGATCAGTCAACTGTTGAATCAGTTCAAAAAGAGTTAGCCAACTATCCTGACATAAAGGAAATTAGGTATATCTCCAAAGAAAAAGCTCTCTCCTTATACAAAGACATGAACAAGGATAATCCGCTTTTAACCGAAATGGTCACGGCTTCAATTTTGCCGGCATCTTTTGAGGTTTCTGCCTTTAATCCCAAGGTTCTTGAAGTAATTGCTCAAAATTTTTCTGCCAAGAGTCAGGTAGTTGACGAAATAATCTATCAAAAAGATGTTATCCAATCCCTATTATCCTGGACTCAAATTATCCGGTATTCCGGTATCGCCCTGATTGCCTTATTTATTTCGGTTGTTTTTGTGGTCATTTTTACTCTTATCGGGATGAAAATTACCAACAGAAAGGATGAAATTAAAATTTCTCGACTCTTAGGTGCTTCCAAATTTTATGTTAAACGCCCCTTTATTCTTGAAGGGATAATCTACGGCTTAACCGGTAGTATTATCGGCTTTCTTTTAAGCTTTTTAATTATTTATAATTTTCGGACAACTATCAATTCGTTTTTTCAACCAATAATTTTTGTTCCAAACCTTACTTTTTTTGAACCCCTGCTCTTATTGGCCGAAATTTCCGTAGGTATTTTTGTTGGTCTATCTGCTAGTTGGCTTGGAGCTAGAAGATATATCAAATGGTAAAAAAAATATTTCTCCTCTTTATTTTGTCTTTTTTTCTTTGCCTTTCATCACCGGTCCTTGCCGTTGAGGATTACCAAAACATGACCCTAGATGAGCTCCAAGTTCTTAAGGATCAATTAGTAAAAGATAGCAGTACTCTTTCGAGCCAGATAAAACTAATCAGTATTCAAATTGCTCAGACTCAGCAAAAAATCAAACAAACCACCATTTCTATTGCTACTCTAAAAAATAACATTGTTAACTTAACAGGAAAAATAGGCAATTTAGATATATCCCTCAACGATCTCTCCGCCGCCTACCTAGAACAAATTTCTCTCAACTACAAACTTCAGAAAAAAATTCCCATCTTTAACTTGATTATTTCCGGGAATTTAAACGATTATTTGGAAAGGTATAAATATGTTTCCCTGATACAAAAAAATAGCCAAGACGCTTTGGTGAATTTAGAAACTACCAGAATCGCCCTAGACCAGGAAAAGCAAGACAAGGCTCAAAAGCAAAAAGAACTGGAAAAGCTGGAAATTCAACTCGCCAAACAACAAAAAGATTTAAATTCTCAAAACAACATAAAAAATCAACTTCTTCAAACCACCCAAAAACAACTAAACGAAGTTCTATCCCAACTTAGTGCCCTAAGAAACTTCTCTTCGGCTTATGGCTCATCTTGTCTTGATTCTGTTCCCGGTGCCGGAAGCGACGGAAATTTCTATAGTCAACGGGATCCCCGTTGGTGTAATCAAACAATTGGCTACTCTTCAGATTCTATTGGAGCTGTGGGTTGTTACATTAGTAGCATTGCCATGACGTTTAAGAAGTTAGGTTCTGATATCAGTCCCTCTGCTTATGCCGCCATCCCCAGTAATTTCCAATATAACTCCGCTTATGCCAGAGTTCCTTCGCCACCTTCTGGATATGTCTACAAACAAGTTTCTTACAGCTCAGCTGTAATTGATGAAGAATTAAAAGCTGGTCGTTACGTTATTGCTCAACTTTCAATGAGGACAGTTTCCGGTATGCATTTTGTGGTAATTATTAGCGGTTCGGACGGAAATTATAAAATTCACGATCCCTGGTTTGGAGCTGACAAAAACTTTAACGAAAGATATTCCTCTTCGTCAGTTTTAAGCCTTCGCTTAATAACCAAATAAAGAATGTTTAAAACGATATTTGTCATCGTATTTTTCATCATGACTATATCGTCGGGTCCCATAAAAGCCCAGAGCTTAAATGAATTAGGCGATCAAATTATGGAATATACCAAAAAACTCTATCAACTGGCTAAATCAAAAGACACCCTTAATAACCAAATAAAGATTATTGACATTCAAATTGCTCAAACTCAATTAAAAATTCAACAGACCCTTGCCACCATTAATCAGCTCAAGGGAGATATTGCCGATTTAACAGCAGAAATCGATGATCTTGATGTGTCTTTAAATGACCTTTCCCAAATTTATCTACAGGAAATAAATCAAAACTATAAACTTCAAAAAAGAATTCCTTTTCTAGCCATAATTGCCTCAGGTAATTTCAATAATTTCTTTGAAAGTTATAAGTACCTTTCAATTATTCAAAAAAATAATCAGGAGACCTTGTTAAGCATGGAAACAGCTCGAACCAACCTCGATATTCAAAAACAAATCAAAGCCAAAAAACAAAAGGAGCTGGAAAACCAGGAAATTGAACTCGCTTCTCAGCAAAGTAACCTTGCCGCTCAAAAAACCTCAAAAGTCGGACTTTTAGAAGTGACAAAAAATGATGAAGCTCGTTACCAAAAACTCAAGCAGGCCGCTGAAGAGGAACTAAGCTCACTTCTCGGAGCCACCTTTGCTTATAAGAAAACTGTCAAAAAAGGGGATTTAATCGGTTTAATGGGTAACACTGGCTATTCCTTTGGTGACCATTTACACTTTGGCTTATATAACCTGACCGAGAGTAACTTAAATTCCTGGACTTATGCCAACGATATTGATGCTACCAGCTATCTTAACGAGCATCGTTGGCCCATGAACGGGCTTGACTCTATTAATAGTGTCTGTGAAGCTCTTGGCTCAAGCAATTGTCTTACTCAGCTTCGTGGGAACACAAAATATTCTTATCTTTATAGTGATCGTTTTCATCATGGCCTGGACATGGTCGCCACCGACAAAAGAATTTTTGCAATTGAAGATGGTGTTGCCTACACTTTCCGAAATACCAAAAGTAGTCTGGGTAATCACGTCAAAATATTTCACCCCGACGGTAAAATG
Source organism: Candidatus Shapirobacteria bacterium GW2011_GWF2_37_20 (assembly GCA_000989305.1). Taxonomy (GTDB): domain Bacteria; phylum Patescibacteriota; class Microgenomatia; order UBA12405; family UBA12405; genus UBA12158. The sequence goes on from LBTB01000003.1 coordinate 3,631, forward strand.
ACCCTTTATCTTCATTTGCAATAAAAAATCCCCCACTTTTTGGTGGGGGATTTTGTTTAGTTTATCTTACTTAGTAGCCTCTGGCTAGTTTTCTTAAGGCTAAAGCAGCTAAAGACAAGGTTAAGGCAATTCCTGTTTTTAATACAAGGTCGTTGCTACCTGTACTCGGGCTGGTTTTAGTAGCTACATAAAAGGTAGCTGTATCTCGGTCACAAACATTATTGCTACAGACAGTAGCTACATTTGTTTGAGACATTGAAGAATTTGTGTTTATAACCTTAGCTCTTAAGGTAAAGTTTCTGGTTTCACCTACAGCTAAAGTATCAATTTTCCAGCTAACTTGACGATTAATTTTGTCAATTTCACCGGGGGCTAAAATGATCTGGTTAACTACCGGATAAAAATCTTTAACAATTAGGTTGTAAAGTATATCTTTACCGGTATTTTCCACCAAAATGTTAAAATCCATCAGATCATCACCAACAAAGATTTTTTGGTCACGACCGATATTGTCATAGAAGTTACTATCATCTATAGGTCTAATTTTTTTATCAATAGAAACTTGATAATCAACCTCTCCTTGAGAATACGAATCAGCCAATACTCCCGAAGGAAAAACCAAAGCGCTCAACATCAAGAATGATAAGATTATTTTTTTCATATAAATATTTGATAATAACTTAATATTAGAGGATAGTATATCTTATTTTTTCCTTAAGTCAAGTCTTTTGCTATACTGACAATATGAAAGGCAAATTAATCGATGAACTATCCGTTTTTTTTCCTTGCTATAACGAAGAAAAAAACATTACCAATACGGTTTCCAAAGCCGTTAAGGTTTTAGAAAGTATTGCCCAAAAATGGGAAATTATTATTATCAACGACGGTTCAAAGGACAACACCGCCGCAGTTGCCCTTAAAATTAAAAAACAATATTCCCCTCACATTAAAATAGTTACCCACAATCCCAATCGTGGCTATGGTGCCGCCTTTAAAAGTGGTTTATACAACTCAAAATATGAATGGATTGCTTTTACTGATTCTGATGGACAGTTTGATTTTTCCGAAATCAAAAACTTTATAAAAACTCAACAAAAAACCAAGGCTGATCTGGTTATTGGATATTATTTAGGCCGAAAAGTTTCCCCTCTAGTTGTTTTCACTTCAAAAATTTGGGAATTAATTGTTTTTATTCTTTTCGGTCTTCATGTGACTGATATCGATTGTGGTTTTAAACTGGTTAGAAAAAAGGTAGTCGACACCATCCCCAAGCTTGAAGCCGAAAGGGGAGCCTTTATTAGTAGCGAATTCCTGATTAAATCTAAAAAAGCCGGTTTCAAGATCACTGAAATCGGAGTTCATCATTATCCCCGGACTGAAGGTCAAGCCACCGGACGCCAACTAAAGGTGATTATTAAAAGCTTTACCGATCTTTTTAAACTTTGGTATAAAATTAATTTTACCCGTGCTTAAAAAATTTCTCTCCAAAAACTGGTTATTGCTCTTAATTTTACTTATTGCCGCGTTCTGCCGTCTTTACCGCATTTCCGACTATATGGAGTTTTTGGGTGATCAGGGTCGGGACGTGGTTATCGTCCGCGATTTTCTCAAGAACGGCAATCTCTTCTTTATTGGTCCTCAAACCAGTATCGGCAACATGTATCTGGGTCCCTTTTACTATTATCTAATCGCCCCAGCCTTACTTTTAGCTAATTTTAATCCAGTTGGCCCAGCCATTTTCGTTGCTCTTCTCTCTGTAGCTACCGCTTATTTAATCTTTTATGTTTCTAAAAAATGGTTTAACCCCACCACTGCTTATGTCGCTACTTTTCTTTACGCCATTTCCCCGACCGCTATAAAATTTGCCAATTTTTCCTGGAACCCAAACATTATGCCCTTTTTCGCTCTACTTTTTATCTATATGATGACGGAAAAACGCTATCTTTGGGCCTCCCTGGCATTTGCTATGTGCCTCAACTCTCATTATTTGGCTTTAATCTTACTTCCTGTTGCCGCCTTAATTTGGATAAAGGATTATTCCAAAGCATCTATTAAACCCACTCTTCTGGCAATTGGTATTTTTCTTCTTTCCCTTACTCCTCAGCTTCTTTTTGACATCAAACATCAGGGTCAAAATATAAATGCCTTAAGTACTTTTTTTGTGAAACGGGAAACCACCGTCAACCTAAAAGTTTATAAGTCCCTACCTGTGATTCCCGAGCTTTTTAATCAAATCAATACCAGTCTTTTAGCCGGAAAAAATATTACCTTTGGAATTATTGTCTCGATTGTCCTCTTCTTGGGCTTAGTCTACCTGTACCTTAAGCATCGCCATCAAAAATATGTCTACTGCCTTTTGTGGTACTTTTTTGGTTTAGTTGGACTTGGGCTCTACAAACAGCATATCTACGACCATTATTTTGGTTTTTTATTCCCGGTTTTATTTATGTTAATGGGCTATCTCATAAGTAAATTACCAAAGCTATTTGCTCTTCCTCTATTTATTTCACTGACCATATTTTCCCTACTTCAAAATCCTTTTCGCTGGCAGCCAAATTCTCAATTAAAAACCACCACAGAAATTGTTGATTTGATAATTTCTAATTCCCACAATCAGGATTTTAATTTTGCTCTACTGGCTAAACAAAATTACGATCCCCCCTATAGATACATTTTGTCTGAAAAAAATTCTCCGGTTAAATTACTTCAGGAAAAAATTACTGATCAGCTTTTTGTTGTTTGTGAACCCTTTCAAATTGAATGTAATCCGATTAATAATCCGGAATGGGGCGTAGCTGCCTTTGGTTGGGCTAAAATTGATACTCAATGGGAAATAAATGGCATAAAAATATTTAAACTGATAAAAAATTCTAGCGGCCAAAAATGAAATTAAAAACTCCTTTACTCAAAATACTTCCGATTCTTATTACTTGGGGTGTTGGTTTTTTTCTCAGATGTTATCGTCAATCATCACTTTTGCCATTTTATTACGACCAGGGCCGTGATGCTAAAATGGCTGCTGATATTATCTCATTAAAAAACTTTCCCGCCATTGGCCCTACTACCGGCATTGACGGTTTGTTTTTAGGTCCTTTTTGGTATTACCTAATTACTCCTGGTTATTTTGTCGGAAATGGTAATCCGGTAATAGCTAGCTATTTCATTGCCTTTTTAGAAAGCCTGACTATCCCCCTAATCTATTATTTGGTCAAATTATATTGGCGCCGGGACACTGCTTATGCTGCTTCAATTCTCTGGGCTTTCAGCCACTATCTTATTCGTTCTAGTCGTTGGTTTAGCAATCCTTCACCCTTACCCACAATGGTTTTGTTATTAATGATATTTCTTTTAAAAATATTTAAAGACAAAAAATATTACTACCTTCCCTGGGTAGCTTTAATATTGGGTATCTCTCTGCAGCTTGAGGCAGCCTCTGCCATCTTCTTTATTCCCATCATTCTTATTTTTTTTGCCACAAACTTTTCAGCAATAAAAAAAATAAAAATTGTTATTTGGGTAAAAAGTGTTATCGCTTTTGGGGTATTATTGCTACCCCAATTAGCTTTCGAATTAAAAAATAATTTTCTAATTTCAAAAAATTTCTTTGGCTTTCTTACTGGTAAGGTAAATTCTGATAGTGGTAAGTCATGGGCTATACCTACCTACAATTTTATTATTTCACGCCTGGATACATACTACCAAGCCTTTTTCTCCAAACTGGATACCAATGTTACCCAAATATCACTTGTTTTTTTAACCATCTTTTTAATTGGTCTCATATTTTTGATAATCAAAAAAAGGACGGATATTTTTATAAAATTAGAACTTCTATGGCTACTTGTTCCTCTTTTTCTTCTTATATTTTTTGTTGGAAATTACGGCAACTTATATGACTATTACTTAACCGGATTTTTTCCTTCATTCATTATACTTTTTGCTGTTGTTATTACTTTTCCCAAAAATATTCTGCCTTATCTTATTCTAATTGTCTTATCTTTTGTTTATTTTTTCAAAGGTACCTATGTTCCACTTCGTAATTATCTTAGTGCAGGTATCGATGGCCCCAACACCATAGCCTACGGTAACGAAATCGCCGCTGTTGACTATGTCTGTCAAAAGAATTCAGAGAACCCGGGTAATTTTGATGTTTATGTTCCCCCTGTTATTGCCCATTCCTATGACTATTTATTTCAATGGAGACGCTCTCAAAATCTTTGCAAAGATTTTGTTCAGGAGAGAAATTCTAATCTGTACATTATTTATGAAGTTGATCCACCTCACCCAGAAAGGCTACACAATTGGTTTGATAAATACAAACAAGACAAAATAATTCATGAGGAATTATTCGGCGGTGTTCGAGTCAAGCAGCTTTTACGCCAACCCTAGTTATTCCGTATATCCCGGAAGAGGATCTAAATTATATTTTGTATCCTGGCAAACAGCCGGATCAACTTCTAGTACTATTTTAGGATTTATTACTCCAAAACGTCCAAAATGGGCACTTACTTCATTTCCACTCATCTGCCAGGGAATAACAATATTATAAATCGGGACTTTATCGTTGGCTTTAATCAACTTTATACCGTCATACCAAAATAAGTATCTAAATCCAACTCCAACACCAGGGTCAGCAATATAATTAATAGCAATACAGGGATAATTATTTTTCAAAGTCTCGCTTCGAACAAAGTCTACTAATTGCTTTCTGTAATAGTAACTCGTATCAATTTCGCTTCGATTAATTAACCAATAGGTGTTAATTCCAAAATATATAATACCAACAAACCATAATATTTTTCTATTAATATTGCTTAGGAATAAACTTAAAAGCAATGTCAAAAGTGGCAACAGATTGGAAAAGTAATACTCGGAAACCGGTCTCTTTGAAGTAAATTGGGCCAATAATATTAAAAATATCCAGGAACATATACCAATAAACTCAGCTAGTTTTAATTTATTTTTAACCCTCAAAAATATCAAAATTATTATTACACCAATCCATAACCAGTTTACCCACGAAATTTCCCAGCCCGCAATAAAACGTTGCTGCAATTCTCTCCCTGAAGCGTTAAGCGTCTTGTCAAACTTTTGCCATCCGCTTGGTCCAATATTTTTAAACTGAGTTGCGGCAAGGGTACTTTTAACTTGAGAAAAATTATGTTTAATCTCAAAAATAAAAAATGGTGAATTGACAACCATAAAAATAAGCAACGCCATTAGAATTTGTTTAATCTTGATCTTTGCAAATTTTTCTTTTAATTTTCCTTCTGAAAAAAAATAAACTAAGATTGGAATTGGCAATATTGGTAACAGAGCAATGTGAATATTCCATAAAACGCCCACTAATATTGCGTATAACCATAAATATTTTAATTTTCCTCTGGAGAATTCCAGAATTATAAAAAGAAACCAAGTACACCATAGAATTGTTGGTTGAGTTGGCACTGACCATCGGTCAAAAGCCGCTAATCCAAAAGATATTGCCTCAATAAAAGCCCCAATCAGTCCGGCTTTATCACCAAAAAATCTTTTAAAAATCCAAAAAATACTTATTATATTCAAAATTCCGATTATGGTTAATGGAAGCGCTGCTCCCAACGGATTCATCTCAAAAATTGCGTAAGTTGCAGCCATTAAATAATAATAAGCTGGGCCTATAAACACCCCATCAACACTGGTTATTTGTCCATTAAGACGCAAATGATTATTAAAAATAATATCTCGGGAAATCCAAGAATATATATCTTGATCGTAAGCAAAGGAAAAACCCTTGCTAAAGTTAAATGTTCTAAATACTATCCCCAATGCTAAAATTAATATCAAAGGTATCCATATTCCATTGGATTTTTTCTTCATTAAACGATGATATCACTTATTAAGAACCTAAAAAATAAAACGATATTATCAATATTATTTCTAATATTAGTTACCTTATTCTTTAGAACCTACCGCCTAGATAAGCTCTATTCATTTGATTGGGATCAGGAAAGGGATGCTTCTGTTGTTAGCTCCATAATTAGGGATAAAAAACCTGTCTTAATTGGACCAAGGGTTATTAATGATAGTGGTTTTTTTGTTGGTCCTTTTCATTACTACTTTTTGTTACCTTTTTATTTGTTAACCCAGGGTTCTCCTTATGCCGGCGCCTACGCAGCTTTGGTTGTCGAATTAATTACGGTCGTAGCTATTTATTTTGTATCTCTAAAAATTTTTAATTCCAAGGTTGCTTTTATTTCTGCCCTTATCTATTCTCTAAACCCTTCGCTTGTTTCTTGGAATGTCATGTATACCCCGTTACTATCTATAGTAATATTTTATCTCTGCTATCTGTTATTAAATAAAAAAACTCGCCTTTTTCCACTTCTAATATTTTTATTTACCCTGTCTATTAATAATCATCCCGCGATGCTTTCCCTGGCCATACCAATAATTGTTTCCTATGTTTTGTCTTCTAAAAAATTATCTTTTAAAAGTATTACCTTGGCTCTATTGTTTTCGATTCTTCCTTTTCTACCTCTGATAATTTTTGATCTTAGGCATGAGTTTATTAATACTCAGGGGATAATAAACTTTGTTACTACTCCCAAAACGATAAATTTAACTAACTCATTTTTGTTTCTGAGATCCTTTTGGCGCGCAATAAATATATTAATTGTACCCATTGGCTTTTTCCAAACCCTAGTAAGGATCTTGATAATACTTTTTTGTTCGATTTCATTTATTAATCTTAAAAATAAAAACATTAAAATTTTAGTCTTTACCTGGATTTTTGCTCCCTTATTGCTTTTATCTTTTTATCGGGGGGATATTCCAGAATATTACTATACGGCGGCCCTTACTCTGACCCCCTTACTTTTAAGTTTATTTTTTGTCAAATATATTTCCACATTCTACCTCTCATTTTTTGTTATTTTTCTAATTATCTTTCAGTATTTGAATTTTCCCAAGGGAATCAACGGAGCCCCCAGTCTCAAAAACAAAATGGCTGCCGCTTCTTACATTATTAATCAGCAACAAGATCCAGATTTTAATGTCTCCTACGATTTGCCACTTGGCATGAATAGTGGCTATGCTTATTTATTTAAATTCCTTGGCAAGGAACCAAAAAATATCCCCTCAGCTCATTTATATTCCATATTTATTATTACTAATCCTGCACCCACAGGTGAGCTTGTTTATCATGACGAAATATTAGGAATTGTTCGAAGATAATTATGGCTATTTTAAAAAAACATTATTTAGTAATATTTTTATTTATCCTGAGTTTTTTTCAGTTAAAATCTTTTTACAATTCCTTTTGGCCTAGGTCTCATGACGGAATATATCACGCAATCAGAATAAAAGAATATTTTTATGAATTAACTGGTGGTCAAGTTCCTGTTAGGTGGGCGAATAATTTAGACAATCGTTATGGCTTGCCCTTATTTAATTATATTTATCCCGGCCCCTATCTTCTTTCCTCTTTGCCGATGTTTCTGGGTTTTAATGAAATAAGTTCCTATAAAATTATTATATTTTTCGCCTATTTTCTTGGTTTAACTGGTATTTATTCCCTATATTATCGCCAAAATAAATACTTAGCTGCTGCCGCCGCTCTTATTTTTGGACTAACCCCTTACATTTTTCTTGATATTTTTGTTCGTGGTGCTTTTGGTGAATTTTTAGCAATTGCCTTTATGCCCTGGGCTATCTATGGTTTTACTTATCGTCATCGCTTAATCTCAGTGCTGTCATTATTCTTCGTTCTCATTTGTCATAATTTTTTAGGCCTAATATTTTTGCTATTTATCATTGCTAATTTAATCTGGAATGCAAGTTTTACTAGGTTTACTTTAAAAAATATATTTTTTTCACTTGGACTGTCTGCATTTTTTTTAATTCCCATGATTGTGGAAAGAAAATTCATAATTTCCGGTTTAACTAATAATTTCACTTTTGATTATCGACAACACTTTCTCTTTTTTCCTCAGCTTATATACGGAAAATGGGATTATTGGTATTCAAATCCTGGTCCTGTTGATGGTATGTCTTTTCAATTGGGTTTTGCCAATTTAGTCATCATTCTTTTTTCACTTTTATCACTTCCATTTTTAAAGAAAAAAAGATTATTAATATTTTTGCTTATTTCGTTGTTTTTTTTCCTTATTCTTACACTTTCCCCGTCTCAATTTATCTGGAATCTTATAACACCTCTTCAAATGCTCCAATTCCCCTGGAGATTGCTATTTATCCCCACTCTTGTTTTCCCTTTAATTTTTTTTGAATCGCTATTCAACCATTCAAAATTAAAATTGCCATCAAAATATCTGTTTGCCATTTTTCTAATAATTTTAGCCATGATCAACGTCAGAAATTACCGACGACCTATGGAATATATTCCTCAGGAAAAATATCAAATACTTCTAAATGACGAAGGTCAAAAAAGTACCACTTCATCCCGCGATGAGATATCCCCAATTTGGTCCAAAACTGTAAAAACTAACGGTAATCGAGTTATTGATGTTACCAGGGGGGGGGAAGTCTTGGTTCAGATCAATTCAAACGCAATGTATTTTGATATCACTAGTCAGAGTCCAGTGACTGAGATAACTATTTTAAAAAACTATTTTCCTGGCTGGAAGCTCCAAAATCGTCAAAACTTGGAGGAGGTATCCATAAAACCAGATCAAAACGGCGATGTTCTTGCTTTTCTTCCAAAGGGTTCCTATGTCTACAAGTATTTTCAAACAAAAACAGAAATATTTTCAAATCTAATTTCCTTATCAATTTTTCTGCTCCTTTTGTTAATATCAATTAAGGAATTTGTTCAAAAAAAATATGGAAAAAATTAAATGTTCAATCATTATTCCCTGCTACAACGAAGAAAAAAATCTAAAAAGGGGAGTATTGAACGAAGTTTCTGACTTTTTGAAAAGTGTCGATTTTAATTGGGAAGTCATTATTGCCAACGACCAGTCAACTGATAATAGCCTCAAGATGGCCCAAGACTTTTCCCAAAATCATGACAATTTTAAAGTAATTGATTTACCCCATGGCGGAAAACCATCCGCAGTCTGGGGAGGGATCAAAGCCGCCAAATATCCGTCTGTTTTATTTACCGACATGGACCAATCAACTCCTTTAAAAGAAATTTTAAAACTATTACCTTATGTCAATGATTTTGATGTCATTATTGGTTCTCGGGGCAAGGGTCGGGAAGGTAATTCTTTAGTCAGAAAACTAATGGCTACCTGTTTTTTAGCTTTCAGGCGCCTAATTTTATTGCCCAATATCACCGATACTCAATGTGGCTTTAAAATGTTTAAAACCGAAGTTGCCAAAAAACTATTTCCCAATCTCCAGTTTTTTAAAGACAAATCTGACAATAAAGGCTGGAGAGTGTCCGCCTTTGATGTTGAACTTCTATTTATGGCTCAAAAATGGGGATATAAGATAAAAGAAGTAATTGTTAATTGGAAAAACGAAGATATAAGCGATACCAAAGGGGAAGATTCTTCCCGTTTTAAAAAAGAATCCATAAATATGATCCAGGAAATAATTAGAGTCAAAAAAAATGACTTAAGAGGACTTTATGAACAAGCGTCTCAAAAATAGTCTTATTTTAATCTTGATTATTGCTGTATATTTTTTTCTTAGGTGCCTTAATCTAACTTCTCTACCTGTGTTTGGTGACGAAGCCATTTATATACGTTGGTCTCAAATTATTAAAAGTGTTGACACTCTTCGTTTTATTCCCATGACTGACGGCAAACAGCCGCTTTTTATGTGGCTAACCGCAGTCTCTTTGAAGTTTTTTGAACCTCTCGTTGCCGGTCGGATTATTTCAGTTTTTGCCGGGGCGGGCACCCTTGTGGTTTTATTTTTAATTAGTAAATCCTTTTTGCCTTCCTTAATCTATCTCTTTTTGCCCTTTGCTTTCTTCTTTGACCGTTTGGCTACCGCCGACAATCTTTTATCATTTTTTGGTGTTTTGAGTTTTTATCTCTCCTTACGTTTAGCCAAACAGTCTCGACTAGATTTATCGCTGATTCTTGGTGCTGTTTTAGGTTTGGCTTGGTTAACCAAATCCCCCGCCATCTATTTTGTTGTGCTAAGCCTTCTAACCTTTATTATTTATAATCCTAAAAATTTAAAAAAATTATATTTACCATTACTTTCTGCCCTTATCGCTTTTTGTATTTACAATATCCTTCGTTTAGGTCCACAGTTTGCTCAAATTGCCATCAGAAACAAAGATTATATTTGGCCTCTTGGTGAAATTCTTCGTCATCCTTTTGATCCTCTTATTCCTCATCTTAACGATGTCCTGAATATATGTGTTTATTATGTTTCTTGGCCCCTTCTTCTCTCTCCCTTTTTATATTTATTTTTTCTAAAAAAGATAAAATTTGACCGTCAGTTTATTTTATACTTAAGTTGGTGCCTTTTACCTTTAATTGCCAATGCCGCCATGTCTAAAGTTTTTACAGCTCGTTATATCCTATTCACTGTTCCGTATTTAGTTTTACTCCTGGCCCACTTTTTAAAACCACTTTTTAATAAAAAATATCTAATTATTTTACTTCTACTTTTTATTCCCAACCTTTGGCGAATTTATCAAATTAGTTTTAATCCCCAAAACCTAAAGCTTCCCTCCACCGAAACCGGTTATGTTTCCGCTTGGACCTCAGGCTGGGGGATAAAAGAGGTTTCTGAGTATCTAATTTCTCGTTCAAAAGTGGTTAACGTTATTGTGGGAACAGAAGGACATTTTGGCACTCTTCCCGATGGTTTACAGATTTATACCAATCAAGTTCCTCAGTTAACTGTTTTTGGAGTTGGCATTAATATTACCGAAATTCCCGATAAATTAATTGATGCCAAAAATTATGGCGATGAAGTCTACTTACTGTTCAATGCCTCGCGACTAAAACTATCATCAATGGATGTTTCAACTCTAACTCTTGTCAAGAATATTCTCAAGCCGGACGGTGACCGCCTTGTTCTCTATCGGTTATAAAACTACATTTCATAGTAAAATAAAAGAATGCTAGGCAAAATGCTCAAAAGCCGTTTTATTTGGCCAATTATATTGTTGATTTTGATTATCCCCACCTTCACCTTTTTGTTAAAACCAGGTCTCTATTGGAACATGCACGACGACATGCAAATGATCCGTCAACTGGAATTTGAAAAATGCCTAAAAGATGGACAAATTCCTTGTCGATGGACTCCTGATTTGGGTTACAACTATGGCTACCCTCTTTTTAATTTTTATCCCCCCGCACCCTATGTTGTTGGTCAATTTTTCCGTACTTTTGGTTTTACTTATATTGCCACCGTTAAATTTACCGCTATTGTTTTAATCGTCACCTCATCTTTGGCAATGTATTTGTTGGCAAGCAGTCTCACTGGACCCATTGGGGGCTTTCTGGCGGCTCTTTTTTATACTTATGCTCCCTATCATGCCGTTAACATTTATGTTCGCGGTGCTATGAACGAAGCCTGGGCTAGTCTTTTTCTGCCCTTAATTTTTTATTTTAGCCGTAACTATCTTAAAAAACATTCCATAAGCTCTTTAATTCTCTTAGCTCTTTCCTGGACTGGTCTTTTGCTCTCCCACAACCCCATGGCCTTAACCTTTGTTTTGTTCTTTGCTCCCTGGTGCCTTTATTGGTATTTTGAAGCCAAATTACATTTCCAAATTAAACCTCTTCTTTATTTAGTCGCCTCAGGAGTCTTTGCCTTGGCTTTATCGGCCTTTTTTACTCTGCCTGTTCTGTTTGAATCAAAATTAGTTCAAATTGAAACCATGTTTCAAAATTATTATCATTATTCGGTTCATTTTGTCAGTTTTAAGCAATTATTCTTAGGTAACTATTGGGGTGACGGGCCTTCAGTCTGGGGTGTCTTTGACGGTATGTCATTTACTCTGGGAACTCTCCATTGGCTATTACCCTCACTCTTAGGCGTCTATTTTATTTTCCGATCAATTAAAATAAGATCATTTAAGAAATATTCATTGCCGTTAATGATTATTGCCCTGGCATTTTTTGCCACCTTTTTGGCTCATGAGCGATCCACTTTTGTCTGGTCGATAATTAGCCCGATTCAAAAAATTCAATTTCCTTGGCGTTTTCTAAACCATAGTCTTTTCCTTTTTTCCCTCTCTCTGGCTTTTCTTCCCCGGCTTTTGAAAAAATATCTTTCTAAATTTGTTTATATTGTTATTCCATTTTTAGCTTTAGCTATTGTTTTACTAAACTACAAATATTTCTTTCCAGTCACCTTTGGTCCGATCACCGATGAACAAAAATTTTCCGGACTAGCTTGGAATAATCAAATTACCTCAGGTATCTACGATTACTTACCCAAGACTGCCTCTACTGCCGCCAAAACAAAAGCTGCCGAAATTATTGATGCTGTCGAGCCTGCTTCAACTGAATATCAGCTCACTGGTTACCAAAAGGGGACTGACTGGTGGTTATTTAATCTTCAAAATGAAACTCCGGCCAAATTTACTTTAGCTGCCCTTTATTTCCCCAAATTTGAATTATTTGACAATCAACAGCCACTGGCTTTTGGAATCGAACCTGTCTTAGGGCGAATTACCATTGATCTAGTACCCGGAACCCATCAAATATATTTAAAATTATTTAACACCCCAATTAGAATCGTTGGCAACTATCTTTCGCTCTTTGCTTGGATTTTTGTCTTTGTCTATTTTTTCCGGAAAATATGGAAAAGCAAGAAGTCAATAAAATAAAAATACAAACTACCCACAACATTTTGTTTCTAACCCTAAGAAACTTTGGTATTCAGGGGATTTCCGTTATTGGATTTTTTCTTTTAACCATAATTTTAGGTAAAGGTGAAGTCGGGCTCTTTGCTATTGTTGCCGAATCTATTGGCATCTTGGGTTACTTTTCTGATGTTGGTTTAGCCTCAGCCCTTATTCAGCAAAAAGAAGAACCGGATAAAATTTCACTGCGGACTACCTTTACTGTTCAACAACTTTTGGTTTTCCTCTGTTTACTCTCTGTGGCTATTTTTTATCCTCATTTTAGTCAGGCCAAGGGCTATGGTTCAAAGGAGCTTTGGATTTTGCTCTCGCTTTGTTTTTCTTTCGTTGTTGCCTCATTAAAAACCATTCCTTCAGTTCAATTAGAACGTCATCTAAATTTCAAACTAATCTCAACTATCGATATCATCGAGAATACTCTTTTCTATGTTATCGCCGTCCTTTTTGCCTTTTTGGGTTTTGGTGTTTTCTCTTATGCTATTGCCACATTTATTAAAAGCTCTGTCGGTTTAGCCCTTATCTACCGTTATTCCTCATGGCCGCTTGGTTTTGCTTTTTCTCTCAAAACCGCCAAGAGATTGTTCTCATTCGGGATTCCCTTTCAATTAAATTCCTTAATTGCTATGGCCAAGGATCGTTTTTCCAATCTCTTGGTGGCCGGTATATTGGGTCGGGATTCTTTTGGTATTCTGTCCTGGGCTCAAAAAGGCCCAAGAATCCCTCTTAGTTTTATGGATGCCATTATGAGAGTTACTTTCCCTACCTTTTCCCGACTTCAGGACGAAAAAGAATTTCTTAAAAAATCATTAGAAAAAAGTACCTTTTTTATCGCCCTAATCGTCTTCCCTAGCCTTTTAGGAATTTGTCTTATAGCTCCCGATTTTATTAACCTAATTCCAAAATATGACAAATGGCTACCGGCCATTATTCCTCTATATTTCTTTGCCGCTTCTTATGCCATCGCCTCGGTTACTACCCCGATTACAAATGCTTTTAACGCCACCGGTAAAATTAAAACCACTACCAAACTTATGGTCATGTGGACTGTCTTAACCTGGATTTTTTATCCAATCCTGAGTCTTAGATTTGGATACATCGGCACCTCGATTGCCGCCTTAATTGTAGGGCTCAGCTCCTTTGTTGTTTGGCATTTAGCTTATAAGTATTTCCGGGTAAATATATTTAAAACCATTCTCCATCCTCTCGTTGCCTCTTTGGCTATTTTTGTAATCGTTATGCCCATCTCTTATCTTTCCCTGGCTCCTTTAGCCTCAATTCTAATTAAAATATTTTTAGCCGTCTTTATCTATTCCGTTTACCAGTTTGCATTTAACCGATCTGAATTGATATGGTTTTACCAGCAACTTCAAAAAATCAGAAAATAATTTTTCTAATTATTTTTATTCTTTGTCTTTTTGTCCAGATAATCCCTGTTATCCGGAGCGGTCTTAACTATAATTACGGAATTGGTTTCTGGGGTCCAAATGGACATGATGGCATTTGGCATCTTAGCTTAATCAATCACATAAGTAATCCAATTAAGATAGATATGCCAGTCTTTGCTGGCGAAGCGTTAAAAAATTATCATCCTTTTTTTGATATCTTAATAGCTTATCTCTCCAAAATTACTTTTATAGATTCTTCAATTTGGTTGTTTCAACTTTTTCCCATCATTAGCGCCTCACTGTTTTTATATTTTAGTTTTTTACTAGGCAGAAAAGTTTCAAACTCTTATTCAGGGGGCTTAATTTTGATGATTTTAAATGCCATAAACAATTCCTTTGGCTGGATTGTTACGCTAATTCGTTCCGGATCCTTTAATGGAGAATCTCTCTTTTGGGCTATGCAATCGCCCAGTAATCAACTAAACCCCCCATTCGCGCTCTCTATTTTATTACTTATAGTTTTAATCTATCTTTTAAAATCACCACAGCCCAAAAAAATAATTATTTTCCTTATTCTAATCTTATTACCAATTATCAAGGTCTATTCTGCTGTTCCGGCTTTTATAATTTTTGCTTTTTATGTTTTAAAAAATAAAAAATATATTTCAACCTTTGTCCTTTCACTAATTTTTGCCACCCTTCTTTTCTTTCAATACAACTCCGCCTCAGGTTCTCTAATAAAATTTCAGCCCTTTTGGTTTACCAATAGCATGATCGAATCAGTCGATCGTTTTTATTGGCCGGAACTTGTCAGTTTTTTACACTCTTCAAATATTCTCAAATTTTTTATAGCTGAAATTATAGCGATCATCATCTTTATTGTTGGTAATTTTGCTTTTAGACTAATTGCCTTTAAAGAGATTTTTAGAGACAAAGCCATATTATTCTCTGTCTTTGTCTGCTTTCTTATTCCGACTCTTTTTATTCAAAATGGCACCAGCTGGAATACAATTCAGTTTTTATACTACGCTCTATTTTTAGCCAACATTCCTTTAAGTCTTTTTCTCAGTCAACACAAAAGGGTTGCTACCTTTATTATCATTATTAGTCTCTTACCCCTGATTGGTTCTTTTCCAAATTGGTTGGGTAAAATTCCTCCCACCTCAATTTCTAATAATGAGTTATCAGCACTCAATTTCTTAAAAAACCAGGTATCAGGGACGGTTCTGACTTACCCCTATGACGCCTATCTTAGAAATGAATACAAACAAACTCCATTGCCAATTTATGCTTACGAGACAAGCTCCTACGTTGCGGCTTACAGTCGCCATTTAACCTTTATAGAGGATGAAATGAATTTGGAAAATTCCGGATTTGATTGGCGTCTTCGCCGTCAGAATTCTACTGACTTTTTTGCTCAAAAAAATCAATATATTGACCGTGGTTTTTTAGTCAACAATCAGATTGACTATATCTATTTACCGAAAATATATGTCAGCAAAAACCCTAAATTTATACCTGAAATGTATTTAGAAAATGTCTACGAAAACCCGGAAGTAATTATCTATAAAGTTAAAAGATAAATATTATCTATAATTTTTCCAACTCGTAAAATACGATACCTGACCCCAAATTTTCTTGTCTAATTGTTTTAAATTTACCCAAAGACAACACTTCCCAAACTTTTTCACTTTCTGGTGGTCTATTAACTGGTGCCACCAAAAATAGTATTTCCGCTTTTGGATATTCATCCACCTCCATCGGTAAACAACCTTTTGATACTAGTAAAAATCGCAAATCATAAGCCCTTGCATCTCCGCTAACCGTACTCGCAACATTAAAATTTTTTGGACAACCGTTTATTAGAATTTTATTCACCACCGTTTTTTTAATTGGATAAGTCCAACCAACCGGATGTATCAATGGCGAAGGGTTACCGATAAATTTTATTTGTAGCCAGCTTAATCCTAAAACTAAAATCAAACATACCAAAATTTTATATTTATTAATCTTACTTAATAACCAGGCCAAACTAAATAAAGCAAAAACACCAAGTGAATGAATGAAATAATATATTTCAAATCTTTCACTACCTGAAAATCGGATCACTATTTCAAAAAGTGTTTTTATGTTGTAAAAATTATGCCTAATTTCAAAAATAAACCACGGCAAATCACCCAAAACAAAAAAAAGAGGCACAATTAAAATTGCCAATTTCCATATTCTTTTAGTTTTTATTAAAACAATTAATAAAGGAATCCCAAAAAAAACAGCTGAATAGTGAAAACCAAAAGATAATCCCCACAGAAAACCCAAAATTGCTAAATACAGTATTTTATTTTTTTGAATATATTTATCCAAAAAAAATATCATCAAGATGCTTAATGGTAATAAAAAGTGAGGATTCCAAAAAAACCGACTATGCATTATAAAATATTTTGAAAAAGTTATAACGCTAAATACCATCAAGGCCTCCGCTGTTCCGTATTTGTTTCTAATCCAATTTGTAAAATACAAAAAGAATCCTAATTCTAGAAATAGTAATATTAAGTCAATTAATATTGGATCCCATTTTGTTAATAATCCTAAACCCGCTAACACATAATAGTATTGTGGTCCAATAAAAAAACCTCTGTCTAAAAAAGTTTTAGAAGTTACCATGGGCCCAATCAAACGTATTTTTTGACTATCCACCATTTGGTAACTTTCTAATAAATGTAATCCTTGATCTAAATAATAATTAGCTTTTTCTTCGAAATTATAAAGTCTCAAAAACAAATATATTCCGGTTAAAATTATCAGTAAAATAACAAATATTGCCCTTTTGTTTTTCATCAGTTATTAAGTTTATAATACTACGTATGAATGCCCTTGGTAGAAGTTGGCTTTTTATATTATTTTCAATCTTAATATGTATATTCTTTGAAGTTAAGGTAGTTCATGCCAATGAAAAATATGCCACTATCGTTAATCCGATTAGAAGTAGGGAATTATGGAAAGATAATACCCTTAATCCGCTTGACAGTCAGTATGGTGTCATCAATAAGCTAGCCTTAAAAGCTACCTGGCTGGTTCAGGATGATGTTTTAGACGACCAGGAACTACTTAGTAAAATTAAAGAATTTAACCCAAATCAGGAACTTGGTTTATTCTTGGAGGTAAGCCCGAATTTGGCAAAAAAAGCTCGGATTTATTACCCCACTGAAACATATTGGTCCAGTCCAAAAGCGGTATTTTTATCGGCTTATGAAATCAGCGAAAGAAAAAAGATTATTGATAAAATTGTCAATAATTTTCAATCAACCTTTGGGTATCTACCCAAATCAGCCGGAGCCTGGTGGATTGACAGCTGGTCCCAACAATATTTAGAAAAAAAATATTACATCAACACATTCCTTATTGTGGCTGATCAAAAAACTACCGACAAATATGGAGTTTGGGGTCAGTGGTGGGGATATTCCTATCATCCGTCGCCTGATAACATTTTGGTACCTGGAGATTCCAAGACAGTAGTTGTCCAATGGGCTCAAAGAGATTTAGAAAAGGCATATCAGGGCAGTGGTCCTAAATTTTCTAATTTTTCACTTCAGGCCAATGATTACATTAGTCAGGGTCTTAATTTTAATTATTTCAAAGGGTTGGCTAATCAATACCTGTCAGTAGAAAAATTGGGTCAAATTACTATTGGGCTGGAAACGGGAATGGAAAGTGTTGATTACGAAAAAGAATATGAAAAACAACTAAACTGGATTGTCGATACTCAGGTTGAAAGTTTAAAACTCAGCGAATTTGGAGATAAATACCGAGAAATATATGAAAACCAAAACCCTCAAAATATAGTATTGGGTAATTGGATTTTTACTCCTCAGTATCGGGAAAATCTAAGCCTACAGGAAAAAACTACCTACAGGCAAAATATTAGTTTTAGTGATAAGTTTGTTGCCGATAAAAGTGATTTTTTAGACAGATCCTTATTGTCCATAAACGAGAGAATAGAAACAAAATATATACCAATATTTTTATTACTTATTCCAATTTTATGTTGGTGGAGTAGAAGTATTATCCCTATTCTGTGGATTGTTTTACTTTATCTACCTGTCTTTAGGTCCTTTTATAGTTCCGGATGGAAAGTTTTCTTTGGCCCAACTTTTGATAACCTAATTTTAGGTCAATTACTTGTATTGCTTGTTGGAGGATTGTTAGTCGTCAAAATTAGTAAAAAACTTAAAATCAGTAATGGTGCTTTTATGTCAGTTTGGATAATCAATTTGTTGGTATATTTAGCCAGATATTCTGTAATTGAAAGCAAGTACCACATTGGTTTTTTAGTAGATAGTTTTAGATTTATTGGTTTAGTTTATGACGGTGGAATAAAATTAATAAATCAGGATCTGCAAGGATTTGTTGCTGCTACTATGCTGAAATTTGATCCAGCCTGGATTTGGAATAAGTGGTGGATTTGGGCGATAATTTACCCGGTCGTAGAAATAGGGTTGGTCTTATTAATTAGTAAACTCGTCCCCAAAAAACTTATATATCTTATGTCAGTATTATCAATATTTTTTATAATATATATGTTTAATCAAAATCCGTTAATCTTAAAATAATATGAAGTTTTTTAAAAATAATTTTTTCTACTTCATTATTATTGGTATTGTACTTTTTCTTCTACCTTCTGGTAAATTTGACTCAATAGATGGTCTGATGTATTTAAATACCGCCAAAAGTATTGTTTATCAGGGTAAATTTTCGATTGATAATAAATTACCGGGACTGGTAAAGGGAACAGACGGAAAACTATATTCGGTAGGCGGTTTAGGCTGGACGACGGTACTAGTTATTCCAGTTTGGTTAAATAAAACATTTAACGGAAACCCGGAAAATATTGAATTTCTAGCTAGTTTCACCAACTCAATATTGGCTTTTTGTTTGCTGGTAGTCTGTATAAATTTATATACCCTTGTTTCTAAAGATAAAAAGGCAAGTCTGGTAATAGCCACAATAATATTGTTTTCGACCAATTTATTGCCATTAGCCAAACATTCATTTGCCCACATGTTGTCTATTTTAGCGGCAACAACGGCTATATATTTTGGACTCAAATATTCGAAAACTAAAAACTCCAAATACTTAACATTATCTGGTTTTTTCTATGGTCTATTGATTATTAGTTATAACTATAGTTTTGTTCTAATTAGTTTTTCTGTCTTTTTGTTGTTATTAATTAAAAAGTTTCTAAATATAAAAATAGTTATTAATTGGTTATATTCCGTAATTCCATTTCTGGTTTTATTATTTGTTTACAATTACACCAGATTCGGGAATATTTTTGAGAGCGGTTATGGTTCGATCAATATGAATGGTGGAGATTTTCAAATTAAATCAAGTATGTTTGAGGGACTTTGGGGTTTATTACTAAGCTCTGGTAAAAGTATTTGGGTCTATAGTCCGATACTTATCTATTGTTTATATTTTGCTGTTAAAAATTTAAAAAAGTATTGGATTGACTTACTATTTTTAATAGTTCTGGTAGTTAATGTTATCTTTTATAGTAGATTGGCTTTTTGGAGCGGTGAACTAAGTTATG
The DNA here is from genome assembly GCA_000989305.1 of Candidatus Shapirobacteria bacterium GW2011_GWF2_37_20. Lineage (GTDB taxonomy): Bacteria > Patescibacteriota > Microgenomatia > UBA12405 > UBA12405 > UBA12158. The sequence goes on from LBTB01000003.1 coordinate 23,384, forward strand.
GTCCAAGATATCTTGCTACCATTATCCCCTTTGGTGGTTTAGTTTTGGCTAAACATTGGAAAGAAATTAATAAAAAAATTCTTATCGGCCTTGTTGTAATTGGCTTATGGGTTCAATTTGTTGGTATATCAATTCCTTATACAAAACAATACAGCTGGTATGACATGGAATTTATGTGTGTCGGTTCAGAGGGTTTAACAAGAAAAGGGGAGCTTGACTATTGGAGTGTTGGTGAATTTATTCCCAGGTACTCACCGCCATATAGACTAAAAAGAAAATTAATTGAAGTATGGGGTAATGTTTTTATTAATAAAAACGGTGAATTACCAGATTTTTGGTGGGCTAGTAAACGATAATTTTTAATTCATAAAGATGGTAAACTAAAACATATGGCCAAAAGACCCCTTATCTCTGCCGTTATCAATGTTCGAAATGAAGCCGAAAATCTCAGTAAATGCCTTCGATCAATTCGTGATTTTGCTGATGAAATTATTGTTGTTGACATGCATTCTACCGACAAAAGTGTCGAAGTAGCAAAAAAATATGGAGCGAAAGTTTATTCCTATCGTCCCATGAAATATGTTGAACCAGCCAGAAACTTTGCACTTTCGAAGGCTACCGGCCGCTGGATAATTCTTCTTGATCCGGATGAATTTTTAGGCAAATCCCTGAAAAATGAATTCAAAAAAATTAGTCTTAGAGCAGACGTTGACTATGTTCACGTTCCCAGAAAGAACATAATTCTGGGTAAATGGTTTCGCCATAGCAATTGGTGGCCGGATTACGTAACTCGCTTTTTCCGACGTGGTCACGTTGATTGGAAAAAAGAAATTCACAGTCAACCAACCGCCAAGGGCCATGGTATAAATTTACTCGACTCCGAGAAACTGGCCATTAGACACAATAATTACACCTCACTTTCTCAATTCGTTCATCGCGCCCTACGTTACAGCAGTGTTCAAGCCGAGGAATTACATAAGAACAAATACACCCTTAAGACCAGTGATTTTGTCTTAAAGCCCATTCAGGAGTTTAATTCTCGATTTTTCGCCGCCCAAGGATACAAGGACGGCTTTCATGGACTTGTATTTTCCATTCTCCAGGCCTTCGCCATTGCTCTAATCTATATTCGTCTTTGGGAAATCGAAGGTGCTTCAGAAAAGGTTCTGTCCAAAGATTCATTTATTTCGGCCAGTCAAGAAGCTACATATGAATACTCCCATTGGTTTACAAAATATTTTAAAGAAGAATATAGCGCCAACCTTTTCAAAAATATATTAATAAAAATCAGACTAATTTTTGATCGCCTAACCAAAAATTTTTAATGGACAAGAAAATTGCTCTTATCATTCTCAATTGGAATCAGCCACAGTTAACTTTCGACACCCTTGACTCAATTTTTAAGTGTCAATCAAAAGGTTTTTCTTATCATGTTTTCTTGGTTGATAACGGTTCTACCGACGATTCCTTAAATTTATTTAAAGCCAAATACAAAAAAAATTTAAATGTAACTATTTTAGAAACAGGCGACAACTTAGGTTACGCTGGCGGTAACAATTTTGGCTTAAAGGCGGCTTTAAAAGAAAAATTTGATTACTATCTTGTTGCCAATAATGACATTTTAGTTGCTCCTGATTTTTTACAAAAACTTGTTGATGCCAGCCTGAAACACCCCAAGGCCATCTTAACCCCAAAAATATATTTTGCTCCCGGCTTTGAATTTCATCAGGATCGATATACAAAAAATGAAATAGGTAAAGTAATCTGGGCCGTTGGCAGTCAACTTGACTGGAATAATATTTATGGCTCAAATATTGGTATCGACGAAGTTGATCACGGCCAATACGATAAAATTCAACCCAAAATAGATTTTATTAGCGGCTGTTGTTTTTTAATTTCACATGAGATTTTAGAAAAAATTGGAATATTTGATGAGAAATTCTATTTATATATGGAAGATAGCGATTTGTCCCAACGGGCTGTAATCGCCGGATACGAACTTCGTCTGGTTCCAGAGTCAGTTATTTGGCATTGTAATTCTGGTTCATCAAAGCCCGGTTCCTCCCTTCAGGATTATTTTATTACCAGAAACCGACTCCTCTTTGGTTTTCGTTATGCTAACCCCAGAACTAAATTTGCTCTCTTTAGAGAATCCATCAAATTTCTTTTTACCGGCTCATCTTGGAGAAAAAGGGGAGTTATCGATTTTTATTTTGGCCGTTTTGGCAAAGGAAGCTGGAAATGAAACTAAGTATTATCATTTTGGCTGGTAATGAAGCTGAGGTAATTAAAGACTGTCTGAACTCGGCCTCATTTGCCGATGAGATTATTCTTGTTTTAGCCAATTCAAATGACGATACTAAAAAAATTGCCAATTCGTTAAAATTACCCCTCAAAATTATTGAGACAAAAGACGAATATAATCGTAATTTTAGTAAATGGCGAAATTTAGGATATAAAGCAGCCACTGGAGAATGGATATTTTATCTTGACGCTGACGAAAGAATCAGCGATTCTCTTCGTGCCGAAATTACCAAAACAATCATTAAGCCCTTAACGAATACTTACTATGTTATTCCTCGGGCCAATCATTATTTGAGTAAAAGAGTTCGTTTTGGCGGTTCCTATCCCGACTACGTTAAAAGACTTTATTTTCGTAAAAACTTTTCTGGTTACCGTGGTTATTTACATGAAGAGCCAGTTGTCACCGGTAGCTTTGGCTATTTAAAAAACGACCTACTCCATTTCACTCACCGTAATTTGACCTCAATGATTCAAAAAACTTTAGTTTGGACTGACATGGAGGCTCAGGCTTTATTTGATGCCCAGCATCCTCCTGTTGTTTGGTGGCGCTTCCCCCGGATGATGTTTACCAAAATCTGGCAACGTTTAATCAAAGAGCAGATGTGGCGTGACGGGACCGTCGGCTGGATTTCAGTCATTTTTGAGGCTTTCGACACCTTCATTATTTATGCTAGACTGTGGGAGAAACAAGTTTATGAGTCTAAAAGCCGCCATCTATGATCCGTATCTCGATACCCTAGGAGGGGGAGAAAGATATTGCCTAACAGTAGGGGAAATTCTATTAAACCATAATTATCAGGTTGATCTTTTTTGGTCAGGAAATCAAGAGATTGTCTCCCTTGCCGAGAAACGTTTTAATTTAAAACTTGAGGGTATTAAATGTGTTCCAGATATTTTTGGTTTAACCCATCAAAAGATAGATTTAATCGAAGAAAATATTACCGATAGTCTTCAAAGTCGTTCCAAGAAGCATATTAATCTTTTTCAAAGAATAAAAAATTACATTCACAAGTTTAAAGTTCTCTCGGAATACGATTTAGTTTTTTACCTAAGTGACGGTAGTATTCCTTTTCTATTTTCCAAAAAGAATTTTCTCCACATTCAGGTTCCCTTTATCTTAAAACAAAATATTGGTGAGAAAATAATAAATTTGATAAAAGTAAAGTTTGTGCGACAAGTAATCTGTAATTCTCAATTTACCTCCAGATTTCTGACTGATTTTCCCAAGGGGAAGATAAATGTTTTATATCCGCCCGTTGATGTTGAAAAATTTTCCTCTTCTGAAAAGAAAGAAAACTATATTCTTTCCGTTGGTCGTTTCGATAATATTTTAAATGCAAAAAAACAGGATGTTTTAATTGAGGCTTTCAAAAAACTCTGTCAAAATAATTCAACTTTTGACTGGAAACTTATCTTGATGGGTGGAAGTCGTGATTTACCTCAAGACAATCATTATCTCCAACATCTTCAACATTTAGCCAAAGGTTTTCCTATTGAATTTATTGTTAATCCTGACTTTGATAAGCTGAAGCATATCTATTCCCAATCCAAAATATATTGGCATGCTGCCGGTTTTGGAGTTGACGAATTTATCCACCCCGAACAAACTGAACATTTTGGAATGACAGTTGTTGAGGCAATGGATTCAGGTCTTGTTCCTATGGTGGTTGCCAAGGGTGGTTTATCAGAAATAGTTACCGAATCGGAAAATGGATTTCTTTGGCAAACTATTGACGAATTAGTAGCTAAAACCCAACTACTTCTAGGCACCCCAAATGATCTGAAAAAAATAGCTCTTCAAGCCCAGGAATCTTCTCAGGTATTTTCTAAGCAAGTCTTTGAAACAAAATTATTAGATTTAATTAATAAATGAAAATTTCCGTAATTGTTACCAACTGGAATGGTTTAAATTTACTAAAAAAATATTTAGAAAATGTAATCGTAAATTCACCCGAGGCTCTAGAGGTTATTCTGGCAGACGACGCCTCCGAAGATGGTAGCTTAGCTTACGCTCGCCAATTACAAAAAAAATATTCTAAATTAAAAATCATTTCCCATAAGAAGAATGTTGGTTTTGGTAATAACACCAATGATGCGGTCAAAAAAGCCAAAGGAGATTATGTTGTCTTGCTAAACAGTGACATTGATCCCCATAAAAATTATATAAAAAATTCTCTTATACATTTCAAGAATTCAAAAGTACTCGGGGTTGGTTTTGCCGAAGTAGGTAACGAAAATTACGCCAAACTTTTCTGGAAAAACGGTTATCTCCAATTTACCCGCGGTCTCTCAACTAAGGCGCATATTTCCGCCTGGGTTTCCGGCGGCTCCTCTGTTATTCGTAGGGATTATTTCTTAAAGCTTGGTGGTTTTGATCATGTCTATGAACCTTTTTATTTTGAGGACTTTGATTTTGGTCTACGAGCTTGGCGCTCCGGTTACACCATGCTTTGGGAGCCAAAATCAGTAGTTGAACATAAGCACGAATCAACTACTTCCAAGTTTCCAAAAAAGTTTTTAATTTATGTCAAAGAAAGAAACCATCTGATTTCAGTTTTAAGAAATGTCACGGACAAAAAACTTCTTTTTCAAAATAAAATATTTTCTTTTTTAAGAGTTCTTTCCGGGCCTAATTATTTAAAAATAATTTTAGCTGCTCACCGACAAATAAAAAAATATTCCGCCCCTATTTGTTCAAAAGAGCGTAGTGATAAAGAAGTGTTGAACTTATTTGAACAATGAAAAAATCATTCCGGTTAAGTATCATTATTGTCACCTGGAATACCGCCGATATTACCTTAAAGTGTGTTCAAACTATCAAAAAATATTTATCCGGACTTGAGTACGAAATAATTATTGCTGATAATGGTTCTGAAGATGACACGGTTATTAAGCTTAAAAATGAGGGAGGTTTAATCGTTATTGAAAATAAAGCTAATTTAGGTTTTGGGAAGGGAAACAATATTGCTGCCAGTAAAGCTTCTGGAGACTATTTATTGTTTCTCAACTCAGATATGGAGCTAATCGATAACCAGCTGGCAAATATGTTTAACTACATAAGTACTCACAATGAAATTGGTTTAATTGGACCCAAATTTCTCAATATTGATGGTAGCGATCAGGGCTCTGTCTTTCCATCTCAAAGCTTGTCTAATGCCTTTAAAGAGTTTTGGTGTGGTCAAAAGACCTATTCTAAATATGTACCCGAATCTAATAAGCCCGTCGAGGTTTGGTCAGTCTCCGGAGGCGCAGTTATGGTCAAACGTGAGCTGTTTGAGAAAGTTGGTACCTGGGATAAAAGATATTTCATGTTTTACGAGGACTTAGAATTATGCCGACAAATAAAAAAATTGGGCTATAAAATTTACTACTATCCTGAGTGTCGTCTTATCCATCGCCATGGTGCCAGTGGTAAATCATTGGCTAATGCTGGCGATCAATGGCGCCGCCTCATTCCCAGTTCAAAAATTTATCATGGTGTAGTTAAGCACTATCTATTATTTTTAATCATCTGGTCTGGGCAAAAATGGCAAAAAATAAAATCTCTATTTTTAAAATAATTATATTTGCGGTTTTGATTTTAATTGGAATTGGTGTCAGAACTATTCCGGTTAACAATTTAAAAAATGGGGATATTCTTGTCCACTTAGATTGGTCCAAAACCTTATATAAACAAGGTTTAAACAATATCTATTTTTACCCCAACTGGCTCTATTCACCCCCAACTCAACCCCCATTAATGATGATGGGTTTTTGGGCTTCACGCCACTTGTATGAAAACCGATACCTATTGTCGGAGTTACACAACTCGACCAGACTTCCTCCAGCATCAGTAATTCTCTGGTTTGATAAGTATGGCGAATTTCTCTTATTACGCCTTTGGGCCACATTAGGAGATATTGCTTGTGCCTTTTTTGTTTACTTTCTAATCAAAAAACATTTAAAAAACTTTAAGATTGCTCTTCTTGGGTTTATATTTATGTTGTTTAATCCTCTTAGTCTTTTTGAAACAACCATATGGGGGCAAAATGATATTATTTCCGTTCTTTTCGCCTATTTAGCATTTCTAAGTATTAAGAGTAAGAAGCTGTTATTTCTTTCGCCGTTTTTATACCTTATCGGCATACTTATCAAGCCCACCTCTTTAGTTTTTGTCCCCTTCTATATATTCTATTTTTTTAAAAACCTTAAATTAAATAAAACAAATATTTTAAGAATTATTATCTCTTCTGTTTTATGCTTTGCCTTAATCTATTTTTCATTTAAACCATTTATAAACCCAAATTCAAACCCCGCCATTGAAATTTATAACATTGTTGTTAATCGCATTACCTCGTCTTCAAAGGGTCTTAGTCGGGCATCCAATTCAGGATTCAATCTATATTCGCTTGTGTTCGAGATAGATAAAACTTATGGTGGTTATCAGATACTTGGATTAACTCTAGATCAAATCGGTATCTTCTTTTATCTAATTTTAAACGCCATAAGTATATTTATTCTGGCAAAAAAATCAAAACAAAGCGCAATCATTAAGTTGTTGTTTATCCTTTTCTTTACTGCTCAGGGCACTTTTCTCTTTATGACTGGGATGCTTGAGAGATATTTTTTTCCGGCATTTTTAGCCTCTGTTTTGTTAATGTTTTTAAATTTTAGAGTCTTTGGTTTAAACATGATCCTACAAAACATTATCTGGTTTATAAATCTGTTTTATTCTTTTTATCAACGTGACCTTGGTTGGGTTAAGACACTTTTTGAGGGCAATTCAAATCTGTTAATCAGAACCATCTCCTTGATTAGCATTATCAATTTTATTCTTATCTGTAAGAAGTTTATCCGTCCGTCTAGGAAATATTCTGCCACCAATAATCAAGATTAATACCGTTTAAATATTTGATGTTGGTGTAAATTATTGCTCCCAGCATTATTAAAAAAAGTATTTTAAAAATTAAATTATTTTTATACTTAAAAAACTGTTTTATAACTAGTACAAAAATAATTCCTGAAATTCCTGTTCGCCACAAATTTGCATAAGGTTGAAACTCAAATATTCCGATTATCCGCGAGATATTAAAACCAAGAATTGTTAATAAAATAAAAAACACTGCCATTAATTGTTTTCCTTTTGTAATCCCGTCTGTTAAAAACTTTGTTAACAAGATTATTAATAAGGCCCAAAAAGGGAAAGTGTACCAACCATAAGGTTGGCTTCCAAAAAAAATATAAATAATCAAATATGAAAATAGTCCCAATACTGTTAGCCTTACTCCAATATTTTTTTGTTTTTTTATTATTAATCCTAAAAATATCAGCCATCCACTGATTATTGATACTTCAGGTAAAAATTTATGTTGAGTTAAACGTTGGTTTCGAATAATTTCAATTAGAGAATTTGGACCTATTCCATAAAACCGGTTGTAATTCGAAAATAAAATATTTTTAAAATTATCAAGGCCCCAAACAGATCCATAAATTACAAACAAAAAACTGATTGGTAAACTGACTGCCAGAAAAAAACCAAGATCTTTCCAAAACCTTTTATTAAAACCTTTATATTTATCCAAAAGTGCAAACAAAACAAATAAATGACACACAAAGCCTGTTAGTTTAAACAGAGTCGCTACGCCGGCCATAAGTGCCGCCCCCAAAAGCCAATAATCATTTTTTCTTTTTATGTACAGACTAATACAAATCATGCAGGCTAATAAACACGGAATTATTGCATTTTCTGCCTGAATCATTCTGCCACTCAAAACCACCAGGGGAGTTGTCGCATAAATCAGGCCGCCAACCATGGCAGCATAATATCCAAAATTTACCCAACAATAAATCATTAATAAACCAACAGAAATTGTACTGATTATTATTATTGGTTTTCTAATAATGTAGGCAGTGGTATCTTCAAATACTCTGACTCCAGACAGGTAAGCATACCCTCCTGTAATCAACCCCAATAAGGGCGGATGGTCCATCCATGGATAATTAATAGTTATCGGGTCGCCACTGGAAACGGTTTGAAAAAACCTATCCACATTTACGTATCTATACAGTGTGTTTTTATTTCCCTCAATTCCAGAAGAAGCCACCGGCATACCACTTTCTAGCAATGACAACCCTGCCCAGGAATAACTATATTCGTCCAACGATTGACCGGGAATTGGTATTTCAGCGTAATTTTTCTTTCTAACAAATAAGGCCAATATTAGTATTACTAAAAAAAATACAAACTTAATACTGATAATAATTTTATTTCTCATTTGTCTTTATAACTGAACATTCAATTGTGGCCGTTGGACGAATTATATCTTTCTTCATATCGTCTGTTAATAATTTTCCGTCAACATAACAGGTAAAATTCTGCTCATTAAACAATTTTTCCTCAAATCCGATAATTCTGGCATACTCTTTAAAAAATCCACCAATTGTTTTGTCTTCAATGGCCAACAAAGACAAGGTGCTACTCGCCTTTTTATCACCTCCACAAAAAATTTCAATTTTGACATAATTGCCGACTTCCTTTGGGTCTCCTAAAACTTGATACTTACACAAGTCATTAGTCATATCACGAAATACTGACTTTCCTGATATCATCTCATTAAGTTTTGATTTCGAAAATTTATTATTATACCGAGCCCTTAGTCCAAAATACATCAAAGAGGCAAAAACAAGATAAAAAATTGCAAAAACAAATAATATTTTGTTTCTTTTAGACACTAATATATAGTATATATTGAAATGTTAAAAAATCTCTACCAAAAGTTAACTATTACCAAAATAATGTTAATTGCTTTGTTGGTAAGGATTATTTCCTGGCCTTGGACATATCACGGAGATATTAATGCACAATATTGGTGGGGCAAGTTTGCCTCTGAATTTAAATGGCGTGGTTTTTATGATTGGCTTTTTTTTGGCGGTCACGCCCCACCTGACCAGCCAATGATAAACATTTACTATGACTGGATTATCAGGCAGGTCTACATTTTTTTCTACAATATTTTTTGGTATCTAAATGTTAATATTCCCTCCTTTCCCTCCAAATTTATGCAGTGGTATTTTGCTGACGGTAATCAGTATTTGTTAAAAATTCCCATGATTCTGGCTGACATTTTAATCATATATTTCTGTTACAAATTTACAAAGTCAAAGATTATTGCTCTTGTATTAGCCCTATTTCCACCGATGATATATAACAGTGCGGTTTGGGGGAGTGGAGACAGTATTATCAATCTTTTGGCATTGCTCGGTATTTATTTGCTATGGAATAAAAAATATTTATTGGCGATAATATTTATTGTTTTTTCCGTCCTCTATAAGTCTTCTCTCCTAATTTGGATGCCAGTAATTCTTGTTATTTTAATAAAAAACAAAATTAGTATTAAAAACATATTATTTTCCGTTCTATTTTTACTCATCCTGATATATTTGATTTCTTTACCTTTTAATCCAGTAGAAATTAACCCACTAATTTGGTTTTTCCGGACAATGATAACCAAAATCCTACCCGGTTTTATGGATCAAATTACGGTATATGCCATGAATTTTTGGGCCATAATTTTTGGCTTTAAGTTAAAAATTGACAGTCTCTTAATTTTAAATCTTATTAGTTACAGATTATTTTCACTCATACTTTGCGCATTACTCTACTTTCATCAAATTTATAAACTTTATAAAAATTACTCTTTAAAGTCGTTACTTCTCTGTCTGGCAACAATCTCCATGATTACGTTTAGTTTTATGACCAGAATGCACGAAAGGTACTCCTTTCCGGCTCTTATTCCCTTATTGCTCTTATGTAATTATGATCGACGTTTTATTAAATATTTCGTTATTCTATCGGTAACCCACTTTTTAAATATTTATAGTGTTTGGGGAATACCAAACACTATCTTTCTTCACAATATACTAAACACAGATTTTACAATCCGAATTATTGGCATTGTTAACACCGTAGTCACTTTAGGACTCATTTTTATAAACATCAACCATAATCAAATTAACCCAAAAAAAACTAATATATGACACTCAAAAAAACTTTTGTTCTGGCCTTGCTTATTCGACTTATAATAGCCCCATTCTTTTATCATCCCGATATCAAGTCTCAACACTTTCATTTTCAGTTTTTATCTCAGGGTCAATCCAATATATATCAATACATATCTGAAAATAAGGACCATCTTCCGTACCGCGACACCTTTAACTATTTGCCACTGACATATCTTACTTTTGGCTCTCTACAATCTTTTCAAAAAATATTAATGCCACCCGGATTTATTAATTGGTTAAATGATTGGGGTGGTACTCAATACAATTACCCCAATACTCCTTATTACTTATTAATACTCAAATTACCCTACATCGTTTTGGATTTATTGCTCGGCTATCTGTTGTATAAAATTTCTAATTCCAAAAAAATTCTCTATCTTTGGCTATTTAATCCCTTCTCTTTGTATCTGATTTACATCATCCAAAACTTTGACATCCTTCCGGTTTTCTTAACAGTGCTTTCCTATTATTGGTTAAAATCGAAACCTTCTTTATCCTTTTTTGTTTTTGGTTTAGCAATCGCCTTTAAGTTATATCCGTTGATACTTCTACCCTTTTTCATTTTATTTAAAAGTAAAAACCTAATCAAAATGACAAAATATTCGCTAATTGCTGCTACACCTACACTTCTCTCAATTCTTCCCTTCGCTTCTAGTCAGGCCTTTTGGCAATCATTTTTTGGTTCAGGATTAACTCAGAAAATAATTGAATTAAAAATTTATATTTTACCGGTTTTTCCGGTAATTTATTTAATAATTATGTTGTTTGCCTTTCTCTCGAAAAAATTTGACTTATCTTATTACATACTCTTAATCTCTTTCTTATTTGTTAGTACCGTAAATTTTCATCCTCAATGGATTCTTTGGTTTCTTCCTTTTATATTTTTATTAAAAAATGTATCCCGGCCATCTACATATCTTCCATTAACCCTAATCGGTGTTTTAATTTTGGTATACATATTTCTTTTCAATGACAATTATTTAACTTGGGGTCATCTAATTCCTATTGATCCGGAATTTTTACTGATAAGTTCTCCTCATGAAATTCTAAAAAATCGTTTTAGTATTGATTCAAAATTAATTCAAAACTATATAAAATTGTTTATTGCTCTTATTTCAGTTTTAACAATTGCCATCTATGAAAAAAAATCTCCTAATCATTTGTCTTGACTTATTTCTAATAGTATTTTTATTGGTAATTCTTCCCAGTATTGCCATAAAAAAACGTCAAGGCACATCACACGACACGGGTAATCAACAAATAGCTTTTGTAAAAGAAAACCCGATAACTTTTTCCTTTGTCTCAAACAAAGCAAATCTTCAAAGCCTTTCAATTGATATGAAAAACCCAAGAGTTACTAATAATTCAAAAATTAATTTTGAAATAACTAGTCCCAATTCAAAAAGGAATATTGTCTTTTATGGGAATAATGCTGGAGATCCCTCGTCTGTTCCCTTAAAGTTTTCTCCCTTTTCTGACCCGGCTTTTACCAAGTATTCTGTGTATTTATCCACGGACAATACCGATCCCGAGTCCATATATTTAATTACCGATCAAGACTCACAACCGGTGTTTAGGAGCTATTATCTCCAGTCAGATCTTAAAACAAATCTCAGGGCAAATGCCCAAAGACAGCTTGAACTCATTGGACAACGTAATCAAATTTTTAATGTTATCTATCTATTACTAATATTCTTATTAAACTATTTAGTACTTGTACTGTGACATTCTGCCCTTAGGTACACTTATCCTGTCGCTAGTAGTATAAAATATATTAAAAGATTAAATGAAGACTAAAAGGCTTATTTTACTTATTTTAATCATTCTTTTTGCCGGGTTTATTCGTGTTTTTAAGATAAGCACCCTCCCTCCTGCCTTATATTACGACGAAGTTGATGCTGGCTATCAGGCCATGGTTTTCAATCAAAATCAAACTGACTATTATGGCAATAAATTTCCGGTTCATTTCCACTCTTTTGGCGATTATCGGACCTCTCTACACATTTATTCAATCTCCCTATTACAACAATTTACGAAAAATCAGGACCTTTCGGTTAGGTTGCCGTCCGCGATTTATGGGGTTCTTTCTGTCCTTGTCTTGTATCTAATAACCAAATCACTTATACCCAGCTTTCTTTTGGCTCTTTCTCCCTGGGCAATTCATTACAGTCGCATCGGATTTGAAGTCTCAGGTATGACCCTGTGCTTATTATTGGGTATTTTATTTTGGAAACAATTTATTAATAGTAAAAAAAATATCTTTATATACCTCTCGGCTCTTTTTTTCTGCCTCTCACCCTATTTCTATAGCACTGCCAAACTTATTATTCTTATTATTGCCGTTTTAATAGCTGTTATTTGGAGGAAAGAAATATTAAAGCTTGGTCTTAAAAGCTTAATATTACCTGTTTTATTTGCTGTTTTACTCTTAGTTCCCATGGCGCGTGACACCCTTGGGGGAAAAGCTGGGTACCGCTTTTCTTACATTGGTATTTTTACTCTGCCTCACCGGGAACAGGTTGTTGACACCCTTCGCTATCAGGACGCTTCTATTGATCATCCTGACGAAATTGGAGTTTCCACTTCTCTTATCTCCAAGATTGTCCACAATAAATACCAATTAATTGCTCAAAGGTTTATTTCTAACTACGTTAACTCCTTTTCATCAGATTTTTTATTTTTGAAAGGGGATAATAATACTCGACACGGTTTTGGTAATCACGGCTTGTTGTATTTAATTGACGTAGTTTTCGTATTTATTGGATTGTCCATTTTTTTCTTTAAAGATAAAAAAAATAAACTATCTTCCTTCTTTTTCTGCCTACTAATATTTTCCCCGATCCCATATGCTTTAACTCGTGATTCTGATTTCCCCCACGCCACCAGACTCATCCTAATGTTACCGTCAATAATCTATTTTTCTTATCTAGGAATTGCTTATTTACGCACCAAATACCGTTTTTTTATATTTCTCTTAATACCTATATATGGTATCTTTTTTCTAAACTTTTGGCATTATTACAACTATCATTATCCAAACGAATCAGCTCGGGTTTGGAATATGGGTATGGAAGAAGCAGTTATAACCACCAGCAATTATCCAGATAGTCCGCTAGTATATTCAGACGATTATTTATCATTTGTTTCATTTTTTCTTTATTATCATCCTTACAAATTAAATCAAAACGATTCACTACAAAATCATTTAAGTCAGCTAAGTAACGACTCCTTTTCAGGACAACAAATTGATCAAAAATATTATTTTGGTCATGTAAACTGGACAAATTTAAGTCATTTTCCCCAAAACACTGTTTATGTGATCCCTGCCTCAGAATATAAGATTAATTCTTTCCCAAACTTTAGAATAATCAAGAAAATTAACAAAATCTACGAAACTCAGGAGGAAATATATATTATTCAACATAATGAAAATTAAAATATTTTTGCTAATTGTTTTAAGTTTATTATCCTCCTGGAGATTCTTTCGTCCCGGTTATGCTTCGATGCAAGACGATATTCAAGTATTCCGTCTCCAACAATTTGATCAATGTCTTCGTGACGGCCAAGTTCCCTGCCGATATATAGCCGATGGGGGATTGGGTTACGGCTATCCTCTTTATAATTTCTATTCCCCGCTTCCTTACGCTATTTCTGAATCCTTTCATCTTTTAGGTTTTTCCTATATTGATTCGATCAAAATTACTTTTATCATCCCTGCTTTTCTAAGAACCTTTGGCATGTATTTATTGGCAACGGCATTCTTTGGTAGTTTTGGGGGCTTTCTGGCGGCTGCCCTTTATGCTCTGGCACCTTATCAGGCCGTCAATTCCCTTGTTCGCGGAGCTATTGGGGAAACTTGGGCGCTAGCTTTATTACCTCTTGTTTTTTGGAGTCTATATCAACACAAAGTTAAGCTGTCGGTTCTTTTTCTAAGTTGTCTCCTTCTCAGCCATAACTTAACCCTTATTTACGCCATTCCCCTGCTCGTGGTTTTTTCAATACTTACCAAGAAGTTTAAATATCTTTTTCGAACTCTACTTTGGTCTGGCGCACTCTGCGCCTTCTTTTTGATTCCGGCATTTTTTGAAAAAAATTTCACCACTGTTAATACTATGACGCAAGGATATTTTAACTTTATTATCCATTTTGCCACTCTTAAAGAATTGTTCATTTCCAACTTTTGGGGTTATTCTGCCTCAATGTGGGGTCCTATTGATGGCCTCTCATTCAACATTGGTTTATTTCAGTGGCTAATTCCGATTCTTGTCTTTGTTTTGTATACCTTTAAAAGGAAATTAAAACATCGTTTAATAGTTACAAGCTTTTTTTTAATCGGCTTATTTGCCATATTCCTAACCCACAATAAATCAACCTTTATTTGGAATTCTCTTCCCTTCATGGCTTATTTTCAATTTCCTTGGCGCTTCCTTGGTCTGAGTATTTTTTGTTTTTCATTTATTGGTGGGAGATTGATCAAATTAGTCAAACATAATTTAAAATTACCCCTAATTATAGGACTAATAACAATTATTCTTTTCATTAATTATCCTAATTTTAGAGAAGATATCTGGTATGGAGCACTTACTGACAACCAAAAACTTAATGGCTCAGAATTAATTCGTCAAAGTGGAGCTGGTCTAAAGGACTATTGGCCAAAATATTCTCAAAACTTTCCCGACTCCTATGCTCCGTCAAGTCCAATAGTTCTGGAAGGAGATGTTGATTTTGTTAAATACTATAAAAACAGTCATTTTTCTGAGGCCTATCTTTCAGTTTCAAGTCCGACTGCAATATTTAATCTACCCATAGTCTATTTTCCGGAGTGGGAGTTGGTTGTTGATGGAATTAAATCGGATTACACAATTGAACCCGATCTGGGCTTGATTCAAATAAAGCTCAACCAGGGAGAGCACCATCTCCAACTATCTTTTGTTGAGACTCCACTTCGAACTTTTTCTAACCTTTTCTCCCTCTTTGCTCTGGCTAGCTTTATAATATTGATAATCCGTGAAAAACGTTCATAAAATTATTTTTCTATTAATCTTAATTGCGGCGGCATTTTTTCGCTTCTGGAATCTAAGTTCCCTGCCTTCTGGTCTAAACTGGGACGAAATTTCTCATGGCTATAATGCCTATTCCTTATTAAAAACCGGTAAGGATCAATGGGGACAATCGTGGCCAATTTTTAATTTTAGAGCCTATGGAGACTACCCAACTGCTGCCAATTTATATTTCACCACTCCTTCAATTGCCGTCTTCGGTTTAAACGCTTTTTCGATTCGTTTACCCGCCGCCATCTTTGGATTACTCTTTGTTGTTTTTAATTATCTTTTGGCCAAAATTGTATTTAAAAATGAAAAACTCGCCTTATTCAATATGTTATTGGCCGCACTTTCACCCTGGGCACTATTTCCTTCCCGGGCTGTCTTTCAATCAAACCTTTCCCAGTTTTTTTTAATAGCCGGTCTGTTTTATTTTTATAAATCGCTTTTAGAACCCAAAAAGGCATATTGGTCAGCTATATTTTTTGGAATTTCACTTTATTCTTACCACAACACTCGCATTGCCGTTCCACTCTTACTTTCATTTTTTGCCATCTATTATTGGCGACAGCTTAAAAATAAAACCCACCTCTTCGCTCTTGGTCTTTTTCTTCTCTTTGCCGTTCCCAATCTTCTTAATTTATTTTCACCGGAATCTCAAGCCAGAAATCGCTGGGTTGGAATCATCAATCCAAATTCAATAAATTTAATTAACGAGGAAAGGAGACTCTACACAGGTCCTGCTTTTCTAAACCGCGTTCAAAACAATAAGGTGGTTTATTTTGCCACCCAGTTAACCAGAAATTATTTTGACTTGTTCAGCCCCTTGCCTTTATTTTTCAAGGGTTCTCTGAATTTTCAATTTAACCCACCCAACACTGGGCTTCTCTTTGTTATTCTTTTACCTCTTTTTTATCTTGGACTCTTTCGTTTACGACAATTTTTTATTCCTTTATTAATCACCCTTCTTCCGGCCGCCTTAACAATGGGGGATTTTCCCTCGGTTAGAGCCACTATCGCTCTTCCTTTTTATTTCCTGGCCATTAGCTATGGAGCCTCGCTAATTAAGAAGAAAAAGATATTCTATTTAATAATTATTATTTTTCTTTTAGAATTTGCCCTTTATTGGTCAAAATATCTTCAATACAACAAGGATTATTCTCAAAATTGGCAGTATGGTTATCAGGAGATGGTCTCAAAACTAAAAGCTAACTACTCTCAGTATCAACACATTTACATTACCAAAAGGTACGGTGAAGCCCATGAATTTGTTCTCTTTTATTGGCCCTGGGATCCCAAAAATTATCAAACAGATTTAAGTCTCAATTGGGACTTTCACGCAGATTGGTATTGGGTTAATGCTTTTGACAAGTTTACCTTTGTCAATGACTGGGAAATCCCCACACTTACAATTTTCCCCAATTCTCTCTTAGTTACTTCACCTCAAAACTACCCGCCAGACAATGCTAAATTATTTGACACCGTTCCTTTTTTGAATGGGCAAACTGCCTTTGAGTTTATAAGCTATGACTAAAGAAAAGATTATCTTAATCATTGTTCTTTTGACTGCTTTTCTTCTTCGTATCTACAACCACACCTACCCACCTCTCCTTTGGGATGAAGCTGCTCTGGGTTACAATGCCTATTCTATTCTTCAAACCGGCCG
>LBTB01000004.1 GCA_000989305.1 Candidatus Shapirobacteria bacterium GW2011_GWF2_37_20
TCGGAAAGAGTTAAACCAATTCCAGCCGCATAGGTAGTACCGATACCACCAACGGAATTGATAGTAATATTATTGCCAGCAAAGGTCATACCAATACCAGTACCAGCAGTAAAGGTTAAGGTGTTACCAGTACTAATGTTGGAAACAGTATTACCAACTTTAGCTACCCAGTAAGCATAATCATCAGCAGTACTTTTATCCCAACCCGAGGTGTCAAGATAACCAATAAAACCAGAGTTACCCGATAGATAAGCAGCTACAGAAGAGCCACCAACTGCAGTGCTGGTTAAATTAAGAGAAGCGGTGGTGGTAGTAGTTCCTACCGAAAGGGAAGTACCGACCGTAAGAGAAGTTGAAACATAAGCATTACCAACAACATTAAGGGTATAGTTAGCAGAAGTAGCACCCAGACCTAATCTAGCAAAGGTGGGCTGAGCAGTCACGGCAATACTTTGGATGGTATCAAGTTGATTGCCGGTAATCTTTAAGTTAGTAGCGTTGTAATCAACTGCAATGGTTCGACCAATACCGGTACCAGAGATAGAGATACCAACTCCATTGGTTAAAGATTGGATAAAAGGTCCAGTATCGCCGAAGGTTAAGAAGTAAGTATCAGGATGACCATTCAGGTACTGAGCATTAAGGTTGCTAACTAAATTAGTAGAACCAACAGAGACAAAGGTGCCACCTACAACAATGTTGTTAGTAAATGAAGCGAGACCAGTAACTCCAATACCATTGGTAAAGAATTGAGGAGCAAGCCAGGTGTTGGTATAACCAACGTTAAGGCTGAACACAGAACCGGTTTTAGTGAGACCTGCACCGGCGTCGTAAGAAGTACCAATTCCGGCAGAACCGGGATTGACCCAAGTGGAATTACCATTGGCGTCGGATTGAAGAATAAATCCATTACTGGCGCCAGTGGAGAGAGTGATAGTGGGAGCAGTTAAACCGGTAGCAAGAAAAGCAGAACCATAGGAATCAATCGAAAATCGGGTAGAAAGCTGGGTGGTACCGGTGTTATAGTTTTGAAAAGAGATAAAATTGTAGCCACGACTAGTGTTATTAATCTGGGAATTAATAAGATTGCCACCGGCAATATTGTTGTTGCTTAAATCGATAAAACCACCAGAAGAAGGAGAGGTGCCTTCGGTCAAGAAACGAATGATACCGTTGCCGTCCGGATTGATTGTTATATTGCCACCACTACTATCTGATGCTTTAAGTAGCAGGGCTTGGCCTTCAACGGCCATAATGCCAGAGGTTGATTTGATAGTAGGAGAAGTTTCGCCTAGGTTGAGATTACCTAAGCCATCAATAACTAGCACAGTATCTTTTAGTCCGCTAGCAGATGGTGGTAGTCCTTGTAAGGTTTCAGAATTAAGAGCGTAGGCAACAGTGGCAATTTGTTGGCGGGGATCCATAATTTCGCTGTCGGCAGTAATTTCAAGCCAAACTTCGGCGTTTTCAGAAAAGACGGAAGAGGGGATTTCGGTACCGTGAGTTTTACCTATAACAACGTTAAAAATACCGTTTTCATCAGGAGTAATGGATTGGCTGTTGCCAACAGAGGAACTATAAAGTTCAGTTCCACCAACGCTACCATTGTAAAATTTAAAGACAATGTTGGTGGGGGAGGAAATGGGGTTGCCTGGAGTATCGGTGAGGCGACCTTGGAAAGAAAGAACCCGACCGGGAGTAACCGGGCTGGTAGCGGTGCTGTAGGCGAGTTCCTGTTTGGCTTTGAGGATAGTTTGGGTATATAGACCGTAGCCAAGGCCGAGGATGATGGCGATAAGAGTTCCAAAAATTAAATAACGACGAAGAAAATTTTTGGGTTGGAAGGTGGAGATACGATTGAAGTTTACCGGGGCTGAAGAAACTGGTTTGGTTAGATAGCCTTTCTTGACTAAAAAGTTTTGGAATGAGTTTAGGGAGGAAAATTTACGATCGATGGTGGATTGAGAAGTGCCGCTGGCTTTTAGAAAGTCAGTGTATTGCTGAAAGCGAGATTGATTGAATTCAGTTTCGAATTTCATAACTTTTTAACCAATCAAAGTATTGATGTATATCATTAAGGTAGTTTTTTATTGTTAGACTGGATTTGTTATCTTTGAGCAGGAAGCTTTGGTACTGGATCAAAAGCTTTTTGGTATCCATTGAGGGTTGGCGGGAGAGCTGTTTTTTGACCCGCTTATAGAGATTTACCTCGGTGAGATGTTGATCAAGAAGAAATTGGCAAAAAGTGGAGAGAGATGCTAGATATCTGGATGAATTATTTTTAGGGGAAATTGCCTCAAAGTATTTAGTTATTATTTCTTCCGATATTTGGTTTTGGGAAAAGTTGAGGTAGGTCTTAAGATCCTGTAGGTAATTGCGAACGGTATTTGATTGATACTGATGATTTTGCAACCAAAGACAGTATGAGTCAATTAGTTTTGGGGTAAGACTAAGAGTCATGGGAATAGGTTATTTCCAGAGCCAAATAAAAGTAGCGGCAATGATAAGGAAAGGGGTTAGGCCTTCGAGAACTTGTTTAAGTCCACCTGAGGTTAAAGATAAATTTTTGGGTTCAAAATTATATTTTTTATACATGTTTATATAATATTAATTATTAATTAATATAAATATCTACTATTAGGAAAAGGGTGTCAAGAGCTTGAAAAAAGGATTTTTTGATGTATTTTGTTATATCAAATAAAATGAATTTATTAACAATTTTTATAAATTTTCTGTTTCACAGAGTTTTTCACAAAGCTTTAGCATACTATCTATATATATCTATTAATAAATAATAGGGCCAATATTTTGTCTGTGACCCAAGGTTTATTCGGAGAAAATGCGGTTTAGATATTATGATATTAATTTATATATAAAATTTGGTGACTGAGATAGTTATTTGGTTATTATTTTAGGATATGTAATCGGATTTGGGATTAGTATTAGATGAATATGTTGTCTGAGGTAGATTTCGTTCTTAATTGATATGGATTGACTATTAGAGTATTAGAATATATATTTTATTTTAATTTTTCGAGGTTAATTATATGATTTTGGGTTGTTGAGTTTCTTTCGGTGATATTTTATTCTATTTTATTCCCTTAAGTTAGGCTTATTGATGGTTTATTGAGAGCCTGTCAGACAAAGGTTTTGAGTGCTAAATGATGGCATTTTGATAATTTTTTGTTAAAATTTAGACAGTGAAAACAAATAAATTGTACGTCTGGTTACTTTTAAGTGCTTTCGGAGTTGTCTTTATTGGTTTTATGGCAATTAAAGTTGTGCCTTCTCTTTTTGTGACATGGACAAAAGCGGCGCCAGCAACTAAAGTCTCCTTAAGTAGTTCATATTTGATAGGAGGAAACATTTTAGCGAAGGCTGATGGTTTAGATAAATGTGTAGTCAATGTATTTGTGTTGGATGCCAACAGTAAAGGAGTAAGGGGTGTTGCCGTAAGCCTGTCGGGAATGGGGGGCGGTGAATTACAGGCAGTATCTGATAACGAAGGAAAGGCGGTGTTTGAAGTGACTTCAGTAGAGGAAGGACAGTATACATTGAGTGCAAGTATTGGTGGCGTTCCTTTAGACAGAACACTGAGAGTGACTTTTAGAAATTAAAGAAATAGTAGGTTTATTTTCTGAGAAAGATTGAGAGTGGAGGTTGAGGCGGAGATTTCAAATTTTCCTGGAGTGGGCGAGGAGAGGTTAAAAGTGGCCTTACCAAGATCGTCGGTGATATTTTGGATGGTTTCTATTTGAAGCACAGGAGGGACTTTTAGGATGACTGTCTGCTGACTGACACCAAGACCGTTGGAGTCGAGAAGAAAGACGGTAACCCGGACTTTTTCTATCCCATCAGCTTTGGCCTGGATAGGTGAGGCGAAAAGGTAGGAATTTTCTCTGACAGGTAGATGGTTGTTGGTGGTACTGGCACGGCTCTTGAAAATTGTGGTTTGGGTAACGATGAGGACGGTGGTAACTAAACCAAGAATTAAGAGAATAATAAACAGAATTTTTTTGGTCATGTAGTAGAGATAGTTTTATTATAATAGATGGCGGGGAGGAAACGTCGACGGGATTTCTTTAGAATAAAGAAAAGGGAAGTGATAATAATTAATAGGGGAATTAGCAAATAGAGAAGAGAGACGAAATAGTCAGGGTGATAGAGGAGAGTGTTGGATTTGGGAGAATTGGAGTCTAAATATTGGGTAGTGGCAAAGATGCGATAGTTGGTAGCCGTGGTGTTAGGTAGGTTTAGACTATAATTTCCCCGAGAATCGCTTTTTGTTTCAAAAACCGGAAGTGAAAAAGCTTCAACTGTTTTGACGATAGAGAGAGGGGAAGATTGTTGGTAAAGATAAATCTGAATGTCACTGTTGGGAATTGACTGGCCTGATGAATATTGACCTTGAAGATCAAGAGAAATGGTTGGAGAAAGTAAGACCGGGCCAATTTCCGTGTAATTATTAATGGGAGGGGGTTCTGGTATACAAACCGGATTGCTGAGACGGTTAGATTCGTCTTGTGAAGTTAAGCAGAGGTCCTGTGATTGTCGGGGGAGGATGAGGTTGTCAAAGATGAAGTAACCGTCGCTTTGGCTGTATGTAACCGCAAAGGCTTTTGAACTGCTTAGTTCGACGCGCGAGTCAGGACTGGTATAGCCAAAGATAGTAATAGAGTTGGCAGGGACCTGAGCACTGATAGTGACAACTTGATTTGTTTCCAATTACTTTCTATCTTGATACTTTTTCTTAAGATCTTCAAGTTCCTTTTCTAATTCTTCAACTTTGGGAGTAGAAGAAGTAGGAGTTTTTTTGGACCTGATTTTTATTATCAAGACAATGATGAGGATAATGGCGAGAAGAAGAGCGATGAGCTTGTAGGGGATTACCCAGAAGAAAAGGGTGGCAACAAGAAGCTGACCGGTAGTACCGTAAGCGGCGGTAATTTGAGCCTTGTAACGACCAAGCATTAGTTTGCGATCGAGAGTGTTGATGAATTCCCGACTGGTATAAGGGAAAATATTAGTATTGTCTAATTTTATTTGAGCGGTTTTTAAACCGAAGGTATTGTAGATATTAATTGACCCTGCCGGAGTAATATGAATATCGGAAAGATTACTGATAATGGTTTTGAAATTAACAGGACCGTATTCGGAAAATTTGGGGGCGGTGAATTCTTTGATGGAAGCGTTTTCATTAATGTCACCGGGAACTGTAATGTAAACAAGAGTCCCAACGTTCGTTTCAACTGCGGCTCCGGTTTGAGTGATGCTGACATCACTGCTGGGGGTATGAAGGACCATGGCATAGTGACCACCAGCAAGAGCGTTATCTGGGGTAATGACAGTTAGAACAATAGATTTAGTTTCTCCGGGTTTTATTTTCAAAATTGATGGAGAAGTTTGAATCCAAGATGAAGCTGTCCAACGATTCATGGATTGATCGGTATTTTCGATTTGAAGGGGAGTGCCAAGATCATCGGTGACAATAAAATCACGGATTGAAGTAGAAATAGTTTTTTCAACTCTTGACTCGTTTCTGATTTTAATTTCTTTAGTAATTACCTGACCGGGTTTGGCGGTGATTTCCAGACGGGGAGGAATGGCAGTTAGACCTAGAGCACTTTGGGCAAAAGAATTTTTTGGAAAAACGGAGACAATAAAAGCAATAAGCAGAAGAAAGCTTGTTTTTTGGGCGGTGTTTTTTTTCATTTTATTTTTTAATTTTAGAATGTACTAGTAGCAGTATAAACAATTTTACTTTCATAATCACCTGCTTCCTGGACAGTGGTGATTGATAAGCGATAACAAACGTTGGCTGATTCGGTGGTGGAAGGAATACTGGTTTTTAACATGATTGGTTGAGCATTGGCGTTGCCGATACCAAAAGGTTTGAATTGCCCCGGAACAAAGGGAATACTACTACCAATATTGGTCATGGTGTATCCAAACTCAGAGCGGGCAGTGCTGGGAGTGGCCCAAGCAGTAGCACTGGTTGGGGTACAGTTACCGCCATTACAGAGAGTATCGGGAATGGTGGTGGCGGTGTTGACATTTTTCATGACCCCAGCTTCGTGAACAGTAACGACATAACCACCAGGAGCATTAGTAACACAAGAAAGTCTTTGGCCGAGTTGATTAAATCCACTTAAGGCAAGGGAACCAAAAATAACTTGATCGCCAGTGGTGTTAACGGCTCCAGAGCTTAGGGTGGTGCCGGTGCCACAAGCGGTGGAGCCAACAAGAGTATTACCAACACCGTCTATATAAAAAGTAATTGAAGGATCGACAGTGGCAGTAACCCGGACGGATTCGACAACAGCGATTTTTCCGGGAGTTTGATCTAAAAGAACACTTGAAGAGTCCAGGTGACGAAGAATAAAGGTAAAAATATTAGCATTACCTTCCTGGGCGGCAGTGTTGGACGGACTGGGGTTAATGAGAGCGTTGGTAGCGTTACCGATGGTAATGACGCCGGTAACACCGGTACCGGCAGGATTGGTGATTCCGGCACCAAGGGCACATTGAATTACATGATAGTAGGAAGTTACGGCGGGACTGCCAAGAGCAACGGCGGCAGTGGTACCGACGGTGGCGGTGGCACCCCAAGGACAGGTAACGGCACCGGCAATCAAAGTACCATAATCAAAACCTTGCTGATCGGGAATGGCGTCACTGCTTTTTTCTGCCGCCAGATCGGAAGTAGATTTAATTAAAACTTGCCAAATACCACCAGTGGCACTAACTTGTGGTTCAAAGGAAACAGTGTGGATGGCGGAACGGGTGGCAATAATACTACCACCAGCAACAGAGGAAACAGCAGAAATGCCCGTGTTGACCATGATAGTACCGGTATTACCAATATCTTTAATGGTATAGGTGCTTTGACTGCCACCGACACCAATAGAGACGGTATCACCGATGAATAAGTTATTGGAGGTCTTGGAAGGGAAAGAACTGATGTCTAGTTTGATGATGGTATCGTTAGCGGTTGTACCAACGCCCACACCACCATAGTAAGAAAATTGGGAGTTTGAAAGAACATTTTTAACGTTTTTTGGCGGAACAGAGTTTATTTTTTGGGGATAGATAAAGATGAATCCGCTTATAATAATTGTGGAAAGAAGAAGTTTGATAAAGGTATGCTTTTTCACGGTTTAATTCTTAATAAATCATAAAATATTATAAATAGAGGTTATGGCTAATCAATTTAATTGTCAAGTTCTTGGATATATAGTGTGGGGATATTGGTGAAGACATGAGTTATTGTTCATTGGAGGATCCTGGTCTTTTTATAAATACGTGTAATTGCCTATTTAAGTGTCAATTATCATATCTTTAGCAGTATCTATTGTTTATTGCTTGATACACTTTGTTTGTTTCTTAGGAGGAAGAATAAAAGAGAAAACAGAAACATAATGGAAATAATTATGGAATAAGGGAAAACAAAGAATTGAAAAGAATATTCATACTTTGAAGAATTGCCGACCAAATTGATGACACCCTGATAAGTTCCGGGCCAAAGAGGAACTTTCAGTTGGCAAGTCGAGGCTTCATTTTGAGAATTTAAACACTGAAGAAGTCGAGAGTTTTGTGCGGTGACAGTATAAGGAAAAAGATTCTGTTGCCAATAGAGCTGACCACCTTTGTAGACTGTAATTTGACCATTGATCTGACTGTAGTGTTCGCCTTTGTTGATTATTTCTCCATTAATTTTAATGGGAGTGAAAATATCTTTGATGATTGGCTTTAATGTAAATTGATGAACCTGAAGGTTCGAAGAGAAGACACTCTGATTAGTGGTAGAAACCAGGATATGTGAGCCAATTTTAGCCAAATTTTGATGTTCACCAAGAACGCTGTTGAGCGGTTTTTGGGTAATGAAAAAAGTTGAGTAATGATCAGTATCGGTTGAAGTGGGATTGGTAATTTTAAGAACCAGTTGTTTTTTTTGTCCGGGGTTGAGAAGAAATTCTTGACTAAGTTTTAAGTCAGAATTGGAAAGGGAGAAG
Source organism: Candidatus Shapirobacteria bacterium GW2011_GWF2_37_20 (assembly GCA_000989305.1). Lineage (GTDB taxonomy): Bacteria > Patescibacteriota > Microgenomatia > UBA12405 > UBA12405 > UBA12158. The sequence continues at coordinate 8,013 of LBTB01000004.1, forward strand.
TTGAGAGGTGATTCTGAAGTATTTGGGTAGGTGACAGTACCAAGATTGTCGGCAGGTATCCAAGAAGAGACGGAGCATGAAAGAAGAAGGGTCTCGGATGAATTGTTGGTGATTTCGTAGGCCTGGACATATAAAGAATTGGGCAGGAGAATAATTTCTATTTGGGCTGGTTTTAAGGTGAGACTAAATTGACTCATATTAATACTTGGGAACAAGGGTGTAAGTAATGTAATTTTGATAATCTCCTGCGGCCTGAAGGGATGAAATTAGGACGCGATAATTGATGGTGGTCAGACGCTCCTTGACGGGAACATTTTCAGAGGCAACAATGACGGGCAATTGGTTATCAGATAAATCAGCAAAAGGGCGGAAATGGGTAGAATCGAGAAAATATGAAGAAGCGCCGACACCCGTAACATTAAAACCAAAGCCGTATTTGTCGGCGGAGGTCCAGGGTGAGGAGTAGGTAGGGGTGCAGTCATCTGAGTCGCAACTGGTGTTGGGAATAGTAAGATTGGGGTTTATCCAAAGCGGATGGTTTTCTGAAGCCATGATTTGATATCCGTGTCCGGAGGGAGTGGTGACAGTTAAAAGGTTAGTGTCGGTACTACCAAGTCCCGGAGTTAGGCTACCGAAGTCAATATTGAGTTTATCAATAGTAAAAGAGAGCTCAGTAAAAGTATCATAAATATATTGAAAGCCAGATTTAATTTTAATACCGTTTTTTTCTGAGATGCCAGGAGCATTTTGACCAACGGTATCGGTGAGTTGATAATTGGTGGATGATTTACGTCCGGAAGTGATGTTGAAATTACCCCAATCAATAATGTAGGAGGAAGAAGAAAAATGCTGGGCATTGACTGGAAATATAAAACCAGAAACAAGAAATGAGAAGCCTGAAACAAGAAAAATAAGAAAATGTTTAAGTTTCATCTGAGTTGTTATCAATGTTTTTCTGAAGTTTTTCCGAATCTTTAAGTAAATTCTTGGCAATTTTATTTATTTTTGAGTTGTCAGAGAAAGAAATGATTTCCCTGAGTGAAGTTTTAAGCCTGAGGGAGATCCAAAGGAGGAAATCAGTCTCATCTTGACTGAGGACAGCTTCAGTATTTTCTTGTAATTGTTTTTGTTGGGAAATGAAGTAAGTTAGAGGAGTGATGAGGAGGAGAGAGAATAGTTGAATGAGAGAAGAAACAGAGCTGAGACTATAGCTAAAAAACACAATTGTAATCAAGGAGTAAATTAAGTTGGTCAGAGGACGACTTTGAAAAGCAAGTGAAAATAAGAGGAAATATATTAAAAAAAAGATAGAAGAATTGACACCGCCAGTGGAAAAGACTATCAAATTAAGGATGAAAACCACTAAGGGTAAAAATAGTCGATTGGCAAAAATAAGGAGAAAGATAATAATTAAGGAGGTGGCGGCAATAATTTGTGGAACAATTGGAAGCAGAAACTGACTTTGGTGAATCAGAAAAGCAATAAATATAGGAACAAAGAAGGTGGTAATTTTGAGTATGGTGGACATTATTTAAATTATACATGTTATATTTTTTTAGTGAACTTTATTAACGTAAAAAAAATTACATTAACGGATTTAATAATTGCTTTGGGTTTGGGTCTTATGGTGGTAGGTTTGGGAATTAAGATGAAAAGTGCGTCGAAGGTAACAGAGGAAAATAGTTTTGTTAAAGTGGAAAAAAGCGAGCAGGCACTGGTGATTTCTGTGAATATCAACACGGCTTCATCTGTGGAATTAGAAGTTTTACCGTCGATTGGCCCCAAGATAGCCCAGAGAATTATCGATTATCGAAATAAGTGGGGGCTTTTTAAAAGGAAAGAAGACATAAAAAACGTATCAGGGATAGGAGAGAAAACTTATGAAAAAATTATGGATAAGATTGAAATATAAAGAGGTGGTGCCGTTTATCTTGGTCTGGGTTTTGATGTATAAGTTTATAGAAAGGTCGGATTTGATAGAGGTTATAGAACGATCTTTGCCTTCGCGTGAGGCGGGATTGATGTCGGGAATGGTGTGGGGAGAGAAAGGAGGCATTAAGGGAGATCTTTATAAATCATTGATTAATACCGGATTGGTACACATTGTGGTAGTAAGCGGAGCTAATCTAATGATTGTGGGAAAGAGTTTGATTGAAAATTTGGCTAAATTTGTAGGAAGAAAAACGGCAATAATTGGAGGAGGGGGTTTAATTTTAACCTATGTAAATTTAGTAGGGTGGCAGATTCCGGTGATTCGGGCGGTGTTGTTTTTGGGAATCTATTATTGGGCGCAAATACTGGGGAGAAGATTTAAGATAGGAAGAGCTATATTCCTGGTGGGGCTGGTGATGATTTTAGCTGATTTTGGAGTATTGGGTGATGTTAGTTTTTGGCTGTCAATGGTGGCGTTTGTAGCGGTAGTTTTAAACCAAGACGCAGGAGTATTCAGGAATACCGTTTGGGTGAGTTTATTTGTCTTGCCAATATTATCAATAAGCTTTGGAACAATAAGCCTATTAACACCAATAACAAATTTTGGAGCGTTATTTTTGGTGGAAATATTGACAATAATTGGATTTATTGGCAGTTTGATTGGTCTACTATGGCAGGGTTTGGGGGGAGTTGTTTTGGCAACCAGTTATCCATTGTTGAGGTATTTAATTGAAATAGTAGAAAGGGCGGGAAGTCTTGGAGGGGTATTGAATTTCCAGTTTAATTGGTGGATGCTTGCCGGGTGGTATTTAGTTTTAGGGACTTATTGGTATGAAAAAAAGAAAATTTAAAATAATCATGTTGGGGGCATTTTTAATAGTGTTGGGGCTTTTTTTGTCGATTCCTGATGGTAGATTGAGGATGGTGTTTTGTGATGTGGGACAAGGAGATGGGGCGATAATAGTTAAGGGAAATTGGCAAATGTTGATTGACACAGGGACTGATAATGGAAAGATGGAAAGGTGTTTGGATCGATATTTGCCTTTTTGGGATAGAAAAATTGAAGGGGTAATAATAAGCCACTGGGACAAGGATCATAGTGGGGCTTTGAGTAAAATAATGAAAAATTACAAGATAGAGAAGCTGTTTGAGTCAACTGATAGCGGAGAGAAGATTGAACAAATGATTTATACAGATATTTTGAGAGCTGGTGACATAATTAGATATGATGAGATTCATTTTGAAATATTATATCCTTTGGAAAATGAAGATGTCGGAAACGAAAGTTCTTTGGTGGCAGTGTTAAATTATAGGGATAAGAAATTTATGTTTACCGGAGATATGGACGTTGAAGGTGAAGGGAAAATAATGACTTGGTGGCAAGGGAGAGTTGATGGTTTAAAGGTTTCACATCATGGGTCAGACAGTGGAAATAGTGAGGAATGGATAAAACGATTGAGTCCGGCAGTGGCAGTGATAAGTGTAGGGAAAAATAATTATGGACATCCAAAAGCGATAATCCTGGATAGGTTAGAGGGTTTGGGGGTGAGGGTATTAAGGACGGACGCCGGCAGTGAGGTGGTGTTGGGGTGGAATTAATGGGATTGTTGTTGATAAATTACTTTCGAGATTTGAGCGATTGAAGAAGATAATTTAGAAAAATCATTGCCTCTGGTCATAACGCAAATGAGATAGGGTTTTTGGGGAATATAGACAATGCCGCAATCATGAAGTTGTTTTTCGCCCGTGTCAGTAAAAGTTCTTTCGCCGAATTTGTGGGCAATTTTAAGGAGAGGATTGTTGACGCCTTTGACTAGACCATCTTGATATTGAACTTGAGATAAAAGGGAAAGAGCCTTTTCTGACATTTCGTGGTTAAGGTAAGAGGCATTAAAAAGAATCCTAAAAAAGGCAGCATAAGATTTGACTGAAATAATGTTACCGTTGGGATTTTCAATAGCTTGACTGATGTCGACACCGAGATTCTGGTATGTTTCGACAACTAGTTGATTGTCGATATTGTTTAATAAGAGCTCATAAGCCTGATTGTCAGAATAAACAATCATACTTCTGATTAAATCTTCAATGGTATATTCTTGATTGGAGGTGAGGGTGATAGAGGGCAAAATATCCTGAACTAATTCATCTTTTGCAGGTAGATAAGTAAGGGTTTGTTTTAAGACATCTGGGTTTGACTCGGCTTGTTTGTAGTAAGTAATCATTAGAGGGACTTTAATGAGGGAGGCAGGAGAAAAATTTTCTTTTTCATTAATTCCTACCCAAGGTCCTTCGTTTAAATCACGATAATATATACTCGCAAAAGAGACCAATCCAGAGGATTTTAATTGGTTTATGGTTTTGGTGATTTGATCTTTAAGGGAGTCCAGGGCAACATTTTGGGAAAAGTTGGTGGATTCACATTCCAAAAGTGGATTGATGAATTGATAGTTACCCTGATGACGTGATTCAGTAAAGGCGGGAAGAGTTGTCGAGAGTCTGTTTTGACCAAGAAAAAAGCCAAAAATTAAGATAATTAATCCCAAAGTAAGTAGTATAAAAGTTTTTATAATATTCACTACCGTTATGGTAACACGAGGGAAAGTTCCGAATAAAGATTAGAAAATTGGTATATAATATGGCATGGATTTTAAGGTAGTTGAGGCCAAATGGCAAAAGTTTTGGGAAGAGCATCCGGGGCTGTATCGGGCAGATGACGACAGTGATAAAGAAAAAAAATATATTTTAGTAGAGTTTCCGTATCCAAGCGGTAGCGGTTTACATGTTGGCCATGCATTTTCGTTTACCGGAAGCGATATTTATGCCAGGTTTAAAAGAATGCAGGGCTATGACGTCATGTTTCCTATGGGTTGGGATGCTTTTGGTTTGCCAACGGAAAATTATGCCATTAAGTCAAAAAGAAAACCCCAGGAAGTGACCAAAGAGAATATAGAAATGTTTAAGGGGCAAATGAAGAGATTGGCATATTCGTTTGACTGGGAAAGAGAAGTCAATACAAGTGATCCAAATTATTATAAATGGACACAGTGGATTTTTATTCAATTGTTTAAGAAAGGTTTGGCATACAAAAAAGAAATGCCGATAAATTGGTGTCCCAGTTGTAAAACGGGTCTGGCCAACGAGGAAGTTGTAAATGGAAAATGTGAGAGATGCGGGGCGGAGGTGGAAAGAAGAACCATATCACAATGGGTGGTAAAAATTACAGAATACGCAGATAAACTGATTGAGGGGTTGGAAAAAACGGAATTTATTGATAAGGTAAAAAGGGCACAAATAAATTGGATTGGAAAAAGTGAGGGAGCAAAGATCAGATTTCAGATATCTGATTCCCAATTGAAAATAAAGGAGTTGGAGGTTTTCACTACCAGGCCGGACACTTTGTATGGGGCGACTTTTATGGTGATAGCACCGGAACATGAATTGGCCTTGGAATTAAGCAAGAGAGACGAAAAAATAAAAAATTATCTAAATGAGAGCAGAAAAAAGAGTGAAATGGAGAGGGCGGAGTTAAACAAAGAAAAAAATGGGGTCTTTTCAGGGCTATATGCGATAAACCCAATAAATAATAAAGAGATTCCAGTTTGGATTTCTGATTTTGTGTTATCAAGTTATGGGACTGGGGCAATTATGTCAGTTCCGGCTCACGATGAAAGGGATCATGCTTTTGCCAAGAAATATAAGTTGAGTATCATACCGGTAATAAGTAAGGAGAACTGGAATTTTGAAGAAAAGGCATGTTCGGAAGCAAATAGTGGAGTAATGATTAATTCTCCAAAATGGGAGGGATTAAAGCCGGAGGAGGCTATTAAAAAAGCAATTGGGTGGTTAACAGAAAATAAAATAGGGGAAAAGTCTAATTCATACCACTTAAGAGACTGGATATTTAGTCGCCAACATTATTGGGGTGAGCCAATCCCCATGATTTACTGTCAAAAAGACGGGTGGCAGGCAGTACCAGAAGAAGATTTACCGATACAGTTGCCAGAGATTGAAGTCTATGAGCCAACTGAGGACGGGAAAAGTCCTTTATCCAAAATAGAGAACTTTGTTAGGTGTAAATGTCCCATTTGTGAAGGTGAGGCTAGGAGAGAAACTGATACAATGCCAAATTGGGCCGGGTCGGATTGGTATTATTTGGCGTACTGTTTTGCAAAAAAATTAAAAAATGGGGGACAGGATAATTTTAATAGTGATTTAGATTCAAACAGGGTATTTGTTGATATATTTAGTAATAGTTCTAAAGAACTTAAAAAATGGTGTCCAGTTGATGTTTATGTTGGTGGTGATGAGCATAATACTCTTCATTTACTGTATTCCCGATTTATTTATCAGTTTTTGAGTGAAATTGGAGTGCTTCCGAATGAATTACCAGAACCATATTATAAAAGGATTTCCCATGGAGTAATTTTAGGTCCAGATAATCAGAGGATGAGTAAGTCGAAGGGAAATGTGATTGTACCGGAGACGGTGATTGATATATACGGGGTCGATGTGTTGAGGATGTATTTAATGTTTATGGGACCATTTGAGGGTGTAATGGCCTGGAATGAAAAGACGCTGATGGGAGTAAAGAGATTTTTAGACAGATTTAGTCTATTGATTGATAATCAAATTAAATTAGGACTTGATAGCAGTGAGAAATCAAAAGTGTTAATTAATAAAACAATACAGGGGATAAGCCGGGACTATGAGAGTTTTGGATTTAATACGGCGGTGGCAAAACTAATGGAAGCGGTAAATCGCCTTGATTTAATGGGGAAAGAGGAGTTAAAGGTTATGGTTCAGTTGCTGTCTCCCATGGCTCCGCATACGGCAGAAGAGTTGTGGCAGAGACTGGGAGGTAAAGGATCGGTTCACCAAAGTAGTTGGCCGATACATGATAAGAAATATTTGAATAAAGATAAGATAAGCCTGCCGATTGCAATAAACGGGAAAGTAAGAGAAGTAATTGAACTGGATACAGAGAGGGTTAATGATAAAGAATATTTAATGTCAGCAATTGAGTCCAGCGAGAAATTAATGAAATGGTTAGAAGGAAAAGAAATTGTGAAGGAGATATTAGTCCCCGGAAAGATGCTGAACCTAGTAATAAAAGGATAAAAGAGCTTAATTAGCAGTGTTTTTACTTTAGTGCTATGGGTTTTAAAAACTATTTTTTAATGGCATTGTCGGACATCTTTTTAAGTGTAATAGTATTGATAGAATTGGTGTTTTAATCTGAAGAAAAATATAATAATGGATGAAAAATGATTTTATTTGAGTTATTTAAATGGAGGATTTGACTAGAATTAATTATTCACTTAAGGAGGATTAAATAATTGTTATTTTTTAGTAAATATTTACTTAAATACATTACGTAATGCGGTAAATATGATATTGATAAGTGTTTAATGATATTAAAATATTATCGTTATGTTAACGATAAGTGCGGAGATATATGTTTTGGTTAATTATACAAAACATACGGAGAAAAACGCGGAGAAAGGGAATTTTATGCGGATAATAATATATTTTTAGGATTATATGTTGCGGAGAAAGCTGAACTGGGTGTAATAATTGGACTGAATGTATCCCCAGGTGGAATCGAACCACCATTTCAGGTTTAGGAAACCCGCGTTCTATCCATTGAACTATAGGGACAGATAATGTGGTCGGGGATGGGAGATTCGAACTCCCAACCTCGCGCACCCGATGCGCGCGCGCTAGCCAATTGCGCCAATCCCCGATTTTGTTCAGTTAAAGTCTAGTTATTTTAACACGCGAAGCTGGTGTTATATTTAGTTACCTTTTTTATGCTTTAGTAATACTTGTAAAGGATTTTAGTGGTCAGAAATAGCAGTGAGAAGTTGTTGTTGCCAGCTAGTAGGGCGGGCATTAAAGGGTTGTGAGTATGGGGTTTATTTGATATATGATTGACAAAATTCTCCAATATATTTAGACTGATTGAAATGACAAATTTTGATAGAAACACTAGGACTTTGATTGTAAGTTTTTTGGTAGCAATTTTTGCATTAATCCCTTTACGCTTCATTGAGGCGGGAGAACAAAGAAGTTTTATTGGAGACGCTCAGGTTTTAGGAGAAAGTAGCAGTGTGCAGGTTTATGAAGACAACGGTAAGGCCGAAATTAAGTTTGAGGCTCCGTATGACAAATTGGAAACATGTGCTAGCAGGGAAAAAGTGACTGCAATGGAAAATGAAATTGTTGAAAAGCTGAATAATTCAGAGTTGAGTGAAGATCAAATAGATTTAATATTAGATGAGTTGAGAAAAGTAGAAACTAGTGTCTGCCAGTAGTTAACGGTCTTTTATGGTGACTGAAAAAAGGTTTTCTGGATTGTTCTTGGAAGTAGAGATGGAGATGATAAGACGATAACCATCCGGAGTGGGAAGAAGAATTTTTGGGGGAAGGTATTCAGTTGAGTAAACACTTTGGTAATTGGTGTGGTCGTATTCAACAACACCAATACTTTTGTCCTGAATGAAAACCAAATTATTAGAGTAGGGAATCCAGGATATTTGACTTATGGCGGTGTTACCAATAAGAAAGTTGGTATCATCTTTGAAATCATAAATGTAGTAGGAGTCTTTTTGAAGAGTGCGTTGTTGAGCTTGAGTGCTTTGGGTGGGAGGAGGAGTGATAAAGCGCTCAGAAAGCGTGGCACTTTCAGAGGCCTGGTACAAGATTTTGTCTTCGGAAGTGTTAAAAGCTAATACTGTTGAGTCAGTGGCAATAACTGATTTAAGTTCGAGGGGGAGTTTTTCTAATTTGTTTTGAATAGTCTGTGATTGAATGTTTTGCCAATCTTTTTTTATTTGGGGTAGACGGGAGGAAATATCAAACAGATTTTTTGAATCAAGAGTCTGGTCAAGAGAAATAAGATAGACATTGGGGTTGGTTTTCGAGGTGGCGAGAATTTGTTTGGAGTTGGGAGAGAATTCAAAGGAATATTTTGACCAATCAAGATAGGGGAGGTTGGGAGATAAAAATCTTTGAGTATTTTTACTCATAAGTAGAGGCAATTCAGTCAGTTCTAACAAATATAGCCCGTTTTCTTTGCTGGTGGCTGAAGTAGAAGCAACGGCATATATAATTTTTGTGGAATCAGGACTAACAACTGGATTGATAATTTTGCCTTGAGTAATTGGTTTTAAATCAAATGAGGAGCGAAATAGTTGAGCATCGGCCTGATAAACGAGTTCTGGCTTTATTTCGATATTTTTTTTCCAAGCATAATAGCCATCTTTACTGATTTTTATTTGATAATTTCCAGGATTGAGGTTGAGGGTGTCGTCGGTGGCGGTGACTAATAGGTCGTCGACATATACACTGGCAGATTTTGGTTTAGAGGTAGCCGAGAGTAGGCCGGTAACCTTGAGCTTGAAACCATTGTTTGGGTCCAGGCGGTAACCTCTGGCAAAAATTGAAATAAAGAGGGTGGCACTGATGACAATGGAGGCCACCGAAAGAATTATTAGGAGACTTTTTCGGTTAGAATTTGAATGCATTAGTGTATTATATAGAATTATGAGCTGGATAAGAAAGTTGGCAATAGATTTGGGGACTTCAAATTGTACTATTTGGGGCGAAAATGAAGGAATATTGTTAACTGAACCATCGGTAGTGGCAATTGAGGCTGAGGGTGGAAAGGTGCTGGCGGCCGGGAGTGAGGCGAAAAAAATGGAAGGAAAAACACCTGATTATATTGAGATTATTAAACCGATAGAATTTGGAGCGGTAGTGAACTATGAAGCGGCGGTGGGGATGCTAAGGTGGTTTTTAAGAGAAGTGATGGGTTCGGCGTGGTTGTTGGGGCCGGAAGTAATGGTGACGGTGGCGTCGGGATTGACCCAAGTTGAACAAAGAGCGGTGTTAGATGCGGTGTTGGAGGCTGGCGCAAGAAAAGTCTATTTAATTGATAGTCCGTTGGCGGCGGCAATTGGGGCAAAAATACCGATTTCAGAGCCATTTGGAAATATGGTGGTGAATATGGGGGGGGGAATAATTGAGGCGGCCGTGGTGGCTTCAGGAGGGGTGGTGGCTAGTAAATGTTTTCGTAGTGGAGGAAGTAGGTTAGATGAGTCACTTGAGGAATATTTAAAAAGAAAATATAGTTTAGCGGTGGGTGATCAGACTGTAGAGCTGGTTAAGATTAAGCTGGGAACCGCAGTAAAGTTAAAAAAAACAGAAACGCTATCTATTAGTGGTCGGGATCTGGTTTATGGTTTACCAAAGAGCCTAGAATTAAACTCTGATGAAATATTTGAGGTAATCAGACCAATGCTTGACGAGGTGATACTGGTGGTGAGAGAGACACTGCAAGTGACACCTCCTGAATTAGTGGCGGATATTGCCGACAGGGGGATTGTATTAGTGGGGGCTGCATCAAAATTAAGAAACCTAGCATTGTTGTTAACGAGGGAAATTGGTGTATCAGTACATCTGTCAATTGACTCGGAAACTTGTGTTATTAAGGGAGCAGGAATGGCAATGGAGAATTTGGAAACGTATCGTAAATCGGTAAGGTGATATAGATAATATTTACATCTTATATAAATATTATTGATATGATAAGGACGATTGATATAGTTAGAAATTAATTCCTATAATATATATAATCGAAAAAAATATATATTTTTTAATAAAATTTAAGTTAAAGACTAAAGATGGGGAATATTGATGAGTAATAAATTTGTTCGATATGGCAAAAAATACCAGTTTGTATTTATTAAAAAAAAGTTCTTATAGTATATATAGTAGGAAAGAGTGATATAGTTAAGACCATCCTAAATATGTTATCTTTTATAGGATACGTAATGTAAGTATTTAATGTGTAAAAGACGAGAGAGGCCTAGTTTTTTAGACGAAAGTCATTTATTATAAGTTAAGAATAATGAAAAAAATGCAATCTGGAGATCAAAAAAAAGACCCGAAAAGTGGTAGAAATGCCATAAAGTACTGGAAAATGTTTGATATACGCTTTTTTGGCAGTAGTACTGATAAACTGCTAAGGATGTTGTTGGGAAGAATTGAGGCTGGTAAAGGTAAAATATGGCTAACCACGGTTAATACGGAGTTTGTGATGGCCGCAAGAAGAGACAAGTATTTTGCGGATATTATCAATAAAAGTGATGTAAAGGTGGTTGACGGAATTGGTTTACTTTGGGCAAAAGAGGTATTAAAAAGCCCGAAAGGAATAAGGAGATGGGTAAAAGGACTTGGAGTAGGAATAGAAATTCTTCAAGGGAAGAGACGTGAATGCTTGATATCCGGGTCGGATTTAATTTTAAATTTAAGTGAAATGGCAACAAAAGAAAAACAAAAAATTTTTCTATTAGGTGGTTGGGAAAATAGGGCAGAGAGGAGTGGTAAATTTTTGGCAAAAAAATTTCCGGGTCTAAATTATAGTTTTTGCCAGGGAGAGCCGGAGCAAAAAAATGACGAAGTAATAAGTCGAATAAACAAATTTGAGCCAGACTATTTACTGGTGGCTTACGGTATGAAAAGACAAGAAGAATGGATTAAAAATAATTTGGCTAAGCTAAAGGTCAGGGTGGCGGTGGGGGTGGGGAGAAGCTTTGATTATTACAGTGGAGCTTTAAAGAGGGCTCCACCATGGATGAGAAAGATGGGCTTGGAGTGGTTATATAGCCTGATTAAAGAACCAAAGAGGTGGAAAAGACAATTGGTGTTGCCAAGGTTTATTTGGATGGTGTTAACTGAAATTACCTAAGAATTTAATTTCTGGTTCTAAGGTGATATTTAGTTTAGATTTGGCTTCGGATTGAATTTTTTTAACGACTGCGTAATAATCAGCGGCAGTAGCATGGCCGAGGTTGAGAATAAAGTTGCCGTGAAGAGGGCTAATTTGAGCATCTCCTATTTGGAATCCTTTTAAATTAAGCTCTTGATCGATGATGCGGCCAGCAAAGTCGGCTGGATGCCCAGTTCTGGCTGGTAAATTTTTAAAGACAGAACCGAGAGAATTCATAGACTGAGTTTGGAGTTTTTTGGTGATAATATCAATTACCTTTTGTCTTGAGGTGTCAGCATCGCCCGGAGTTAGTTGAAAGATGGCGGAGAGGATGATTAGGTTTGGTTTGGTAGCAAATTCTGAGGTGTCGTAAGACCATTTCAAGATGTTGGATTTTAGGGAATAGGTTTTAGATTGTTCTAAATCGAAGACTTGAATTTCTGTAAGAAATCTATCAAAGTTGTTCTTGTTGATTCCGTGAATATTGCCAAAAATGGCACCACCGATAGATGAGGGAATATAGGCAAACTCTTCAAGGCCGGAGAGGGAATGATTGATAGTGTCGGTAATTAATAAGGGGAGATTGACACCTGAATCAACCTTAACCTGGTTGTTGGGTAAATATTCAATAGAATTTGACATGTTTTTAATGACTGTCCCACGGATACCGGAATCGGAGATTAAAACATTAGAGCCGTTGCCGAGGATGGTAACATTTTGATATTTTTTTAAAGCCTCAATAAATTCGGCTGTAGTGTTGGTAATAATGAAAGTGTCAGCGGGACCGCCTATTTTGACGGTAGTATAAGGGGCTAGGGGATGATTTAGGTAAGTTTCCATGCCTAATTATATATTAAATATATTATTTATAATAAAAAGGCTTATATATATAATATATATTGTTATTTTGTGGATAAGTGGGTAAATTGTTTTGTGGCTTATAATATTTAATAGGGTAAAATGAACTAATGAGGAATTGGAAAAGAGCTTGGCTAGTAACAACGCTAATTGTTTTTAGTGCTGGAATTGCTTGGATGTTTGAGGGAAATCAAAAACAAGTTAATATTGGTGGTGTTGTGTTACCAAAGCCAACTATTATTGAAAATAAATTAAAAATTGCAGTGATGGCGGATATTCACAACGACGAAGAGGAATTAAGAATAATGCTGAAGAAAGCCAAGGGCAACGGAGTTGAAATGGTGGTGCTGGCTGGTGATTTAACTAATAATGGGAAAACAAGTGAGCTGATTAAGATAAAGGAGGTTTTGGATGAATCAGGGGTGAAATATGCGGCTGTGCCTGGAAATCATGAGTATTATATTGACGAATTTGTAAAAATATTTGGAAAAAATTACCAGAGTATAAGATTGGGAGAAGTGAAGTTAATTTTGGTGGATAATAGCTACTGGAAAGGCTTGGATGAGGTGCATAAAAAATGGTTAGAGGGTGAGGTGGGTGAGTGTAGGGTGCTGATTTGTGTCGCAGTGATGCATAAGCCCTTAAATAATTTGTTTTCGAGCCATGTAATGGGTGAGAATAATGATAAGGCAACGGCAGAAGCATTATGGATGAGAGAATTATTAATAACTTTCGGAGTCAGGCAAATTGAAGCGGGACATTTACATTATGCGAGCTCGTATGAGCTCGAAGGAATAAGAACGGATATAGTGGGGGCGGTTTCCAGGGAGAGAAATAATCAAAGTCCCAGGTATACTGAATTAATGATCGGTAGAGATTTAATAGAGAGAGTTGTGGTGGAGGAAACAGATGGTATTGGGAATTGATCCAGGGTTGGAAAATACAGGGTGGGGGGTAGTGGAGAATAATAAGTTGGTGGAATGTGGAGTAATTTTAACTACTAATAAGGATAAAAGTGAAGATAGGTTGGAAAAAATTTTTGAAGAAATACAGAAAATTATTAAAAAATATAAAGTGGATGAGGTGGCAATGGAAAGTTTATTTTTTGCCAAAAATGTCAGAAGTGCGATGACGGTGGCGGAGGCGATAGGGGTGATAAACCAATTTTTGAATACACACCGCTACAGATAAAAATGGCTTTGGTTGGGTATGGGCGGGCGGAGAAAGAACAGGTGGAGTTGATGGTGAGGGATTGTTTGGGTCTTGAAGAACCAATAACACCCGGCCACGCCTCGGATGCGGTGGCAGCAGCTTTGACGCATGAGTTTACAATGAGGCTATAACCAGTTGATTTGTAATATATATTATGGGTGAGATATAATTTGTTATGGCAGCCTATGAAAAGGAAAAATTGTATAAGGAATATCAGAAAAGAAAGGAATCACTTGAAAAATTAAAGGAATCGGTGGTTACCGATATCAGTAGTCTATTAAAGAGTAGGGGTATTGTGGTGAATACCGTGAAAGGAAGGGTTAAGGATTTTGAAAGTTTTTATCAGAAGATCGAGAGATTAGCGGAATCTGGAGCCTTGTTCGATTCTCCTTGTGATGAAATTCAGGACCTCGTTGGAGTTCGAATTGTATTATTGTTTGTTAGTGATTTGGATAAGGTTGAATCAATGTTGGGGTCTGTTTTTAAGGTAAAATCAAAAAAAAGATTTAGTGAAAATATGCCAGATAATCAGTTTGGATATCAGTCGGATCACTATGTTTTAATGTATGGAAACAAGGTAAGGGGGCCTCAATATGGTGAGGTAAAAGATATTAATTTTGAATTACAGGTTCGAACTGTATTGATGGATGCTTGGGACTCTGTTTCTCATGAATTAGACTATAAGAACGATATTCCGATACCATCAAACATGAGAAGGGTTTTTTATGGATTAAGTGGTCTTTTTGTGGTTGCTGATCAACAATTTCAACAAATGAACGAATTAATAATAAAGAATAGAAAAGGTAAAAAGGTGATTGGAAGACCGATTGATTTATTGGAAAGAGAGATTAATTTAGATACTTTAATGGCATATGGTGAATATAAGTTTCAAGATCGGTTTGTAAAGAAGGATAAAATAAAAAGTGGAGTTGATAAATACTATTTTGAGTTAGCGAAAGAAATTGAACAGCTAAGAAAATACAATTCGATAGCTGATATTGATGAAATTGTTGATAAGCGTATCTCCGAGGTTTATGCAAAAGAAAAAAAAGAACATGGAGGGGGAACGGTCTTTTTTACGGTAATAGGATTGATTAGGGTGGCTTTGACCATGGAGGATCCTGATTATGCATTACTTTTGAAAAATAAGGCTGTGCACACTAAAGAATAGTGTTCGGCTTTTGTTCGGTCGGGGAAAATGTTATGATGAGTTTATGATTTCGAGTTTAAAGGGGATGGTTGATCGAGTATGGGGAAATTATATCGAGGTAGAAGTAGGTGGTGTGGGATATTTGGTATGGGTGGGGAGAAGAAATTATACTGAGGGACAAGAGGTAAAGATTTTTACTTATATGGCAGTATCAGAAAATGATATGGCTTTGTATGGTTTTGAAAATTTTGAAGATTTGGATTTATTTAAAATGCTAATTACAGTGTCGGGGGTGGGGCCAAAATCAGCAGCTCAGATTTTAGAGCAGTGTAAGGGAGTGGAAATAATTAAAGCAATTGGAGATGCCGATACAAGTTTTTTTGAAAAAATAAAGGGAGTGGGAAAAAAGACGGCTCAAAGAATTATTGTGGATTTAAAATCAAAAATCGGGGGCTTAGGAGAATTAAATTTAAGAGACGAGTCTCCACTGCTCGAAGATGATGTGGTGTTGAGTTTGAGACAGTTGGGATTTGAGAGAAAAGAAATCGAAAATGTAATTAATAAAATGCCCATTGAACTAGAGATTCTTGAAGATAAAGTTAGTTGGTGTTTGCAAAACCTAGGACGATAAATGACGGATAAGAATTTGGATCCAAAATTAAAAAGTGAGGACAAGGAAATTGAACTGTCACTCCGCCCCAGAAAACTGGCAGAGTTTATTGGACAAAAGAAGTTAAAAGATCAGTTGGGAGTGTTTATTAAGGCAGCTAAGGAAAGAGAAGAGGCCTTAGATCATATTTTGTTTTATGGTCCTCCAGGGTTGGGAAAAACAACTTTAGCAATGTTGTTAGCTCTGGAAATGGAATCGAATATAAAAATTACTTCTGGGCCTGCTTTGACTAGGGCTGGAGATTTGGCTTCGATTCTGACTTCATTGAAAAAAGGAGATGTTTTGTTTATAGATGAGATTCACCGGTTGAATAAAATCGTTGAGGAAACGCTTTATAGCGCCATGGAGGATTATGTTTTGGACATAGTGTTAGGGAAAGGACCGTCAGCCAGATCTGTGAGACTGAAATTACAGAAATTTACAATTGTCGGAGCGACGACCCGAATTGGATTAATTTCTGGGCCAATGAGAGATCGTTTCGGAATTGTCCAGCAAATTGATTTTTATGAAGATATTAATTTGGCAGAAATTGTGATGAGGACAGCGAAATTTTTGAAAGTGAGAATTGACAGGGAGGCGGCAGAGGAAATTGCCAGGAGGTCTAGAGGGACACCAAGAATTGCCAATAGGCTTTTGAAGAGAGTCAGGGATTACGCTCAGGTGGGTGGTGATTCTTTAATCACTGTCGGGGAAGCAAAGATGGCATTGGAGAAATTGGGAGTAGATGAGCTAGGTTTATCTGATGCGGATAGGAAGTATTTGGATGTGGTCAAAAAACAATATGGTGGGGGGCCGGTGGGAGTGGAAAATATTGCAGCAGCATTGACTGAGGATGTGGAGACTATTACGGATGTTTATGAACCGTTTTTGATGAAGAAGGGATTAGTGAAGAGGACACCGAGGGGAAGGGTAAGTGGGTGATATAATTGGGCATGCCTGGAAAAATTACCACAGTTGAGGGGATAAGTGTTAGTGTTGACCTTTCAAAAATTTGTGAAAATTGTGGTGCTTATAGAGGTGAACTGGAAATAGTGGCAAGAAGGTTGTTTCCGAATAATCATATGGGAAGTGGGGTGGCTGTAATAGAGTGTTTACCTGGTGGAGACGAAGAAGGTAGAACACGGAGATTAAATATCAAAGGATCCATTGATGGAAAATATTTTGAATCAATGAATGATTTAAAAGATTGGAGTGTGAGGCTGGTTCATTGTGGTCAGAAACCAAAAAAGGCAGCTAGAAGTTAATCTAACCGCCTTTAAGGCAAAGTAGGAGGGAATATTATTCCGCTTGGATACCAAGTAGCCAGAGAACAGCTTCCTTGCGGTAGCGACGATCACCGCGAGCATTGATGCGGATGGCGGGAAGTTTACCCCGTTTACCCCAACGCTTTATCGTGAGTTTAGAAACACGTAGCAAATCGGCGACTTCGGCAACCGTTAAAAGGTCGGGAAGATTGTCGATACTGATACCATTAACTTTTTTTGGGGGGGATTTTTGATTCACAAGCTTATCTTGTGTTAGGTTTTGATCATCCATTTTGTGGCTCCTCGTGTATCAAAAGAACATTTAACTATAATCATTAAAACACAAAGCATATAAGTAGGTCAAGATATCAAAAAAAGAAAAATGAAAAAATGTTGTAAAATAAATAAATGATCGACAACAAAATTGCCTTTTTTGGGGTGAAAAGTTGGGAGAGACCAATTATTGAAAGGGAAATAATTAATTTAGACGTTTTCGGGGTGGGAATTTTCGAAGAAGAGTTGCAGGATAATTTAGAATTAGCGAAACAGTACGATATTGTTTCGATTTTTATCTATTCGAAAGCAGATAAAGAGGTTTTAGACAAGTTACCGAATTTGAAGATGATTGCAACCCGATCAACTGGTGTTGATCATATAGATATTGATGAGTGTAAGAAAAGAAAAGTTGTAGTCGCAAATGTGCCGGTATATGGATCTAACACAGTGGCGGAATATGCTTTTGCCTTAATTCTGGCGGTAGCAAAGAAGGTAGTGGAAGCACATCAAGCAGTAGAGGAAGATGAGTTTAGTCCGGAGGGATTGACAGGAATTGATCTTTTCGGAAAAACATTGGGAATTGTGGGATTGGGAAAAATCGGGGCTAATGTGGCTAAGATGGCCAGAGGTTTTGGAATGAAAGTTGTGGCGGTGGAGAAAAATCCGGATTTAAAAATAGTTAAAAAATATAAAGTGAAGCTGGTTGACCTGGAAACCCTATTGAAGGAGTCGGATGTGGTGACGCTTCATGTTCCAGCCTCAAAGGAGACTTATCATTTAATTAATCGAAGTAATATCAAGCTGTTGAAGGAGGGAAGTATTTTAGTAAACACCTCCCGGGGAGCAGTGGTGGAAAGTGAATCGATGATTTGGGCTTTAAATAAGGGAATATTAAGGGGAGTTGGGTTGGATGTAGTAGAAGAAGAGGATAAGGTTGAAAGCATGTCCTTGGTGATGAGCCAAAGACCAACCAAGGAAGATTTGCAAAATGTATTGAGTTATCACATGTTGAGGGATAGGGAAGACGTAGTGTTTACGCCACACAATGCTTTTAACACAGAAGAAGCAATTGAAAGAATAATAAAAACAACGATTGAGAATATAAAAGAATTTTGTAAAAAAAATTAGTTATAATCTGTTATGAAAGCAGTAATAATATGCGGTGGGGTGGGTAGTAAAATGTGGCCGGAAAGCCGCGCCAGTTCACCAAAACAGTTTTTACCACTCATCGGCGAGAAATCACTATTCCAATTGAACTGGGAGGCGCTAAGACTGAAATTTTCCCCGGAAGAAATATTTTTGCAGACAAATGCGGTTCAGGCAGAAATTGCTAAGAAGCAAGTTTCGGAAATTTTGCCCGACAATGTTTTTATTGAACCGGAAATGAGAAATCAAGGGCCGGCGACCGGATTTGCAGCAGCATCTCTGATGAAAAAAGGTTTTGGAGATGAGGCGTTTATGCTGGTACAAGCAGATGTGATGAGAAAACCGGAAGAAAAATTTATAGAAATGTTGGAAGTGATGGGGACTTTAGCAGAATCAACAGAAAATTACATAACGGGTGGGATTGCTCCGGAAAATATTGTTAGAGGGGTTGATTATTTAGTAAAAGGAGAGTTGGTAAAAGAGGAAAAAGGAGTTAAGGTGTATCGGGTGGCGGATTATATTGACAGAGCAGAGGAAGAGAAAATTAAACAGTATTTAGGTTCAGATAAGCTGTTAATTCACGCTAATCACACGACAATGACACCAAATAATTTAATGGAAATGTATAAAAAATACAGGATGGATTGGTATGAACCCCTGATGAGTATTGTTAATGGAGGAGATGTTCCAACTGAATATGCCAAGATGCCAAAGGCGGGAATCGAAGAGGTAACAAAACAAGTTTATACAAAAGGGGAGGCGCTGGTGGCCGAATTACCTTTTGAGTGGATTGATTTTGGGACTTGGGAGAGCCTGTCGAAGTATCTGGTATCTAAAAATTTGTATTCTTCTGATAGTAAAACAATAGAGTTAGATAGTACTAATAATTTTGTGAGGGCAAACAAGACGGTGGCATTAATTGGAGTCAATGATTTGATAGTTATTGATAAAAACGATGCTCTTTTGATTTGTAAAAAGGAGATGACGGGGAAGGTGGGAGAGGTGGTAGATAAATTGAAAGCGGAAAATAAAGTGGAATTGTTGTAAAAATATGACAGACGAGAAGCTGGTAAAATTTAATCGTACTGGTGAGAATATTCCGGTAACTTTTATTGAAACAGCCGAAGTAACAAAGGGTGTCAGATGTGATGTTTATCGGTTTCTAGAGGATGAGACAAGAGATTTGGGAGTAATTTATGTTGAGCCAGGATGTAAAACGCCGTTGCAAAAAGTATTGGAAGGTGAAAAAACAATTGAGGGTTTTTATATGGGTAGAGGTATTTTGACGATTATAAAAATTAATGGAGAAAAAGAGACTTACGAAGTTGATGACAAATCGGGAAAAGACTTTTTTCAAGAAGTAAGGGTTGGGGAGACAATGCAGTGGGAGGCGACACCAGACTCAATTCTGATTGCCTATGAGGTGTGTTATCCACCATATAAGCCCGGAAGATATGAGGATTTAGTTGAATAGCCTAGATTATAAGTGCAAAATTTGATCGATTTTGTATCAATAAATACTAATTGACAGACATTGAGAGGGGCGAGTACAATCGGGGCGATTATAAATTATCAGTCAAATCATATAACTGCTAAAATCTGCTCAGCAAGCAATATGAAATTATTATAAATTATTATTCTGTCCACATGGATATTTTCAAAGCAGGTGGAACACAATTATGTCAAATTGGTCTGAATTTAAAACGTATACAGATTTAAGTCTTATTTTTATCTTAAATAGTATTGTAGGGGTATATCTGATTACATCAGGAGGAAAAGTTATTTATGTTGGAAAAGCCGATTACAGTCTCAAAAATAGATTGTCAGATCATTTAAAATTTTCAACAGAAAGTAATAAGGTGCTTGTTAATTATCTTATGGCTGGTGGGTGTAGATTTTCCTTATTAGAGGTTCCGCAAAAGATTGATAGAGATAGAATCGAAAAGGAATTAATACAATTATATAGTCCTGTTTGCAATAAACAGAATAATCCATTTCCAGTTCGATAACAAAAACCCCCTCGGAAGAGGGGGTTTAAAGTTTAAAATAAAAGAATTATTTTAATTCAACGGTTGCACCAGCGGCTTCGAGTTTAGTCTTAGCTTCGGCAGCAGCGTCTTTTTTCATAGTGCTTTAGCTTCTTTCAAACCCAATTCTGGTTTGAATTCACGGACAGCTTTGATGACGGCGATTTTATTGGTGCCGGCGTTGGTAACGATGACATCAAATTCGCTTTTTTCTTCAACAGCAGCAGCGGCAGGAGCACCGGCGGCAGCAGCGGCAGGAGCGGCGGACATGGCAACAGCTTTAACATCGAACTTTTCTTCTAGAGCTTTGACCAATTCGGAGAGTTCAAGCACCGAAAGTTGAGAGATTTGGTCGAGGATGGTTTCTAATTTTTTATCCATTTTTTTATTTAAATTTGTAAAAATTTATATATAAACTATTAATTGGTCGCTTGTTTATCAGCCAGAGCTTTTAGGGTTAAAACTAATTGCTGTTGATTGAAACGCATGGCGTAAACCAAACGTTGCAGAGGATTTTTAAGTCCCCCAATAAATTGAGCGATAAGAGTAGATTTGGAAGGCAGAGATAAAAACTTCTTTAATTCATCCAAAGAAAGTAGCTTTTTGTCATAAATTCCGAACTTAAAACTGGTTTTTTCCTTGTCTTTATTGACAGTGTCAATTTCTTTTAAGGGGGCGATTTCATCGGTATCACAATAAACAACGGCGGTGGGGCCGGTTAGAGTTTCGGGCAAGTCGAGTTCCATTTTATTAAGGGCACGGGTGATGAGGGTATTTTTGATAACCTCAATAGAGCCACCAGCATCTTTGACTTTGGCACGGAGAGTACCAGCATCACCAGCAGTGAGACCCTGGTATTGAATAAAAGCAGCAGATTTGGCTTCAGAGAGTCTTTTAACGACTTCGTCAACTTTTTCAATTTTTTGTATTTTTGCCATATTTTTTGAATAAAAAATGCCTCGAAGACGAGGCACAATTAGAAAATCTAGCTGTTTCCTCGGCGGGACTTATTTGAGTGCCGGCTGTCTTCGGGATTACAGAGAGGATTATACACTAATTTAAGTGGTTGGCAAAGAGGGGAATGAGGGTTACACTTTGGGCATTGTATATTAAAGGTTATTTATATTTCTAATTACAGAAAAATTTCTGAAATGGGAAATATCGGTAACAAAAGGAGGAAATATGGCTAGGGAAGAGGTGGTTAGAGTTATCAAAGGTTTTTCTGGTAGTGTTGGCGAAAATGGTAAATGGAGAGGTAGTGGATTGGTGGCACCTTTAATTACCCGAGTGTATCTTGGGGCACCCGCTATTTTACTGAATTTAGATGAAGAAGAGTGTAAAAAAATGATTATTAGAGGAATAAGGCAGCTAACGGGGGTAGTTATACCAGAGAAGTATGATCCGATTTTTTGGAATTCAGAAAAGGGAAAGGTGGTGGCGGAAAAATTAAATAGGAGATTGCCACAATTGCCCGAGGGAAGAAAAGTTGATCGGGCCTGACAGGACTAAGAATGAGAAAATATTGGTGGGTACTTATATATTGCCGTTATTTGAGGTAGGATGGCTGTTTTGGTGATATAATCCTATGTCCTAAAACCTTTTAGCGTTGACTGTAGAGGTTTAGGTAATATAAAAGTTGAGAAAACAACAAATGGTTACAAAAACATTGAAAAAGGCTGTTGAGGGCAGAGATGTATTGGGTTTACGCTACGATAATAGTAAATATTGGAAGAAATATTATTCGGCAAAAGCTAATAATAGAGATTTTACTCGCGAGCACGAGTATGCGGTATTTTTGCAAGGGCTAATTAGTAAAAAAGCAAAGGTGCTTGATGTGGCGACCGGATATGGTTTTTTGCCAGTGGAAATGGCGAAACTGGGATTTAGTGTTGATTGTGTTGATAAGTATAAGGAAATGATTGAAGTGGCCAATAAATATATCTTGAAAAATAAGTTACAGCTCAAAATTTATAAGGCAGATGCGACTAAACTACCAATGAGTGACAGGTCATATGATTTGGTAATGGCTCAATCAATTCTCGAGCATTTTTGTTTTGAGGAAATGACAAATAAACTGATTCCAGAGATCAAAAGGGTTACGAAGAATAAAGGTTTAATTTTAGTTCATGTTCCAATTAAGAGTGGGGTATGTGTGTTAAAAAAGTATTTCCGAAAATTCATTAAGAATGATTTGCCTAAGTGGGCAATCGATGATGACGGAGACGTTACACATAAAGTTTGGATGAGTGCGCCTGAATATATTAGTGAGCTTTCGAAGCAGGACGTAAACGTGGAATTCATAAGATTTAATTTTATTAGAAGCAATGAAACTATTTCGTGGATGAGGGTTTTAAACAGAATATTCGTAATGTTTGGTATGAATAAATTTCACAAAAAAGAGAGTGTCTCTAGTTTTAAACTAAAGATATTGTCTTTTTTGGGGACGTCTGTTGTTTTGGTTTGTCGAAATAATAGTATATAATCCGAGCATGAAAGTTTTTTTTGTTGCATCTCCAAGGTCGGCAAACAAAGAACCGGGTTTATTTATAAAAATAAATAGTCTTTTGGGTAAAGAAGCAACACTTTTGGGAGATATGGTGCCGACATGGACTAAGGGAAATGTTTCAAATTTTTATAATGGGACCCACAAGGAAAGGGTGGATCATTTTAAAAAAACGGTGGAATATGTGAAAAAAGCCGATGCTGTTTTTGTTGAGTTATCGGAACACAGCATGTCGATGGGTTACATCGTGAATAAGGCTTTGGAAAACAGTAAGCCGGTGGTGGCCTTGTATAAAAAAGGTTTTGAACCATATTTTTTTAGTGGAATTGAAGATTCGAGGTTGTTGATTGTTGAATATACTGAAGAAAATATTGAAGAGACAATTCGGGAAGCTTTGAATAAAATAAAAGATTACAGTGACGTACGGTTTAATTTTTTTGTGTCACCAAAAATATTGAATTATTTAGATTGGATAGCCCAAAAGAGAATGATTCCCCGAAGTGTATTTTTGAGAAATTTAATTGAGAGAGAAATAAAAAAGGACAAAGAGTTTAAGGAGTAAGGAGGTGTTGGTGTTCGGAGTGGAATTTGGTTTTAAGTTTTAGCCAGTAGGGTGATTGGCGACAAAGTTTTTTTGAATGGAGAGGGTTTTTGAGAAGCACCTTGATCAATTCTTCGAGAAAAATGGTATTTTGAGAACCCTTGATTAGGATGGTGGCGTTTTGAGGAAGATTATTTTTTAAGTAGTCGGCGGCTTGCCACCAATACATAAATTTTTTTGCTTTAGAACCAAAATAACGACTGGTTTCAGGACCAACGCCAATAATTTGGTCGGCACTGTTGAGAGCAGTTTTATAGAGATTTTGATGAGACAGCTCTGAAGCGGCACCAAGTTCACGCATGTCACCCAAGACAACGATTCTGGGAGATTTAAAAGAGGCAAGAAAATTTAACATTTCAGTAGTGGCTAGGGGCGAAGAGTTGTAAGAACTATCGATAATGCTTGAGTCATTGATGCCTTTTAAGATTGAAGAACGTCCCGGGGGAAGGTGGAAGTTGTTTTTTAGATTATTAATGGCGGTAGACGAGTCTAGCTTGAGAAGTTTGGCGACGGCAAGAGAAGCACCCAGTGAAATATCATAGATACCAGGGAGGAAGAAATTGGGAATGTCGATTTTAGTTGGTTTAATAGAGACGATTTTTTTGTTTTTAGTGTACTTCTTAACAAAAAGATCAGAAGAATTGATGATGGCAGTGGTGGCAGAATTGGCCAGCTTAGCCTTTTCTTGAGCGATCTCGTCAAGTGAAGAAAAATTTTCTAAATGGACTGGAGTGACATTGAGGAATATTCCGATATCTGGCTTGACGATAGATAATAGATAGGACATGTTTTTGGGGGATTTAGAGCTATCGATTCCCATTTCTAGGAGATAAATGTCGTAGGTTTTCCAGTTGGTGAGGAGTTTGAAGGGGGTAAGGAGGGCGATTGTTAGCCAAGATAAAAGAGAAAAATCCGGGTTCTTAAAACCAAGAATGTTGAGAGGAATACCGGATTCGGAATTGCTACCGTAATTGGTTTTAACTTTGAAATTTGGTTTTAGGGCGGCTTCGGTGGCCAAAAGAGTTGAGGTTTTGCCGGCGGAGCCGGTGATGCCGACGATAATTAGTTTTGGATTAAGTAATTTTACTTTGGCGAGCTGGAGACGAGCAAAGAAGCGAAGATAGTAGAGAAAAAGGAGGCTAAAATTTTTTTTCACTTAGCTATTATATAATGTAACTAATGGCAAAGCTAAGAGTGGGAGTGTTGATGGGAGGGGAAAGTAGCGAAAGGGAAGTGTCGCTGATGACGGGGCTAGAGATGATGAAAAATTTGGATAGGGGAAAATATGAAATTGAGGCGATTGAATTGCCAAAAGATTTAAGAAAGATTGATGGGAAAATAGACGTGGCTTTAATAGCATTGCACGGTAAGGGCGGAGAGGATGGAGTGATTCAGGGATATTTGGAAAGTTTTGGAATTAAATATACCGGCTGTGGGGTGTTGGCGTCAGCCGTGGGAATGGATAAAAAAATATTTAGGGAAGTAATGATGGCCAACAAATTACCAATACCGAGATTGGTAACACGGGCTCCTTGTGTGGTAAAGCCCAGTAATGGCGGCTCGAGTGTGGGAGTGTCGATTGTGAAAAAGGATGGTGAAATGGAAAACGCTATAGCTAAGGCTAGAAAATATGATGATGAAATAATAATTGAAGAATATTTGAAAGGGACAGAAGTGTCGTGTGGGATTTTGGGGAATGAAGTTTTGCCGGTAATTGAAATAGTGCCAAAAAATGAGTTTTTTGATTATGAATCAAAATATACTGAAAGCGGAGCAGAGGAGATTTGTCCGGCGCGGATTAGTAAAAAACTTAGTGACAGAGTACAAAAACTGTCAACAAAAGTTTTTAAGGTAATAAAAGGGAGGGGCTATGCCAGGATTGACTTTATTATAAAAAATAATAAGCCATATATTTTAGAAATAAATACCTTACCAGGAATGACAGCGGTGTCGTTGTTACCAAAAGAGGCGTTGGTAGTGGGAATAAGTTATTCCCAGCTTTTGGATAAAATAATTGAGTTGGCACTAAAAAAGCCCCTAGAATAGGGGCTTTTTGAAATTATATCAGAATTATTTCTCAACAAGAACTTTGATACAAGGACCCATGGTGGCACAAAGAGCCAATTTTTTAATTTTTGGAACTTTGATAACCTTAATGAGTTGTTCAATGTTGGCTTGTAACTCTTTTTCGGGTTGAGAAACTTTGCCGACAACGAGGTGGACAACGGGAGCTTTTTTCTCAGTTTTGATCATAGTTTTGGCGACAGAAAGGCGTTTGACGGCTTCTTCTGGTTTGTCGGTTAAGGTGCCAGATTTGGGATTGGGCATTAAACCCTTGGGACCTAAAACACGGGCGAAGGGAAGGAGTTTTGGCATGGTGGTAGGAGTAGCAATCAGAATATCGAAATTTACTTTTCCAGCTTTAATTTCGGCTAAAATAGCATCATTTAGTACGACAATTCTTTTAGTGCTAGTTTCTAAATGAGGAAAAACGATTTCGCCGAGATTGCCGATGTCAATTACTGTCAGATGGGCTTCGACTTTACCGTCGAATTTGGAAATAGAAGTTTCCTTGACAAGTTTAATGGCGTCTTTAAGAGAATAAAGCTTAAGGATGTCAATTTTTTTCTTGACGGCTTTATATTTTTTGCCACGGACGCGGGCAGCTTTTTTAACGGTGGAAGTTTCCTCAACGGGAGTTTGGGCAACTTTTTCAGTTTCCTTGACTTCAGTTTCGGCCTTGCGAGATTCAGTCTCAGTGACTACTTTCTCTTCCACAGCAAGTTCTTTTTTGGCCTTTTTAGCCTTGAGTTCTTGAGAGGTTTTGCTCATTTATGAAAATTAAAATTATAAAAAAACTTTTTAGTCGACGATTTCAAAGCCCATGGATTTAGCAGTGCCGGCAACCATGTGTTTGGCGGCTTCCAAATCCTTGGTATTTAGATCTACCATTTTGTCAGCGGCAATTTTTTCGATTTGGGCTTGGGTGATTTTACCGATTTTTTCACGACCGGTAGTGGCACTACCTTTAGTAATTCCGGTGATTTTTTTGATCATGTCAGAAACTGGGGGTTTTTTGATGATGAAGTCGAAGGAACGATCCTCATAAATGGTGATAACGGAAGGGATGAGAGAACCTTTCATATCTTTAGTTCTTTCATTGAATTCGTTACAGAAATCCATGATTTTGATACCCTGAGGGCCAAGAGCGGTACCAACTGGAGGAGCTGGGTTGGCGGCGCCGGCCTGGATAGCTAATTTGACGACAACTTTGATTTTTTTAGGCATATTTTTTTATAACTCTTTGGAAACTTGTAAAAAATCGAGTTCAACTGGAGTTTCACGTTCAAAAAAGGAAACAAGAACGCGAAGTTTACCCTTTTCTTGGTCGATTGAATCAATGGTGCCAATGAAATCAGCAAAAGGACCATTGGTGATCTTGATGACATCGCCGATGGAATAGGGGGTTTGAAATTTAGGTTTATCTTCTTTAGTGGTTTTAACAATGTTGTCGACTTCAGCTTGAGAAATGGGAGTGGGTTTAGAGCCGATACCGACGAAACCGGTAACACCCTGAGTAGTGCGGACTGTGACCCAGGAATCATCATTAACAACCATTTGGATTAAGACATAGCCAGGGAAAGTTTTTTCTTGGGTTTTGACTTTGGTGCCGCGACGAATAATCATTTTGGACTGAATGGGAACTATGGCTTGAAAGATTTGATCTTCGAGGCCCATGGTTTTGATACGGATTTTTAGGGCGTCAATAACCTTGTATTCGTGGCCAGAGTAAGTGTTGATAACATACCAGGCCGCATCAATGGGTGGGGTGTTTGTAGAAAGAGTAAATTGAAACTCCTTTTGATTGGTTTTGGTGGAATTATTTGGCATATTATTTTTTAATTGTAGGTTGAGCTAAATTGATTGTTGGTAGGTTTGGGGCTGTGGTTGGAAGAATGTTTTCAACCTTGGTTACAGGTTTTGATCCAATTAAGCCAATAGCTTGAGTAAAAATAAAATCAAATCCCCCTAAAATCAGGGAAACAATGATAGATATGGATATTACCACAATTGTGGACTGAATTATAGATTCACGTTTTGGCCAGGAGATATGCTTGAATTCTGCCCTGACTTCCTTGAAAAAGTTAATAATTTTTTTCATCAGGGTATTATAGCAATATTTTGGTATATTGACTTATGAGCTTTTTTGACAGAATTGGTTCATTGGTACAACCTAGTAAGGATACAAAAGGTGCAATTGGTCGTGATAAGAATGGGGTGGAGATTTGGAATAGGAATGGTGATAATGCACTGAGAAAGATTTTTCCCGAGTCATCAAGTTTGAAAAATCGTCAAAAAAACTGGACATATTATTTTTATCCGGCAGAAACTAGGTTTGAAGATAATTATGTTGAGGATAAGTTGTACAAAACAAAGGTGATTGAGGAAAAAGGGGGGATTTTTACGTCTGATGATTTTTTTTCAACAGGAGTGACGATTTTAGAATTAGGCTGTGGTGGAGGGCAAACGGCGATTGATTTGGCGAGAAAATACCGAGGTAGAGGAATCAACTATTTGGCAGTAGATCATGAGATGGGTGAGGAAATTCCGGTACCGGTTCATTTTTTACCAAATTTGAACTTTATCAATGCAGACTGGAAAAATTTAGATTTAAAAGATGAAAGTGTGGATCGGATAATGTCTCTTCAGGGGGTGGCCAGATATGGGGGAGAAGAGGCGGCCAAAGAAGTGACCAGGGTGGCCAAGGAGGGGGCGATTTTTAGGGGTGATGAAGATAGAGGGGTATATGGCCGAAGAAATTTTTCTGATCACTTATATGAAATGGGTTGGAATGTATGGAAATTGAAGGACACTACTTTGATAGTGGCACAGAAAGTAAAGACCCAAACACAAATTTGAATGGTTATGTATCAGTAAAATCTAGTTGACAGACACTAAGGGTGGTGGGTATGATGTGACACAGACGCTATGAATAGTGTTAATAAAAAATAGCGCAAAAATACATGCTTTGTCCATATTGCGGTTTCGATGAATCAAATGTTTTAGAGTCTCGGGATGCTTTGGAGGGAAAGGCAACCAGACGAAGACGGGAATGTGTCAAGTGTCAAAAGCGATTTACGACTTATGAGAGAGTGGAAAACATTGAATTGAAGGTAGTAAAAAAAGATGGTCGGGTTGAGGATTATAACCGGGAAAAACTTGACAAATGTTTTGAAAAAGCATGTTGGAAGTTGGGTTCAGAGCAGAGGTCAAAAGTGATTGATGAGATAGAAATGAGACTACTGAATTGGGAAAGTGTAGAGATTCCGTCAAGAGAAATTGGCAAAATGGTGATGGGAAAATTGAAGGATATTGATCCGGTAGCATATATTCGTTTTGCAACCATATATCGGGATATAAAAAATGTGAATGAATTTAGAGTTTTGGTGGACGAACTATCAAAGAATAAAATAAAAGTTTCCAAAAAGGTAAAATAATGGACGAGATTAATCAAAGGGTAAAAAATATTAAAGATGGATTAAGAGAGCCGGAAGTGTCGGAGAACGCTAAATATATTGCAGAAACCAGATACGCTCAGAAAGACGAGAGCGGAAAGAGTACTGAAAAAGTAAAAGATATTTTCTTTAGAGTGGCAGAAAATATTGCCAAAGGAGATGCAAAATTTGGAAAAGGAGCAGGAGAAATAGAGGAACAAAGCAAGGTGTTTTATGATTTGTTGGCACAACAGAAGTTTTTTCCCAATACTCCCTGCCTGGTAAATGCAGGAAAAGCAAAACAACAATTGTCGGCTTGTTTTGTGTTGCCGATTGAAGATTCAATGGATTCGATTTTGGAAACAATGTCGAATATGGCCAAGATTCATAAGAGTGGAGGAGGAACCGGGTTTTCATTTTCCAGGCTTAGACCTAGTGGGGACTATATAAAGACCAGCGGAGGAACGACGGTGGGTCCGGTATCTTTTATGCAGGCCTATAACGACGTAACCTCACAGGTAAAACAGGGCGGAGTGCGACGGGGAGCAAACATGGGAATGCTGGGGATTGATCACCCGGATGTACTTCGCTTTGCGGTAGTAAAACTGGATGAATATTCTCTAACGAATTTTAATATCTCGTTGGCGGTAACCAATGCCTTTATGGAACGTCTGGAGACTGACAAGGCTTTTGTAAAAGACGATTCGATACCCGAGGAAGTAGTGGAAAAAATTAGAATTGCTGAGGGAAACAGAGATGTAGACCTGAGGCTGAGAGAAATTGAAGAACAAATCAAAAAACTTTATGAATGGGCAAAGGCGACTAATGAAGCTGAGGGATACGAGTTGATTAATCCCAGAAACAATCAGGTGACAATGAAGCTAAACGCCTACAAAGTGTTTAATTTAGTGACCAGACTGGCTTGGCAATATGGAGATCCGGGTTTGGTATTTATTGACCGGATGAACGAGCCCAGTTCTAATCCGGTACCGAAATTGGGAAGAATTGAAGCTACAAATCCCTGTGGGGAACAACCACTACTGCCTTATGATGCCTGTAATTTGGGAAGCGTAAATTTAAGTAAATTTGTAAAAGAAAAAGACTTGGATTGGGATGAACTAGGTAGAGTAACAAAAGAAGGGGTACATTTTTTGGATAACATTGTGGAATTAAATGAATTTCCGGTTGATAAGATAAGGGAAATGGTGACAAAAACCAGAAGAATAGGTTTGGGAATAATGGGTTTTGCAGACATGTTGTTTAAGCTAGGAGTTAGTTATGATTCGGAAGAGGGTTTAGGGTGGGCAGAAAAAGTCATGAAATTTGTAACGGAAAAGGCCAAAGAGGCAACCCAGGAACTGGGAAAAGAAAGAGGGGTTTTCCCTGAGTGGGAGAATAGTGTGTTTGCGGGAACTGATTATCGACCAAGAAACATGGCATTGACGACAATAGCGCCGACAGGAACTATCTCGATGATTGCTGATGCATCTTCGGGGATTGAACCATTATTTTCCTTGGGATATCAAAAAAATACAGTAGAGGGAAAAACTTTGTATATGATGAACCCGATTTTTGTAGAAGAATTGAAAAAAAGAAATATATATAGCGAAGAATTGATGGGTAAAATAGTAAAAAATGGAGGAAAACTTGAGGGCTTAGAAGAAATCCCGGCTGATTTAGAAAAGATATTTAGAACGGCTTTAGAGATAAGTCCGGAGTGGCATATAAAGATTCAAGGTGCTTTTCAAAAATATACAGACAATGCAGTGAGTAAAACGATTAATTTTCCAAGATCAGCTACAGTAGAGGAGGTACAAAAGGCATATATATTGGCGTACTCCCTGGGAACAAAAGGAATAACGATTTATCGAAGCGGCAGTAGGGAGAAGGAAGTAATTCAGACAGTAAAGGATGATAAAGGGGAGGAAGTAAAGATTGTAGCAAAAGCGACTAAAAAGAAAACACCGGAGGCGGCGAGAGGAATTAGGTTACGAAAAGCCTGTGATGTGGGCCGGGTGTACACCTCAGTATTTTTTGAAGAAGGGGATGGGCCAGTGGAAGTATTTGTAAATTTGGGGAAATCTGGTGGTTATATGGCCGGGTCGGCCGAGGTGACAGGGAGATTGGCCTCTTTGGCTTTGAAATATGGAGCGACTTTGGAAGAGGTGGCCGATGAATTAGTGGGAATTTCCTGTGGACAACGGGTGGGTTTTGGTAATGGAACTGTTTTGTCTATGTTTGATGCAGTTGGGAAATCTTTACTGGAAATTTCCCAGGGTGAACAATTGGATTTATTTGAAGGAGAAAAGACTAAAATTGAAATGCCAAAAGTTAAGAATGGGGAGCAGAAAAATTTATTAGCAGAGATTAGAAGCAAGCAAGCAAGTGAAGAAAGTGCTTTTACCAGTTGTCCGGAGTGTGGTAGTCCACTTCAGGCTGAAGAGGGTTGTTTTAAATGTTCAAATGCATTTTGTGGCTACAGTAAATGTAGCTAAACCATGTCAATTACAACAAAAAATGGAGATGGTGGAGTAAGTGAGTACTTTGGAAAAAAGGTAAACAAAGGAGGAAAAATTTTAGAGGCGGTAGGAACTTTGGACGAATTACAAGCAGTTTTGGGGTTGGTGGGATTAGAGAAGTTACAGGAAGATATTTACGAGATTATGGCCAGGAAAGAGATGAGGCAAAGAATTGAGAAGCTGGAGAGATTAATGGGGAGACTGGAAAAAGAGATTGAGGTTCCCCGAAATTTCATAATTTTTAAAGACCAAAGGGCAATAGAGTTGAATTGGGTGAGAACAATTGTGAGAAGAGCGGAACGAAGGAGTATGGTTTTTAAGAATAAGGATATTTTAATCTATTTGAATAGATTGTCTGATTTTATATATTTATTGGCGTTAAAAGAAGAAGTGTAAAATAGAGATTGAAGTAGGGTGTAATTCCCTCACAGTGCCGCTACGGTGATAGTCCGGGCCTTAAAACTTACGAGCAATAAGTATGAAACAAGAAAGACTAAATTTTGACCCAGTAAAGGAAGTAAATTATTTAAGGAAATTTTTAGGGGAATCAAGAAAACACCAACTGGAGAGAGAGGTGTCAACTTCTTTGGCGGAATTATTGTTAAGTGAGTATAGTCATGATTATCTCTGGGATGGAGAAAAAATAATTGACAAAGAGACAGGAATAAAGGCTGGGGATTTGTCAGAAAATTGTGAATTTGAAAGCCAAAGATTAAAAAATATTGAAGGGGAATTAAAAAAAGGAAAAGAGTTGGTTGTATGCGTCAGTCCAAAAAATGCAGAATTAGATTATCCTGATGATATGGTAGATTTTTGGAAGAAAGGTGAAGGAGAAAAGTTGACTTTAATGAGGTTTAAAACAAAGATGAGCGAGTGGGAACTGAAAGATTTCGAGTTGATGAACAAAGATGGATATAAATTGGCTGATTTGATTGGAATGTTGAGTTTGGCGAAAGAAAACAGAGGAACTTCGATGAATTTAATTGAGCAAGTAGCCAGGAATTTAACAACGGAATTTGAGATGGAGTTTGGAGAAAAAGTTTATTTAGACGGTGAAATGATGACTAGACTTTATATAGCGATTAGACTGGAGGTGGAAAGAAAGAGTAGGGAAATAGGGATTGAGTCAAGAAATTATGTCATGTTGCCACTGGAGATAAAGAATTATTTATATGGGGAGTTGAAGGTAAAAAGAACGAGTGGAGGTGGTTGTGGGGGAAGTAGTTTAAGTGGACAATTTGGAAGTGAGGGGATAATTATTATTAACACTTCAGACGGAATTAGTTTTAGAAAAGGAAGTACGGAGGGGCTGAATTATTGTTCGAAGTGCGGGTGTTGGTATTCCGGTGACAAATGTCCAATTTGTAAATAATGTTTTCTATTGTATATAATTAATTCATGAAGAAAATAATTGGAATTGTAGTATTGGTATTAATTTTGGTTTGGGTAGTACCTTGGAATAAGGTAAATTGGGGAAGGGTGACCTGGCAACCAGCAGAGGTGGTAACAGTAAATGGTGAAGCGAAAAGTCAAGAAAAGAACCAAATTGCATCTTATACGGCCGGAGTTGAGGCTGTAAATGACAAAAAAGAAGAAGCTGTTAACGAGGTAAATACTAAAATCGAAGCTTTGGTGGGGGCTTTGAAAGAATTTGGAATCAAAGATGCCGATATTAAAACTCAAAACATGTCAATTTATCAAGATGAACAAAGTTATTACGACAACGGAATTCAAAAATCACGAAAAGGCCAGTGGAGGGTAAATACTTCTGTGGAAATAAAGCTGAGGGAAATCGATAAAGCAAGTGCTTTGGCTGATTTGGTGACTAAGAGTGGGGCTAATAATGTGTGGGGTCCCAATTTTAGTATGGACGATACTAATGAAATAGAAAAAGGTTTGTATGATATGGCAATAAAAGATGCCAGAGAAAAAGCCGAGAGTATTGCCAAGGCATCAGGAAGAACTTTAGGAAAGGTGTTAAGTGTTAATGATGGCGGTAGTACGAGTGGTGTCTATCCGATGTATGCCATGAAAGATGGGGCGGGCGGTGGAGCAATAACTGAACCGGGAAGTACAACTGTTTATAAAAATTTAACCGTAGTTTTTGAATTAAAGTAAGTAAAAAATATTTGACCTGGATTGATGTAGTTTACAAGAAGGTATTTAGGGGTCAAAATCGGGTATGGGTGGATTACGCTTAATAGCAGGTAGTGCCAGTCAAAAATTGGCGGCAAAAATTTCTACGTTAATCAAAATTCCATTGACTCCGATTGAAGATAAACGTTTTGCCAACGGTGAGATATATATTCGGGTCAAAAGTAAGGTGAGAGGGGATGATGTGTATATTATTCAGAGTCTGGCAGGGCCAGTGAATGATAATTTTATGGAGTTGCTGATTTTAATTGATGCTTTAAAAAGAGCTTCGGTGGGAAGGATTAATTTAATTTGTCCAATTTTGTGTTATTCAAGACAGGATAGAAAGATAGAGTCGAGAGAACCGATTACAGCAAAATTGGTAGCAGATTTATTATCGGTGGCTGGAGCAAATCGATTGGTAACAGTGGATTTACATGCGGATCAAATCCAGGGTTTTTATAATATTCCGGTGGACCATTTTGTGGGTTACCCACTTTTTGCCAAATATTTAAAAAAACATTATCCAAAAAAGGATCTACTGATTGTATCTCCTGATATTGGCGGAGTAAAACGAGCCAATAAACTGGCAGATTTGTTGGGTTTGAAAATTGCCATTATCGATAAGGTAAGAAAGGAGCATAATAAGTCAGAAGTAATGCATATTGTGGGTGAGGTTGAGGGGAAGGTGGCGGTAATAATTGATGACATGATTGATACGGGTGGATCGATATGTAAGGCGGCGGATGCGGTAAAAGCGAATGGAGCCAAGGAAGTAATAATTTGCGGAACACATGCTCTTTTGTCGGGTGAGGCGTTAAAAAATTTAAAAGACTGTTGTGCTTCCAAAATTATTCTGACTGATACAGTTGAAATTCCGGAAAAATCCAGATTACCCAACATGGTGATACTGTCGGTGGCACCACTTTTGGCAAAAATTATTAAAAGAATTCATTTAGACAGATCTTTGGGAGAGCTGTTTAAATGGGAAGACAAGAGAAGAACCCTGTAAAATCACCGCAACAAAAAAATTTGATATATAAGAGCTGATTGAAGAGAAGTCGGAATTGGATTATAAAGTTTGAAGATGAAAGTAAAGTTGTTATCGTATACTAAAGACCCGGAACAGGTAGTAGTGGCGGCGATCAGACAATGTTATGCGGCAGTTGGAGCCAAGGAATTAAAGAAAAAAATTGATAAAGAGACGAGACAAAGATTAATAAAACAAGTTTTGGCTTCTGGTCACACTTCAACCCTTGAACATGCGAGTTTTACCTTTGGGATAGAAGGTATTTCAAGAGTCAGTGAAATACAGTTAATTAGACACCGGGTGGGTTGCTCCTATTCGATTCAGTCAGGACGATATGTGAAAAGGGGAGAGGCTAAATTTGCAATTCCGGTATCGATTCAAAATGATAAAGAAATATTGCCAAAATATAAAAAGATTTTGAAAGAGGTACAGGGTTTGTATAACGAAATGACTGACAAGGGTATCAAGGCGGAGGACGCCAGATATTTACAGCCACAATCGTTACAGACAAAAATTGTGGTGACGATGAATGCCAGGGCTTTGTTGCATTTTTTAGAATTAAGATGTTGCAAAAGGGCGCAGTGGGAAATTCAGCAGCTAGCTAATTTAATGTTGAGGGAGGTGCGGAAGGTGGCACCAATTATTTTTGAAAAAGCAGGAGCGAGTTGTGTGACAACCGGAATTTGTTGGGAGGGGGAGAAGATGTCATGCGGACTTTATAAAGATATTAAAGGGGCTGAAGTGAGGACAAGAATATGACAGAGAGGGCGGAGGGTGCAGCAGTAATGATTAATGTAACTGCGGCACCAAATTCAGGCAAAACAGCTTTGACGGAATATTTATACAGTTATTATTTAAATAGAGGTTTACAGGTAGCGAGAGTAAAATATCCGGTTTATCGTCCGGAAGATTTTGGGGCAATTGATTATGAGGACACAGGAAAGCGGATAAATGCCTACATCAGAGAGGGTAACCCTGAAAATTGGGATGTAAGAACAGCGCAACAATTTTATGCTAAAAATAGAATATATTTTGACAAGACGATCGGAATCTGGAGAAGGGAAAAGGACGTAATAATCTCTGAGGACGGAAAATATACGAGTATTATATGGGGACCAATTATGGATTCAAATTTGAAAAAAAAAGAAATCGAGGAATGGAATAAAGACATTATTGAACCGGATATACATTTTACTTTACGTGGTCCAAGATTGGGGGGAATTGAAGTGGTCCATAAGTTTGAAAATTCTGGAGAGTGGGAGAGGTGCAGGCAAGCTCATTTATCTATAGCAACGGATTTAGGGTGGAGAATTGTTGATTTCAATAAGGTTGATGGGGAGGAGGAGATTAAAAAAGAGACAGCTAGAGTTGCCATGGAAATTATTAATGCATCAGAACCATTATTTGAGAGGAGAAAGATAATTTAATGGCAGTAAATATTCAAGAAATTCCCAGGATTCATTGTTTTGAGGGGCCAAGAGTTGATTTAAATGATGTTTGTGGTAAATCAGATGAGTGTAAGGTGACTGAATGTTTGTGGCACAGGAAGAAGGAAAAGATATCGTCAATGTTGGGGGCGGATAATAACAGAACTGAAGCAATGCCAAAAATAAGATAAAATAGGCCATGGACAAAATAATGGATTTGATTGCACAAGAAGAAAAATATCAAAATGAAACAATTAGGTTGATTCCAAGTGAAAATTTTACTTCGGAAAATGTTAAAAAAGCCTTGGCTTCGGATTTAACAAATAAATATGCAGAAGGATATCCCGGGAAAAGGTATTATCAGGGAAATAAAATTGTGGATGAAATTGAAAATTTAGCAATTGAAAGAGGTAAAAAATTACTGGGAGTAGAACATTTGAATGTACAAGCATATTCGGGAAGTCCGGCTAATAGTGCGGTACTGATGGCACTGGTAGAGCCGGGAGAAAAGATTTGCGGCATGAAATTAAATGCGGGTGGACATTTGACTCACGGTCATCCAAAAATTACATTTTCCGGAAAATTTTTTAATTCAGTGCAATATGACGTGGACGTGGAAGGGAGGATTGATTATGAAAAGTTGAGAGAACTTGTTGTGGCCGAAAAACCAAAATTGATTTTTGCAGGAACAACGGCTTACCCATGGATTCTTGATTGGGAAAAATTTGCGAAGGTTGCTGATGAGGTGGGGGCATGGTTAGTGGCTGATATTTCTCATATCGCGGGCTTAATTGTGGGGGGGGTACATCCAAGTCCGGTACCTTATGTTCATATTGTGACTTCAACAACTCACAAGAGTCTAAGGGGGCCACGAGGGGCCATAATCGGAGTGACAAAAAAGGGCTTAGATAGAGATATAGATTTGGCTAAGAAAATTGATAGAGCGGTGTTTCCCGGTTTACAGGGCGGACCACATATTAATAGTATTGCGGCAATGGCAGTGGCTTTTGAAGAGGCAAGTGGTGAAGATTTTAAAAAATATGCTGAGCAAATAGTGAAGAATGCTAAGGTTTTGGCTGATACATTAAGAGAAGGTGGTTTGAAAGTTTTCGGAACGGAGAATCATTTGATGGTGGTGGACGTTGGTTTGGAGAGGGGGAAAGAAGTAGCGGTGGAATTAGAGGAAGCGGGAATTATTGTCAATGCCAATACAATTCCCCACGACATGGGTAGTCCGTTTAAACCATCAGGAATCAGAATGGGAACACCGGCGATGACGACTAAGGGTTACGTGGAGGCTGATTTTGTGGCTTTAGGAGTAAAAATAGCGGATATAGTAAAAAGATAAAACCAAAGAACTCTAAAAGTTGAGGCCAAAAAAGAATATAGATGTTATCGTTTTGGATATTTTCAAGGTTCCAGCCATTGGCCCAATTGTTGACTTGATAGTGGTCCAAGATATTAATCTTATAGTGGTTGAAATTAACAGCAATCCAGCTTGAGTCGTAGCTTTGAGGGAGTATTAGTGAAGAAGCAGGTGAGGTTGGGTATGCTTTGTAATAGAAAATATTAGAAATTGGATAAAGATATTGTCGGGAAAGAGGGGGGTAGGAATCCTTTTGATTTAAAGGAAAAGGATATAGGGTGATTTGGTCAATGTAATTTAGGTTTGAGGTTGAGAATGAGGTGTTATCAAAAATAAAATTTAAACCGTAATCAAAGTTGTCTGATTGGCGAGCGGGAATAAAAAACCAACTGGTGGCGGGGTTGGGGAAAATAGGTAACAAGGTTTGAAAATATTTATTTTGAGAGTTTTCAGAAACAGCACTTATCTTTAAAGGAAGGCCGGAATAATGTCGGGAAGTTATTTTGACTAGGTAATTTTGAGAAAGACTGGCGTTGGGAAAGTTGTAGGCGAAAGTCGGTTGACTGATATCGGAATGAGTAGAATTTTTATTGGCAGGATCATTGTTTATTAAAGAAAAGGAAGAGGGGGAAAAGGGTAGCTCAGATTGAAGACGGTTGGTAAAAAGATTTTGGAAAGTGGAGGGATAATTTTTATCAGTAACATAGTCACCAAGAAGCTGATAGTTTTGGTCAATCAGAGCAAAATTAAATTTGGAGGCGGAAGGTAAATCGGAGGTTAGATATATCCTGGTGGGGGAGGATGTCTGATAGACAAAAATGTTTTTGGTTTTCTTAATTAATTTAAGAGAGGGTATGGAATCAAGCAGTTCTTTGGTGGGACGGGAAAGTTTGGCATAAATTTTGTCATCGGGGTAATAAATATTGTTATCAAAAATGATGTATTGAATAGAATATTTGGAAAAGATATTCTCTAAAAGAATCGGATTTTTGCTTTGGATGGCGTGACTTAACTCCCAATAGTATTGTTCATTTTCTAGATTCCAAGCATCAAAGGCCCGATCGAGAATGGGATTTTGTAGGGCATACCAAAGGAAACCAGAGCCACTGACACCCCACTTATAGTTAGTCCAACCCCAAAAGGAGCCCTGAGGCAGATTGGCGATGCGACCGGTGTGGTTTTGGGTATTAAAAAAGTTAAAAATTTCAAAATATTCGGAGGGGATTTTTTGACGGATATCGGGAGAAAAATAATTGCCTTTAAAAGCCGGAAAGGAAAAGAAAAAGAGGGAGAGAAAAACTAAGAAACTGGATAAATTGGAAGTAATTAGGGAATATTTTATTTGACGAAGAAAGTTGATTAAAGAACGGAGACCGAAAGCCAATAAGAGAGAAAAGGTAAAAGAGGCGGGAACTAAAAATTTGGTCCACGGCGAACGAAAGATCTGATTAATTAAAGGAAGGGTGCGAAGGAGAGAATTAAATTCTTTAAATGGGCCGAGATTAGAGAGAAGGGCAACGCAAGAAAGGAGAAAAAAGAGGAGAAGTGAAGTGGAAAATAAATTAAGTTTTTTTGGACGGGAAAGAAGATAAATTAGACCAAGAATAATAAAAAAAGAGATAAAGTAGCCACAGATTAGAAGATATTGGTTAGAAAAATGAGTTGTCCAGGGGGCCATAAGCCGTTGCCCGTTACTGGAAAAATCGTAATAATAACCCCGAAGAAGAAGAAAGTCAGAAAGATTGCCACGGGATTGATTGCGGGCAAAAGTTTCATCGTTACTCATGAAATTACCGATGCCGGCTGTTGGGTTTTGAAGATTATTTTTTAAGAAATAGAGCTGGGGAAAAAGCCAAAAAGAATTGATTAAAAAAAGTAAAAATAAAAAGAGGGAATAAGATTTTAGGGAAGATGTTTTTCGATGAACGACAAAATGAGAGACAAAAATTAGAAAAACACAAATTAAATAAACAACAAAAATAGTTTGAACATAGAAGGAGGGAATGGCCAAAAGATTAATAAGAATTAGTTTTTTTAGATTGGGTGAAATGGGGGAGTGGAGATATTTAAAAAGGTAAAAGATTAGCCAAGGGAAAAAGCCCCAGAAGGTAGAAAAGGGTTCAAAAGCAACCCAAAAATATTGGACGGAACCAAAGTTGAGAAGATAAAACAGGGCAGAGACAAAAGAGATTAAGGAAGAGAATTTATTTTTTATAAGTAAATGAAAGATGCCAAAAGTACCTAAAAATAGCATGGCAAAATGCCAGAGATAGCGGATAAGGCTCGTCGGGAGAAATAGGGTAAAGGGCAGAATTATTAATTGACGAATCAGGTCGGTAGCATGAGCCATGCCACCAACAAGACCAAGACCCTGGTATTGTTGCCAGACGGCAAAGAGAGAGCGTTTAAGGTTTAGCCAGATGTTTAATTCCGGCATTAAATTGTCCCAGCCGGTGAGAAAGGTACCTGGGGTGTAATTGTTAAGACAAAGGAGACAAAGAATTATGACCAAAAAAGATTCAAAGAGGTGACGTTTAATCCACAAAAAAGGGGCCATTGATTAATTATACTTGGCTTCCGACAAAAGTGCCGATTTGGGATGCGGATTGATTTTTAGTAATTCCACGGATGAAATACCAAAGGTTATAGATAAGAGAAGAGGGAAGTATGGAAATAACGATAATTTCAGCCAGGTTGATAATAATGGCTTTGAGTGAGGGTTGAAAACCATTTTTTATGGCATTAAGACGTGACTGAAGAGTTAAATAGAAAGTTTTTTTAGGGTTCAGGTGAGAGAGAGAGCTTTTAATTTGACGATAAAAATAGAGATAGTCTTTTAAATTAGCAAAGAGACCATATTGTGACAGTCTAAAATATAAGTCAACCTCCTCAGCACTGGTTTTGGAAGCAGAATACCAAGTAAAAGATTTAGGTAAAAGAGATCGATTAATCATCATATATCCTTGCTGAACAGGAATGGCCCAGAAAAGCATATCGTTGATGCCGGTTGAAGAAATCGGGAAAGATTTAAAACCAATGATCTGATCATTTTGATCAATAATGGTGCATTGAGCGCCAACAATGACGGTTTTAGGGTTTGATTTTAAATATTTTAATTGTTTTTCAAGTCTGTCTGATGTGGAAATATCGTCGGCGTCCATACGGGCAAGATATTTGCAGCGGGCGAAGGAAATGGCAATGTTGGAAGTGGTGGAAACGCCTAAATTAAGGCGGTTACGACAGGCACGAATACGCGGATCGCGACGGGCGAAGGATTTAATTATTTTCCAGGAAGAGTCGGTAGAGGCGTCATCAATAATGATAAATTCAAAATTTTTTAAAGTTTGATTGAGGATGGACTCGATTGACTGAACAAGATAAGGAGCGGCATTAAAAACCGGCATGTATATACTCAAAACCGGTTTTTTAATTTTATAGTTGGTCATAGCATTTCGTCCTTTCGGACTCATCAGTATCGATACACATCGATAAATGCTAATCTCTTTCTTCTTTCTTTCCTTGGCTCCCGTGGGAACTGTTCGCCTTTGGGGCTACTGGGTTCCCACGGGGGATTAGAGGTTTGGGGTGGCCGTTACGGCAGAATCACGATTCGGATGTCAGGTCTGGTTGCTAAGTAATCAGCGACCACTTTGACGTCCTTCAGACGATCGGCAACAGCCAGAGCCAAAGGGCCATGAATGTCGAAATTGCCGACTTTGATTTGATCGATAATTCGACCAAGGTCTTTGTCGCGATGCGGTATATCGTACCAGAGTACGACTTCGCCGTTGCGAATCCGAATTTGCTGTTCACCCTTGAGGTTGAAAAGGACGCCACCATTAAATATGGTATTGTTCATTTCGAACCCGTGGGAGAAAACAACAGCTTCAGTGTCGCAAGCGTTAAATCGGACGTCCAACCAGGTGTTTTCAACTGTCTGCAGTTCCAAATCGGACAACTCTTCGTTGTAGGCTTTGTTAGGAACTAACACAGAACGGTTGGTGAATGTCACCCTTTTGCCGATATCGTAGACCGATTCGGTTTCAAGTGACAGACCAGCGTTTTCCCAAGTGACTCCATTGTCTTTAGAAACCTCGATGGTTTCGCAGGCAACGATGGGTGTTTCAACAACGGGTGCTTCGGTGGCAACAACAGGTACTTCTGTAGTGACGACTTCCGTAGCCTTAGGGGCTTCGGTAGCAACTACGATGGGCACTTCAGTTGAGCTAACAACTGGAGTTTCTGTGGCTGTGGGTGCAGTGGGAACAGTCCAGGGATGCCATAATAGCATTCCAAGAATAAACAGTCCCAGTAAAACCCACGGTAACCAACCCAAATTCCGTGAGGAATTGGTTTTTTGCTCTTTTGCGCGGTTTTCTGCGGCGATGCGATTTGCACGTCGTGTTTCTGCGCCTTTTATTCCTGCATCGTGCCGTTTCTTTTTTTGCTCAGCTTCTGTAGCCATTGTAAATCTCCTTTGATTCTTGAATAAAAACTTTTTTCTCTGATTTTCATCGGGTTCTTTGCCTGAACGGCCTCCATGACACGGCATGGGTTCTTGAGTTCTTGGAAGACTTACCTCCTTGTAGGTGTCTTATAAATTCAAGTACTCGCGCTGGGCATAAATAAATTATACCCAAGGTGAGTACCTGAATTTTGGAAAGATTGAAGAAAGAGATTGTTAAAGAACTCTGCTTTAGCTAATCTCAGACGCGGTGTTTGAGGTAACTGCGGCAGTATTTTGATGAAAGTTTCTAATCATCAAGGGAGAAACGGAGTAAGCATGACGAGGAGCCACCCTACCCCGAGAATCTCTCCCCTGATGATTAATCGGGGGAAGCATTAAGCTTCTATTTGTTAAAGATTAATTAAAAGTTGACTATAACAATCAACAATTAATTGTAAGGAAGTGTATCAAGAATATGCAATAATGTCAAGTTATAGGCTACTATTGGGGATAAGTTAGAGATAGGGTTAACTACAAAATCCGAGAATATTACGTATAAAATATTACGAAATTATTTTAGATTATTTAGAAAATCTTTTAGGTCGGGAGCGATAGCTTCGTCGTTTAGGGTGACAGCAATATTGGCCTTAAGCCAGCGGAGAGGATCGCCGGTGGTCATCCAATCAGATTCTAAATCGGTGGCTTCGGTCAAGACAACATCGTTTGCGGCTAAAGTATTGACGGCATCGGCAAACCAAAGCTCATTATTTTTACCGGTGGATTGGGTGGTTAAAACTGGCCAAAGTTTGGCACTGTCAACAACAAAACGACCACCTTGGGCAAAGAAGGAGGGGGCTTGGTCAGCCGGTAATTTTTCGTACATTCCTGAGATACGATTTGGGTATTTGGGATCTTCTAGATATTTAGCTGAACCGTAACGGATGATTTCAATAGGACCGACATCTTTGACAGAGGCAATAACTGAGGGAGAATATTGATCAAAGGTCGAAATCATCTTTCGAAGGTAACGGCCACAATCTTTTTCGACAGTTAAATCATCACCAAACATATAGACAAAAGGGTCGTTGCCGATAAATGATTTGGCGGAGAGAAGTGGAGAGGCATTGCCGTAAGGGAGGTTGGTATCCTGAGGAATAAATTCTAAAGTTTTAAGTTTAGTCCAGATACTTTTTAGTGAATCGAGGTATTCGGTTTTATTGACGCTTTCTAAATATTTTTCTAAGTCGGAGTCGGGAGTGAAATAACTTTTAATAGTAGTTTCGCCCTCACGGTGAACAATACATAGATCAGTAATGCCGGCGGCGATGGCTTCTTCAACTAGATATTGGATATTGGGTTTGTTGATGATAGGGACGAGTTCTTTGGCATAAGCCTTAACAGTGGGAAGGAAACGGGTACCGCGGCCAGCGGCGGCGATAACGGCTTTGGTGACTTTAGTTGACATATTAGCTACATGATAACAAATTAAAAAAATGATTCAAATTAAAAAAGGAGGAAATATTTGATAGAATAGCGGGTACAGTTTTGTAATGGGCCCATAGCGTAGTTGGTAGCGCGTTCCCATGGCATGGGAAAGGTCAGGGGTTCGAGTCCCCTTGGGTCCACAGCTGACACTAATCCGTCTAATAGGCGGATTTTTTGATAAAATCAACTGTATCCAAGGCCCATAGTGAAACGGTTATCACCAAGGTCTCCAAAACCTTTATTTGAGGTTCAAATCCTCATGGGCCTGCCAATAATGATAAAAAAAGTATTGATATTGACTGGTTTGAATCAAGAAACGACTTTGCCGATTTTAAAAATGGCTGAGGGGAAATTGAGCAAGGATTTAGGAATTGAGACAAAAATATTTAATTCAGGATGGGAAAGTAGGAAAAACTTTGGGGAAGTGGAAGAAAGATTGTCTAAAAAAATTGATGCAGTTGACGGAGAAGTGATATTGATAGGGATAAGTGC
Organism: Candidatus Shapirobacteria bacterium GW2011_GWF2_37_20; assembly: GCA_000989305.1. Lineage (GTDB taxonomy): Bacteria > Patescibacteriota > Microgenomatia > UBA12405 > UBA12405 > UBA12158. Next base: position 51,798 of record LBTB01000004.1, read on the forward strand.
TGGAATGGTGGTGGCATTGGTGGCAAAAAATAAATATGGAGACAAAATACCAAAAATGATCTCTCTTTGTGGGTGGAGCCGACCAAAGATTAAATTAAACCACGAAGAGAAGGAAAAATATAAAGCTTTAGCAAAACTAAATAATGTTTTTGGGGAAGGAGTAGAGAGGTATACTAAAATATATAAAGAAATTTTACCCAAAGATTGGAAAAAAATTATGGTTTTTTGGGCGGAGAATGATGAATTAATCCCCAAAAGTTGTTGTGTACATAAGGGAATGAAGCCGGTGGAATTGAAGATTTTGGAACATGTCTCGGGGATAGTGATAGGGTTGACCAGAACAAAAGAAATGAGGGAATTTATCGAAAAAAAGTAAATTGTGATATATTAGGCCGATGGACAAAGAAGTGTTGGTTTTGACTGGTTTATCTCCGGAGATATCAACTCGATCTTCGAATGCAGTAGTTGGGGAAAAATTAACAAAAGCTTTGGGAATGGAAACAACAATTGTTGATCTTCATTGGAAAAAGAGTAAATACTTGGCCGAATTAGAAAATGTTTTGAATAAGAAAATTGAAGAGGCGAACGGGCAAGTGGTTTTAATGGGTATTGATATCGGAATGAGTCAAGCATTAATAGCCAGACAGAAATATGGGCAAATGAAAGTATCGGAACTTATTTCTGTATGTGGCTGGAATTGGCCGGAGCTTGGTTTAAGGAGTTTTGAAATACAAAAGTTAAATGATTTGCGGCAGATAAGTCCGATTTTTGGAAAAACAATTAGAAAATATACGGATTTGTTTGTTGGTAAATTTAATAAGTTTAACAGGGTTGTCAGCAGATTTGAGCCTTTTCATTGGAATAAAATACTGACCTTTGTGGCAAAGAACGATGAAATAGTTCCCAGAAATTGCAATGTGATTGGACCGGTAATGGAGGTGGTGGAAGTTAGGGGTAATCACGCTGGAGGAATTTTGAACGCTTTGAAGGAGACGGAGAAAATGAAGGAGTTTATTGAGAGGAGATAGTATTAGAGAAGGGAGCGGATCTTTTTTTCGATTGATTCAGGGGTCTTTTTGGTGACGAAGGCAATTTCAGCAGAGAGATGGTAAACGATTTTATCGACTATATCCTGATAATTTTGGGAAAATTTTTCGGCCGTAGTGACTTTGTTGGCACAAAGTTGTTTTAAAACGTAGACAGTTTTGTTGGGATCATTGAGATAGAGGATTTCTTTGATGGTTTTAAAGTCAAAAATGACATTTGGATCAACGGGTTTTTTAAGATATTTATAAATTTCTTTGACTTCCTGAGAGTTAATTAAGTAACGGAGGCCGCTCTTTTGAATATTATCGACCGGAATAGAAAAAGAGGCTGATTTTTGATCGGTATCGATGGGGCGATAAAGAAAATATTCGCAATCAATTCCCCGATAATCTTTTTTAATTTTTTTATCAAAAATTTGATAAATGTTTTCAAAATCAGTTAGATAATCGCCAATAGAAAAACGAGTTTTTGGGATAGATGGTGTGGAATTTATAGATGTATTATATCAGAATAAAGCTAAAAAAGTTTAGGGATGATATATTAATTAATATGAATGAAAAGCAGGTGATGCTGGGGATTACGGGGACAAACGGGGCGGGAAAGGGGACAATTGTGGAGTTTTTAGTAAAAGTAGAGGGATTTAAACATTTTAGTGCCAGTGGACTGATTAGCGAAGAAATTGTTAAACGCGGTATGTCTGTAGACAGAGATAACATGATTGTGGTGGCCAACGAATTGAGAGCACAATATGGACCGGGGTATATTGCTGAAGAATTGTTGAGAAGAGCCGGAGAAAGTCAGGAAAATAGAATTATTGAAAGTATTAGGACTTTAGGGGAAGTTGAAAAACTAAGGGCAAAAGGGGGAATTTTGCTGGCGGTAGATGCCGATCAAAAAATAAGATATGAGAGGATTATCAAGAGAGGGAGTAATAAAGATCGGGTTAGTTTTGAAGAATTTGCAGAACAGGAGAAAAGGGAAATGGAATCGGAGGATCCGAATAAACAGAACTTATCAGCTTGCATAAAAGTAGCGGATTATGTGATTCAAAATAATGGAACAATTGAAGAACTGAACAGAGAAATCGAAAAAATATTAATAATTATTAAAAATAAATAAATGAAAATATCAAAGAAATCCTTGGAAGTGAAGCATGTTCGACCAAGCTGGGACGAATATTTTTTAGAATTGGCAGATGCAGTGTCAAAAAGGGCTACCTGCGATCGGGGCAGAAGTGGTTGTGTGATAGTAAAAGACAAAAGAATATTAGTGACAGGTTATGTAGGTAGTCCGGCTGGCTTACCTCACTGTGACGAAGTCGGGCATGAGATTAAGAAAACTATTGATGGAGACGGGTCAGTTTCAGATCATTGTGTGAGGACGGTGCATGCGGAACAAAATGCGATTTGTCAGGCGGCAAAGTTAGGAGTTTCAGTTGACAGGGCTACGGTTTATTGCCGAATGACACCATGCCGGACCTGTGCCATGCTTTTAATAAACTGTGGAATAAAGAAAGTGTATTGTGAAAGAAAATATCAGACAGGAAAAGAATCTGAGGATATGTTTAAGAAGGTGGGAATTGAAATAGTCTATAAATTTAATGAAATTCAAAAGTATCCAAAGAAATAATTTTGGAAGTGGAATATTTTTTTAAGCGGGGGAAGATAATTAATTTGATACCGAGTTGTTGGCAAATTTGATACTTTTCTTTATATTTAGAATCATTTGAAGAAATAATTAGGAGGGCGGGATTAATTTTTTGAAGTAGTTTGAGATAGTTGGCGTGATTGGGAATATAAATGACCTTATCAACACTTTTTAATTGTTCTAAGCAATATTTTCTTATTTTTTGGGTAAAGAGGGGGCGGGACGGACCCTTGTGTTTCTGTAAAAATTGATCACTTTCCAGACCAATAATTAGGGTGTCAGAATGCGATTTAGCAAATTTTAGGAATTTAAAATGACCATAATGGAGAAGATCGAAGCAACCGGTGACGAGAGCGACAGTTGGTTTTGGCATATTGATGATAATATAACATTAATGATTGAAGCAATTTTTTTTGATCAAGATAATACTTTAGTAAATACCCGAGAAGTAGCTGGTGAATCTTACCGGGCGGCAATTAACTGGGTGGCAGCACAAAAAAAAATAGAAGCAGAAAAGTTGTGGATGGAGTGGCGGGCAGTTTTGGATACACTAAAGAAATCGATAAAACCAGAAGAAAGACAGTTTTCATATTCACTTTCGAAAGTAGTGACTGATGAGGATTTAGTTGAAGATGCGGTAGAAATTCAAAAAAAAGTATTGGGGGAAGTAATTAAATTAAATGCGGGAGTAGAGGAGTTTTTTGAGAAAAAGATAGAGGGAGTTAAATATATTTTGTTTACAGAAGACTTTGATGATCAGATAGAGATAAAGCTGGGAAAGTTTGAGTTGAAGGAAAAATTTGACTTGATTGTGGGGAGTTCAATGGTTGGACTGATGAAACCGGATATCAAATTTTTACAAATAGCTTGGGATAAATTTAATTTGGACCCCAAGAATTGTTTGTATATTGGTGATAATTTTGAAAAAGATTGCCAGATTGGCAAAGAAAATGGAGGAAAAGCAATAATTTTTGGAAGGAGTGACGAACGAGCAGACTATAGAATGGATGATTTTACAGAGCTTCGAGGGATATTAAAGATCCTTGGCTGATATGACTGTCGGGAGCTAAAACCGAACCTGGGAGTGAGGTACAGTTGTCTTCGATAATAGAGTTGTCGCCAATTAAGATGCCAAATGAGAGCATGCCGGTACTGACTGGCTTATTTTTAATGATGGTTTGGATGGGGGTATTGTCAGAATTATGGGTTTGAGTAATAAAGTTGGTACCTATTTGGCAGTTGTTGCCAATAATAGAATCAGAAATGACGCCAGATTTAATAATAGTGTTTTTGCCAATTAAAGAGTTGTTGAGAGTGACATTTTCCAATATGCAACCACTTTCGATATTAACGTTGGGGCCAATTTTACAATTTGGTCCGATTTTAACATCCGGGGCGATATAGAAGTTGCCCTTTTGAATATGTTTGTTAATACCAAAAAGGTCCCAGGCATATTTAAGGGTTAAACTGGTTTCTTCAACTTCAACGGCATAGACGGGATGATTTTGAAGATAGTTATCAAAGGCTTCAATGAGTTGAAATTCGGTGGGGGGAAGAGTATTCATGAAATTGACAAAGTCTTTGGTGAGGAGGTAGACGCCGACATTGCGTTGATTGGAGAGTCCGGTTAGATCCGTTGGTTTTTCGATAATTTTGGTAACGCGCTGTCCCTCAAGAGCGAAAATACCATAACGGGAAGGGTTGGTGGTGGTTTTGGAAAACATAATCAAATTATCCGGTGAAGCTAATAAGTCTTGATGTTTGTCTAAGTTTTTTAAATGTTCATCGACATTTATTTGTTGTGGATTGATAACTAAAAATCGATTTTCTAGGTTTGGGAGGGCCTGAATGACGGCGTTACCAGTGCCAATAGGTTCTTGTTGTGTATAAAATCTTACAGAAATATGAGAAGGGGTATAGGAGGCAAAGGTATTTTGGAGGCTTTGATCATCTTGGGGAGACTGGATAACTTCAATTTTGGTGATTCCTACTCGGTCAAGGGCTTCGATAGTTCTGGAAATAATTGGTTTGCCGGCAATAATAAAATCACTTTTGTGCTGGCGACGGGTAAAGGGGAAAAAACGAGAGCATTCACCGGCGGCGAGGATGACTGCCTGATTGACTAATTTCATGGGTTAATTTTAGCAATTTTTGATATATTTAGCTTATGGAAATAAAGAAAGGTTTGAGTGAAAAAAACATTGGACAACTAATTGATTACGCCAATAATGACGAGGAGGTTAAAAGGTTTACTTCTGACGCTGGGAGGTTTAAGAATAGAGAGAGCTATGACGAGTGGCTTAAAAAAGGCAGAGCGATTTATGCCTTGGTTGATGAAGAAGACAATTTATTGGGGATAACTTGGTTTGGAAAAGAGGGAGAGGGTGGTTTTACGTTAGCAATTAGAACCTATGAAAGAGCCAGGCATAAGGGTTTTTCTTATAATTTCTTGAAAGAGACAATGAATGATTTTATGAAAGGGGACGAATATCAGGGGGCAGAGAACAAGGAGTGGTGGTTGGAAACATCAAAAGATAATTCGGCGGCAACCATACTGTATGAAAAGCTGGGATTTAGGATAGATGGAGAAGGGAAAAGTTTTGAGAAAGTTATTTACCGCCGCCGCCCCGGTTTTGTGTCCTAAAAGAGGTGACGACACGGGAATTGAATTTGGTTTGAGGTCCTTTTGGTGGAGCAAAGGGATTTTTAAAAGGTAGTCTTTGGTTAAAAGGTTTAGTACTCTGGGGAGTCAGAAGAGTGTTTTTAATATCTTTGGCCATAAACAATGATAGCAAATTTATAATATATTTTTATATTTTTTCATTTCTAAGAGATGCCTGTCGGCTTCCTGCAGTGTGGGCAAAAAACTTTGAGGTTTTGTGGGGTCTTCTTTGACGGTGGTGGCAAAACCAAAAGAGACATGAATGTTGTTTTTGGTAAGCCCTTCTTCCATGGCATCGTGGATACGGTAAACAAGGTGTTGAATACTGTCCATGTCGGTTATATTGGGAAAGATGGCAACAAACTCATCTCCGCCGAAACGGGCGACGAGATCGGTGGCTTGGGTATTTTCATCTAGAATGCTGGCTAATTTTATTAAAACTTGATCTCCAAGGAAATGCCCTTTTTCTTTGCCGTGTATTTTGTCCAACTCATTGTTGAAATCTCCAAAATTGTCAACGTCAAACATAAGGGCGGTGATACCCTTGACGTTGCCGGATTGAGCAAGGTTTTCAAGTTGTTGATTAAGATAGCGGCGGTTATAAAGGCCGGTAAGTGAATCGATTAGGGCTTGATTTTTTAAGTCTTTGTTTTCTTGTTTTAGGCGTTTATTTTCATATTTTAAGCCGGCGGGGCTATTGGGACTGGGTCTGGCGGGGAGTTTATCGAAAAGCATTATATTTATTGATTAATCATTTTTAGTAACCTATCAATACCAAGGCCGATGCCTGATATGGTTTTTAGTTTAGCAGAATTGGTGGCAAAAGAGGTATCAATGGGGTGGAGTGGTAAAGAATTTTTAATCCGATATTCTTTTTCCCGATTAAAGGACTTTAGAATTGAATCTGGATCGGTGTTTTCAGTACAGCCATTAGCAATTTCAATACCGTTAATATAAAGCTCAAAGCGTTGTCCCTTTTTTGCCAGAGGGCTGAGAAAAGCCGGATAGCCGGTAATAAAAACAGCTTTATCTTTAGGTAAATTAGGTTCGATTTTATTGAGAAAGTACTGATTGAAATCGGCTTCCTTGTCGGGTAGGTTTTGAGGGAGAACAAAGTTGGTGAACTCGATATCTAAATATTTTTTGATAAAATTTCGAGTGGAAAGCATTAAGTTTTGGTAATTTTTGTTGATTTCGTACCATTCCAACATTAAAAATTCCGGAGTATGGTTGGGACCTTCGTTTTCCAGATCGCGAAAACAATGGGAAATGGCAAAGCAGTTTTTTTGATTTTCAGATAGGAATTTTTTGAGGGCAAATTCCGGAGAGGTGGGGAGGTAATAGTTCACATTTTTATGAGTCCAGGTAGTTTTAAAGGAATAGAGATTTGCTTCGAGGGGGAGAGAGGGGTTGAGGTAAGGGATTTCAATCTCAGTAAAATCTAGGTTCCAGAGATATTGACGGATAGATTTTAGAAATTCAGATTGGGTCATAAGTTTTTTAACCCACAAAAATAATCTGGATCGGAACAAAGAAGATTTTTTGAAGTGAGATCTAAAAAACGCTTGACAACTTTTTTGATTGGGTCGGAAATTGAAGCAATTGGCTTGACTGATTCACAACAGCCGTAAAATTTACCGTCTGATTGGAGGGAAAGCATGGAACAGCCAAAGTTTTTTGGTGGATAACATGGATAATTCTGACGAATATCTATAATTTGTTTTGAGGTTAGAGATCCAAGGCGGTCAGTAAGATAAGTTTTGGGAAGATTGTAAACCTGGAAAGAATCTTTATAAGGGTAAGAATCTTTGGTAATTAAGTAAAAAATTTCAACAGGAAAATTTAATTTTAAAGCGTGTTTTACAAATTTTTTAGATCTGGTAAAGTTGCCTGGTCCGCGATTAGCATCGTGGATATTTTGAGGTCCGTCAAAAGAGACAATCAATTGACAATTACGGGGATCCTTTATGTTTTTAAGTCTATCAATGGTGCCGTTGGTGATAATAGAGGTAAAAATACCCATTGAGTTTAGTTTGTTAATTAAAGAGGGAAAATTTTTGAGGGTAAAAACTTCACCGCCACAGAAGATTATAGATTTCAATTGACAGTTGCGAGTTGCGAGTTGTTGGTTGTATCTTCGAACGAAGGAGAGAATCTGGGAATTGGAAAGGATATTTTTAGTTTTTTTGGTATAGCAATAGCGACAATTGAGATTACACAGTTCCAGTGGGGAGATATAGATGTTTTCGAGGGCGGAAATCATGGCAGATTATAGCACTGTCTGATTATCGGTAGCTTTGGAGCGGATGGCGGGGGGTGATTGGTCTTCTTGGGAGATACTGTAGAGTTGCTCAGCAATGGTGGGTGAGGGGTGGCATGGACGACGAGGTTCAAAAGGGGGAATTAATCTGACGGGGGAAACGGTGTCAGCACAAAGGAGACATTCCGTACTTCCGATTTGACACATAAATCAGTGTAGCATCAGAGAATTATTTTAGTTTTGTTGACTCTTTGTGTTCGGTATTCTTTTTGCACCAATGACAATATTTGTTGAATTTAAGTTTATCAGGGGTGTTGGTTTTGTTCTTTTCGGATAGATAATTTTGGGCACCACAAACGGAGCAACAAAGGGCGATTAAAATTCGAGGTGTTTTTTTAGATTTGGCCATGGAGCTATTTTAATCGATGTAGCGGGAATTAGCAATTAATTGATAAGTTGATTATCTAAAATGCTTTTGGCGACCGTGTCGCAGAATAACTCACTACCAAGAGGGGAGGGGTGGAGATGATCGGTAGAACTAATAAGAAGTTCTGAGCCATTTTGACCAAAAAGACTGGGGTGAAAAGTATCGGCGAGGGCAAAGTTATTTTTGTTAGCAAAATTGACTAGATTTTGCAGATAAAGTTTAATGGTGTTGGTTTTTTCAATTTTTTGAAAAGCAGAGAAATGAACGTCCTTAATCCCGTTGCCAAAAGTAACAGAGTTGGGAGCAATGGTAGAGGCAAGAAGTATTTTGGTGTGGGGCGATTCCTTTTTAATGGTGCTGGTCAGTTTCTGAAGAGCCTGACTTTGACGGTCGATGCCGGCCTGAGAGTTGCCAAAATTATTGTAGGCAAAGGATTCGATGAGAATTATGTCTGCATTTTGAGATAAAATCGACGGGTTGTTTTGACCCAGGTAGGAGGTTGTTTCAGTTAAACGTTTGAGGGCAGATTCGATATTAGTGGAACCATAGCCATATTTTAAGATGTTAAATTTGGTAAAAGGGAAATATTTTTGAAAGGATTGTTGACAGATATCTTTGGAAAGTGTGTCAATCATTGAATCACCCAAGAGTACCAGATCGATTATATTGCCATCACCGCCAATAGGAGGGATATAAGAGGGAACAATAGTTTTTAGACCAAGAACATTTGGTTTGGGGGTGGGGGTGGTTTCGTTGACAGATATTATTGGAGTAGAGGGAGTGTAGCTACTGGGGTGATAGGCCTGAAGCAATTGATAATAGAGGGGGAAGAAAAATAGGGGCATCAGAGGTCGCGGTATTTTTTAATTTGTCTTTCGAGTTGATCTTCTAAATCAATGAGGGCTGATTCAAGGAACTTGTGTGTAGTTTCGGAGAAGATTTTTTCTTTGCCTGGGAGATATATGTCAAAACGGAGATGAACGTTTTTTAATTTGTCGTATTCAATTCGAAGGGTGGCTGTTTTCATTTCCGGGGCGAAGGTGGTGAGGAATTTTTCTAATTTTTGGTTGATTTTCTCATCGACCAATTTTTTAACTGCATCTGTGAGTTCAAAGTTGTCGCCGGTGATTTGAATATTCATAGTAATTAAGGATAACATTTATAAATAATTGATATAATCAGTGTGTTTTGGAGGGTGGGCAGGACGGTAATGCGCTAGTTTTGAAAACTAGTGTCCGTAAGGACTAACAGGTTCAACCCCTGTACCCTCCGCTTTGGATTAAATATTTAAGAAAAATATTATGCGAATTGAAACTTTGAAATGTCCGTTAAACACAAAAAATAATCACAGAGGTCCACTGATAAGTGAGGGAATATGTGGTTTTGGTTTGCATTACAGTGATGAAGCGCCCCATACAATAACAGCAGAGGATATAAGATTATTTGAAAAATTGGCACCTTTACCAAAACCAGAAAGAAAAAGTAGAAAGGTAGAGAAAAAATGAGCCCGGAATGAAATTCGAATTCATGACCTTCCCCTTACCAAGGGGATGCTCTACCAACTGAGCTATCCGGGCGACGAGGTTATTTTACCAAATTACGGGTATTTTTGTCTTGAGAAATAAAATCAATCCTCCTCTTGTTTTTTGAGGATACTCCTACTAAAATAGTGGGAGTATGTTGCAAATAAAAAAAATAAGCGTTTCGGTGGAAGGAAAGCCAATTTTGGCAGATATTGGTTTAGAGTTAAATGCGGGAGAAGTGATGGCTTTAATGGGTCCAAACGGAAGTGGAAAATCGAGTTTGGCCTATGCTTTGGCTGGACATCCAAAATATGCCGTAGATAAGGGAAAAATGTTTTTTGATAAAAAAGAAATTACAGAATTGACTCCAAATGAAAGAGCAATGATGGGTCTATTTTTAGCAAATCAAGCGCCAGTGGCAATTCCGGGCCTTGGGATAAAAAGTTTTTTATGGCAGATCTACAAGAAGTTTGAAAATGAAAAAAGAATGGATTTGGTTAAGTTTAGAAATTGGTTAGATGATGAGGCTGAAAAATTACAGTTGAAAAATGGGTTATTGGAGAGAGGTCTGAATGATGGATTTTCTGGTGGAGAAAGAAAAAAAATGGAGGTTTTACAAATGTTGGTGTCAAAGCCAAAATATATAATATTGGACGAAATTGATTCTGGTCTTGACGTGGACGCCTTAAAAATAATTGCCCTGAGGGTTAAAAAAATGGTCAAAGAGGATAAGGTTGGGGTGTTGATAATTACTCACTACAGTCGGATTTTAAATTATTTAAAAGCAGATAAAGTAGTGATAATTGAAAAAGGAAAAGTGAAAGAAATGGGCGGAATGGAACTGGTAAAGAAAATTGAAGATAAAGGTTTTGAAGAAAAAAAATAATGAGTCGTTTTGCCCCAATAAAAGAGGAAAGTAAAAAGGAAAAATGGGAAAAAAGCCCATATGAGTATGGTTTCTCTAGTCCGGAAAAGCACATGTTTAAGGCCAAGAGAGGTTTAAACGAAGAAATTGTAAGGATGATTTCGACAATGAAATCTGAGGAAGAAAAAATGCGGAATTTTAGACTGGAGTCTTACAAAATTTTTTTGGAAAAGAAAATGCCAACTTGGGGGGCAGACCTATCAACAATAGATTTCAACAATATTTTTTATTATGTGAAAGCGACGAAAAGTGAAGGTAAAAAATGGGGAGATGTACCCAAAGAAATAAAAGACACATATGATAAATTGGGAATTCCTCAGGCAGAAAAGGAGTATTTGGGAGGAGTAAAAGCACAATATGAATCGGAAGTAATTTACGGCTCTTTACTTAAAAAATTACGTGATAAGGGCATAATTTTTTGTGGAATGGACGAGGCTTTGGTTAAATACCCAGATCTAGTGTGGTCACATTTTGGCAAAATTGTACCAAAAGGGGACAATAAATTTGCGGCTTTAAACAGCGCGGTGTGGTCGGGAGGATCTTTTATTTACGTGCCAAAGGGAGTAAAAGTTGATTTACCGTTACAGGCATATTTCAGAATAAACACCCAAAACATGGGACAATTTGAAAGGACTTTAATTATAGTTGATGAAGGGGCTTTTGTTCATTATGTGGAAGGCTGTACAGCGCCAATTTATACGACTGATTCATTGCATTCAGCTGTGGTGGAAATTTGGGTGGCTAAAAATGCCAGGTGTCGTTATACGACAATTCAAAACTGGTCAACTAATGTTTACAATCTGGTGACAAAGAGGGCGTGGGTAGAGGAAAAGGGGATCATGGAATGGGTAGATGGAAATTTAGGAAGTAAGATAACCATGAAATATCCAAGTGTGATTTTGGCGGGAAAGGGGGCTCATGGAGAAATTTTATCGGTGGCAGTGGCGGGGAAAGGTCAACATCAAGACGCTGGAGGAAAATGTATTCATTTAGCTGAAAACACAACAAGTCGGATTATTTCCAAATCGATTAGTTTAAATGGAGGTAGAAGTAGCTATCGGGGTATGATTCAAATGAATAAGGGGGCAAAAAATGCTAGATCTAAGGTAGTTTGTGATGCTTTAATTTTAGATAATGAATCGAGGTCGGACACATATCCTGTTAATAAAATTATGGAATCAGAAGTGACTTTGGAACACGAGGCCACAGTTAGCAAAATTGGGGAGGAACAATTGTTTTATTTAATGTCGCGGGGTTTTGAAGAACACGAAGCGGAGGCAATGGTGGTTAATGGTTTCATTGAACCAATTGTTAAAGAGTTGCCAATGGAATATAGTGTGGAACTAAATCGACTAATTAGTTTACAAATGGAGGGAAGTGTTGGATGAGATATTTTGATGTATTAGATAGGATGGGACAATCTAAAGATATTAAGAAATTTTTGGTGGTTAAAAGTGGTGAAAGTATTGATATTGAAACTGTTATGCAATTTAAAGCTCCAAAAACACGAGGCAATACTTTAATTAAAGCGGTAGTAATGCCGGGGGGAAAGTTAAATTTAAAAGGAGTCATAAAAATTGATAAAGGAGCAGAACTGGTCGAGGCATTTTTACGTCAGTCGGTGTTATTAATTGGAGAAAATTCGATGGCCACGGCAATTCCTGAATTAGAAATAGAATCAAATGAAGTTAGGGCCTCACATGCGGCGGCAATTGGGAGAGTTGACGAGGAACAATTGTTTTATTTAATGTCGCGTGGTTTAAGTCAGGATGAGGCAGTAAAATCAATTATAAAAGCCTTTTTAAATGAATAAATATAAAAAATATTTTCCAATTTTTAAAAATAGTCCGGATTTGGTCTATTTGGATAGTGCGGCGACAAGCTTAAAACCAAAAAGGGTGCTAGATAAAATGATGGAATATTACACTAAATATAGTGCCAATATTCATCGGGGTTTATATCCATTGTCGGAAAAGGCGAGTGAAGAATATGAGGGAGTGAGAGAGCTAGTAGCTAATTTTATTGGAGCAAAAAATAGAGAAGAAATTATTTTTACCAGTGGAACAACGGCAGGGATTAATTTGGTATCCAGGTCATGGGGGGAAGAAAACATATTTAAGGGTGATGAGATAGTGGCAACAGAAATGGAACATCATTCAAATTTAGTGCCTTGGCAGGAATTAGCCAAAAGAAGAAAGGCAAAATTAAGGCTGATAGAAGTGGGTGATGATTTTAAATTAAAAATAGATAATTTGGAAAAAATTATTGGAAGAAAAACAAAAATATTAGCTTTGACGGAGATGAGTAATGTCTTAGGGACTATTAATCCAGTCAAAGAAATTATTAAAAAGGCAAAAGAAATAAACCCCAAAATAGTAATTTTAGTAGACGGGGCTCAAGCGGTGGCCCGTATGTCGGTAAAGGTAGCTGATTTGGGAGCTGACTTTTATGTTTTTTCAGGACACAAGATTTATGGACCAAGCGGAGTGGGGGTATTGTGGGTTAAAAAAGGAAGATTTTCCGAAATGAAAGCTTCTATTTTTGGAGGGGGGATGATAAGGGAAGTGTCTTTTGAGGAAAGTAGTTATCAAGGAGGTTTTGAGGCTTATGAGGCAGGAACACCAGCGATTGGGGAAGTAATTGGGTTGGGAGAGGCAATAAAATTTGTGGAAAAAATAGGCTGGAAGGAGATGAGATGGCATGAAAGTGAACTATGTGAGTACGCATGGAGTAAATTGTCGGAGATACCTGAAGTAAAAATTATCGGACCAAAGAGAGAGAGGGGGGGAGTTATTTCCATAATTTTGTCAGGAAAAGGAATGCCGGCGTCACATGATTTGGGGGATATTTTGGGAAGGAAGTATAATGTTTGTCTGAGAACTGGATATCATTGTGCGATGCCTTTGCATAAAAAATTTGGTTTAAATTCGGGAACAAGCCGAATTAGTTTGGGGATATATAATGACAAAGGAGATATTGATATTTTAGTCAAAGGTATCAAGGGAGCCATAGAAATTTTTAACAAAAATGGATGATTTATATCGGGAAATAATTTTGGATCATTATAAAAATCCTGAAAATATGGGTAAGCTTGATAGTGGAATTGAGGTGGAGGAAATAAATCTTTTATGTGGTGACAAAATTAAAATAGGAGTAAGGATTAAAAAAGGAGTGATAAGTGAAGCAAAATTTACTGGTGGAGGCTGTGCCATATCAATGGCGGCAGTAGATATTTTATTGTCAATGGTTAAGGGAAAGAAACTGAGTGAGGTTAAAAAGATGAGTGGAAAAGAAATAGAAAAGAAAATGGGGGTAAAATTAACTCCCAATAGAAAAAAATGTGCCTATTTAGGGCTTGAGGTGTTAAAAAAGATAAAATAGGGGTTAGAAGAGTGGTGTGGAAGATAAGGGCTCGAACATAAATGATATTTTGATAGAATTGGCTATGGGTTATGAGGTAGACATAAATAATTTTCAACGATTGGGAAAATTTATAGATGTCGACGGGAAAGAATATGTAATTTTGATTGAGAATGATATTCCTAAGGAGAGAGTAACAGAAATTAGTCAGCAGTATCTTAACCAAAAAATCAATATTAGGGGGCATGTTTACGTTCCTAAAAGAGAAGTAGTCGAAAAACTAAAGATGGAGTTGGAATAAAGATATTATTGAATGAGCCTGAAGTCAGATTCGGACTGACGACCTGCTGTTTACAAAACAGCTGCTCTACCAACTGAGCTATTCAGGCATGATGGAGTATTATAGAATAGAACATGGTAAAAAAGAAAATCTTGGTGATGACAGATCACATGCCCTGGGGTCATCGGTCAATCGCCAGAGCTATCTATGGTTTTTTAAAAACTAAAGAGAAAGAAGAAAATTTTGAAGTTTATTACGCTGAAGTGAAGTCCGAGATGGGAATTTCAAATGATATATATCAATTCAGTTATCGATATTTACCTTTGTCGAGCCGGATTGGAAGATGGATGTCTTATTTGCCTCAAATCAGAAAAGTAATCGAAGAGTTATCGTTTACTAATTTGTCGGCACCTAAAAAAGTGGTTCAAAAAATAAAGCCAGACTTGGTGATTTCAACCTATTGGTTTCATTCCCATTCTTTGGCCGGGTGGAAGGACAGGGGAGATGTAAATTTCAAATTATGGACGGTGGTGGCAGATCCGTGGACGGTGTTGCCGGTGTCATATAATTCAAAAATCGATATGCATCTGGTTTATGATCAGATGGGGGTTGATGTTGGGATGAAAGAATGTGGTATCCCAAAAAATAAAATATTAGAAACAGGCTGGTGGACAAGGCCGGAGATGTTTGGAAAGTTTGATAGAAAAGAAGCCAGAAAAAAACTAGGTTTTAGTGATGACAGACAGGTGGTATTTGTTGGGGGCGGGAGTTTGGGAACGAATTCTTTAACGAAACTTTTACCAGCTCTAATGTTAATTAAGGGTAAGGTTGGCTTTATTTTTAATACCGGGACGGATAAATTGGCCTACAATCTAGTCGAGCAATATACAAGATTGTATAAAAAATTAAACAAGCAGGGAAATGTAATCATTAAAAACCTGGGTTGGATTGAGAACATGGGAGAAGTATTAGCCGGGGTAGATATTGTTTTTGGAAAAGCAGGTCCAAATTTTTTGTTTGATGGGCAATTACCCATATTGGAGGGCAAGAAGACGGAAACATAGACTTGATTAAAAAGAAGGGTTTAGGTTGGGTTAAAGAAAAGGGAACAGAGGCGGCTGATTTTTTATTAGCTTATCTTGAGGACCCAAAAAGATATCAGGATAAATTTAAGAAAAATATTGAGACTGAAGCAAGAAAAAACGAAAAGAGTATGGGGATAATACTTGGGGAAATAAAGAGAGAAATGAGAATTTGAGTATTATAGAATAGGGTGTGACTAAAAAGAAAATCTTGGTAATGACAGATCATATGCCCTGGGGTCACCGGTCAATAGCTAGAGCGATTTATGGGTTTTTAAAAACCAAAGAGAAAGAAGAAAATTTTGAAGTTTATTACGCGGAAGTAAGAGCAAAATTAGGATTAATTCATGAGATGTATATGCTTAGTTATCGGTATTTACCAGTATCCAATAAGTTATCCAGATGGATATCGTACTCGCCGGGTTTGAGAAAATTAATTGAAAAAATGTCTCAGGGGAATGTGGTGGCGCCAAGGAAAATAGTTGAAAAAATTAAACCCGATTTGGTGATTTCAGCCTATTGGTTTCATTCCCATTCTTTGGCCAGGTGGCGTGATAAAGAAAAACAGAAATTTAAATTATGGACGGCTGTTAGTGACCCGTGGACTATTTTACCGATAGCATATAACTCTAAAATTGATTTGCATTTGGTTTATGACCGGAAAGGGGTGTATTTAGGAATGAAAGAATGTGGTTTAAAAAGGAATCAGATTTTAATAACAGGCTGGTGGACAAGACAGGAGATGTTTGGAAAGTTTGATAGAAAAGAAGCCAGAAAAAAACTAGGTTTTAACGATGGTAGGCCGGTGGTATTTTTTGGCGGAGGAAGTATGGGAACTTATTCGTTGGTAAGGTTGTTGCCGGCCTTGATGTTAATTAAAGACAAGGTAGGTCTAGTATTTAATACTGGGAAAGATAAAAAATCATATGACTTGGTGGAGCGGTACGTAAAGTCATATAAACGATTAAATAAAAAAGGAAACTTAATCATTAAAAACCTGGGTTGGATTGAGAACATGGGAGAAGTATTAGCCGGGGTAGATATTGTTTTTGGAAAAGCAGGTCCAAATTTTTTGTTTGATGGGCAATTACCCATAATGGGGGACAGGAGGATGGTAATATCAGATTGATAAAGAAGAAGGGTTTGGGATGGGTGAAGGAAAAAAGGGGAGAAGCGGTGAAATTTTTGCGGGACTATTTAAAAAGACCCAAACGGTATCAGAAAAAGTTTGAAAAAAGTATTGAGAATGAGGCGAAAAGAAACGAGAAAAGTATGGAGATAATCTCAAAAAGGGTAAAAGAAGAATTGAAGTAAAAACAAAAAAGCCTGCCAAAAGTGAGGACTTCGATAGTGGCTTTTCCACGCCAAGATACGTGGGGAGAACTAGTCAATAAAAGCAAAGCTGATGTTGACAAACATCCTCCTTTTTTTTAGGTTAGCTAGAAAAAACACCTTCTCAAAGATCGCTTTTAGCAGGTTGTATAATTGTAGCATGATAACAGTATCTAAAAAAGTTGAATACAGCATAGTGTTTATATTGTTTTTGGCGCATAGTAAGGGTAAAAATATGTCGCTGACTGAGGCGGCGAAAAAACTTAAATTGCCTTACAGATTTCTGGGACAAGTAGCAACAAACTTAAAAACTGGAGGTATTGTTGAATCGCGGGAGGGAAAGAATGGTGGTTACCAGCTGATAAAAGATTGGGACAAGAAAAACCTCTACGATTTACTTGAAGCATTGGGGGAGAATAGGGCGATGGTGACATGTTTGGGAGATAAGGGCTGTGCTAGGGTAAAGGGCTGTGGATTGAAAAGAGTTTGGGAAAAAATGGAGAAAAGTTGGTATTTAGAATTAAAAAAGGTAAAATTGAGCGAAATATGAAACAAAAAATAACTAAAAATATTTTAATTCTGGAAATTGCGGAGAGATATCCGAGGTTAGCGGATATTTTAGTAGAAAAATATGGTTTTCATTGTTTGGGTTGCAGTATGTCAGCAGTGGAAACTCTAGCTGAAGGAGCAATGGGTCACGGGATGAGTAAAAAAGAAGTGGAGGAAATGGTGACCGAATTAAATGATTTGGTTAATAAAGAAGACGGAGACCGAAAGAAAAAATAGGGTTAAGAAGGCTAGTAAGAAGCCCGGAGACAATTAGTAAGGCGATTAGAATAAAACCATAGTGTTCAAAGGCGGATTCGATCTTGATGGCGGTGTCGAGGGGTAAAAGATTAAGAAGGACCTTAGACCCATCAAGAGGGGGAATGGGAAAAAGATTGAAGATACCCAAATAGAGGTTGGTATAAGTCAAGATATAGGTAAGAGTGCCGGGAATACGAGAAAAGATGAAGGCTAAAAGAAAATTGCTGAGAGGGCCGGCCAGAGCAACAATAATTTCGTCACGTCGAGGGTGGCGAAAATTATAAGGGTCAATAGGAACTGGTTTTCCCCAACCAAAACGAGCGACTAGGAGGATGAGAGTGCCTAAGGGGTCAAGGTGGGCCAGGGGATTTAAAGTTAAACGGCCGTAGGCTCTGGGGGTGGGATCACCCAGTTTGTCGGCGGCTAGAGCGTGACAAAATTCATGAATAGTTATAGCGACTAGGAGTGAAATAAGAACGATGATATTTTCCATGTTTAATTTGAGGGGCGATTTTGATATAGTATACCCTATGAGAAATTGTAGTCTATGTGGTAAGGGAACTTCGGTTGGCCGCAACCGTTCCCATGCTCAAAATCGAACTTCCAGAACTTTTAAGGCAAATGTTCAAAAAGTAACTTTGACAGTAGGTGAAGAAAAAATCAGCGGGGTTTATTGTAGTAAATGCATAAAGAAGATGAAGGGTGAGATTAAAAAAACGGCACTTAAATAAGCACCGTTTCTTTAATTGAAAAGAAAAACTATTTTTTAGCTTTTTTTTTGACTTTCTTAGCTACTTTTTTCTTAACAACTTTTTTGGCTTTCTTAGCTACTTTTTTCTTAACAACTTTTTTGGCTTTTTTTGCTTTTT
This sequence comes from Candidatus Shapirobacteria bacterium GW2011_GWF2_37_20, assembly GCA_000989305.1. Classification (GTDB taxonomy): domain Bacteria; phylum Patescibacteriota; class Microgenomatia; order UBA12405; family UBA12405; genus UBA12158. The sequence continues at coordinate 70,019 of LBTB01000004.1, forward strand.
TTACGGGCATGTTGGTTCCTCCTTTAATAAAATTAAAGAGGATTTGAAATTTTTTGTCAAACAAAAAACATCCTGATTTTCCGGTAAATAATTGATGTTTAAGATTAAAATATCATCAATTTTTGTAATTTTTTTTGAAAAATGTCAGTTAAATTATTCCTGTCTATCGGCAAAAAATCAATATCATTTTTTTGTGATTATTGAATAATATTTTTTTATTTCTGTCCACTCGGTTTTGTTTTTTCCCTCAACTTGGACCATAACTGGCACCAGTTTTGATTTATTTTGATCCAAAATTCCCGAAAATATTTTCATTTTTAGAATTTGATGGTTGAGATTTTCCACAAAGGTCCAGGCAATCGGTGAGGGATTGAGAGCGCGGATAAAACGTTCAATTTTTTGAATATCCCAAGTCCAATTTATTTTTGCCCCATCTTTAGTTATTTTTGGAAAGTAACTTTTTTGAGTATGGTTTTGAATCTTGAGAACGGTAGGATTTTGAATATATGTTTTTAAAACGCTTTCTAAATTATCGGAAGCTAGTTGAAATGCTTTTTGATAAAAGGAGTCAGCCGTTTCACTTTGGATGATGTCAAAAGGGACTTGAGTGATGATGGGACCGTGGTCGGGAAGGGGATCAATTTGAAAAAAAGTGACGCTACTTTTTGTTTCGCCATTAATAATTTGCCAAGGACCGGGGGTGGCACCGCGGTATTTGGGTAAGGTTGAGGGATGAATGTTAATTATTTTTTTGGGAAAGATGTTAATTGTTTCTTCATCAAAAAAAGGAGGTCCAAAAGCCAAGCAAAGAGCCAAGTCAGCTTTTAGGTCGCGAAGTTTGTTTTTGACTTCCGGAGTAAATTCTTCAATTTGAAGAAGTGGGAGATTGTTGTCCTGGCAATATTTTGCGACATGATTGGGGGTGATTTTTTGATCACGACCAAAGGCTTTATCTATTTTGGTGACAACGGAAATTAATTCGAAATCAGAAATTTTTGAAAGTTTTTTTAAAACCGGTAAAGAATAAATTGAAGCGCCAAAGAAAACAATTTTGGTCATGAATATAATTATAGACTAGGAAATTTGGTAGTAAAAAGAAAGCGTTGGGTGGCATTATTGTCTGCATTTGGGTCGATGTAGATGGGCATTTTGGCGTTTACATCGGTGCGAGGAACAAAATAAGTGATATTGGGCGTGGTAATAGTTTCTTTAGCTAGACCAAATTTTCTGATAACGATGTCTGCCAGGTTGGCGAGTTTTATCCCCAATCTGTAATCAGGATTTATCAGATGTTGGAGACGATTAGGATTCTCGGGCTGGTCAATAAAACTTTCAATAGAGTTGAGGAGGTCGGGTAAATAAATTGGAAAACGACCTCCATTAATTTTGATTCCGGCGTATTGGTAGTCGTTGATTAATTTTACAAAACCCAGATCGGGGTGGAGGACGAGATCGGTTCTGATAGTGAGATGTTTACCAGAAGATTGTGAAAGAATATTTTCAGCTCCAACTTTTGTTTGCCCATAAACAGAATCAGCTTTTGGATTGGTGGGGGTATCTTCATCACATTTCCCGCCATCGGTATAAGCTGAAAAGACGGCAATTGAGCTGGGATAGAAATAGGGAATATTGTTGTCAAGAGCAAGGCGAAAAGTATTTTCAGTTCCACCGACATTGGTGCGGTGGGCTTTTTCGGGATTGTTATTACATAGTCCCTGTTGAGCCATCCCGGCAAAATTTAAAATATAATCGGGCTTTGATTTACCAACGACTCTTCTGATACTTTCTGGGTTGCAAATGTCACAGTGGAGGAGGTCGGGCTGGTCATGGTTGAAAAAGGTGCCGGTGAGATTATATTTATTATCACGGTTTAGATTTTTGAAGACTGCATTACCGACGCCACCCGAAGCTCCTAAAATAAGAATGTTTGGTTTCTCTTGACTCATTGAGCGGATTCTATCATGTTTTTTAGCAAAATGATAAAATTAGCCATGAGATCAGAAATAGTGATGTTTCCTAATAAGATTCTTCGAGCTAAGACAAAGAGGATAGAAAGGGTTGATGAAAAATTACTTGAAGAAATTAGAAAACTGAAAAAAATTTTGGAGGAATCAGAGAATGGGGCTGGTTTGGCGGCGACGCAAATTGGAATCTCCAAAAGTTTTTTGGGGATTAAAGATAAAGGCGAAGTGAAAATTTTGATTAATCCAATAATGGAAGCAAGTTTTGGGGAAAAAGTATATCCAAAAATTATAAGTGAAGGAGGGGGTGAGAGTGATTTTTTAGAGGGATGTCTGTCTTTTCCTGACCTATATGGAACGGTGAAAAGGTTTTTGAAAATAAAAGTTAGCTGGGAAGAGATAAGAAATAAGAAACTAGAAACTAGACACGAGACATTGGAGGGGTTTGAGGCGATTGTGTGGCAACATGAAGAAGATCATTTGAGAGGAGTTTTGTTTGTGGATCATATAAAAGAAGAAGGTGGTAAGTTTTATTATTGGAAAGATAAGGAAAAAATAAAGGTAGATGTTAACGAGATTTTGGTAAAAGAGAAGTAATTTTGTCAAGATAATTTTGAGCGTCGAGATTGGTGGGAGCGTAAATTAAGGTAGTTTCAAAATATTTTTTGGCTTCAGAGTAGTTTTTTTGACTAAAATAGATTTCACCTAAAGCAAAGAGAGTGTGATCGTAATTTGATTTTAAGAACAGAGCTTGTTGATAGTTTTTAATAGCCAGATCCTGTTTGTCGGCGGCCTCGTAGAATTTTCCTAACAGAAAATAAGTTTTGGCATCAGTTGGAGCCAGACGGGTACATTTTTCCAGTGCGTCGATGGCGTAGTTAAAATATTTAGGATCGACAAGAGAGAGAAAAGAAAAAACTTGAGCTCTTTCTTTCCAGAGATTGGTTGAAGCCGGAGAGAGTGAAATAGCCAAATTTGATTGACTAAGAGCTAATTCAGGTTGATTTAATTTGGCGGCAATCAAAGAAGCTTGACTTCGGTAGACTGCTTCCTGGGGACGAAGATAGAGGGCAACATTAATAAAGTCTTGAGCGGTGATGTTTTGTTGGCGGTTAAGCGAGTTAAGGGACTGATTGTAGGCAAGATCAGCAGTAAAAAAAGAGGAAAGTTTTATAAAGGCAAAAAGAAAGAGGGTGACTATCGGCAAATATAGTAATTTATTTTTTGGTTTTTGGTCTGTTTTTACAGGAAGCACAGTTAAGGCAAAGGCTGGGAGAAGAAAAAAGAAAAGTGAAGTGATAACGACAGAAAAACCAGCGAAATTGGTGATTAATATAGAGACAAAGGAGACAAAGACAACAGGATTAATGAAAGTAATAGTGAGGATAGTAATAATTAAGAAGAGATAACTTAGAAAGCCGAAGCTACCGGTGGTGGCCAGATAATTTAAATATTCGTTGTGAGCTTTGTTGTAGAGAAAATCCCATTCGGAAGTGAGGTTGTGAGAGGCGGGACGGGTCCAATAATAAGAGTAGGCAAAGGTTTCGGGACCGGTGCCAAAGAGGGGAAAGCGCTTCCACAAATCGAGAGAGCCGGTCCAAACAATTTTGCGGAGGTCTTCACTGGGAGTAATGTTAAGTGTGGTATTTTGATCTATTGATGAAGAAATTTTTTGAGGAAAAAGATAGTCTTTGATAGGGTTATTTATAGATAGGGAAAGAATAACAAAAATAAAAATTATCAGTGAAACTCCCCGACCCTCCCTTGTGAAAAGGAGACTATTTTTATTCTTGAAGTTATTTATGAAATACAAAATAAAATATATAACAATGGTGATTATGGCGGCGATGATACCTGATTTAGATTTGGTAAAAAGAAGGCAGAGATAGAGGTTGGAGACGAGAAATAGAAAGAGGAAAGATTTTAGAGAAAAGATTTTAGATTTTAGAAATTTATCAAGTGCAAAAGGAAGAAGAATACAGAGGTAGGCGGCAAGCCAATTTGGTTGGCCCAGAGTGGAAAATACTCTGGATTGGACATCCTGAACCCACATGTTTTTGTCAACTCCGAAGTGTTCTAAAATCCCGAAAGTAGAAACTAGAAAACCAGAAATGAGAAAAATGTTTATTGTTTTGTCGCGAAACTTTTGAGTTAGATACAGAGGAAGTATTAGGAAAAGCAGAGAATAAGAACCAAAGGAGAGAAGGCCGCCATTAAGCCGGGAATAGTAACCAAAAATGGAGGTGTGGGGATCGACTGAAAAGAAAGTAGAGATTAGTTGACTAGAGAAGAAGATAAGAAGAGGAATAGATAGTTTGTTTTTAGAAAATAAAGGAGTTTCACCCCTGATCCAATTAAGAAAATGAAAAAGGACGATGAAGATAGTTGTGAAATAGACAAAATACATTTTTGGAACTTCAAAAAGCTCCGAGGTGAGCGAAGTGAAGATTAGTGGGGTGAAAAAAAATAGGGAGAGATATAAAAATTGAATGATTGAGGTCACGTGTTTATTTTAACAGCAATTGCTATACTGATGGAGTGAAATGGTGGACAAAATTTATAGCTAATTTTTATTGGGAGGTGGGGGTTGATTTGGGAAGCAGTAGTGTGAAAATTTATGTAAAAGGTAAGGGAATAATCGTTGATGAGCCTTCAATGGTGGCCAGATTAAAAAAGAAAAAGAACGGAATCCATAAATTGTTAATTTATGGGCAAAGAGCTAAGGAAATGGTTAACAGAGAACCAAAACAGATTGAAGTGGTGGCACCGATTAACCATGGAGTGATAGCTGATTTGATAACGGCTGAGGCTCTGGTGGCATATTTTATGAAACTGACAAATGAAATACCCAGTACTTATCCAAAATTTCTCAAGCCACGGGTGATTGTTGGAGTGCCAGGGACAATTAGTAATGTTCAAAAAAGGGCATTTAGAGCCATATTTTCTCAAGTGGGAGTGTCAAAGATTGTATTAGTGGAAAGTGGAGTGTTGGGAGTTTTGGGTAGTGGTTTTAAGCTAGACGAAAGCGGAGGGGTGTTGTTTTTAGATATTGGAGGAGGAAAAACTGAGGCGAGCTTAGTGTCAATGGGAGGAATAGTAATTAGTCGGGGTTTGGAAATGGGAGGAAATGATTTTGATGAATCGATAATCAATTACGTAAAAATGAAATATGGCCTATTGATTGGAAATAATACAGCAGAAAAAGTTAAAATTGATATGGGGGGGGTAATAAGGGGGCGTGATTTAGAAAGCAACTTACCTAAAAGCATAAGATTAAGAAATGAAGAAATTAGGGAAGCAACGGCTCTGAATGTTAAAAGAATTGTTAATTTAGTTAAGGTGGTTTTGGACGAAATGCCAACTGAGATGACAGACGATGTATTGAAGAGAGGGGTGATAATGTCTGGAGGAGGAGCACAATTTTTGGGAATTGATAAACTGATTGAAGAGGAAATAAAAATAAATGCAGTAATAGTGTCAAATCCGACTTACGGGGTAGTAAAAGGGGAGGGGGAATTATTGGAAAATGATGATTGGTTTCAAAAAATTAAATTAATTTCAAGCATGAACTAAGATGAAATATTGGTGGTTGCAGGCGGCACTGGTTTTAAGTTTTGGAATTTTATTGGTGACAGTAATTAAATTAAATTTAATTAAAGGACAATATTATCGTGAAATGTCGCTGAATAATCGGGTAACAAAGATGGTAATCCCGGCGCCAAGGGGAGTGATATTGGATAGAAAAGGGAGAACGGTGGCAGATAATATTGATTTTGACGGAACAATAAAACGCTTTTATCCTTATGGAGCGGCTACGGCAAACATTACTGGATACCTGGGGAGTGTAAATCAAGAAGAATTAAAAAATGGTAAATGTGGTCGTAATTTACAAAACCAAAGCGTGGTGGGAAGGTCGGGAATTGAGAGTGTACTAGACTGTGATCTGATTGGGGTTGATGGTTATAAATTGGTAGAAGTGGACGCGAAGGGGAAAAATAATAGAGACTTGGGACAGCTCGAGCCGGAAAAGGGAAGAGATGTCACTTTGAGTATTGATGCCTATTGGCAGGACAAGATTTATAAAATGCTTGATGGGAAAAAGGCAGTGGTAATAATAAGCGAACCCAACACTGGGAAAATATTAGTTTTGGTGTCTTCGCCGAGCTATGATGCCAATAATTTTAATTATAGTTATGACAAAGAGACGATTAGGTCATATTTAGAGGATACTCAAAATTTACCAATGATGAATCGGACAATTGGAGCTAAATATCATCCTGGAAGTGTGTTTAAACCGATTGAGGCGCTAGGAGCATTGGAGGATGGGATAATTGACGAAAATACTTTATTTGAGGACACTGGAGTGATTAAAATTGGAGATTATTCTTTTAATAATTGGTTGTGGACCAAGAGTCATACCACTGATGGTATGGTAAATGTGGTAAAAGCTCTAAAGAGGTCAAATGACATTTTTTTCTATAAGTTGGGAGAGGCAATGGGGGTAGATAAAATTGGATATTGGGCAAAAAAATTTGGCTTGGGAACAGCAACGGGAATAGAATTACCAGGGGAGTTATCCGGCTTGGTCCCAGACGATAAGTGGAAGAGAGAAAACATGGGAGAGAGATGGTATTTGGGAGATACCTATCATTTGGCCATCGGACAGGGTAATTTAACAGTGACTCCGTTACAGATTAACCAAATGACAAATATCTTGGCGAGTAGAGGGCAAAAATGTGAGATGAGTATTTTAAAGGACGGGACAAGTAAGTGTAGTGAAATAAATGCGAAAGAGAAGAATTGGAACTTGGTGATCGAGGGAATGAAAGAAGCGTGCAAGAGTGGAGGGACGGCTTGGCCGCTTTTCAATTTTAAAACTGAGATTGCCTGTAAAACGGGAACAGCGGAATTAGGTGACGGGAGTAATGATACTCATGCTTGGTTAACTGCTTTTGCTCCGGCGGATAATCCTCAGATTTCGATTACAGTCATGGTGGAAAGGGGTGGGGAGGGTAGTGATGTAGCGGCGCCCGTGGTCGGAGATATTTTAAAAGAATGGTTTAATGAGCCGGAGATTTTGGTGCCTAGGTATCCAAGTAGTTATCCCTTTAAGACATTATGAAAATTGCGGTGGTGGGGAGTAGACACATGAGTGATTACGGAAGGGAAGTGGTTGGAGAAATAATGGAAGTGCTGGCAAAAGAAGAAGTGGTGACTATCAGGGTAATGGGGTGTAATAGTGAGGTAATAAGATTAGGAGCTAAAAGAATATTTGAAGGAGTGAATTTTGAAAAGTTGAATGAGGATGTGGCTAACTATGCTGATATTTTAGTAATAATTGAGGGAGGAAAGAAGAGCGGAACTCTTTTATTAGCTTCAAAATTTGTTGAAAAAGGAAAATATGTTTATTGTGTACCGGGAAGAATTGTTGATGAAGGAAGTTATGCGACTAATTGGTTAATAAAACAGGGGGCAATTCCCTTGGTAGAAATGAACGACTTGACAGAGGTATTACAATAGATAACAATGGCAGTTATGCAAAAAAGGCTTTTAATAGTGGAGTCTCCAACCAAGGCGAGAACGATTTCTAAATACTTGGGTGGTGATTACGAAGTAATGGCAACAGTGGGACATTTTCGGGATTTACCGAGCAATAAAATGGGGGTAAATTTGAAAGATTTTACGGTTGATTATGTGCTTGATCCTAAAAAGAGGGACGTGGTGTCTCAGATGGGAAAATTATCGGGAGGGAAGAAGGAAATATATCTGGCCTCTGATCCTGATCGGGAAGGTGAAGCAATTGCCTGGCACGTTCAGTGGTTGTTAACTGAGGGGCAAAAGAAAAAAGTTGATTCAAAAATAATTTCTCGGGTATCTTTTCACGAGATTACCAAGGAAGCAATCGAGGAAGCTTTAAAAAAAGCAACCCAAATTGACATGAATTTGGTAAATGCTCAGCAAGGCCGAAGAGTTTTGGACAGGGTAGTAGGATATTCATTATCACCAGTATTGTGGAAAAAAGTGAGAAGGGGTTTATCGGCAGGTCGAGTACAGTCAGTGGCAGTAAGGTTAATTTGTGAAAGAGAGATGGAGATTGAGGCTTTTAAAAGAGAAAAATACTTTAGAATTGCGGCAGGGTTTCGAAAAGATGAAAAATTCGAGGCCGAATTGCAAAAAATTGAGGGAAAGAATTTTGTTGAAAGTTCAAAAATCAAATTATTTGACGGAGAGTACTCGTATTCAAAATCTTTATTTGGAACAAAGGAACAAAGTGATGTCTTTGTGGGGGGGTTAGATAGTGAATTTGTGGTAGCCAAGGTACAAGGAAGGGAAATGAATAAAACACCGGCACCGGCATATACGACTTCGAAGTTACAACAGGCCGGGGCCAGACGTTTCGGTTGGTCAGGAAAACAGACAATGACTTTAGCGCAACGTTTATATGAACAAGGCTTAATTACTTATCACCGAACTGATTCCGTTAATTTATCAGATAAGGCGGTAGGGGATTTTAGAAAATTTATTGAGAAAGAATATGGAGCAAATTATTTGGCTGTAAAGCCACGGGTATATAGAAATACTTCTAAGAATGCTCAGGAAGCTCATGAAGCTATCAGACCGACCCGGGTTGAAGTGGTGGAGCCAGATGATTTGGAAAAGGGCAGTGGCAACTCAGGCGGCTCATGCCCGTTTGGAAAGCAATAGTGTGGAATTAATGAATAAAGGAGCTATGTTTAAGGCTAGTGGCTTGAGAGTAGTCTTTGATGGTTTTTATAGGATTTCCGGAGAAAAACATGAAGATCAAGTTTTGCCCGAGTTGAAAATTGGGGAAAAGTTGAAGGCTTTAAAAATAAATATTACTGAAACGGAAACAAGCCCAATGCCGAGGTATTCTGATGCTTCTTTGGTAGCATCGCTTGAAAAGCAGGGAATTGGCCGACCTTCGACCTATGCTCCAATAATTACCACTATAATTGCTAGGCAATACGTAGAAAAAGATGAGGGTAGATTTAAACCGACTAGTTTGGGGATGGCGACTAATGAATTTTTAACCAAAAACTTCCCCAAAATTTTGTCTCTGCCCTTTACGGCAGAGATGGAAACAGGTTTGGACAAGGTAGCCTTGGGTAAGATGGATTGGAGAAAGATGATGAAAGATTTTTGGAAAACTTTTAAAATTGATTTGAAAAATGTGGAAGTAAATGCTGACAGGGTTAAGGTCCAGGTTGAAAGTACGGGAGAAAAGTGCCCAACATGTAAAGAAGGGGATTTGGTGATTAGGGTAGGAAAGTTTGGTAAATTTGTATCCTGTTCCCGGTTTCCGGATTGTAAGTATACGGCGCCTTTAAGGGAAAATGCGGGTTTTTTGTGTCCTTTGTGCGGCAACGAGGGGGTAGTTAAAAGAACCAAGAGTGGCAAGAAATTCTTTGGATGTAGTAATTATCCAGCCTGTAAGTGGGCCGGATGGAAAAAACCGTAGTGTCAAGGACGAGTAAGCTTTCTAGTGCCAGTTTTTAATCCAGGACTAATTTTTATAGGAAATATAGGTTTTGGAGGAGTGTCGGGGGATATAAATGTGGGTAATTTGCTTAAATCTCTTTGGAGCCTTATTTCCCGTTCACAGGGAGTTTCCCTTTTTTGTTCTGGGTGAAGGGCCCTGATTGATTCGTGGGTCATATGGTAAAAGTTATTTTAACTTATCAATACGAGCTTGGGGAAGAGTGGCTTCGGGGATAAAAGCATTGTTAAATTCGTCTTTTAAGTCGTTTATACGACTATTTTCGATTTTGTAAAAGAACTTTGGTTGAGGACTGAGTTTTTCTGACATGTTTTTATTTAATAATTAAAATTATAAGTTTGTGCCAAAGAGGGCATCTTGATTTCTAGTAGCCATCTTTTCAGCAATGGAATTGACTAGTTCGTCTGGCATGTGAGCAAACCTTTGATCAAAACCATTGAGTCTACTTAAGGTAATTTTTTCTTTTCTTTCCCTAATTTGTGGCATTTCTGCTTTGACGGAACCAACAGGTTTGGCGATTTCTGGTGGTTTGTATCCTATAGTTTCATCAGACATGTGTTTATTTAAATAATGATTAATTAATATAAATATAGGATAGTCTTATAATACTGTCAAGGGGCAAATTGAACTCAAGTAGGAAAGATGTTTGGAAATTATAGAGAAGAGACTTACTTCTTTTTGCCCCAGCGTTCTTGGGAGGTACGGATTAGCTTGTCGCGACCTTGGTTTTTACATGATAGTGGAGGTAAAGTGGCGGCGTAGAAGGGGTTTTGGGTCTCAGAATCAATGCTTAACTTGCAAATTATCTGATACTTGCCGATTTTAACAAGATCTTCGGGGGGAAATTTGGGGCCAAATTCCTTGGCCAGAATATAGGCGTCCTGGTTACCGACCACAAAGGACATGAGAGAACCAACGTTACCAAAAATAGCATCTTGGATGGTTCTGTCCAATTGGGCCATATACTGATTGGCAACAATCAGATTTAGTCTAAATTTACGGGCTTCGGATAGAATTTTGATAAAGGCTTCAGTGGCAAAGTTTTGAAATTCATCGACATAGAGATAGAAATCGGAGCGTTCAGATTCGCCCTGGAAAACCCGGTTCATGGCTGAGAGCTGGATTTGGGTAATCAACATGGCACCTAAAAGGGCAGAATTGTCTTCTCCGAGCTTGCCGGTACTTAAGTCGGCAATGAGAATTTTCTTTTGATTCATAATGTCTTCGATGCGGATTTTTGATTTGGGGTGGGCGATGGTGTTTCTAATGTTGGTGGAGGAGAGGAACTGACCGACCTTATTGAGGATTGGAGCAATGGCTTCTTGTTGAAATTTGTCGTCCATACGGTCAAATTCGTTTTTCCAGAAATTAATAAGAGTCTGATTTTTGAGTCCGGCGACGGCTTTGTCGCGATAAGTTTTATTGGTTAAAATTTCAACAATATGAGTTAGGTCTGAACCCGGAGTATTAACTAGGGTCAAAACGGCATTTCTTAAAATATGTTCTAAACGTGGTCCCCAGGAAACATTACCATAAAGTTTTTTGAAGATAGAGATGACGCCACTGGCAACTAGTTCTTTTTGAGAGTCGTTTTCGGCTTCAAGAACGTTTAAAGGATACACATATTCAGGGTCGGCGGGGTTGAAGTAGCAACAATCATTGATACGTGAGGCTGGAATATAGTCGAGGATGGTATTACAAAGGTCGCCGTGAGGGTCAATAACAGCCACGCCACGGCCCTTTCTGATGTCGTCAATGGCCATATTGGCAATAAGGGTAGTTTTACCGGTACCAGACTTTCCAATGATGTAGGTGTGACGGCGACGATCTTCACCTTCTTTGATACCGAAAATAGCATCTTGGTTATGAAATTCAGTTTTAGCAAAAAATGTGATTTTATCTTTGTCTTCGTCGTTAAGACCATTAGCGACAGGAAGGTTTTCGGGGGGGTCGGCAAAGAGATTTTTCCCCCAGGCAATATTGGGAAGTTTGGTCATAGAGGTGGGGAAGTGCCACATGGTGGCTAGTTCCTCAACATTAAGAATTTGATTGGAGAGACCGGGTAAAAAGGAACGGGTAAAAATTGATTTTTTTAAATTGTTTTTGAATAAAAAGCCGGGAGAAGAGGTTTTGATAAAGTTGCCTCGGGGGTTAGTATAGATACCAAAGGAAGAAGAAAGAGAATTGATAAGTGAGGGATTATTGCTTAATAAATTAATTTGAGTGATGAGGCCGGGATAGGCAATTTTGGTTTCAAAAACCTGTTTGTCAGGATGGGGTTGGTGATAACCTTTTTCTTTATCAACGACAATGCCATTTTGAATAACAGAAAGAATGCTGGATTGCCAGTTTTTGGGTGGGGAGGCTAAAAGGATTTGATACATAATAAAATCGGTATCACTATTGCTACGGGCTAAGGGGGAGAGGACTGAGGAAAGCGGGTCGGTGTCGCGGAAGTCGCGGTTGGTTTTGAGAGGGTAGGTATAGGGCCGAGATAAGGCTAATTGGCCGGAAGAAAAGTTTGTTATTTCGTCATTTAAATAGTCTTTAGAGATTTTGGTGATGGCGGTGGGGTATTGGGCCAGGATTTGAGCGCGGAAGAATTCAAAAGAGGTAGCAGGGATAGCGACGTAAAAATGGATTTGACCTTTCTGTAAAACGATTTCCAGGGAAGTAATAGTAGATTTTTTACCCAAGACACGGTTAAAAAATGAAGAATGACTCATTTGAATAAAGTTACTCAAAAGGGAAGACATGGACTCGGGAGTGAATTCGTTTTCTTGGGGCAGACGGATTTCCAGAATTTTCCAGGCAGATTCAGTTTCGGGCATATGGATATTATATAGCAAAACTCCCTGTCCTGGTGGATGTTCCCTTTAAGGAAGGGAGACTTAGACAATGAATAATGTTAGTGTATGCAATAAGTATGTATTTACCCCCTTGATATTATAAGATATTGTGGTAGAATGCGAAGTATCTTACAAAATTGCAGTGAGATTGAAAGCAGTCTCGACTTGCGAGGAGGTAGGGAGCACTTTAACAACCTGCAAAATACAAAAGGATAGAAACCTGACTAGAACTCAACTGGAGTTGAGAGCTGATCGGGTTTCTATTCTGAAAAGAATAAATTCACACGATCACTGTTGTGGACAGTGTCTCACAAATTGTGGGACACAATTTAAGACCATTCTCCCGAGCGGGAGGGTGATTTATTTCTGTACGTGTAATTGCCAAAATTCTTTTGAACAAAAGTGTAGTAAGGAGATTCAAAGTCGGAAAAATGGAGGCAAATAATGCCCCCAAAGAGTCCTTCAAAAAGAAAGGAGCGAAGAGAAAAGAAAAAGAACGAGCACGTTCAAAAGCGCCACCAAATCAGTAAAAGATAGTAGTTTCAAAAAATCTTATCATTGGAGAAAAAAATAATGGCAGCGTTAACAAAAGAAGAAATGGTCAAGTTAGGTTTTTTGAGTCCGGGCCCGGAATCAAAAGCAAAAAAGGTCCCCTACAAAGGAAAACCCGTGAAGGTAAGATTCCTTCGCGAGTACCCTAAGGGTACATCTTAATTTTTGTTTCAGGCGGTGGCCCTAGTTTTTTTAGGGCTACCGCTTTTATGGGTAGTTGGTTTTTGGTTTAGTTTTATGTATTTTGCGGGTTGTTTTTTGTTTTGAATATAATTATTTATTAATTTGTTTAATCAAGGATGGAATTTTTGAAAATTTTCTGGAAGAAATTAGGTACGAAAGGGGTTGAAAATGACAAGGGAAGTAATAGTGACGGCGCTAGTAGCTTTGTTGGGGGACAATGGAGAGAAATACAGATAAGAGATAATGGACAGACCAGAAAATTGATTGTGCCTGTAAAAGATAAGAAAGTTGTTGATGGAAGATGAATTGAGGTAAAATATAAGTAATGACAGGAGAAGAAAAGCAGGGAGTGTTATTTGGAGATGAGGGTAAGGAAGAAAAACCGGTAGTTATTCATGAAAAAAGTGAATTAATAAGTAATCGTAAGCCTGAGGAAAAAAGGCCTTATTTAATAAGGCAAAAATCCGAAATAAATGGGGATTTAAAATATTACAATTTAAACGATTTGGAAATGATGAGGAGCATGGGTTATGAGGTGAAACCAATTCTTGATCCAACCAAAAAAATTGAGTCAATTGATATGGTACCTAATTCAGAAATTGCTTGTGAAATATGTGAAGATTTAACGGAGGAACAATTGAAAGACGATGAAATTGAGAATGTTCAGAGAGGAGTAGTGAAGGTTGGTTATGGAGATGAAGATCGGATGGTGTGTGAATATCATAAACCAGACATAGAAGTTAAAGAAGTAGAAGCAAAAAAGCAGGAAGTATTTATTCCTCCAAGTTTTGTTGAAATGTCGCAAACCAGACACGATAAAGACGAGGATGAAGGGTAAATTGTAATCTTATAATATAAATATATAGTTGATTTTTTAGTGATTTTTTGATACAGTATAGAGGTATTTTGATTGAGATTTCCATTAAAGAAAACAAAGCGTTTTTAGAGAGGGAAATCTTGGCTCTTTAACAAGCCGGAGAAAAATTTAGACCCTCAGGAGAGGGCCAGCGGTTCTTTGCTGTGGGTCTAAATTTTATGAAAGGAGGAGGAATGGAGAAAGGAAGTAATATGGGTTGTTTTGTGGTACCGTTAATCTTGGTGTTGTTTGGTGGTTTATATTTGTTGAATACCGATTTATCGAAAGAATTGCAATTTGTCGTTGGCCTGGTTTTTGCGGCCATAATAATCGTGGTGGTAATTTCACTACGAACTAAGAATGGAAGACCTTTAAGGTACTGAGAGGAGTAAAAATGATTTTAGACGCATCGCAAGTGATTATCTTTTTTATGGCATGTGCCGTCCAGTTCCAATGGTTTGGAATATCAGGATACGGCTGGATCGTTGTCCCGCTGGTTATTTTTAACCTTGTAATTTCCTGGTTTGTCGTTGCGATGAACGATTTTCGTAGCGATGCAGGGGCAGCGATACTAGCCATTCTTGAAGCTTTGG
>LBTB01000005.1:0-72157 GCA_000989305.1 Candidatus Shapirobacteria bacterium GW2011_GWF2_37_20
GGAAAAAAGGCGGCGGGAAAAGAGGTGGAAGAAACATTAAAAGAAGCAAAAAGGCCTGTTTTTTGTATAAAAAAGAAAATAAGTAGAAGGAGAGCAACAATAAAGACTGAAGAGAACAGATCGCCCTTTTTCAATTCCCCTGTTGAAGAAAGGTTGTTGTCATTTTCTGAAAATACATAGTTATTTTCTTTAAACAGTGTGTTGAGAGTTTCTGTGTTGGGTTTATTTTTTTGGTATTCGATTTTAACGGTGCCGTTGGCAGAAGAAGCGGCAACTGTTTTAATACCGGGGAGTTTTTTGACTTCGTTTTCGATTATTAACTCACAAGAACGACAATGGGTACCGGAAACGTTGAGTGTCAAAGATTTTACTTTTTTAGACATGAATACTACAAGTGTAGTACAGAAGCGTCATTTGTCAATGATAAAATTGATGACATGGAAGACAAAAAGGAACAACTATTGGCGGAATTAAAGAAGTACGAGGAAAAACTATTACAAATACGAAAGGATTGTAATGATTTTAAGGCCGGCGGAAGTAGGTATGGCGATGAATACGGAGAAATACAGAGTAAAGTTTACAGTGAAATGATTGCCACAGTTAAGGGGGAATTGAAAAAATTAGAGAGAAAAACCTGATTTTTTGGCAATTTTTTTGAAAGCGGTGACAGTATAGCCACCATAGGAGGAGAAAAGACGCCTAAACAGATCGTCTAAGGCTTCGGAAGCGAAGGAACATTTATCCTGAGCGGCCTGATAATAGTAAACCCGGTTTTTCATTTTTCTGATGACGATTTTTTTGTCAGCCATTCTTTTGAGAACGGTCATGACGGTGGTATAGGCCTGTCCCCCATCAATTTGGGCTAAAACTTCAGACGGCTTAAGCGGAACCGGAGAGGACCAAAGTGTTTCCATGATTTTTTGCTCCAAAGCTCCCAGCATTTTACATTTTCCATTGCAATGACAGTCACAGTTCATATAGTTTGAAGTTTAACACATTATAGGAGTCGCTAAGTTTTTTTCTTGTCGAGACGGTCAAGTTTTAAAATCTTGACACCAAAATAAACGACGAGAGCGATTACCAAAAAATCAATGGAGGAGGCAATAAAATCTCCATAAAATAGTTTGACGGGTCCAATATTGAGAGAAGCATCTTTCAGACCGCCAGCCATACCTAAAATTACGCCTAAAACAGGACTGATTAAATCGTTGATAAAGGCAGTGACAAACTTGGCGACAGCGCCACCGAGAATAAAGCCGACAGCCAAACCAATAACACCCTGTTCGCGGATAAAATCGAGAAAGCCTTTCATAGGGTAATTATATATTAAAATTTTTACATAAATTATTTGAGGTAAAATAGACTAATGACACAAACACAACAAAACCTCCTGAAAGCTTATGCCGGTGAAAGCCAGGCAAGAAATAAATACACCACCTTTGCCAAAATGGCGCGAAAGGAAAATTTAGAATGGATAGCTAGAATTTTTGAAGAAACAGCTGAGAACGAGAGAGTTCACGCAGAAGAGGAATTTGAGCTGATTACTGAAGCGGTAAAAAGCGGGGCGGAGTTGGAAATTGGACCTTTTTCGAAAAGTACGGTTGAAAATTTAAAAATGGCTGCTATTGGTGAGAAATATGAATGGACTTCAATGTATCCGGATTTTGAAAAGATAGCCAAAGAAGAGGGGGAAGTAGAGCCCGAGAGACTATTTGGGAAACTAAAAGAAGTGGAAAAATTGCACGAGGAAAGATTTATTATTATTGCCCGAAAACTTGATAGTAAAACCTTATATGATAGCGAAACAGAGATGGAATGGAAGTGCGTCAACTGTGGCTATACTTTTTTTGGAAAAAAGCCTCCGATAACCTGTCCTTTGTGTAAAAAGCCTTATACCTGGTATGAACCGGTAGGGTTGGTAAAATAGTTTAAATTTCCTGGCCCACAGGTATTCTCTTGAGAGACTTAAAAGTATTTTTTCAAGTGATTAATTGTTTCTGATATCGGCTTATTAGCGTCAATAATCTCGTCTACTAAGCCTTTCTTTTGGATTTCGTTTTGATATGCCAACATGCCTTTTAACCATGGCGACATATCTTCATAATTTTCATTATTAACTCTGTTTAAGTTTCTCCCCATAAGTTCTTGATAATCAACATCTAGTTGGATTATTTTAAAACCAGTGTTTTTGGCATTTTTTAAATCTTTTTCACTGAAATAGTTGGTGTTAGTAAAGAAAATAATATCTTTTTGGTCCAGAATTTTTTCAATAATTTGGGGAACTAAAACATTATTCTTGTAATTGACGTCTAGTGGATATTCTCCTTCATTTAAGGCCGTTAATAGTTCATCCATTTCAGAAATTGAGAAATCATTATCTTTTCTGAGTTCATTAATGAGAGTGGTTTTACCAGAAAGTGAAGGACCAATAATAATTAACTTCATGGTTTATTATAGCTTTTGACTGTGGGTTGGTGGATTAAAGTATAATTAGATGTGATAAGTGACGAAGATGTGGTTGAATTAATTCAGAAGGGAGACAGGGAGAAGTTTGGAGAAATAATTAAGAGATACCAAGGGAAATTGTTTGGTTATATAAAAAATTTAATAAACCAAAATAATATGGAAGTGGAAGATGTGGTGGAAGACAGCCTGGTTTCTGCTTATGAGAATTTAAATGGTTTCGACACAAGTAAAAAATTTAGCAGTTGGATTTACCGGATTGCTCACAATAAGGCAGTTGATTATTTTAAGAAAAAAAAGATAAAAAAAGAGAGCCTTGAGGACAGAGATGAGATCTTAGAAACGGGGAAAGAGAAACTTATTGAGGAGTTGGAGATAGAAAAAGAAAGAAAGATGGCGGTAAACAAAGCTGTTAAAAACTTGGAGCTAAAATACCGGGAGGTGGTATTGCTTTATTATTTTGAAGAAAAAAATTATGAGGAAATTTCGGATATTTTACATATTTCGATCGGAAATGTGGGAGTATTATTGTATAGGGCAAAAGAAAAGTTAAAAATATTATTAAACAATAAAAGATGAAAAAGAAAAAAATAGAGGGGCAAATATTGAAAAAAATAAAATCCGGAGAGATACAGATGAAACCAAGATGGAAGTTTGTAGTGAAAATGTGGGAAGAAAGAGCCTTGTGGTTGGTGTTGATTTTGGCGGTAGTATTGTCAATATCAGGAATTGCTTATTTTGCAGATAAATATAGCCCCAGAGAATTGGTCGAATATGGCAGCATAGGCTTTCAGGTATTTTACGAGGACTTTCCTTATTACTGGCTTTTTGGGGCAATAATATTTTGGATTATGTCGGTTAAAATGTGGTCTCGTTTGGGTAATAATTATCGAAAAACCACCACAAAAGTGTTCTTGTTTGGAGGATTGTTGCTGGTGGTTATAATTGCTCTAATTCTTTTTCTAGGTTAGCAAAATCAGCATCAAGGTTCACCTCAACGTCCGATTCAAGCTCATCAAGTAGTTCGTCATCAGTAAGCCTATCGAGCCTGGACTCTGTTTGTTCTGACTCTCTTTTTTCAATGATGTCGGTAATTTTTTCAGAGAATTGGGTTTTAACATCGGCGGGTCGATTACATGAGGAAAGGATGAAGACGGAAAATAAAATGGTGGTAAGGAATAATATTTTTTTGGACATAATCTAAGATGTTATAACCTTACAGAGAAACGGTGGAGGTGGGAGTGGGAGTAGGAGTAAGGGTGGGGGTAATTGTAGGGGTAATCTTTGGAGATTTAACCATCAGCTTTAGGGCATCGACCAAGACTTGATGTAAATCTTTTAGATCGGTTAAGACAAGCTTGGAGGCTTCCCTTAGGGTGGGTACAACTGAATTAGGTTCCTGGGCGGTACCAATACTGGCAATTATGGGATTAAGAGTAGCCAGGTCGGTGGTGTATTTAGCGGGGTCGAAGGAATTCAATTTTGCCTGAGCTTCGCTTGTGTCTCTTGAGGGCTTGAGAGTGTCAATTCGGGCCTGAAGACGAGTTTTGATTTTGATTAAATACTCAAATCTTTTTTCTAATTTAGCAACCAGATTATTGGCAATTTTGATGGCGTTGTTACGACGTAGAGAAAGCCTGTCTTGGGTAATAGTGCTGCGAACATCCTGGCTTCTGGTTTTAATTTTTTCTTTGATTTCTT
Source organism: Candidatus Shapirobacteria bacterium GW2011_GWF2_37_20 (assembly GCA_000989305.1). GTDB lineage: Bacteria > Patescibacteriota > Microgenomatia > UBA12405 > UBA12405 > UBA12158. Next base: position 4,165 of record LBTB01000005.1, read on the forward strand.
GTTTTATTTCCTGCCTAACTTCCCGGCGATCTTCATTTTGGAGTCGGCGCGTAGTTTGGCTGGGAACCGGAGTAATGTCTTCGGCAAAAACAGACGGAGCTGACAAGAAAAGAGTAAAAAGAACAAAAGGGAAAACGGTTTTAGAAAATTTCATAAGATTTAAAATATTAATGCTATTAAGTAATACGAGAGGGAGATGAAATTATTACAAGAGTTGGCACTTGGGACAAAAAAAGGTACCCCGACCGGCCAGTTTTTGATATTTGATTTTGGTGCCACAATTAAGACACGGCTCCCCTTTCCGTTCATAAACTTGAAAGAAAAATTGATTTTTGCCGGCAGTGCCGTCGGGGCGAAGATATTTGTGATCGCGGGCAGTTGAACCACCGGCTAAAACAGACTGTTTCATAATCTTAATTATAAACTTATGGATTGATTTTGCCTGTTTTTGGGTAATTTTGTTTGAAGAAGTTTGAGGATGTATTCCGGCTAAAAAGAGGGCATCATTGGCGTAGATATTGCCAATTCCGGCAAAAAAATGTTGATCTAAAAGAACTGCCTTGACAGGACGACCACTGCGTTGAAGTTGTTGAAAAAGATATTTGGGAGAAAATAAGGGGTCAAAAATGTCGAGACCTAAATTTATCTGGGATTTTTTGAGTTCGCTTGGAGTAAGCAGTTTAACCCAACCGAATTTGCGTTGATCGTTAAAATATAATTTTGAATTATCAGTAAAAGTAAATATCAGGCGGGTAGATTTGGCGGGCATGGGAAGAGTAGATTCCTTGGTAGGATGACCCAAAACATGGCCCTGATAAATAAGTTGACCGGTCATTTTGAGGTGGACCAACAGTATTAATTCATTGGCTAAATAGATAGAAAGCTGTTTACCGACGCGAGATAATTTAACTATTTTTTGCTTTTCGGCAAGCTTGGGATTACCAATGAAAGATTTGGGATTAAGAATTTCTAACTTGGAAATAGTTTTGTGAAAAAGTTTCTGCTCCAAAAAAAGCTTAACTACTTCGACTTCAGGAAGTTCAGGCATAGGCTATTATATTAAATCGTCGAGGTTGATAGCGGAAATGGCTTCATTTTTGGCCAAGTGTTCGAGTCCCACATCCATATCAGTGAAAGAGTCTTTAAGAAAAGTCTGGGTTTGGGTGACATAACCCATGATAAGAACCAGGTGTGATAAATCTTTTTGCCCAGAATAAACGGTATAAATTAAATACAGCAAATTTATACAATAGAAAAAAACGGCTGAGTTTTGAAGTGCAAACCACTCAGTAAAACCCCATTTACATAAACGATTAAAGTGCCGGGTATAAGATGCTTGTTCGAGATCAAAGTCATTACTGTCCTGAAGCTTGGCAAAATAAGCTTCGGTTTTAGAGTTTTGGATATCCTTAAGTTGAGCATAGCGTTGAGTGGTATAGATATCGATGAGAAGATAAATGGAAACACCGGCAATAGTTATCACAAAAGAAGGAAAATCGACGGCAAACAAAATTACAGGAATAATAAGAAAAGAAACAACACTATCGATACCAGGTTGTTTTATGATATTCAAAGTGACTGAAGAAGCGTCGGAGAAATTACGGATAGCCTGAACGGTGGCATGACGTTCTTCTTTTGACTTGGATTCCATGCCGAATAAAAAATAGTTGTTAATATCAAAACCAATATTACTGATGATGTGTTCCAGGCGGGTAATAGAAATTAGACGAAGGTGGTTGTCGATAATGCGGACAATGAAAGTTAATGCCACCGTCATGAAGACTATTGACAGGGAAAGCTTCAGTTCCAGTTGTTTGACGATCAGGGAATATAAGTAGATGGTAAGGAGGGGAAGAATGGCGGAAATAAAACGAACAAATGTCCAAAAAAACAAGCTCCGACGATCGGAAATTATTTTTAAAACAAAGATAAAGACTTTTCTGGTTTCACTATTCACTGAAATTAATTATTGATGAAAAGAAGATAATAAGCAAGAAAAAAATTAAGGTAAAATAGGGACATGGTAGAAAATAATCAAATTTATGACACAGTAATTATTGGTTCGGGGCCAGCGGGATTGACGGCGGCAATATATAATATTCGGGCCGAATTAAAAACCGTGGTAATCTCGGGGAATGTTCCCGGAGGCCAACTGACGGTGACAACAATAGTGGATAACTGGCCAGGTTTTCCAAAGGGCACCGGCGGAGTGAAATTGATGATGGATATGCAACAACAGGTAATAAATTTGGGGGTCGAAATAAAAAATGGAAATGTGGTAAAAATTGATTCTGGAAACGAGAAGGCAGATTTTAGATTTGAGATACAGCTAGATAACGGAGAAATGTTGAAAACAAAAGCGGTGATTATTGCTACCGGAGCAGGAGCAAGGTGGTTGGGATTACCCAATGAGAAGGAACTAATAGGAAGAGGCATTTCGGGTTGTGCTACTTGTGATGGAATGTTTTACAGAGATAAAGAAGTGGCGATAATCGGAGGCGGAAATGTGGCCTGCGAAGAAGCTGATTTTTTGGCAAAAATTTGTAAAAAGGTTTATTTAATTCACCGCCGAGATGAATTGAGAGCGTCACCGACTGAAGCCAAAAGAGTTTTGGAAAATCAAAAAATTGAAAAGGTTTGGGATAGCGTGGTGGAAGAAATTACAGGAAAAGAAAAAGTTGAGGCAATTAAAATAAAAAATATTAAAACTGGTGAGGAAAAAATATTACCCATAGACGGGTTGTTTGTGGCTATAGGTAGAATTCCGGCAACAGATTTTGTGAAAAGTTTAATTGAGTTAAAGGAAAATGGTTATATCGTGACCGGAAATAACCAGGAATATCCTTCCATGACTTCAGTGGAGGGGGTATTTGCGGCCGGAGATTGCATGGATGAAAGCTACCGACAGGCAATTGTAGCGGCAGGAGCCGGCTCAAAGGCAGCACTGGATGCAGAAAGATGGTTAAATTCAAAGGAATGAAAAAAATAATTTCATGGAGCCTGGTGGCGATAGTTGTTTTCTTTGTAGGAAGTGTATTATTTACGCCAGTTGAGACTGGAACCGAAGTTGGAAAAACTACCTTGTGGAAGAGTTTGACGGAGAAATAAGAGATTTGATTTTTTGGATAAAGTTGTCACGGGAAAATTTTTGAGCTTGGGCGACGCAGTCTTTAGGATTAAACTTCATCTTTTCAAATCTTTTAACGGCATCGACCAAAGAATCAACTGTGGGTTGGTTGAAAAACGTACCGGTTTTTCCTTCAACAACAGTCTCTAAATAGCCACCACCGTGATAAGCAATGACCGGAGTACCCATTAACATGGATTCAACGGGGGTAATGCCAAAATCTTCGTCAACAGAAAGAACTAAAAAAGCCTTGGCACCGGCATAGAGACGGACCAATTCTTCATCGGAAACATAACCTAAAAATTCGACATTATTTTTACTTATTTTTTGAAGGTCTTTATATTCGGTGTAAAGACCAGTAGCTTTACCGGCAATTTTTAGATGAATCCCCAATTCCATGGCGGCATGAACAGCTAGATCTAAGCCCTTGGCACCAACAATGCGGGTAATTATTAAATAATAATCTTGTTTTTTGGGTAGATTGTCGACATAGGGAAGTGAAACAGGTGGATAAATTACTACTGATTCACGGCGATAATATTTCCAAATACGATCAGCCACATTTTTAGAATTGGCTATAAACTGAGTAACTCTTTGAGCGGCCCAGAAATCGTAAAGACGCATAAAATGGCCGACAACGTGAGCATAAAGACGAACAATCCAAAAGCGTTGTAATTCAACCGAGGTTTTAAAGCCATAGAGCCAACGGGGCGGAGTATGACAATAACAAATTTCGCGGGTGTTGGATCCCTTGCGAAAACCTTTGGTGATATACCAGGAAGCGGAACTTAAAATAACATCGTATTTTTTAAAATTAAAAGATAGCCAAATTAGGGGAGTTAAAAAACGAAGAGGAGAATAGAGTCGATTGAAAAATGGGATGTAATGAGCCCAGGAAACGCGAATGTCCTTGCCTCTGAAACGTTCCCAGGCAGGAGAACCCTTCTTACAAAAAGCAGTATAAATGGGGGCGTCGGGGAAAGCTTCGGAAAGGGCTAATAAAACCCGTTCGGCACCGCCAAATTCATTGAGACAATCGTGAACGAGAGCGATCTTCATTGGCTAAATGATAGCAAAATGGGATTAATATATACTACAAACATGGTCGGAGTTGTTTTTGCATTGCTTTGCGCAGTATTTATCGGATTTTCACAGATATCGCTTCGGAAAAGTTACAAGGAACTATCGCCCTCAGTGGCGTTTTTATTTGATTCGATTTTTGGTCTATTGCTCTGGGTTCCTTTGGCAATTTTTATGGGGGTGTCGAGTGGAGCAAGCTTCGGGCAAGCATTTATTTTTGCTGTAATTTCGGCAATATTATCTGAAGCAATAGTCTTTTATGCATTATCGCGAGGAGAATTGGCAGTAACCGCAACAATAATTACCACATATCCGGTTTATACGGTTATCTTTTCAAGGATACTGAATAAAGAATTGTTGTCGGCGGGAATAGTTGTTTTTGTCGTTTTAGCAATTTTGGGTAGTATTGTAGCCAGCCTGCCAGATAAAATTAACAAGTCTGAATTTAAGTTAAACAAGGCCGCGCTTTGGCCGTTTGTAGCGGCAATTTGTATTGGTCTTTCGGACACCCTTTCCAAGGGTTATATAAACCGCTCGGGTGATTTTAGTTTTTTGCTGATGCTTGGTTTTGTGCAAATACCGGTTGCCTTGGCTTACTTGAGAATTGAAAAAGAGTCATTTTTAAATTCAATAAAGGGAGTAATCAAGAGGTTTAAGGACTATAGATTTGCACTTATCGGCGGGTTATTCAATATCATCGGAACCGGATTTTTATGGTTAAGTTTTTCGTATGCTCCGGCCTCTATTGCCTCACCAATAACCGGTTCAAATGGAGTGTTTACGGTGCTACTTTCCAGATTCTTGTTGAAAGAAAAGATATCCAGAATTAAATATTTAGGAATATTCTTGGCTATTGTGGGAGTGATTGGAATCGCGGTGTTGAGAGAGGATTAGAACAAAGAACTTTGATTGGGGTCGATTTTTTGTTTAAGGGTTTTGACTGGTTTAGTGTTTTCTTCAAAATTTAGTCTTCTTTTGAGGCGGGAAGAGAGAGATTTAAAATGATATTCCTCAAAAAGAGATAAAAGTCCCAAGAATTTATCCTGATTTAGGCGAGCGGAACGGAATTTAAATTTTAGAGGAATGTTACAGATTAGGGTGGCTAGTTTTTGTGAAAGATAGGCGTTGTTTTTGTCTTTGATTAATTTTTCCTTGACATTATCGCTAATCTCATCAAGATGGGTATAGATATTGTCCAGGTTTTGATACTTAGTTAAAAGATCAATGGCTGTTTTGGGACCAACGCCGGTAACGCCGGGATAAGAGTCCGACATATCCCCCATCAGAGCTTTTAAGTCGACAACTTGAGGTGGGGTAACTCCGAGTTTTTCTAAGACTCCGGCCGGATCATAAGTCTTAGTTTCAGAAAGACCCCGAATAGGTACAAAAAGAGAGACTTTTTTGTTGACCAACTGCATTAAATCTTTATCGCCGGTGATAATGGTAATTTTTTGAATAAATTTTTTCTTTTGGGCTTTTTTGGCAAGAGTGCCAATGAGATCGTCGGCCTCAAAGCCACCCATAGAAAGAGAAGGGATGCCCGTTTTTTCTAAGGTTTGGGATAAAAGCGGGAGCTGAGAAACAAGATCGTGGTCAGTAGGTTTGCGCTTGGCACGATAGCCAATAAATTCATCATTGCGGAAAGTGGGGCCGGGAGAATCGAGACAGACTAATAAATAATCAGGCTTTAACTGATCAATGGAAGATAAAACCATGGAATAGAAACCATAAATGGCGTTTACGGGCTGAGCATTGAGACTGAGGGGTGGAATGGAGTGATAGGCACGGTGGGCAATAGCGTGGCCATCGATAATGACAAGATGAGACATAAGGTGATTATAAGGCATTAATAAGGTAGAATTTTAGTAATGGAACAACATCCGATTCCACAACAGATTACCTCCTACGAATTTAAGCTGGTGGGAGAAATGACCCTGAAGCAATTTGCCAGAGCGGCGGGAGGAGTAATTTTGGCATTAATTATCAACTCGACAAAGCTGGTGTTTTTCATTAAATGGCCATTAATCGCCATCACGGCTGGGGGGGGCCTGGCTTTGGCTTTCGTACCTTTTCAGGATAGACCGCTGGAAGTATGGTTGGGGGCTTTTTTGAAATCAATTTATTCACCAACAGTATTTTTCTATAAAAAGAAAAAACCAACAAACTGGTTGGATATTGACCTGACAAAATCCGTTAAAAAAACAGATGAAGAAGAACCCTTGGTTTTGCCTCAAAAAGAGACCGAAAAAGTAGCTGAATTTATTGGCTCCTTGCCATCAGTGGGAAGAGAAGAGGAGGTGGAAACAATAAACGAGGTTTTAGAAACAAAGGATGAAATCTCAGAAGAAAGAGAGACAGAAAAAGTGGTGGCAGAAGAGAAAAAGTCAGAAGTAGCGGTGGAAGAAAAGACAGAAGAAGGAATTGAAGAAAAGAAAGAAGAAGTCGGTAGGGCTAATTTGGGATTGAAGACGGAAAAATTAGGCGCAACAGGAAGGGCGGTGTTTGGAGAAATTCCAATGCCAGATATTCCCGACTTACCAAATTTAGTGGTAGGAATGGTGATGGACAAAAACGACAAAATAGTGGAAGGGGCGATTGTGGAAATACAAGACAAGGAAGGACATCCAAGCCGGGTGTTAAAAACAAACCAGTTGGGACAATTTAAAATCCTAACTCAATTAAGTGATGGAAAATATTTGGTGGTAACCGAAAAGGAGGGGTTGGAATTTGACAGAGTAGAAATTAATTTGGACGGAAATATTGTCAAACCAATCAAGATTCTCGCCAAATAAAACAGAAATAGGTTATCATTAAACAGTATGCCAAGTGACCCATTAAAAATTGCCATTAAAGGTAGCACCCAGGACAATCTTCCAATTGAAGATATTGTTGATGGAATCGTGATTTTGAAGGACGGATCGGCATCAATGGTGCTTCAAGTATCGTCTGTTAATTTCGACTTATTATCAGAAAGAGAACAAGGTGCTTTAGTGTTTGCCTATGGAGGAATATTAAACTCGTTAAATTTTCCAATTCAAATAGTAATAAGCTCGACAACAAAAGATGTGGGTAATTATTTGAATAATCTGGAACTGGCAAAAAACAGCCAACAAAACGAAAAGCTGAAGGAGAGAATTGCCTCGTATAAAAAATTTGTCGAGGAAACAGTAAAAAGAAATGACGTGTTGTCAAAAACTTTTTATATTGTGATTCCTTTTTCCAGTTTAGAACTGGGAATCAAGAATGCGCAAAAACAGATATTTAACTCACTAAACCCAATCAAAAAAGAAGTGGAATTGCCTTTTTCCAAAGAATATATTGTAGAGAAGGCCAAGGCGAGTTTGCAACCGAAAGAGGATCATTTGGTGAGACTATTTTCCAGATTAGGATTAGAAATAAAGGCTTTAAATACTAAGGAATTAATCGAGCTTTTTTATAAAATATATAACGAAGACACCTCAAATAATCAAAAATTACAAAGCGTAAATTATACCGCCGCCGCGGTAACAGGAAAATAAAAAATAAATGAATTTTTTAGATTTAATCAAAAAAAAGAAGACCGCTGACGGCTCTGCAGTTCCAATAGACAAGCCAGAAGTAGCGGTGGAGGCAAGGGCCGCTGACGGAACTAAACAATTTGTGGAAGGACTGGTGTCAATAAAAGATATTATTGCCCCGTCGGCAATTGAGGTGGATTTTAACCACATAAGAATTGACAACAAATACTTTCGGACTTGTTTTGTGGCCGGATATCCACGCTTTGTAGGGCTAAATTGGTTGTCAACTCTAATAAACTTTGACGCTTCGTTAAAAACTTCGATGTATATCTATCCAACCGACGGAAAAGAGATATTGGATGATCTTCGGCGAAAAGTGGCGGAAATGGAGGCGGAAATTAGCACCGACATCCAAAGAGGAAGGGTGGTTAATCCGGCAACACAAGCAAAACTAGAAGACGCCCTTAATTTGCAAAGCGATTTGGTAAAGGGAGAGGAAAGATTTTTTCAATTTGGTTTATACATGACATTGTCCTCTAAGACAAAAGAAGACTTGGATCGATCAACAAAGAATTTGGAATCGGCCCTGGGGGCCCTGATGATAATTTCTAAAAAGGCCAGCTTACAAATGGAGGAAGGTTTCACAAGTACCCTACCCCTGTGTTCAGACAAACTAAATATAACCAGAAATATGGACACCACATCTTTGGCTAGCACTTTTCCTTTTGTGTCTTCTGATTTGTCTGACGACAAGGGAATAATGTACGGAATCAATGAACACAACGGCTCACTGGTAATTTTTGATAGATTTTCAATGCAAAACTACAACTCGGTAGTATTTGCTTCAGCGGGAGCCGGAAAATCATACATGATAAAGCTTGAGGCGATGAGATCTCTAATGTTGGGAACTGATATTTTGGTAATTGACCCGGAAAATGAGTACCGAAGCCTAGCGGAATCAGTGGGAGGACAATACATTGCTTTTGGGTACGGAGAAGAATCAAAAATTAATCCTTTTGATTTATCGTTGGTGGTGGAAGAGGGAGAAAATGCCCTAAACGACAAGGTTTTAACGCTTCATAAAATGTTTAAGATAATGCTTGGAGCCATGGACCCAATGGAAGAGTCGATTTTAGACAAAGCGGTGATGGAGGCTTATAAGGCCAAGGGAATTACTCCTGATCCGGAAAGCCAAAAGAAGGAAGCACCATTGATTGAGGATTTATATAAGGCCTTAATCGGGATGGAAGAGGAAAAAGCTAAGAATTTAGCGGCAAGGTTGGAAAAATATATCAAGGGTTCTTTTGCGGGAATCTTTAACCAAAAAACAACAATAAATTTAAAGAATTCTTTTGTGGTGTTTGGAATCCGAAACCTTGAGGAAAGCTTAAGGCCGGTAGCAATGCACATTATTTTAGATTACATTTGGACAATTGTTAAAAGAGAGCTGAAAAAGAGAATCCTAATTGTGGATGAGGCTTGGTATTTAATGCAATACGATGACTCGGCGGCATTTTTACGGGGAATCGTAAAGAGAGGCCGAAAATATTACTTAGGAGTAACAACAATAACCCAGGATGTAGACGACTTTTTGGAGACACCTTACGGAAAAGAAATTGTGACCAACAGTGCCATTCAAATCTTACTAAAACAACACAGTGCGGCCATCGATAAGGTGGGAGAAACATTTTACCTATCTGAGGGAGAGAAGCAGTTGTTGTTGTCGGCAGATAAGGGTGAAGGAATATTTTTTGCCGGACAAAATCATGTAGCAATTCAAGTAATCGCCTCTGACGAAGAACATAAATTGATTACTTCTAATCCTGAGGATTTGTTGAGACAAAAAATTGCTGAAAAACAGGCGGCAATTGTTAAACAGGAACTACCGCAAGTAATTGAGGAAGAGACGGAAAACAAAGACGAGAGTCCAGAGACAAAAATAGGGAAAAAAGTAGACCCGGCTATTGTGCCAACTGAAGCTGGAATTAGCCAGGTAAAAGAAGAATTAAAACCAGTTCCGACTCCGGAAATGGCGAAGGAACCGATGGTTTCTGTGCCAGTAACGGAAACAAAGACTGAGATTAAAGCGGAAGAAAATCTTAAGCCCCCAACCCCGACAGATGCCGAAACGCCCCCCCTCAATCCTCCTTTGCCCGCGACTTCAGACCTACAGAACAAAGAAGATTCAGAAAGCGCCGAAGAAAAACCACAAATATTGTTTAAATCTGAGGTAGAAGAATCACCGGAGGAAATCTTAAAGAAAAGAATTGCTCAAATGGAAGTACAAGAGAAAAAGGAAATAGAGGAACATAAAATCAAAGAGGCTGAAGAGGCTAAAAACACTCAAGGCGGGATGGGTAAATTTGACGGAAGTGTCGGGGCCCTACCGAAATATCAGGAATTATTTAAGTCGCCAACATCAAAATTACCACCTTTGCCACCTTTGCCAAAATTTGAAGCACCAAAACAAAGTGGTAATTTACCAAAATTTGAAGCTCAAAAACCCAGCTTTTTAACTCAAACCGAGGAAAAAGTAATTCCCCAACCACCACAATTAGCCAAAAAGGCAAAAGTGGAATTTGTTCCGGCTCCGCCACCGATCAAAACGGACACCCCTCTTAATGAAGAAAAAATCAGGGAAAAGAAGGGGGAGGAAATAAAAGCAACTGAGATTAAAGAAGTTGGTGAGACAAAACAAAGTCCCTCCCCTGATGTAAAGACGGAAGTTCTCCCTGACACTCCTTCACAAAAAGCTTCGGAGATGCAGAGTAAGGGAGACCAAGAAAAGAAAATAGACGAAGCAAAACCTGCTTCCACTGATGGTGCCGGTGAGGCGAAGATGACTTACGAAGAATTATTCGGAAACGACAAAACATAGGATATAATTTAAGTCATGAGTGAGTCTCCAAAAAACATAAAAGTATTAGTTGGGGCTCTTAGAGATCTGCAAGGTCGGGTATTGCTTAGCAACGAAAGACTTTATATCGAAAGTCGCCAAGTATTTGAAAAATTACAGGGTCTGAAACTAGCAAAAACAAGCGACCTTGACGTAAACCATATTGATAAAACAATTAAGGTTTTGGAGGCGTTGCCAAAGGAGATTACCGAGCTTGATATTGAAGAATTAGGCAAAGAATCCAAGGAGCCCGAATCGAAGGCGTTGAACGAAAAAGAACTAGACCAACTCCTGGATGATTACAAAAAGTCTGAAAGCGAGAATGAAAAAGGAAAAATAGAAGAAAAAATTAAAAAATCGGGAAACAAGGAAAATGTTGACCGCTTTATTGACACTCAGAAAGAAATTGCTAAAAAATTTAAGGAGGAAGCGGCTTTCGAATCGGCAAGTAAGACTCGGGCAAAAAAAACAATAATGGAGCTGGTCGACGAATTTAAGAAAGCAGGAAATGATAAGAAAAGAGAAATCGAAAAAGAAATATACCTTATAACCGGGGAAAAAGATGCGCAAAAGTATATCCAAAAAAGTGAGGCAGTGGTAAACAGAAACACCAAAGGTTTGGAAAAAATAAACGTAGACTTGAGAGAAAAAGTGTCCCAAGATTTAATTAAAATCAGTGAAAACCAACCCGAAAAGGTGGTTAAAATTGTCGAAGAGGCAAGTTTGAAAGAAGAATTTGATAAAAAAAGAACGGAGAGGGAAATTAAAAAAAATGTTAAGGGCTCCGAGGAAGCAGAAAGAATTGTTCAAAAAATTGAAGAAATAAGAGCAGAAATTAAAGTCGAAGGCAAAGCAGAAGAGATTGCTCAAATAACTTATGAGAAATTAAAAACAGAGAATATTCCGGTATCAGAAAGGATTAAGGTTGAATTAAAAGAGGAAATTTTAAGTTCATGGAAAGAGGGCGACGAGATAAAGATTCCCGACCAGTTACAGGGCAAGGGCGGGGAAATTGTTGTCAGAGAAGCGGCAAAAGCGGCAGATATTTTCAAGGAAAATAACTTGGAAGTAGTGGTTAATTATCGCGCGGGAGAGTTAGGAAAAGAAATCGGGACGGAATTAAGAAGAAGCGGAGTAAGTGATGAAAAATTGATTGAAAGATATGTTGAGGTGAGCAATAGGTTGACCAATAATCCAGAAACAATAAGGGTTGAAGCGAAGAGGGGTGAAATTGCCAATTTTGTTGAAGCTAACAATAAAAATGTTGGTGCAGGAGAAGTGGAAAGATCGATAGATGAGGCGAGATTTATGGCAAAGAGCGTAGTAATGGCGCCAAAGAAATTTAACAAAGCCATAAAAGATTACAACGAAGCAAGAGATTTAATTGGAGCAGAAAAACTACCAAAACTAAAAGAAATTAGGGTGGTGGAAAAAATGACCTCTCTTTTCAAGAACAGTCCGGGAATGTTGAGACTGATGAACGGAGCCCAAAGAATGACGGGCATCTTTCAAAGAATAAATGCTTTTCCGGGAAGTTTACTGGCAAGAACTGGAATGCAAAAAGCGGGTTATAAAATCTTGGGTAAAATTGGAGGACAGGCGGCGGTTGAGTTTGTAAAAAATGCAGCGGCAGTAATTGCAAAAGAAGGTACATTGCAAGGTGTTAAAACAATAGCCTTAAGTTTGATGGGTAAGGGGGCGGTGGTAGCGGGCAGTGGAGCGGCTACCGGCGGAGCCTTGGCAGGAGTAGTGGCGGCTTTTCAGGCTCTACCCGTGGTGGGACAAGTGGTGGCGGTGGTGGTAGCGGCGGTAGTACTTCTTAAGGGAGTAATTGATGGGGTGAAGGGGGTTTTGAGCAAGATAACCGGCCTAGACATGAACGGAGTAAAAAACTTTGTTTCAGACACTTTGGGACTGGGAAAGTTTGTTGGAGGAACGGTACAATTTGCGGCTGATGTGGGTACTTTATTGGTTGGAATTCCGACTTTTATTGGGATGTTGGCCATGGGGGCGATTGTAACTCCGGTTGTAATATTTTTCTTTTTGGGAACAATGGCTTACTCCATGTTTCAACAAAACCTGGTGTCATCTCTAGTGCCGCCGGCAGACATGAGTAATTGTGTACTGAAAAGTGAATACGGCGGAGCAATAAACTGTGACCAAAACGCGCCGGAAAATTCAATAACCGGTGTAGATAAGGCTAATTTTATAGACATAGCAAATAGGTGGCAGAGCGGATCAAATTTTGCCAGCGTTTGTTATAACGACACGGTAAACAGAGCGTTGTGTGCCGGAATTAATCCTACCTATGCTTTATGGGTGTGGTTACACGAATCCGGAGCTAGCAACTACTCACGTGACGATATCGAAGATTTTGGAATTCACGACAGTACAACCCCAAATAGAAATTTTGACGCACAAATTACGAAGTTTTTAACATTAACCGGGGTAGGAAGTAGGTGTTTGTCTGACCCAAGAATCAATGGAGATTTTTGGTTGTCCTGGGCAACAAGTTATTTGAACGGATATGATTGTGATCCGGACAAACCGAACTCAATATTTCCCGACATGACTCCAAGAAAATATGCGGCGGGGCTTAGAGACCAATGGACCTGGATTAGTAGTTCGCCAATACCTAATGGAATTTTGGTAGCCAAGGGAGGAAAAAACTGCGGCCAGATCGGGATAGGATCGACAGAATATGCCGGAAATGCCCATGAAGTAACTGATAAGGATGGAAATGTATGGGTGTGTACGGAAAATACACAATCGCCAATAGGTGATTTTGACCCTAATTCTCCAGGGTTGGGTGGAGTAGTTGTTGATGGGGAATGTAGCGTGGGAGAAGTAGTAGTGCCAACAAGACAATGTGATTCTCAATGGGGACAAATACCGCTTAACGGCGGGAGTTGTGCTAATGGAAAACCGGGAACAATATGTTCGGCGGGATGTGGCCCAACCAGCGTGTCAATGTTGACCAGACATGTAAACGGATCTTTAACGCCAAATAATGTTATTTTCAGTCGAGGGTCAGCTTATTACAACATGGGATGTGAAGGTTCAAGTCTTAGTCAGGCACAAACAGAATTGGTTAAACAATTTGGCAGCGAAGCAGTAAGCCTTGATTCTGTTACTCAGGGCTGTGATGAAAAAGCGATTGCCAATTGGATTTGTAGCGGAAAAGTGGTGATGGTATTGGCAAATTTTTACCGAAACACAAGCTTGGAACTGGGAGGGCACTTTGTAATGGCAGTGGGAGTTAGAGATGGAAAAATTGTAGTCCAAGACCCTTATTACGATGCGACGGACACCCCGTTTGACGGGACCAAGGCATACGGCTATGCTCACGATATCAGAGGATGCTTATTAGTTGATAAGACGGCAGTAAAATGACAAAGAAAAATAAAATAATTTTAGGACTGACAATTTTAGTAGTGATAGTGGGAGTGGTGGCGTTTTGGCCAAAAGAGGAAGAAATAAACAAGATTGTTGATAGCCCGGTGGTTGTTCCGGACAGAATAATTACTGATTATGGGAGTGATACCGGAGCCAAAGAGATTAGTCTGAGTGAAGAACAATATAGTGAAGTATATTTAATTAAAGACCTGAGAGATAAGGTGCCGATAAACAGAACCTATTTTTTAATTGATTTTGACTACGGAGTAAATAAATTTATAGTGAAATATAAAGACACCAACAAAGGGGTGGCTGAGTTTGAAAAATGGTTGGTGGACACCGGATATAATGTAATTTCTAAAGAATATTTTCAAATAAAATGATAAAAAACATAAAACAATATTGGTTAGTAGGACTCTTGGTGATAATTGCGGCATGGATGGGGATTACAAAAATCAGATATCGAAATGTCGATTGGGACTTTGTCAGCGGGTTAATAACACCGACGGTAATGCCAACGAGAGCCCCGCAAATAAACGCCGACTATCCTTTGTGGGAATTACTCCCCTACACCGGAAAAGACTTCGTGGTTGACCGCTATACAGAACCTTTAGTGTTGGCAATAAAAACAAATATTAACAAAAACACAGTGACCCAAGAGGTTTATAAGTGGTTGCTAGAAAATAACGTAGCAACAGAAAGCCATAAATTAGTTTTTGAAGAAAAAGAATAATGAAAAAATATCTAATAATTGCTGCTTTAGTGGTGTCTGCCTTTGGATTGGGTGGTTGCGGAACCCAAAAAACAGAGACAACAATATTAAACTCCGTCGTAAGTCGTGAAGGAACACTAACAATAAAGAGCGGTGAAGTCTATTTATTGTCGACTACGGAAGGAATTGTAAATATAACCAGCAAGAAGGTTGATTTAGATGATTATTTAAAAAAGAGGATTAAAGTGACGGGGATGTTTTCGGGCGACACCTTGTATGTCGATGAGGTGAAATAATTTAATCCTGGATACGGACCGGCATAATGATGTGGGTAAGAGCAGGGTCAGATTGATCTCGGAAAAGGCCGGGAGAAAGAGGTTCGCTTAGCTCTAAAACAATTTCATCGCCGGTACAAATTGACAAGAAATCAGAAATAAATTTGTAGTTAAAGGCAATGTCGAGAGCTTCACCCTCAATGCGAGCGTCAACATTTACTTTATTTTGACCAATCTGGGGGGCATTGGCGGAAAGTTCAATTGAACTAGCCTTAAGACTAATTTTTACTACATTAGCAGATTCGCGAGCAAAAACAGAGCTTTGTTTGATGGCCTGGGCGAATTCGTCACGATTTAAATAGATTTTGGTTCCGGATTCTTTGGGAATAATTCGATTGTAGTCAGGATATTCACCATCAATAAGACGGGAAACTAACTCTAAGTCCTCTAAAACAAAAACAACCTGATGGGCGTCTTTGGTTAAACCAATTTTTACCTTTTTAGCATTTCGAGCAAGCTTGACAATCTCCAGTAAGGATTTGGCGGGAATTAATAGGGTTTCTTTTTCTTCAGATAGACTAAGAGGATTAACCAGCTTAATGCTTTTTAACGAGAGACGGAAACCGTCAGTGGCCACCAGTGTTAGTTCTTCGTTACTAAAGGTACATAAAATAGCGGTGAGAACAGGACGAGAATCGTCGGTGGCGGCGGCAAAGGCAATTTGATTAATAGCCTGAGTTAAAACAGGAAGATCTATTTCAAATGCAGTCTTTGGATCTAAAGAAGGAATTTCAGGAAAATCAGCCGGAGGAAGACACGCGAAATTGGATTCGGTTTTGGTTGAAGTCAGAGTAAGGATGTTGGTGTCTTTCAGAGAAAGATCGATTCGGCCAGCTGGCAGATAGGAAACAAATTCGGTGATTTCTTTGGCCGGGAGACAAAAAGAACCTTCGGTTTCAATTTTGGCGCCTAACCAATAATTAATAGCTAATTCAAGATTGGTGGCCGATAGTTTGAGACGACCGTTGTCGGTAGAGAAAAGAATGTGGTTTAAAATGGGAAGCTGGATTTTAGAAGCAACAAAGCGAGAGGTGTGACTTAAGGCTTGAGAAAGATTTTCCTCTAAAAGTGAGAGCTTCATTGACCTATATATTAACAGATTGGAGCTTTAGAGAACAGTAGTATTGTTAATAGGGTCGGGGGGAAAGTGGGTAAGATTAAAATATGGTGAAAGTAGAGACTAGAAATGAGAAAGAGGAGGGTGAATATGTTAGAAATAGCGGAAATATATGGTTTGTGGCAGAGATTTAACTTATAGTGTGTAGCTGGACTTTGGGAAAGTTTCGGGGGAAAAGGAGAGGGAAAAAAGTGGATAAGTCGGTGGATAAGTAAAGGAAAAAGGTGGATAA
The DNA here is from genome assembly GCA_000989305.1 of Candidatus Shapirobacteria bacterium GW2011_GWF2_37_20. Lineage (GTDB taxonomy): Bacteria > Patescibacteriota > Microgenomatia > UBA12405 > UBA12405 > UBA12158. Next base: position 20,557 of record LBTB01000005.1, read on the forward strand.
GTTTAGAGTGAATTTTTTATTCGGTTGATAAGTTCTTTTAATTGTGGAGAAGTGGCTAACTCAGAGGCCACCTTGTCTCGGGCGTGCATAATGCTGGTGTGGTCGCGACCACCCAAAAGATCACCAACCTCTTTTAAAGGGATTTTAATTTCATTAAGAAGAAGATAGGCGGTGATGTGTCGGGCGGTAACGAGATCTTTTTTTCGTGAAGAGCCACACAAGTCCCCTGTTTTTACGTTGAAATATTTAGCACAGACTGACAGAAGGTGACGGGAGTTGAGTTTGGGGGAGGTGGAAGCAAAGGAGGGAGAAAATGAGCCGTTTTGAGAACTAAAGTAGGCGGAAACAAAATCGATGTCAACTAATTTATGGCCCTGAGCAAGAGACATAACAGCAATTTCCTGAACCTTGCCTTCAATATCACGGGTGTTGGATTGAATGTTGTCGGCCAGGAATTGAACGGCTTCGAAAGTGAGGTCTACTCCCTTTTCCTGAGCCTTTTGTTGAATAATAGCAGAGCGCATTTCTAAGTCCGGGGGTTGAATGTCGACAGTCAAGCCGCCCATGAAACGGGAAACAAGGCGGTCTTCCAGGTCTTTAATGTCTCCCGGCTTACGGTCTGAGGTTAAGATGATTTGTTTACCGGCGAGATGGAGGGCGTTGAAGGTGTGAAAAAACTCTTCCTGGATATATTCTTTGCCGGCAAGAAACTGAACATCATCAACTAAAATGCAATCTAACTGGCGGTATTTGTTTTTAAACTGGTTAATAGATTTGGTTTTGAGGGAGTTGATTAGTTCGTTTCCAAAAGTTTCGGCAGGAAAATATTTTATTTTTAAGTCGGGGTTATTTTTTAATAATTCGTGGCCAATGGCCTGCATTAAATGAGTTTTGCCAACCCCTACCCCACCCCAAAGGAAAAAGGGGTTGTAGGAAAGTCCGGGGTTTTTTACAACTCCTTGGGCGGCGGCATAGGCGAAATTGTTACTGTTACCAACAATTAGGTTGTCGAGAGTGTATTTAGGATGGAGGCCAGCTTGAGAGTGGTTAAGGGAGGAGGTTTTGGGTTGGTAAGAAAACAAAGGGGTTAGTGAAGGGTTTTGGGAATCATCATTTTTTATTATTTCCTGAACCACAAAATGAAGGGTATTGTTGTTTTTGGTTTGGTTGTCGAGGGCGCTTTTAAAGAGTTGGTAGTAACGTTTTTGGTTTAGATCACAAAGATAGGCATTGGAACAGGCAATGGTGGCGTCGAGATTAACAAGAGAAACCAGTTGGGTTTTGACAACAAAGGTTTGGTAAACAGCTGGAGCCAGAACAACCCGGAGTTCTTCCTGGGTGTTTTTCCAAAGTTGTTCAATGTCCATATTAGAAATGAGGGTCTAGATTCTAGAAACTAGAAAAATAGATATTTAATAAAAAATAACTAAAAAACAGGCAGGAATTAGGTCTCGAGACAAGAGATCCTTTTGGGTTATCCACATCATCATAAATTAGTTTTCCACATTTTGGAATGGGTCAAATACCTCAGGGAGACAAGGCGATAGGTTTTAGAAACTAGAAAACAACAAAATATTTTGCTGTTTGTGGTAAAATTGCCACATGAAACAAAAGGGTACATATCAACCAAAAAAGAAAAAAAGAGTCCGTGTTCACGGGTTTTTAGCAAGAATGGCGACTGCTCTTGGTCGAAAGATTATTAAAAGAAGAAGAGCTAAAGGCAGAAAACACCTGACAATTTCTTCTCAAAAGTAATAAATTTTGTTTTATGATTAAGCCCTCCTGTAACTGGGAGGGCTTTTAATATGTGGGATAATAGGTGGTGCTGAAGAAAATAAACAGAATTTGTAAAAAAAACGAATTTGAGGAAGTAAAGTCCAAGGGAGAAATGAAGGCGACGGAGTTGTTTTCGATAGTTTGGTTAAAAAAGAGCGGAGAAAAAGCTTTTGGGGCGATAATTTCTAAGAAAATTTCGAAGAAAGCGGTGGACAGAAACCAAATTAGAAGAAGATTAATGGAAGCAGTGAGGTTGAATATGGATATATTTCCTCAAGGATTTAGGGGAATATTTTTGGTAAAGAAAAATATTTTGAAGAAAAGTGAAACGGAGGTTGAAGAATGCTTAAAAAAATTGTTTTAAAGGTTTTAATTTTTTATAAAAAATATATATCGAGGGGTTATGATTGCCGATTTATCCCCTCTTGTAGTGAATATACTTACCAGGCGGTAGAAAAAATTGGGGTAATTAAAGGTCTTTGGATGGGGGTAAAAAGGGTAAGCAAGTGTCACCCTTGGGGTGGTGGTGGCGTAGATTTGATAGAATAAGAGGTTAATTTAGAATTTAGAAATTAGAAAAATAAAATGAACTTGTTTATTGCCCCTTTTGTTAACGCTCTGTTTGGGTTTTATTATTTGTTGGGAAATTTGGGATGGTCAATTGTGGCGGTGACAATAATTATTCGATTGGTGTTGATGCCCTTAGTTTGGCCAAGTCTAAGGTCTTCGATAAAAATGCAGGCCTTACAACCAAAACTGAAGAAATTGCAGGAAAAATTTGGAAAGGATAAACAGGGTTTGGCCAAAGCACAGATGGAAATGTATAAAGAGGAGGGAGTTAATCCCCTGTCGGGTTGTCTGCCAAACATTTTACAGATTGCAGTATTGATGATTTTCTTTTCCGCCTTTAATATGGTGTCTGGGTTTTCCGAGGGAAAAGTGACGACGGAAACGATTAATCAACAACTTATAAAGACTTTTCAAATCAATAATGATTTTAAGTTTAGTGACCAGTTTATGGGGGTTAGCTTGTCGGCGACACCAGGAAAAGTGTTCAAGGACGGATTGAGTTTGAGTTTGGTTTTACCCTTGTTCTTATTACTAGGATCGGGATACTTACAATTCTGGAGCGCAAAAAAAATGATGCCTGCTTCTGCAAAGAATTCTGGCATGGCAAAGCTTTCTCCCGCGGTTAATGATACGGCCTATACAAAGCAAACTCCGGGTAAAGAAGACGACATGATGGCGATGATGAGAACCCAGTCAATTTACATGATGCCACTAATGACAATATTTATTGGTTTTAGTTTTTCAGTGGGGATTTTAATTTATTGGTTTGTAAACAGTGCTGTAATGGCAGGCCAACAGTTATTAATGGCCCAAATTGACAGAAAAAAAGAATAAGGGGTGTGATAAAATGGCCACTATGGATAATAAAAAAAGAAACGAATTAGTTTTAAATTTGGCCTGTGAAATGTTGCAAAACATTAATTATGAAATTGATAATGCGTATGTGGAAGACGTTGAAGGAGAAGAGGGGCAAGTTTTAGTTAGTGTAACCGTGGGAAAACCAGGCGGATTGATTGGTTTTAGGGGCCGAAATATGGCGGCTTTACAATTACTATTGTCGTTGATGGTTAAAAAACAATTAGGTGAATGGGTCAGAGTAATTTTGGACATTAACAACTATCGTGGAGAACAAAAGGAAAGACTGGAGGGCATGGCTAAAGATTTGGCTCAAAAAGCAATTGAAACCGGCAAGGAAGTGGAAATGGCTAATATGAGTTCATATGAAAGAAGGATTTGCCACATGGTGTTGACGGAGATTGAGGGAATTACCAGTGACTCTGAGGGTGAGGGTGAAAACAGACATATTGTAATTAGACCGAAACTTTAAATTCTTCGTTGTACGGAGACCTCCTTTTGAAGAAAGGGGTTTTGTTTTGTGTTAGGATAGGGCGTGGAGAGATTTGTCACCGTTTTTTGGTTGTTACTAATTCCGACACAGTTGGGCAGACATTTTTGGTTGAAAGAAAGTAGTGTAATGGGGGCGAGGGTAGATTATTTATCAATTATTTTGTATTTAACTGATTTGGTATGGCTTCTCTGGGTCTGGACTCAGAGAAAAAAGATTAAGTTGAAACCTGATTTTTTTAGTTTCATTTTACTTTTATTGGCGGTGGCAAACATAATTTTTGCTCCGGCCAGGTTGGTAGCGGTTTATAAGTGGTTGCGAATTGGACAATGGTGGTTGACTTGGCAATTAGTAAAAGAGAACAAGATAAGGATTTTAAGTTTATTAAAGAAAATTGTACCGGCGTGGATAATAGTGGAGTCGTTTTTAGGTTTGGCTCAAGTATTGAAGGGAGGAAGCTTAAACGGAATTTGGTGGTGGCTTGGGGAAAGAAGGTTTACTTTTGGGGGGATTGGAATTGCTCAAATGAGGTTTTTTGATGAAGGTTGGATTAGGGCTTATGGGACTTTTTCGCACCCTAATTCTTTGGCAGGATTTTTGTTGTTGAGTTGGTGGTGGTGGAGAAAACAAAGACTAAACATAAATAAGGTTTTTTATTGGGTGGTAAATTGGAGTGCAATATTGGGAATAATTTTGACAGGAAGCCGAATTGTATGGGGACTGACTTTGGGGTTGTTGATAGTTGAGCAAATAAGAAAACTAATACCCAACCTACCCCCTTTTGGTGGGGAGAATAAGAAAAAATATTTTAGGGAAATGTTGGGCAAGGGCTTATTGATTCTGGGAATAATATGTTTAACGTTGGGGGTGGTAAGTATTAATTATCGGGTGAGTGATTTTGTGGGAGGTTGGGACGTGGATAGTTGGAATAAAAGGGAAATGCTGGGCTTGGCGGCGATAAAAATGATTGGGAAATCCCCTCTTTTTGGAGTTGGGGCAGGTAATTTTGTGGTTAGGTTGCCAAAATTCCAGACGGGAAACTTTTATTGGATGCAACCGGTACATAATATTTTTTTGTTAATGTGGTGTGAGATTGGGGCTTTGGGCATAATTATGTTTTTAGCTTTGGGGATAAATAAGTTAATTGGTTTTAAGTGGAAAAAACAGGTGTGGTTTTTGTTGATTGTGGGAATAACGGGGATGTTTGACCATTATTGGCTGACCCTGCCTCAGAATAATTGGCTGTTGGCGATAATATTGGGGTTGATATAGAGTAAAATCAAATAATGTTAAAAAGACTGGCAGTGAATACCGGAGTACAGATATTGGGAAAGGTGTTGTCGGTAATAGTGTCACTGATAACCACAGGAATTTTGACGAGAAAATTGGGGGTTGCGGTTTACGGGCAATATATCCTGATCGTGTCCATGTCAATATTTTTTGATGCTTTGGCTGATTTTGGAACTTCGATTATTGGTGTCAGAGAGGCTTCAAAAGTTGAGAGCGAGGGCGAGAGGGTAAAAATATGGTCTAATGTAGCCATTTTAAGATTAGTGTTGGCGGTGTTTAGTTTGGTTTTGGGATTGGGGTTGATCTTTTCCTGGCCTGATTTAAGGGAAGTCCGAATGGAGGCGGTTTTGGCCTGGGTAATGTTGGTCTTTACTTCTTTGGCCGGGTCTTTGGGAGTAGTGTGGCAGACGAGAATTAGGATGGAGGCAAAGGTGTTGGTAGAGGTAATGTTTCCGACCATATTTTTGCTTTGTTTATGGTGGTTTTCCGGTGAGATTAACTTAGTTTGGGTTTTTGGGACTTATTTAATTGCCAGGATAATTACTTTGGCCTGGGGTTGGTGGATTGGCAGAGGAACAATAAATTTCAAATTGCTTGACACAAAGATGGTGAAAAAACTATTGGTAATGAGTTGGCCAATGGGGGTATATTTGTTGATATTTTCAGCATATGATCGGGCAATCGACGCAATGATGATCAGAAGATTTTTGGGAGCCGGAGAGGTGGCCTGGTACGGATTGGCATATAAAATTTATGGAGTCTTGATTCAGCCGGCGTATTTTTTAGTAAGTGGGATATTTCCAATTTTGTCAAGAAACCTAAAACCTAGCTCGCCTTTTCCTGCTGAAGGTCGGCAAAAAAATACAAATATCATATTTTGGGCTTCGGCGGCGATATTGTTGGTCTCAGGAATAACCTTGATGTTGGGAGTTTGGATGTTTGCACCAATTATGGTTCACGCGTTGGCCGGAAGCCAGTTTGAAGCTTCGGTGGGGGTATTAAGAATTTTAATGTTGGCTTTGGTATTTTCATATTTAGGCCATTTAGTGGGATTTACTCTGATTTCCAGAGAAGGGCAAAAGGAAATGTTGGGAATGGGAGTGATAATCTTGGTGTTTAATTTTGTGGGTAATATGGTGGCAATCCCCCGTTTTGGGATTATGGGAGCGGCGGGAGTAACGGTGTTGACAGAAGTATTATCTTTGATGTTGATGAGTAGCCGGCTGAGAAAGCGTAATTAGAAGGTAGTTTTGTACTATTCCCCTATCTGAAATACTGACGGATTTTAACTTGATAAAAAACACAATTATGACATTTTCTTTGATCGAAAATACATTTTTTTGGCACTTGCTCTTTTCGGTCTATCCCCGACTAAAGCTAAACCACACAATAATCTTGCGATAAAAAAATTTTTTGAACAGAAAATTATTTAAAAAACACCAAACTAGTTATGACGATTTTTCACGTTCCATAGAGACGGTTTGACAAGTTGTGACAGTTTTAACAGGAAAATAACCGCAAATTAACCGAAACATTACCGCAATGGATTTCTTTGCTTTAAAATGGAGACATGGAAGGAGTGTCGACAACCGCAGTAGTTTTTGGAGGGGGATCTTTTGTGGCTGACAAACTGGAAGAGCAACTCAAAGAAAGAGGAATAAAGGTGGTTAGGGGTGATTATGAAAATATTCCTGAAAATGTGGCATATTTTTTTGATTTTGAAGGAAGAGAAGAGGTTTGGGAAAGACTGAACAACAACCAAAGATTGGTGTTGGTTGAGGTTGATAGTTTTGAAAAAATTGAGGAGTGGGAAAAAAAGCTAAATTCGAGGAATTTGAACTGGAGAATTGTGGCGGGAGTAAACGTTTATGGTGAGGGGATGAGTGAGGAGGGTTTTTTGGGCAGAGCTTTTTTACAAGCAGCTAAAAATAAAAATTTAGTTTTACCAGGTCTTGATCAAATATATAGAGTCTTGGCGGTTGACGACATGGTTGAGGCAATATTAAGGTCATGTTTTTTCTCGGGAACTTCCGGTAAGACTTTGTTTGTCGGCGGGGGAGAAATTAACTCAAAAATAGTAGCAGAAGTACTGGTGGAAGAAGCAAAAATGACGAAAACTCAGGTGATTCAAGACCCTCCCAGGGCTGATACGTTGTGGCGGGCAAGCCAAGAGGAATTAGAAAAAAAAATAATAAAGAGCCAAGAGTTGTTAAGATGGGGGCCGGAAATTACTTTTACTGAGGGAGCGAAGGCGGTAATCCAATATTTTGTAGCAAAAGTCGACCAAGAGAATAGAAAAAAACCAACAATAAAAAATTCAAAAATTGGGCCACAAATCACCAGGGAGATGGTGGAAAAAAGATATGCAGTGGAAGTAGAAGAAGAGGAAATTGGTGATGAGACCTTAGAAAGGAAGTTTGCTGGTGAGGAAAGCCACCATGAGGTGGAGGATGAAGAAGAGATTTTAGATCCCAGAACCGAGATTTTAGAAGAAGAAACAGGGGAAGAAGAAAGTCGAGAGGAGTTTAAGTTGGAAAGCCTGAAAAAAAGTCCATTACCAGAACGGGTGGTGGAAGAGAAAGAGGTTGAAATTGAACCTGATTTGGGTGAAAGCTCCGTTGAGGAGAAGTTAATTCCACCCCCAGCCTCTTTATTAAAAAAGGAAGAGAGTAAAAAAATTGTAAAAAATAAAGGCAGTTTCTGGAAATGGGGGTTGTTTGGGGTGGGGTGGATATTTTTGGTTTTATTTTTGGTGAATTTTATAAAAATAGTAACTATTCCCAAAAAGATCATGGGAACAGAAAGCCTGATTGAAAAGGGAAAATATGAAGAAGCAAAAAAAGAAATAGAGCTTCTGTCGAAAAATAATCAGAAATTGTTGGAAATTTTTGGTGGGGGGAAAGTGGGAACATTGTTGAGGGCGGAAGGAGAAGTGGTAAGTTTGTTGGGGTTGAGTGTAGAGCTGGCTCAAAGCGGAGAAAAGATAAGTAGCAGTATGTTTGGGGAAAAGGAAATTGAGATGAGGGGTGAATTACAAAAAGTGGAGAAGAGCTTAGATGAGATGGTTTCGAAAATGGGAATATTACAAGGGAGACTATCAGGACAATGGCAATGGTTGCCAGGGAGATATAGAGAAGATTTAAATAAATTAAAAGACAAGCTGACAAAAGAGAGAGAAAATGTTGAAAGAATACGAAAAATATTACCAATATTACCTGAAATTCTAGGTCTTGACGGTAAAAGGAGGGAATATATGGTGTTGCTCCAGAATGAAAATGAAATTAGAGCCTCCGGAGGTTTTATTGGTTCTTATGCCATATTAAGTTTTGAAGGTGGGCGATGGCTGGGATTTGAAGTCAAAGACGTCTATGAGGCCGATGGGCAACTCAAGGGGCATGTGGAACCGCCGTCTGAAATTAAAAAATATCTGGGAGAAGCTGGCTGGTTTATGAGAGATGCAAACTGGCAAGCCAGCTTTCCTTCAGCGGCAAGAGACATTCAGTGGTTTTTGGAAAAAGAAACCGGACGAAAGGTTGACGGGGTGATTGGCTTGAATTTGGCATCAGTTAAGGCAATTTTGGGAGTAACAGGAGAAATATATGTAACTGATTTTAAGGAGAAGGTAAATGAAAATAATTTATACGAACAAGCTGAATATTACTCGGAAACAAAGTTTTTTGCCGGGTCGGTACAAAAGGCGAGTTTTTTGGGAGGGGTAAGTAAGCAATTAATGGAGGAAATAAAACTGGCAAAAGGAGCTGAGGGACAAAAATTGTTGACAGCGGTTATGGATTTGATGGACAGGAATGAAGTACAAGTAGTTTTGAATGAAAAAATGGCTTCAGAGGTGTTGGCAGAGGCAGGTTGGGACGGGGCAATTTATGAAGGGAAGTGTAATGGGGAAAAATGCGTGGCGGATTATTTATATATAGTGGAATCTAATCTGGGGGTAAATAAGGCAAATTATTTTTTGTATCGAAATATTGAAAGAGAGATAGAAATTGGAGAAAAAATAGTAAAAAATACTTTGAGGATTACTTATGAGAACACAGCAAAAAGTAGTGCCTGGCCGGGAGGGGATTATAAGAACTATATAAGAATTTATGTCCCAGTCGGAACCGGGGTTCAGGAGGTTAACTGGAGTGAGAATGGAGGCGGAGAAAGAAAAGTGATAAGCGGCGAGGAACTGAAGCTTAGCCGGGTGGGGAACAAGGAAGAAATTGGGTTTTTGGTGATAGTGCCGGTGGGAAAGAAAATTGGTGTAGAAGTAAAATATGTGGAAAATATAAATTTGACGACTTTGCAAAGCTTTTCTTATTTGAATTATATTCAAAGACAGAGTGGTTTTGGAGATACGGGAATAGTAACTTTGATTTCTATACCGGAAAACTGGAGAATAAATGCGGTGGAGCCGGCGGCGAGCGTGGTTGGAGGCAAGCTACTGTTTAATCAAAAATTGGATAAAGACATAAAGATGGGGGTGGAGATATCGAGATGAGGAATTTTATTAAAAAGAAAGAAAATTTTAAATGTGAAAATTGTGGATTTGAAGTGAGTGGAGACGGATACACAGACCATTGTCCAAAGTGTTTGTGGGGAAAACATGTGGATGAGGAAATTCCGGGGGATAGAGCCAGCGAGTGTGGAGGCTTGATGAAAGCAGTAGAAAGCACCTATGTTTCAGGCAGATATAAGATACATTACAGGTGTGGTAAATGTAGACATGAATTTTGGGTAAGGGAAGGAGAAGATGACGATAGAACTCTATTAATGGAGTTGATGGTAAAATAATTTATGGATTATGGTGAGCTTATGAAAGCGAAACACCCAAAACCCGATAATGGCGGTCAAGCTGTACCAGTAATTCCAACAGCAGAAATTGTGGAAAAGGTTAGAGACCCGGCAACGGGAGTGGAATTTCCGATAAAACCCGGAATTACCGGAGAAAAAGCTATTACAGAATGGGAAAAAGAAAATGGTGACATTAGTGAGCCGGCTTATAAAAGACAGCAAAAAAAGAAAGAGACGGGAGAAATTTAGGTTGCTGTAAAATAATAATCAATAAATTGATAGAATAATTTATGGGAGAAACAAGTAGAGGATTAAGTCCAGGAGAGGTGGGTAAAAAAAGGGTCTCAAAGGTTGACCAGTATAAAAAATTGTCAGAAGAAGCGATGGGCTATAACCTGGGAAATGATTTGGTAAGTGAGATGGCGATGAAACACTTAAGTGCGGTGGCTAAGAGTATTAACAGAGCTAATCGGAAAGCTGCGGTAAAAAAACGGTGAAAGTGCGGAGATCGGAAAGATAGATATTAGAGGTAGATACGATGATATAATTGAAAGACATGTGGGAAAGAATTAAGAAAATATTAGGATTAAAATCTGGAAACCGGAAAGCAGATTCTGGAAACGAAAAAAAAGACAATAAAGGGATACCCAAGGAAGTTTTGGATAAATTGCCACCAGGAGTGAAAATAAAAAAAATCGAAATTGGACCATCACAAATAATAAGAAGCGTGATTTATATGATTGTGTTTTACATGATTGCTTCGACTTTGTTGAGTTTTTTGGTGGGGGAGAATTTGGCAAAAGTGTCTTTGTCGGAAGTATTGGATTCTATTAAGAAAAATGAAGTAGAAGAGGTGACGGTAATGGACAATGAGGTGATCGCCAAATTAAAAGATAATTCTAAAATTTTAACGGCTTCAAAAGAAAGTAATGTGTCGATGTCTGACATACTACAAAAAGAAGGAATTGATATCAGTACAGTGAAGTTTACAGTTCAAAACAGAAGCGGATGGAAGGCTTTTGGAGATATTGTAACCTTATTGTTGTCAGTAGGGTTGCCAATTATTTTTATATTATGGTTTTTTGGAAGACAGAGCGGTGGGGGTGCCGGAGGGGGAATGTTTGGATTTGGAAAATCAACGGCAAAACTGTTTATAAAAGGGAAGCAAAACTTGTCTTTTAAAGATGTGGCGGGAGTAGAAGAGGCCAAAAAAGATCTGGAGGAAGTGGTAGATTTTTTGAAACATCCGGAAAAATACCGAAAGATGGGGGCGAGGGCTCCAAGAGGAGTGTTGCTGGTGGGACCAGCCGGAGTAGGAAAAACACTATTGGCAAAAGCAGTGGCAGGAGAGGCCAATGTGCCTTTTTATAGTATGGCCGGATCTGAATTTATGGAAATGCTCGTCGGGGTCGGAGCAAGTAGGGTACGAGACCTATTTGGTACAGCGAAAAAAGCAGGGAAAGCAATTATTTTTATTGATGAAATTGATGCAATTGGTCGAATGAGAGGGGGGATGGATGGGGGTCACGGCGAAAGAGAACAAACCTTGAATCAAATATTAGTAGAAATGGATGGTTTTGAAACAAATACAGCAGTGGTAGTATTGGCGGCCACGAATAGGGGCGACTTACTTGACCCAGCACTATTGAGACCGGGACGTTTTGACAGAAGGGTGATATTGGAAATGCCTGATCTTAAGGACAGAGAGGAAATAATTAAGATTCATGCTAAAGGAAAACCTTTTGTGAAAGATGTTAATTGGACAACAGTAGCCCGAAGAACAGTTGGATTTTCTGGAGCTGATTTAGAAAACATGTTAAATGAAGCGGCAATAAAAGCGGCCAGAGAGAATAAAACAGCAGTGGAGATGGTTGATATTGAAGAAGCGGCACTTAAGGTTAAATTGGGGTCGGAAAAACGCCGAGACCAAACGGATGAAGATAAATTGATGACGGCTTACCACGAGGCGGGACACGCAATCGTAAATTTTGCGGAGGACCTGGACCCGGTTCATCGGATTTCGATTGTTTCACGGGGAATGGCATTGGGTTTTACCCTTATTCCACCAAAGATGGATAGAGTTCACGAAACGAAATCAAGACTGATTAAACAAATGGCGATGGCGATGGGAGGGAGAGCGGCTGAGGCGTTGGTTTTTGACGATATTACTACCGGAGCCAGCAGTGATATTAGTCATATAACTAACATTGCCAGAAACATGGTAATTGAATGGGGAATGACGGAATTGGGACCAATACATTGGGGGCCACAAGTTGACATTGAGGATTTTGGTAAAGCCTGGATGGAGCCGGCAAAAATTTCCGATGAAATGCAGGGAAAGGTAGATGAAGAAATTAAAAAATTAGTGAATACAGCTTTGGTGAGAGCCGAAACATTGCTGAAGAAAAACAGAAAGAAACTTGATGAATTAGCGAAACTCTTGGTGGAAAAGGAAAGTCTGGATGACAAGGAATTTGAAGAGTTTATGAAGAAGTAGGGTTAGGAGTTTTCTTCCAGTTCGATGATGCGTTGGAGAATTGCCAGGCTACCAAGATAGACGGGTTCGACACCGGCGAGATTGAGAGAACCGGCACCGAGGTTTTTAGCCTTAGAATAAGGGGTGTCGGAGGTGTAGTTGATGATACCAATATCAAAGGGGGTGGAATTGAGATCAACCATGGTGCCACGGGGAGTTTGTTGATCATAGGTGGCCTCGGTAATAGCGGAAAGATAGGGGCCATTTTCCATTTCGATAACGGTGAGATCGTTTTGGGAATATTTTTTTAGGAGGGGTTCATTTTCTAAAAAGGTACCAAAGACGGTAACAGATTTTTGGTTGGTGAGAATGGAACCCTGGGAGTTGTTAAAAGGGAAGGAGGTGTTGAAACAATTTTTGAAAAAGTAGGAATTTTGCGAATGTTCGTCAAAAACCAGACGAGGAATCTGGAGATCGCCAACTTCAGAATTAAGAACAGCGGCTTTACCTAAAATATAGACACCTTTGACGGCGGCAACATTTTCCAAAACCTTATTTAGGACATGATAAGCGGCAAAACCGAGAGGATAGTCGATGTTAAAAATCAGAGCATCACTTTTGGCAATTTTACTGGGTTTGCTAATTTTCAGACGAGGGTCAAGATATTTTGATTTAGAAAAAGACTTGACGGGGAAAATTTGAGTGTTGACATCGAGATAGTGGGCGGAAGGAGTGGTTTGAATATTAAGATTGTCTTGAATTTTTTGCCAATCCTTTTGGTATTTTTTATCGCTGACAAAAAATTTGGAGAGATAATAGAGAAGATCTTGGGGAGGGATATAAGGACAGAGGTCATTGCAATTTTCCGGGGCAATTTTAAGAAGTTTTTTTTCTGATTTGAGAGCAAAACCGGTAATGATGTTTAGAAGTGAATGAGAATTACTACTGACAAAATAGACGCGTTGACGGGAAAGATGAAAAGATTTTGAGACACTGAAGGAAATATTTTTCCACCAGTGCTGGGTGGTTTTGGTGTAGTCAATCCAGGAACCAGCCAAAAGACGGAGGCGGATGTTTTGGGGGCGGTGATACATTCTCTTTAAACGAAGACGCCAATTTTTACCAAGAGCGATTTTAATTTTTTGCCAATCTTCAGCCGATAAGTTGACAACTTTTAGAAAGTCGGGAGAAGTTAGGGCTTTTTTAAACTGAGAATATTTGGGGTAGGTGGAAGTGGCGATTTGGTGGAATTTATTCCATTCGAGTTGGTAGGCAATCAGAAGATTAACAATGTCGTCAACATCGGTGACGGAACTGATGAAGGAGGCGGCAACACCGGTTTTTCGGTTTAAAAAACGGGTACGGCGACGGGCGGTAACGGCAAGTTTTGACCATTTAGTGACGTCAGGAAAACCGGCGTCAGAAAAAACCTGAGGATTTTGACCCATGACAACAATTTTGGTGATGTCGACAACTTTGGGTAGACGAAGAAGGGAGTAAACAATGGCGGAGGGATCGAGACGGGTGGGGTCGCGGGCAAGGGGGTGTAAAATTGTGTCCATTTTTAGGTAAGAATTGGTGAGAGAATGAACGGTAACCTCAAGATTGCTTTTGAGGGCAGAGCGATAAGTACGAATGTGGAGGTCAATAGAATCAATGGAGGACATTAGAACATTATAAACATTATTAGAAAAGATGACGGGGGTAGATGATATAATTTAGTTGAATATGGAAAACTTAGGTAGTCCCCAAGAAAAAGCGGCAAGAAGGCCGGAAATTAATAGGGTGAAGGAGTTAATAAAAGTAGCAAATAGTGTCAGGCAAAATGAAGATCCGGACCGTCCTGTCATGGATGCGGGATATAAAGACGTGGTTAGGAGTTTTGGTTTACAGGGAGTAGAGACGGTTGATGATTTGTTTAATAGGACAGATGCACCAAATTATAACCCGGGCAAAGCAAGGGAAGCATTAAATGTGATGGCAACGGCGGTTTACGAGACGATGAAGGAAGAGGGAAAAGGAAAACTGGTAGTAGCGGGAACATCTTCGGTTGAAAAATATTTACCAAGTGAGTTCGTGGGCAGAGATAAGGGTGATCCTGAAGGAAGCCGTTTTGCTTCGATGGTGGTACAAAATTTTATTGATAAATTCGGAACGGAAGAAAAGAGAATTGAAGTTTCAAACACTTTAGAATATCTAGATTACATAAAAAATAGCGGATACAACAGGGGAACATTTTTAGCAGAACAAGCTGATGAGACGTATGCAAATTTAAAAAAGATTAGGCCAAATGTAATGGATAAAGAAGAAATGGAGGCCTATGTAAAGGCAATTGATTATGTGTCTGGATTAAAAACCAAGAATGTGGTGGCTGAATCTCCAAAGAATAAAACCGGCGAAAGCGTTGAAGATCCAAAGAAAAAAATCGGGGAAAAAGCGAGACAGAGTGTTGAAGATATTATAAACGAGAAATTAGAAAAACATCCTTTAGCGTTTGATAAATCCGAAATGCCGTCGGACTCTGACACAGAAGAGGAAAGAGAAGAAAAGTTGAGAAGAAGAGAGTTAAAAATAGAAAAAAGAGGGGAGGGAGTGGCAAGGGTATTAAACCAGTTTGATATGAGGGGAAGGGGCGAAAGATCAGAGCTGGAAATAATGGGACCTGTTAGTGTTGATGAAATAAGACATACATTAAAAGAGATGGAAGATAGCGGTAGAGATGTTAGCGATCTGACTTTGAATTCTCGTAAGTTTGGGAAATTGATAGACATAACAAATGACATAAACGATAAAATTAAGGCGATTGAAGAGGGCGATGCAGAAAAAATTGAGAAATCAATTGTGGTGTTGGGGAAAAATGGTCAAGTGTTGAATAAGGCTGAAATGATGGAATTACGAACAGAAATAAAAATGAGGAGTTTTTTGAATGATTTTTTTCTAGCGACGTCTGATGCCCACGATATTGAAAGTATAGCAAAGACAATGATTGCCTTTCACAAAGGTGATACAGATAAAGACTGGGACAAAATGTTTATAAGTTTTTTCCTGAAAAACACTGAGAAGAAAGATGGTGATGGTAAGCTGAAAGAGCTTGGTTCGGCAAATGGTTTGTTTGTTGATGTGGCGTGGGATTTGAGACAGGATGCATATTTTAATTATGGTGGTGAAAACGTTAATAAAGATGTTGAAAGCGGTATATTAAATGAAATTGTCAAGCGAGAAGATCTTATGCGTGAATACGCAAGAACAAAAGGGAAGGAGCTTGATTTTAATAGTCCAAAAGATGAGGCTAGGACTAGCTTTCTTAAAGTTTCATTGTTGATGGGTAAAAGTAAGGAATATAAAATTGACAAAAATTATTATACGAATTTGAGAAACGACTTAAACCTAGAAAGGAAAGAGATTGTAAAGAAGTATATGATCGAGGAGATTGTAAAAAAGGTTGAGGCTAAGAATCCTGATTTAAGAGGTATTTATACAAAAGAGGAGGCAGAGAGGGCATATGAGTTGGCGAGAAAACTATCGGTAGCAACATATACAGACTCTGCCGCAAACATAGCATTTGCAGACGGAGATGATTATAGTGAACTAATTTTATTCAAAGCGTTGAGATATCAAGACGGGGTGGAGGTGGTAGTAGAAGTTGATGACAAGGGTGTGAAGCATAGAAAGCCAGCCAAAAATAAACCCGTTGGATCAACTGAGACAATAAAATATATCGAGTCGCTGACGTCGCCATGGTTAGCTACGTTTGCAAAGGTCGATGCGGATAGGGGGGCTTGGAAGGTTTTAAGGGCGGAGGATATTGATATTAATAAAATTAATCCAAAGTCTGAGTCGACTTATCATTTTGGATCAATAATATTGAAGAAGGTCCAAGAGGCTAAGTTGATATTGATGTCAGGAGCTTCTGCAAAGGATGTTATGGATCCTGATAAAACTCAAAAAGTTTTTGAAAGATTATCAAAAGTTGTGGCGGAGGCAGACAAAGCTGGCTGGAACGTATTTAATCCGGAGTACTTTAAGTTACCACCAGTTGACAAAGACCATGATAGGCTAATTGAGGATTTGGTTAGAGCTCAACGATTTATGAGATTTGTTTATGTTATGGGTTTGTTGGAGAGGGCGACAAAAACATCTTTGTACGGATGGACCAGAACGACATATGACGAATATGTAAAATTACTTATGGATAGCGGAATGTTTACTGACGTGAATGGTGGACAAAACGAAAAGTTTATTTCAGAAAAGCAACTTGATTGGATAAATGGTGCTTATCGTCCAAGACAAATATTTGATTTGTTTGAAAGTCGGGAAAGAGCGAAGAAAAGAAAATATTTTAGGTAAGGCGTTGATCTATTCAGTTGGTGGTGGGTTATTATTACGAAAAATTTCCCCTCGAAGTCTGTTGTTTTCGATTTTTTGTTTAACAGTATTATTTTGGTTTAAATTAGTCATTTTGTTTATAAGTTTTTATTTACATATCTAGTCCAAATCACCAACATCTGGATTTTTTACTTGGAAATCTTTACCCTTTTGGTCTTGTCGTTTTTTCCTCCAGGAATCAAATGGCATAAAGACTTTCTTATCAACATAATCAGTGGTTTTATCGCTAATTTCTTCGCGAATTCCACCTGTTACGCTTGATGCAACAGCGCCGCCTAGACTTGTTGCCATGTTCTTACTAAGACCTTCACCAATAGCCTGGCCCCAAGGAGAGGGCTTAATCATAAAGATAAATTGAGGCACCATTTCAGGAAGCTTGCTGATGAGAGCGAGGCCAGCCAAACCAATGGCGGCACCGATAATGGAGGGGGAAATACCGCCAGCACTGAGAAGTGATGGGGTCCAAACTGCGGGTTGAAAAAGACCACCGGTAGAACCGACATTAGAAACAGAAACAGCATCGATAATCATATTCAGAAGAACTAAAAATATTCCAACTACAGGGAAAACAGCCATGTTGGCGGCAACATCAAGAATCCAGGAGGAAAAACCTATTTTTGCATTAGGAAAAGCACCCATGCCAATCTCGAGCGGAGCTAGAACAATTTTGAAAATGAGAGTGACGTAACACTTGAGAAGACCAAAATAGAGTTTGATCAACCAAATGGCGACGATAATACAAAGAACAATGGGAACTAAGAGACCACCAATAAGACCACCGGCGGCACCGCCAACCACACGACCAACCATGTCACCAACAAAATTAGCTCCGGTTCCAAATATGGCACCAACACCACCGAGAAGGAAACCGAGAACAATGCTACCCAAAAGACCGCCAAGCATAACAAGTGAAAGCCAACCGGGGACAGCCCGATAGGTTAACATTTGCATGTCGCGGAGAGTAGGGTTGCTGAGGCTTGAAAATTTAAAGTTTTCAGGGGTAAAAATAGCACCAATTCCATTAAGAATGTCGCTGACAATCGGAAAGCCAGAACCCCACCAACCGGGGAAGAGACTATCAGTAAGAGGTACACCTTTGACGGAAAAGAGAAGGGCGACGACGAGAGCCTGGATGAAATTGAACAAATCGATAACCAGACCAGCGATAGCGTAGGAAAAGGTGACTAAAATGAGAGTGGTTATCAATTGGGGGATGGCACTTTGAACGGTGACGACGGCCTGGGGACTAATTTTGACCCGAAGCATAATCATAATGCCAATGGCTATAAAAATTATTGAGGTAAGGACATAGACGGCATTTCTGAAACCGCGCCAAAGAGGCAATAAAAACTGAAGGCCGTTAAAACCAACACCTTGGGCATAGGCGGGTTTACCTAAAAAAGAATCCCTAACTTGGGCAATATATTCAACGCCGGAAGCGGGAGGAGTATTGAGAGCGGCGACCATATTGTTCATAGTGCCAAAGGCCCCACCGGGAATATAGTTTTGAATAACGTTGGTAGTAGGAGTACTGGATTCAAAAATTTCAGCAGGAATTTCACCAACCATACCAGTAAAAAGAGACATCATGTTACTACTCATGGCTTCATTAGTCCAAGATTCCAGGCCGCTACCATTTTTAATAGCGGACTGTTTTTGAAGAAAGAGATTGGGTTGGGATTGGGCAAAGGCAGGAGAGACAAAGAAAGACCCGCTTAGACCAAAGGTTACAGCAAGGAAAAGTAAAAAACCAAATAAAGATCGGCTGGACATTGAGTTATTTTAGCAAAAAAACAGGTAATGTTTTCATATTAAAACCAGGATGCGGGACGAAGTAATGATTGCATTTCCTTATAGAGGGCATCAGCTCGGTAGCCAGGGTCGGGGATAGGATTATTTTGATTAGTGGTAGTGGTGCTGGAAAAAGACTTATCCAAGAGATTGTTGTTTTTGAGAGTGGAGGCAGGAATCATGTTGGAATAAGCCATTTCGGCAACCTTGGTATTATCAACTACTTTGGCGTCGTAGGTACTGGAAACTTTGATATCAACACTTTTTTCAAGAGAATTACCGGCGGTGACACGTTGAAAAAAAGCGGCAATAAGAGCGATGCTGGAATCAACGGGTTGGTCGCGAGCAATTTCGGAATTTTTTTCAACATTGTCACAAAGAGAGGGGTTGGATAGAGTTTTTTGGCCAGCATAATTGATAAAGCCAAGATTTTGGTTGGCATTGGCGGCGGCGGCGGCAGGGAGAGTCCGGTCGAAGGAGGTTGGGACGGGACAGGCAGGATTGCCGTTGGCGTCGGTACAATTATAGTTAACAACAGTGACCTTGCTATTGACGTTGCCCTTGGGAATGTAGTTTAACTGAGAGTACATTAATTCATAGAGATCTTTAGTCAGAGGTGAAAATGATTTTCCCTTAGAACGAGTGGAATAACAGCCGTAGGGGCCGGAACAGTTACCACCATAATGGCTTTGGACGTTGCTTAAGACATTTGAAGGAAAGGTGACGGGAGAGGCAGCGGGGGAAGAATAGTAGATGGGTTCGTCTTTGAGACCAAAAAGAAGCTCGCTGATATAAACTGGACGACAAGAATTACCGGTTGATTGATTGGTGAGTTCCTGGCAGGTGCCACCACAAGACCAGGCGATTTGATAATCCTGAACAACGGTGTCGATGGGGTTGGCTTGGTCGAGAGATTGGGCAATTTCGAGTAAAAATTGGCTACGATAATAAAGGAGCTGGGAATAAGGGGTGGTTCGAAGGGAGGCACTAGTGCCGTCGGTGTCAAAATTGGTGAAGGCGGCTTTGGCCCTGTCGGGGGTGCACTTGATACCACCACGAGCAAAGAATGTTTGATAATTGCGATAAAAATCGTTACTGAGATTTTCGACATCCATTTCGCCAGTGATAGGACCCTGCGCCGTGTAATCAACATATTCAAAAATTGGATTACCGTTGGCGTCAGTGGTGCCAGTATCCTGTTGAACGGGTTCCCAGGACTTGGAAATTGTGGCAACACCTTCACAGGTGATGATATTGTCTTCTAAGGTGTTGGAGTAGGTGTCGTTGCTGGGAACTTCCGGAGCCAAAGCAGGTCCAGGAACAGAACGGGTGCTGGGTTGCATTTGAATAGGGGGGAAAAGGAAGTCAATGAGATTAAAGGCTTTTGCCGGAGCCGTTGAAAAAAAGAAAAAAATAGCGATGAGGGCAGAGACTTTTTTCAAGATTTAGCCGGGAATGATAAATTGAGTAATGTTGACGCCGGTGAATTGTTGAATAAAGCTTAAGATTAACCAGGAAGCGATTATGCCGATAAGTCCAATAAAAGCCATGGTTAGGGTTGAAGAGGCGGTGGCAACAGCCTTTTGTTCACCGCTACTGAGAAGGTATTTAAAGCCGCCACTAATAAACATAAAGAGAAAAGCTAAACCGGCAAGTAAAACAATTACCTGGAGAACATTGAAGAAGAGACATTCAAAACCTTGGATGGTGGCAATGTCATTGTAGGTAACATTACCCAGGCCATTGGGGTTAACAGTAACGCTTTTGACACAGCGACCGGTGGTAGTCCAAGATTGAGGACTTTGGGCAAAAGCAGGAGAAACAAGAAACAAGAGATTGGAAACTAGAAAGAAGAAGAAAAAGAACATGGTTTTCATGGGTTAATTATAGCAAGAAAAACCCGGTCATTATGTCCATTGGGCACGCTGACCGGGTTGAAGTTTAATAAAAATTATTTATTAAAGGTTGGAATGGTGATCCCGCTAAGAAGACTGATGCCAAAGATGGTTTCGATCAGCTTCATGATGGCGAAGGTGGCGAAAACGATAGCCAAACCAATTAAGGCATTGGTAATTTGATTGCGGGCAGTCTCGACATTTTTTTGGTCACCACCAGACATAACCCATTTTAAACCGCCCATGATAAGGATAAAAAAGAAAACTAAGGCGACAACAAGAAGAGCTAGAGAGATGGCTCCAGAGACGATACCGGAAGCGGTAATGCTGGTAAGAGGCTTAAAATCGCTGGTACCAGGAGTGAGTTCGATGGTGGCGGCATAAGCGGGAACGGCCAAGATAGCGTATTGAAGTTTGTTTTTGATTGAGGAGATCATATTTTTAAAATTAATAAATTTATTAATGAATTTTAACAGTAAGATAAGTTTTTTTAAAGGGTGGGCCAGGTTATTTGTAAGTTTTCGAGTCCGGTAACACCAAGCACAGTGCCAACAAGCTTGAGAACAGCGAAGACGCCGAAAATGACAACTATACCGATAAGGGCAAAGGTAATTTGGTCTTTGGCAACAGTTAATTTTTTAGGATCACCTTCGGTGCTAATTAAATGATAGCCGGCCATAATGAAATGCCA
The DNA here is from genome assembly GCA_000989305.1 of Candidatus Shapirobacteria bacterium GW2011_GWF2_37_20. Lineage (GTDB taxonomy): Bacteria > Patescibacteriota > Microgenomatia > UBA12405 > UBA12405 > UBA12158. The sequence continues at coordinate 41,568 of LBTB01000005.1, forward strand.
AATGAAGTAGACAGAGGCAACGAGAAAAAAGATGGAAAAAACAGTTTGAATGACGTTGTTGGTGTAGGTGGTGGGGTCTTCAACTTGCTGAAGACCATTTTTTAAGAGGGGATTGAAAATCATATATTTTTTATAAACCCATATTGGTAAACATGGTTTGAAGATCGAGGGGGTTGTTGAGGCCAAGGAGTTTGGAAATAAGAGTACCAAGACCAATGGCGATAACAACGATAAATAATCCCAAAACACCGTTGGTGAGTTTACTACGGTTCATTTCTAATTTTTTCTCGTCACCTTGGGTGGACATAAAGCCGTAACCGGCCAATATAATTTGGACGATAAAAAAGATAACAGCGATGATGGTGAGAACACCAATGAGTTGGCTGATCAGTTTTTCGAGCATGGTAGTGGCTTGGACACCATCGGTGGGGGAAAGTCCAGGACCCTTGAGGGTATATTGAACAGCTAGAAGTTTATTGGTTAGTGGGGCCATAGATTTGTGGACTTAAAATGTTAATTCCGGTGAGTCGTCCGACCAAACCGGCAATGATAAAAGCAGCGGAAATAATGATAAGTCCAACCAGACTTTGCCAAATTTTCATCCAGGCGAGTTCGGTTTTTTTGGTGTCGCCATTAGCATTGATGTAATCAAAACCGGCAAAAATTAGTTGAGCAATCATGAAAATGCCACCGGCAATAGCGGCAAATTTTAAAACATTGCCTAAGAAATCAAAAAGACCTTGACCGGGAGTGGTGCTGGTGTATTTGGTGGGATTTTGGATAGTACCAAAGAGTCCAATCATAGTTTATAGAATAGATAATCCAGTAATAACTTCAACAATTTGGATTATAAAGTAACTGAGAAAAATTACCAAGAAGCCAATAAGAGCGTCGGTAATCAAGGTTTTTCCGGTAGCGGCTTTTTTTTGATCACCGGAACCGGCACTGGCAATCATCATAAAACCACCGGCGATTATAAGGACTATAAGAATAATTCCGGCTATGGTTAGGCCATTTTTGACAATTAAAGTAATGAGAGAGGCGGGGTCGGGATAAGTTTGAGAAATGCTTTTACCGCCACCCAAGGGGGTGTCACCAAGATTGACGGCAGCTAAGACAAGGTTGGTCATAAATATATAGTTGGATTATACAATAAATAAGGATAATAATGGTGTTATAATACGCCACAAAATTAATTGATAGAATAAATTTATAAATTAATATTTGCCAAAAATATGAGAAAAACTGCCCTAATAGTATTTGCGTGTATCTACCTTAGTTTGGGGATAATTAGAATTGAAGCAAAAGCAGTTAGTCCAACTGTAATACCAACAGCGATACCAACAGTGGAGATAATGCCAACGGTGGCGGCGAGAGAGAACATTACTGAGGTATCAAACAAGACGGCGATAAAGACGACTGAGGTGAAATGGAAAGGATGGAATAGTATAAGTTTCTTGATTTCAGAAGCGATAAAGAGAGGGGTGCCGGAAAATACAATAGTGTTACTGTTACTTTTACCTTTGGTGGCAACTTTAGCCTCGTTTTTGCACTATGTCGGAGGATTATCCGGATATGGGGTTTTTACACCAACGATGATGGCGGTGGCTTTCTTGGCAACCGGAGTGACGGGCGGATTGGTTTTATTTGCGGTAATATTGGCGATTACATCCCTGAGTAATATTTTTCTTAAAAAAATGAAGCTGCATTTTTGGCCAGCAAGATCGATTTCTTTGCTGTTTGTGAGTCTGGGAACTTTTGGGGTAATGATAGTGTCGGCACTACTGAACATCTCTGAAGTGAGTAAAATTTCCATTTTCCCGATTTTGTTTATGATTTTGCTAACGGAAGAGTTTGTGAGAACCCAATTAATAAAAAGCAAAAAGGAGGCAGTGAGATTAACAATTGGTACCCTAATATTGGCGGGGGTGGGAGCAATTTCAATGGAAATAAAAGGGTTGCAGGAATTAGTTTTAAAATATCCGGAGATGTTGGTTTTGATGGTAATTGTGATAAATATAGTGGTCGGAAGCTACGGGGGGATTCGGTTGACAGAGATAAAGAGGTTTAAAAATGCAATCAGAAAAAAATAAATTAATAATGAATAATTAAAAATATATGTTGGGCATAGATTTAAAACAGTACCGGCAGTTTTTGACAAAAAACGAAAGAAACAAGGTGTATCTACGCAAAAACAGTTCGCAAGGACGGTCAATTGCTGATAACAAATATAAAACCAAAATAAGACTGGCAAGGGCGGGAGTAAGTGTACCAGAATTGATGGCCAGATTTAGAAAAGGAGAAGATCTAAGGAGTTTTGAATGGGGGAAATTGGAGGCGAACTTTGTGATTAAGCCGGTATTGGGCTATGGAGGAGAGGGAATACTTATTATAAGAAGGAAACTAGATTCTAGAGACGAGAGAGGGGAAGAAAGATATCTGATGATGAGCGGGAAGATAATTGGCCTGGAAGAAATTAAACTACATTGTCAGGAAATTTTAGCAGGTAAATATAGTATGCACGGAACGGCTGACAACGTGATTATTGAAGAAAGAATTAAAATTCACCCGATGTTTTTTTCACTAACCAAGGTGGGTACTCCGGATATCAGAGTAATTGTGTTTAATTGGGTGCCAGTGATGGCCATGTTGAGAATTCCAACCGAAAAAAGCGGGGGAAAGGCGAATTTACAGCAAGGAGCTTATGGTTTGGGAATTGATTTGGCAACGGGAATTACTACCTTTGGGATTGAAGGGAAGGGTGAAGAGGTGCGAAAAATTTTTGATTATCGAAAAAAAAGAATGATTAAGGTAAATGGGATTAAGATTCCTTTTTGGAAAGAAATTTTAGAAACAGCAGTAAAATGTCAGAGGGCAATCCCGGGATTGGGATTTATGGGGGTTGATATAGTGCTGGATAAAGAAGACGGACCAAAGGTGTTGGAAGTTAATGCCAGACCAGGCTTGTCAATTCAGCTGTGCAACAAGGCGGGGATGAAGAGAAGGATTGAAAAAATCGATGATATAAACGTGAGAAGTGATGAGCACGCCATCTCTTTGGCGAAGTATTTGTTTGGAGAGAAGTTTTCAGATAAGGTCGCTGAGAAGGAACAGGAGAAAAAGATTCAGCCTCTCGAGATTATTAAAATGAAAATTCCTCGTGGTTTTAAACCTGATTTACAAAAAAGTCCAATTTTAAAACAAGGGAAACACCGGGTGGTGGAGGTAAGGGCGAAAGTTGATACCGGAGCGTTTAGAAGCTCGATTGACAGAAATTTGGCGGATAAATTGGGATTGATGTCGGTGGAAAAGATTTTATATTTTCGGCATTACAAATCAAGCCTGGGAAAACACAAGGACAGACCGGTAATCGGAGTGACTTTTTGGTTGCAAGGAAAAAAGGTAGTAACGGCAGTTAACGTAGCCGATAGAAGTAAGCTTCGAACCAAGTTTTTGCTGGGAAGAAAAGATTTGGAAGGATTTTTAATTTCGGCCAAAAAAATATGAAGAAGTTAATAAATATTATTTTTTTTAATTAAAAATGACTAAAATAGCATTGTTTTTTGGGGGGAAAATCAGTAAACATTTGGTGTTGGTGAGAAATGCGGCGAGGAAAGAGGGGGCGGAACTGGACTTGGTGTCATATAACAATGTTTGTTTTGAGACGGAAACAGGGAAGATAAGTTTACGGGGAAAAGACGTAAATGATTACGATGTGCTATTTTTTAGGACGACGGGGAAACACTGGGAGGAAGTTGACCTGATTATTAATAGTATAAAAAAAGAGGACATGGTGGTAATTGATCCTTTGGTTCGAGACGGAAAACCAAGCTATGCCTGCAAAGCGTGGCAGATGTTGAAATTAAAAGAAGCAGGGATTGATGTGCCCAGAAGTGTGTATGGATCTTTGTGGTATTTATATGAAGTTATGGCCAGAAATGATAATACCCACCAACGAATTTTTTCTTCCGGTGAAGCTGCCAGACAGGCACAAAGTCAGGAAAAGATACTGGAAGGAGATTATGAATTTAATTTTCCGGTGATAATTAAGGGGAGCGGCGGAGATAGGGGAACAAGAGTGTTTAAGGCTAACAATTTGAAAGAATTAGAAAAATTGGTCAGAGACTTGAGAAAAACGGAAACTGAGGGAGGGAAACGATATTTATTACAGGAATACATCGAAAATGATGGAGACTTTAGGGTTTTGATACTGGGAGAAAAAGTGTTGGGGGTAATGAAAAGAGCCAGGGCGAATAAAAATGAGTTTAGGAATAATTATAGTGCCGGGGGAACAGTGGAAGTGGCTGATTTGCCGGAAGAAGTGAAAGAGTTAGCGGTTAGGGCGGCGAAAACTTGTGGGCTGGCGGTGGCGGGAGTTGATGTGGCATTCAGAGATTTTGATATGAAAAAACCGGTGATTTGGGAGGTGAATAAGGGCCCACAATTTAAGGGTTTTATGAAAGCCACAGGAGTTGATGTGCCGACAGAAATTGTTAAATATTTGGTTTCACTTAAAAAATAAAATTATGAAGAGAAAAATTGTTACTTTTACCATGTCGCTTCGACAAAGCCAATTTGAGGTGGACAGACTTGAAGGGGAAGCCAATAAAATGGGAATTGAAGTGAATAGGGCGCTTTATAGAGAATTAAGCTTTGATCTGAAAGACGGGGCGGCGAAAGTATTCGTCCGAGGCGAGGAATTGACAGCCGAGAATACTTTAGGATTGTGGTTTAGGGTAGCGGGAACCAGAAGCGGAAAGTATACCGAAGCGAGAAATCTAGTAATCAGAATCCTAAGAGGAAAAGGAGTGTTTTGTGTTAATGAAAAAGGTTATCTGATGTGGACGAGAATGGGAAAAATTGCTCAGCATGGGGTGTTTTTGGAGAATAATATTCCGGTGGTGCCGACAATGGTTTTTTATACAAAAGAACAGGTTTTGCAAAGTAAAATAGGAGAAGAATTCGGGTGGCCGGTGATAGCTAAGCATGAGAGGGGGTATCAAGGGAAGTCTGTCAGAAGATTTGAAGAGAGAAAAGAATTAGAAAAATTTGTTAGGAAAATTAACGAAAAAAACGTGGGAATGTTTTTGTGGCAAAAGTATTTACCAACTAAGTGGGATATCCGAGCAGTAATTGTTGACGGAAAGGCGATTGGGGGAATGAAGAGGTCGGCGGTGGGAGAGGAGTTTAGAAGTAATTTTTCATTGGGAGGAGAGGTGGAAGCGTGGAAATTGAGTGACGATGAGATAAAATTGGCGGAGAAAGTGGCAAATGTTTGTGGACTGGATTATGGTGGGGTAGATATTATGAAAGACGAAAAAGGGAATAATTATATTCTGGAGATAAATCGGCAATGTCAGTTTCAGGGTTTTGAAAAAGCGACAGGAATCAATGTGGCCAAAAGAGTAGTTGAAATGATAGCCAATAAAAAATAGTTATAATTGTTAAAATAGGGTATGAAACAAGTATTTCTAACTTTGGGGTTGTTGTTGGCGGTAATGGTGGGGTTTTACTGGGTGAGCAATAGATTTGAGGTTAAAAAGGAAGTAAGTGTTCAAATAGCTGATAAAGAAATATATTTTGAAACACCGGAGAAATTAATGGCCATGACAGAAACGGAAATTAAGTTGTTAGCCAGACATGAAAATGGAAAGCTCGTGAGTTATTGGATAGATTTCAATTATGATCCGGCAAAAATAAAAATACTGAATATTGAGGTAAATAAGGATGTTTTTGATAAAAAAGTGGCGGTGGAACTTGATGAAATAATGGGCAAGGCAAAAATAATTGGGGAAAATTCAAAAAAGAGGGAAAACTTAGTGGGGGGAGACGTATTATTGGCGACTTTAAAAATAAAAGGGTTGAGTAAAGGAGAGACAATGATTTATGCCAGTAGAAAGCCGGAAGTAGGGATTTTGGAGGGGATAAAAGTGATCGAAGGTAATTTCCAAATGCCTAACTTTAAGGTAAATTTCTTGTGATATACTAATTGGAAATTAAGGGCAATTAGCTCAGTTGGTTAGAGCACCGTCCTGATAAGACGGGGGTCAATGGTTCGAGTCCATTATTGCCCACAGGTGTTATTTTTGTAGTGTTAGAATTAAATATGGAAGAGAAGAAGTATAGTTTCTTAAAAGTTTTGGGAATTTTGGGGGCAACGATATTGATTATTTTTGGAAGTGTGGACAATATTTGGCGGACGCTAAAACTGGGCTGGAATAAGGTAGCAAAAAAATAAGGGGAGCCTGATATAATTTGAGGATATGTCGCAGCTGAAATATATAATTGATTTGTTTTTGCATATTGATAAGAATTTGGCCGCAGTGATTGTGCAATATGGGGTCGGGAGCTATGTATTGTTGTTTATGATTATTTTCATGGAAACAGGCTTTGTGGTGACTCCATTTTTACCCGGAGACTCACTGCTTTTTGCGGCCGGAGCTTTGACGGCTTCAATGGGGGTTTTTGATATCAAACTATTATGGCTATTAATGGTGGCAGCGGCCTTTTTGGGCGATACGGTGAACTATTGGATAGGACATTTTATTGGACCTCGGGCCTTTCAATCAAAAAGTAGGTTTTTGAAAAAAGAATATTTAGATAAAGCCCAGGCTTTTTATGATAAACACGGGGGAGTGGCAATTGTGTTGGCACGTTTTGTACCGATTGTACGGACCTTTGCCCCTTTTGTGGCCGGAATTGGAAAAATGCATTACACCAGATTTTTGTCGTTTAATGCGGTCGGAGGATTGCTTTGGGTGAGCATAATGTTGTTGTCGGGATACTTTTTTGGGAATATCTCTTTTATTAAAAATAATTTTCACTATGTAGTAGTGGTAATTATTTTGATTTCAGTGGTACCAATCTTTGTGGAATGGTTGAAGAGCAGAAGAAAGAGGGTAAAATAGTTTATGGACAATGAAGGAGAAATAAAATTAGAAAAAATCAGACAGACAGTTAATTTGGAAAAGATTACGACTGAAAATTTTGTGAATAAGTGGAAGGAAATTTTTGGAGAAGAGACAACTGTTAGAAGAGAAAGGTTTGTTAATCAAAGCGGTAAAGAAATCAGTGGAGTGAAGGATACAATTATAGAAAACGTAAAAATAACTCCTGTGGAAAATTTGATTTTTTTGACATATCAGGGGGGAGTTGGTCAAGCTGACAAATATATAGCGATTGATAGTAAGGAATATCTTATGGGGGTACAAGATCATGATGGTGGCGAAAAGTCATTTATCTTGGTTCACAATACAGAGAATAAAAAGACCGGAGAAAATAGGCAGACAACAAGACGCTTTACGCCAGCAAGAGCACAGACCTCGATAAATCAGGTATAATTGGGCATGGAAGTAAAGAATAATATTGAGCCGAAGGAAGAAAATATTTCAATGGAGTGGAAAAAATTACCGGCGAATGAAGCGGTGAAAGTTTTCCGAGAAGTAATTCCAAATGCATCGATTAATGTGCAGAGGGAAAGGGTGCTATTTGTCGAAGGAAAAAAAGTAAATTATGAAGAGGAAGAGGTGATGTTTTTAATAAGTTCTCTTGAGGGAAAAAATAATGAGAAGCTAAAATTAGCCTGGAGAACAGATGTTGGGGGAAAGGGTGGTGGGGTATTGGAGTTTGAAGGGAAAATAAGTATAGCCCAACAGAAAATTGAAGGGGGAAATGATTTGGTGTTGATTGGCGAAAAAGGGGTGACAGATGATGGTAAAAAATGGGAATCTATCCGAAGATTTCAAGTAAAAGGGAGACAGATTTAACCCATTGATTTGGAGGTAGAGATTAGATACAATATGAACACTTGATGTATAAGCTTCAAATTCGGAATGGAAACAATAATACGTGAGAGTATTAGGTCCGAATTTTGGGAGCCGACGCAAGTCGGCTTTTTTTATGCTAAACATCGGCTCTTTTTAAATAATAGGCTCTTGGGCCTGTGGCTTAGTTGGTTATAGCGCTTCATTTGCAATGAAGAGGTCGGGAGTTCGAATCTCCCCAGGTCCACCTACGCCATTAGAGAAATGTACCTAGAATTAGGAAAAGAATCTGAATTGATTGTTTTCCTTGACTATGTACGCACATTAACAATCTATTGAATATTTTATTTTTAATTTTTATCTTGGCAACTAAACTGAGTTGCTTAAGATATTAGAGAATTTTAATAAAGCAAATGGTGGATGCCTAGGTGGTTAAAGCCGATGAAGGACGTAGAAGACAGCGATATGCGTCGGGGAGTTGTCAACAAATGATGATCCGACGAATTCCGAATGGAGAAATCCCTGACTATGAAAGTAGTCGGAGGCAAGATCTCGCAAGAGATTCTGCCGGGAGACCCGGGGAAGTGAAACATCTCAGTACCCGGAGGAAAAGAAATCGAAAGAGATTCCGTAAGTAGCGGTGAGCGAAAACGGAAGAGCCTAAACCTCGCAAGAGGGGTTGCAGGGTCCAATATAAAGTTTTGAAAAAACAGAAGAAGGTTAAGGAATGAACAGCCAAAGAGGGTGAAAGCCCCGTATTTGAAATTTGAGTAAAAACTGATTGGATACCTAAGTACCGCGATCCACGTGAAATGTCGCGGGAATCTGGGCCGACCAAGGTCCAAGGCTAAATACTTTAACAGACCGATAGTGAACTAGTACCGTGAGGGAAAGGTGAAAAACACCCTATATAAGGGAGTGAAATAGATCTGAAACCATTTGCTAACAAACAGACAGAGCCTCGTAAGGGGTGATGTCGTGCCTATTGAAGAATGAGCCCGGGAGTGTTTCTAGTTATCAAGTCTAACTTTGCTAATTCAAAGGAAGGCGTAGCGAAAGCGAGTGCGAATAGCGCGAATAGATGACTGGAGACGACCCGAAGCCACTTGAGCTAACCTTGGACAGGGTGAACATCGATGGAAGTCGATGGGAGGCCCGTACGGATCAGAGCTGCAAATCTGTCCGATGATCTGAGGTTAGAGGTAATATGCCAATCGAAAGTGGGAATAGCTGGCTCTCTCCGAAATATATTTAGGTATAGCGTCTGATGGTGGGCAATGGGGGTAGAGCTACTGGATGAGTGTTTTGAGCGCAAGCTCAGGCATTTAACCAAACTCCGAATACCGTTGTTTCTAGTCAGGCAGTCAGTCGATCCGGGCTAAGCTGGACCGGCAAAAGGGGAAGACCCCAGACTCTCAGTTAAGGTCTCTAAATCTATGTTAAGTGGGAAAGGTAGTGGGTTGCCTAAGACAGACAGGAGGTTGGCTCAGAAGCAGCCATCCTTTAAAGAAAGCGTAATAGCTCACTGTTCGACTCCGCAAGGAGTCGGCAACCTGCACCGAAAATGTAAGGAGGCTAAAACATAGTACCGAAACTGGAGATTTTTAGATTCCTTCGGGAATTTATAAATGGTAGGAGAGCGTTCTTGGTGCGGCGAAGGTTGACTGAAAAGTTTGCTGGAGCGCCAAGAAGTGAGAATCCGGGCATGAGTAACGAAATTCAGGTGAGAACCCTGGACTCCGAAATATCCAAGGTTTCCGCAGCTACGTTGTTCGTCTGCGGGTTAGTCGATCCTAACATGAGGCCAGTATAGTGCTGGCGTAGTGGATGGATAACCGGTTAATATTCCGGTACTTTGGTAAATTCGTTATCAGTTGGGGCGAGACGGTGAGTGGGAGGTTTAGAGTAGAAGTGAAATGCTACTTTCAAGCGTGTAGTTAGAAGGGGTTGGTAAATCCGCCTTTTCGTTATAAAGCGAAACGCAAATAAGAGTTTTCCGTAAGGAGAACAATTGAATTGAACCCACTTATCCAAGAAAAGCGTCGCAATGAGAATTTACTGAATTCGTACCAAAACCGACACTGGTGGATGAGTCGAGAAGACTTAGGAGATTGAAAGACAGATGATTAAGGAACTTGGCAAATTAGCTGGGCGTAAGTTTTACAAGATGCCCTGCCCGCCCTAACAAGCGGGCTACAACAAAAGAATGCATGGCGACTGTTTACCACAAACACAGGTCTCTGCAAACCCGTAAGGGGAAGTATAGGGGCTGAAACCTGACCGGTGCCAGAAGGTTAAGAAGGCGGGTGATAGACGTAAGTTTATTGCTTGTTTTATAAGCCCTGGTGAACGTCAGCAGTAACTCTAACTGTTCTAAGGTAGCGAAGTCCTTTGTCGTGTAAGTTACGACACGTATGAAAGGTTCAACGACTGTGCAACTGTCTTAATCATCTATTCAGTGAAATTGAAAGAGCGGTGAAGATGCCGTTTAATTACATCAGGACAAAAAGACCCCATGAAGCTTTACTGGATCTTTACATTGATAAGAATATAAATACTGTCGAGCGTAGGAGGGAGCCGCAAGGCGCCAATGGAACACCTCCCTTATTTATTTTTGAGTCTTACCTAGTCGAATGAATCTTCGACGGGGACAGTGTATGGTTGCTAGTTTGCCTGGGGCAGGCACCTGCAAAAAAGTAACGCGGGTATACAAAGGTCAACTTGATCCGGCTGGAAATCGGATCTTAAGTGCAAAAGCAAAAGTTGGCTTGACTGTGAGACTTACAAGTCGAATAGCACTAGTTTACTAGAGCTATGCCGAGACTAGATTCTCGGTACAGGGTCGAAAGACGGTTTTAGTGATCCTCGTGACCTATTTGGTATAGGCACGGGCTTACTGGATAAAAGCTACTCTGGGGATAACAGGCTGGTCGCATCCGATAGTTCATATTGACGATGCGGTTCGGCACCTCGATGTCGTCTTGGCGCATCCTGGCCCTGAAGAAGGGGCCAAGGGTTGGTCTGTTCGCCCATTAAAGCGCTGCGTTAGATGGGTTCAGAGCGTCGCGAGACAGCTCGGTCTCTATCCGATGTAATCGTTCGTTTCTTGAGGGGATTCGTCTACAGTACGAGAGGACCTAGACGAGGGAACCGCTTGTGTGCCAGTTGTGCCGTCAGGCGCATTGCTGGGTAGCTACGTTCCTATTAGATAACTGCTGAAAGCATCTCAAGCAGGAAACTGACCCCGAGATAAGGAAACGTTGTTCCGCAAGGAGCGAGAGATCGCCGGGAGACTACCGGTTAATACTCTGCGTGTGCAAGATCCGTAAGGATTTAAGCTAAGCAGTGGAAAGATCAAAGAAAATCTTTAATATCTACAGCTCTTAGGCCGCCAGCACTGGTGGTTTAGGAGCTGATTAGGCAGCTCAATTTAGAGGCCAAGAAAAATTAATATAAAATAACTTTACTTTTTGAGTCTCGGTCATCAGAGCGAGGTGGCTCCACCTTTTCCCATTCCGAACAGAGAAGTGAAACGCCTCAGCGCCGACAATAGTCTCCCTGCAAAGGGTCCTGAAGATAGGTCGTGGCCGGGACTGAGAAAGTAAAAATTCAATAGATTGAAAATTAAATCCCCTCAAACAGGGGATTTTTTGTGGTGTTCTACTATGATATTTAGTGATATAATATACACCATATGAGGGAAAGAAAAAGAATATTTGAGGTGTTACCAGGCGGGAAAGTTCAATGTAATTTATCCTGTAGGACAGGAAGTACTTATCAGGATTTAGCGTATATTGATGGAGATAATAATGTTTGTATTGCGGCTGAGACCCCGTTAATTGATGGTGGATATTTGGGCAGGGATACTTTAATGATTAAAGGCAGATTTAGAGTGTGTGCCTTAGTGGGGGCTGTGACCGGAAAAGTTGAGGGAAAAAAGTAATTTTCTCCATAGTTTTGATATGGTGTAATATAATTGGCGATGTGTGAAAAATACAGACGTTATCGACAAATGTGACGGAAAGTAGTGTGAAAGAGTGACGAATATCTAGAGGGCGGAGGAGTAGGAAACATTGAGGTGGAAAGAGGCGTACTCTGTGCTATAATAGCCAAGCTTTGAATTAGTTATTCATTTATTTAGGGTATCCAATCCCGCGAATAATCCCGATTGAAAGCGGGATTTTTTATTTTAAAAAAATGGCAAAAAAAATAAAAGTTTCTAAAAAGAAAAACTCTGGCCCAATGACCATGGAAGAGTTGTTGAAGATGGATGGTGTGCAGATTTCCGGCTTAAAAAAAGGTCAAGATGTTAAGGGTAAGATTACTACCATAAAAAATAAATCCATTTTTATTGACATTGGCGGAAAAACCGATGCGGTGGTAATGGGCAAGGAATATGAATTTGTGAAAGATTATGTGGCAGACCTGAAGGTTGGTGATGAGATTGAAGTTCAAGTAAAACATCCGGAAAATGATAAAGGTCAAATTTTGGTGTCGATTAGAGGAGCTGCTTCCGGTTATGGCTGGAATTATTTTACAGAAAAAGAAAAGAACGAAGGTGAAGTAACTGTATTTGGAAAAGAATTAAATCGAGGCGGGGTAGTAGTGATTGCACCTTTTGGATTTTTTGGGTTTATCCCAGGATCGCAAATTGGGAGTAAATACGATATTGATCCGGAGAAACTGTTGGGGAAAAAGATTAAAGCTAAGGTTTTGGAGGTGGATCAGTCTAAAAATAGGTTGGTATTTTCCGAAAGATTAGTGTCTGAACCAAATAAAGTGGGCGAAGAGTCAGTGGCAATAGAGAACTTAAAACTCGATGATATTTTCCAGGCAGAAGTGGTTAGGGTTGAACCTTTTGGAATCTTTGTAAAAGTGGAAGAAAGTTTTGACGGGAAGCCAATGAAACTGGAAGGCTTGGTTCATATTTCTGAAATTTCCTGGGCGAAGGTTGATGACGTGACGGGGATGTTTAAGGCTAAAGATAAAATAAAAGTAAAGCTAGTTAATAAATCTGAGGGCCGTTTGCAATTTTCTCTAAAGAGATTAAAAGAAGATCCCTGGACCAAAATTGAAGAAAAGTATCCAAAAGATAAGGAGTTTGACGGTGAAGTAGTAAAAATCGCCAACTTTGGTGCCCTGGTCCGACTGGAAGAAGGAATTGAAGGATTGATTCATATATCAAAACTAGCTGGAGTGGTGTTGAAGCCAGAAGAAAAGGTTCAGGTTTATATTGAATCGATAGATGTAGGAAAGAGAAAGATATCGCTGGGACTGGTAAATACTGACAAGAGCAAGGTTATTTATAAATAAGAAAAGGTTAGAAACCCGCTTCGAAAGAGGCGGGTTTTTTGATATCATATGCCATGGTAAAAAAGGTGAAAGAAATTGAAACAATAAATAATAACGAGTTGAGTTATGATACAAAAACACTAATTACGGTGATTACTTTGGTGACGATATATCCCGTAGGTTTAATTTTGATGTTTGTGTGGATGAAATGGGGCAAGTGGATTAAATTTTTAGTAGCACTTCCCTTGTTTTTAATATTGTTAATACCCTTATTTGTAGTATTGGGGGTGTTGACGGTGGTGTTTAGAATAATGTCTCACCCGGAAGACAGTATTAAGACCTTTGAGGTGATTCGGGAAGAAGTGAGGAAAGAGATGGTGATTAGTCCAACGGAGGTTGTTGCTAGTCCGACAATAAGAATGGTAAGGAAATAATGCGAAAATGGTGGTATAATCGGGAATATGGCAACAAAAAATAATACTGAGTGTCTCAAGTCTAGTTTAAAAATAGATTTGTTCAAGGGAGAGGGATCTTTTCCTCAGCACCCTATTTGGGTATGTCCGTTAGGGGAAACTTGTATAACTAGGCCAGGAGGAAAAGGGGGAGAGGTTAGGGTTATTTTGGGTAGGGCTGAGAAAAAGTGGGGAGATCATAAAAAGATTTTTGGAGTAGTGGGTTGTAGGAGAGTGGAAGAAACAACAAAACAAAGTTATTGCGACTTTCAAGACAAGGAGATTGAGCTAAGAAAGATTAATGGATTACCAAGATGTATTACAAGTTGTGAACACTTGAAGGGTTTTCAGGGTTTTGTATTATTGGATGAGGGAGAAGATGTTGGTGGTTGTGGTAACAGCGAAATAGTTTATCAGCTATAATTGCTGGTATTATCCGGTAAAAAATGTAGTGGCTTCATGAGAGGCGCTTAAAACGAAGAAAAGAGATAAAGCTTGATAAAATTAGGGTATGAAAAGGAATTTAGAGACGATATTTGTATGTGCTAATTGTGGGAACGAGTTTTCGAAATGGGCGGGTCAGTGTAGTGCTTGTCATGAATGGAATAGTTTAAAGGAAGTTAAGAGTTTGGGAAAGAAAATAAAATCCGGTAGGGCGTCGGCAAGCGTCGCCCCTACATTAAAAAACTTAAAAGAAATTAATAGTGAAAATAAGAGTAATGTGGCTATATTTTCGACGGACATTAAGGAGTTTGATAGGGTTTTGGGTAAAGGAATTGTTCGAGGACAAGTAGTGCTTTTTGCCGGCGAGCCAGGGATTGGGAAGAGCACGTTGTTGACACAATTGCTTGGGAAAATAGGTGGATTGTATGTGGCTGGGGAAGAAACTGCTGAGCAAATTGCCCTACGGGTGGAGAGGTTAGGTTTGGACAAGGAAAAATTCGATATTTTAGAGACAAATATTGTAGAAGAAATTGCCGGGGTAATAGAACGAACAAATAATGTGTTCAAAATAGTGGTGGTGGACAGTATCCAAATGATGATGAGCGAAAATAATGCTTCGGTACCGGGGAGCATTGGTCAAATTAGAGAATCGACCTTTCGACTGGTGGAAATGGCAAAAAAAAGTGGGGCTGCAATTTTTATTGTAGGACACGTAACCAAAGAAGGGGAGATTGCAGGACCAAAAATGATGGAGCACATGGTGGACACGGTATTATATTTTGAGGGGGAGAGAAACGGAGAGTTGAGAATTTTAAGGGTGGACAAAAATCGTTTTGGTCCAACTGACGAAGTGGGGGTTTTTAAAATGGAAGAAAAGGGATTACGGGAGATTTCTTCAGAAGAGGTAAGTCTAATTGATAATAAAGTGAGTCAAATTGGATCAACTGTAAGTTTAGTGATGGAGGGGACTCGACCGCTTTTGGTAGAAATACAAGCATTGGTAACTGAAAGTTTTTCGCAAATGCCAAAAAGAATATTTTCGGGAATTGATTTTAATCGGGGACAGTTGTTGGTGGCGGTGGCGCAAAAAGTTTTAGGGATACCATTATATAAGGAAGACGTTTTTGTGGCGGTCTCAGGTGGGATAAAAATTTCTGACCCGGGAGTGGACTTGGCAGTAATCGGAGCAATATATTCGAGCTATAAAGACAGACCATACAAAAATGGAATAGTGCTGGTGGGGGAGGTAAGTTTGTTGGGACAAGTGAGAAAAGTAAAGATGGGAGAGAAGAGAACTAAAGAGATAAAAAGTCTGGGGAGGGAGATGTTGACTATAAATAGTATAAGAGAATTGAAGGAACTGATTTAACCCCCGCTTTTAATGATAAATTCGAATATCTTTTCCGGTGAGGAGAAATAATTGATTATTAGCTAGTTATCCACATAGTGTTGATAAGAGGGATCTTGAAGGGGTTTTGAGGCTAAAATGTATGAAAAATAAAAATATAGGATTAGAGATTTTGGAGGGTTAATTTAATATAGGGTATAGACAAGTGAAAAAGGGAGTGATAAAGTTATGACAATGCTTAAGAAATGGTGGATGAAACTACAAAAGAAAGATAAGTGGGCTGAAGGACAGATTAAGGAGATGGCAAAATTAGGCGGGAAGCTGATTATTATGTAGGCAGAAAAAGGGATTGAGTATCACTCCGATGCTCGTCTAAAGATTCGATCGGAGTCTTGTTTTTAGGCAAAATTTCGTCGCTTGAAGCTTGAAATTTTACCTAAAAAAAAGAAAAAAAAGAAACAACTTTATCGATATTCTCAAAGCAGGTGGAACACGAATATTGTTGTTTCTTCAACATCTAAAATAGAGGAATGTGGCCCAATTGTCAAATTGGCGGGTTTAAGTTGATATTAGTGTTGAGAGTAGCAGAGGGGGCAGGTCTGCTACTTTCAACAGTGAAATCATCGATGAGCGAAAAGTAAATAATTTGACACCAGAGGAAGGATTTATTACAATAGAGCATTCCCTGAACGAGCAAGCTTGTTTTTTATAAGTTTTCCCAATAAATGCCTAGAAAATCAATGAAGACCGATGAGGTAGTGGCGGTATCTGCCGTCGTTAACAGTGAAGATAAAGACACCAAGGTCGTGTCCGACTTGGCAAAGAGCTCCGTCGAGACAAAGCCGGAGGTGGTTGCGCCTGTTGTAGTCGAGGCGACGAATAATCGGGTGGGAATCGTAAACCCCAAAAAAGTAAATCCACCAATTGTTGTGGAAACACCAAAAACAGTAATACCGACGAAAATTGAAAGTAATCCAGTGAAACTGGAGATGATAACCGGCGTTTTGGAAATTATGCAGGATGGTCAGGGTTTTGTCAGACCAAAATTTAATCCAGGATATAAGGATGCCGTTATCGGGTCGATGCAAGTCAGAAAATATGGTTTGAGGGTGGGGGATATGGTGACTGGTGTGGCAAAAGCACCCAAGGATGGCGAGAAATATTGGGGTTTGGTTAGAATCGATAAAATTAATGGCTTGGAATTGGCGGCGGCGCAAAATAGAGTGGAATTTAAAGACCTGGTCCCAATTTATCCAATCAAGAAAGTCAGTTTGGAATTTGATAAATCAGTAGCATCAACCCGGATTATAGATATTTTTTGCCCGATTGGTTTTGGTCAAAGAGGAATGATTGTGTCTCCGCCTAAGGCGGGAAAAACAACCTTATTGAAGGAGATCGCGGCCGGAGTGGCGGCAAATTATCCAGAGATACATTTGATGGCAGTGTTGGTGGGAGAAAGGCCAGAAGAAGTAACTGACATGCAAAGATTTATTAAAGGTGAAGTAATTGCGTCTCATTTTGATCAAAAACCGGAAGAACAAACCAGAGCGGCGGAAATAGCGATTGAAA
The DNA here is from genome assembly GCA_000989305.1 of Candidatus Shapirobacteria bacterium GW2011_GWF2_37_20. Lineage (GTDB taxonomy): Bacteria > Patescibacteriota > Microgenomatia > UBA12405 > UBA12405 > UBA12158. Next base: position 58,436 of record LBTB01000005.1, read on the forward strand.
GAGCCAAAAGACTGGTGGAAATGGGTAAGGATGTGTTTATGGTTTTTGATTCGATTACAAGACTGGCCCGAGCTTACAATTTGGCAATTCCGACCTCAGGAAGAACTTTATCGGGTGGTTTTGATCCGGCGGCTTTGTATCCTTCTAAAAAGTTTTTTGGTGCAGCCAGAAAAATTGAAAACGGCGGATCTCTAACTATCATTGGAACAGCCTTGGTAGATACGGGTTCGAAGATGGATGAATTGATTTTTGAAGAATTTAAAGGAACCGGAAATATGGAATTGAGGTTGGAAAGAAAGTTGGCAGAAAGAAGAATTTTTCCATCCTTTGATATTTTGAAGTCCGGAACCAGAAAGGAAGAACTATTGTTACCGGCAGAAACCTTGTCTAGGGTGATGGCAATGAGAAGAATGTTTGATAATCTAGAAGAGAAGGATCAAATGACGGAATTAATTATTGACCAAATGAATAAAACGGATAATAATGAAGACTTTTTAAAAAAAGTCGGTAAGAGATGAAGAAAATAATAGAGTTGATAAAAGAGTATTTTGGATATGAAGGTCAGTTGATAAAACAATTTTTAGGACTGCAGGGGCGGTTTTGGGTAGAAATCGGATCTTTATTTTTAGGCTGGGTAGTGAATATTAAGGATGGAACAGCAAAGTTAATGTATAAACAAAGAGGACGTTTTTCTCAGAGTTTTGTGAGTACAAGTTTGGCAATTCTGTCTTTTGGGGCAGTTGTGTTTTCAGGAAATTTGGAAGATTTGATTAAGAGGGGGAGTAATTCTGAGGTGGGAGGTAGCGGCTATTTAATTATGGCGGCTGATAGCGGAACGGGTGGAGCGGAAACTTTGATTTCCGATTTGCCAAAAGGAGAGACAACTGAGTATCGGGTAGTGGAGGGGGATACGATTTCCAGTATTGCCCAAAAATTTGGAGTCAGTATTGATACAGTTCTTTGGGAAAATAATTTAAAGTCAGTGGAGGCAATTAAACCTAAACAGATTTTGAGGATTCTTCCGGTGACGGGAGTTAGACATCAGGTAAAACGTGGCGAAACAGTTTATAGCATTGCTAAATACTATTCGGTTGATGCTCAAAACATTATTGATTATCCTTTCAATACCTTTAGTAACGATGAAATATTTGCGTTAACGGCTGGGCAGGAGCTGATTATTCCCGAGGGAATTGAACCAAAAGAGACAATTACGGGGACAAGAAGTATTGCCAGAACGGTGGCTCCAATACCGGGAGTGGTGGGAGAGGGTAATTATATGTGGCCAACGTCGGGGACGATCACTCAAAGATCTTCTTGGTATCACCGAGCGGTGGACATCGCTAATCGTGGTAATCCGGCGATTGTGGCGGCGGCAACGGGAACGGTGGTGACAGCAGGTTGGAACGGGGGCGGCTATGGAAATTATGTGGTTATTGATCACGGCAATGGCCAATCGACCCTGTATGCACATATGTCAAATAATTCAATTGTTGTTAAAGCGGGAGATAAGGTGTCTCAGGGGCAAAAAATTGGTACGATGGGAAGCACGGGAAGATCGACCGGGACGCATCTGCATTTTGAGATTGTTGCTGGGGGAGCTAAGTTGGATCCACTGAAGATGTTGAAGTAATAGTGCGGAGAAAATTTAATTTGGTATTGTCACCGGAACGGGCTTTTGTTAAGCTCATTTTATGATTAAAATACTGCAAATGTATTTAAAGGTATGGTTATTGGTACTGCCGATTTTTTTCTTGCCGGTAGTTGTGGATAGTTTTGGTTTCGGGAAAAATTGGTTAATGCTGCTGACAATGTTGTTGGGAATAATAATTTGGGGGATGGCTTTGGTAATCAGAAAAGAAAACAAGATTTTTATAGGAAAGGGCCTGGGGTGGTTGATAACTTTGACGGTGTGGGCGACAATTGTTTGGTATTTTGGGGAAGCTGGAGTGAGAATGAGAACTTTTATGGGAACATCCGGTTTAGCGTTGATGTGGAGCATGACTATCTGGACGTTTTTGTGGATGCAGGCGAGCGAAGAGAAGGACGAGGGTGGAGAGAAATGGTTGATAGTTGCGGGAATTTTGGTAGCACTAAGTTCTTTGGTAGTATTTTTATTGCCGGCAGCTAAATTGCCAATTTCTTGGCCAAAACAAAACCCGATTATAAACATTAATTCGGACTGGTCATTGACGGGTTCGGTTTTGGGAGAGTTGTGGTTGCTGGGTATATTGGGGACAATTTGGATAAAAAAACTGGCAGAAAAGATTAAGAGGAAGGAGGGGTATGTCGGAGAGATGGCGATAACGGCGATATTAGTATTGGTGTTATTTTTGGATGTTTTCAAAATGTTTAGAAGTGGTTGGAACTACCTCGATATAAATAGTTCATGGACAATTGCCACAGAATCGTTAAAGTACCGACCATTGCAAGGAGTGGGGGCAGGAAATTATTTAGAGGCATTTAATAAGTGGAGACCGGTGGCTTTTAACAACAGTAAAAACTGGTCAGGAAGTTTTGGATGGGCGGCCAACGGAGGATTGCAATTGTGGACGGAGCTAGGAATTGTGGGCTTAATAATCGGGATATTGACAATGAGAGCTTTGATAAAAGGTCAAAAAAATAAAAGCAGAAAAATAGGAATAGCTTTGGGAGGGGTAATGCTGGTATTAACACCATTTAATCTGGTGGGGTTGATGTTGATGATGTGGCTAGTGACAAGAGAAATAGAGAAGAAAGAAAGAAGTCTGATGTTAAAAGTCGGCGAAAAGGGATTGAACGCGGCACCAATTATATTGGCGGTGGTGGTGTTGCTGGGAAGTGGTTTTGGACTTTACTGGTGGACGAGAGTTTTGTTGGGTGAGACTTATTTGAAAAAATCATTGGTGGCGGCAGTAAACAATGATGGAGGGTCAACTTATATTTGGCAAATAAAAGCGATTACGGCTAATGCCAATAATGCTGAGTATAGAAGGATCTATTCACAAACTAATTTGGCGTTGGCAATAGGGTTAATGAGTAATAAAGATATTACTAATGACCAGAAAGAAAAGGCGGCAGTGCTGATTCAACAAGCGGTGAGAGAAGGGAAGGCCGCGGTGGCTTTAGATACGAGGAACGCAAGTTATTGGTCCAATTTAGCTTCTATTTACCGACAGCTAGTGGGGAGTGTTGAGGGGTCGGCAGACTGGAGTTATGAGGCGTATTCTCAGGCGATAGGCTTAGATTCAGTGAATCCATCTTTAAGACTTGATTTTGGAGGCTTGCTATTTGCGACAGGAAGATATGAGGAGGCGGATAGATTGTTTGAACAGGTGGTTTCTTTAAAACCTGATTTAGCAAACGGTTGGTACAACTGGGCATATACGGCAAAAAATATGAATAAATTATCAAGTGCGGTAGCCAGGTTAAGCCAGGCGCTTAGTTTGGTGCCGATTGATTCCGGTGACTATGATAAAGCTAGTAAAGAACTTGAGGCCTGGAACAAAGAGTATGAAGCCCTGATAAAACAACAGCAAGGCTTACAACAAGAGAAAGAGGCAGAAACACTGAAACTACCAGAGGCTTTACCCGACGACGGTAATAATAGTAGTGTGGTAGTGCCAACGGGTGGTTTAGAGCCGCCGGTGGTTGAGGTAACGCCGACACCTAGTGACGGCGGAGTGATAATAGAACCTTAAGGGTTAACTATCCACCATTTGAAGGTAACATCTTCGGAAAGAGGAGAGAGAAAGCCAGCCGAAAAAGAATCGAGGGACTTAGAAAGAAGTTCAAGAGATTGGTTTTTGCCGCCGGTCAAGACAGTGAGATAAACCTGGGAGGAAGGAGTAAGTTGGGAATTTTGAATGACGACTTGTTTTTGGCCGGAAGGAATAGTGCCAGTACCGGAGAGAGAGTTGGAATCAGTTTGATTTTTGAGAGAGATGTTTTGAGAAATTTCGGGAGCGGCGATTATAAGACTGGAAATCATTGAGGCCTGAAGAAGATTGCCTTCAGTGATAATAGAAGGTTGAGGGGCGCTGGTGGGGGTCGAGGGACTGGTAAAGTCGTTTTGGGCAACAATTTTTTCCAATGTTTTTTTTTCAGTTTCAACTTGAAGTTTTTGAGCGGAATCTGAGATTAAGGGGAGGAGGCGATTGTAGGTGGCCAGGGCGTCGGGAAGAAAACCGGCTTGTTGTTGAATGCGGGCCAGGTCGTAGAAATTCTGAGCCTTGGTTGGTTCAAGAGAAACGGTGGCTGAGAGATAGGCGAGAGTGTTTTGGAGATCGCCCTTTTTGGCATAGAGAGAAGCTAATTGTCGGGTAAGATCAGGAGAATTTTGATTTAAATTTTGAGCTTGCTGGTAATCACTAATGGCGGCGGCAATTAGTTGAGGTTGAGTGTCTAGGAGGGAGAGGTAGATCCGGCCACGTTGTTCGTAGCCACGGTAGTCAGAAGGTGATGTTTTGATAGCATCTGATGCGGCTATTATTGATTGATTAAGATAATTTATGATAGTTTGGTTATCACTTTTTGAGGCTTGAGAATCTAAGGCTTGGGTGAAATATTGCTGGGAAGCCAGAAGATAGTGTTGGATTGATTTAGGAACCTGGGTGGGAGAGGGAAGAGATTCTTGAGATGGGAAATTGGAGGGGGGGGTAATTGAAGAAGAATTTTTGGTTTTTAATAAAATAAGGCCACCGAGAGAAAGGAGAGTGATTCCGGAAATAGAAAAAAGGGGGATAAGATTGATTTTTGAAGGAATTTGATCTGGTTTGGTGGGTGTTAGACCGAGATTTTCGAGCTGTCGTTGCTGGTTGGGGGTGGGGTCCATGGATTTATTTTAAATGATTTGTAATTTAATACATTAGTAAAAACGGAAGGTTCCGGTTTGGAGGGTAACGGTTGGGGTGGTGCACCAGTCTCCATAAATTGGGCCGGTAAAATAAGGGGCAATTCGATATTGATATGAATTGCCAGAAGAGACACTGGTGTCAGTGTAAGCAGTAGTGCCGACACCGAGATCCTGGAAGGCAGTAAAGCCTATGGAGTTAACGTTTCTTTCAACAAGAATACCGTTTTCACCACTGGCCTGAAGGTTCCAGACAACTTTGATGGAAGAATTATTATTAGCTTTTTGTAATAAACAGCCCTGACTAACTCCCGGGTTGGCAACGGTGGTAAAGTTGAAAGGAGTAACTTGGGTGGGACTCCAAACGTTGGTGCCACTGTAATCGATGGATTGAGATTTCCAATAGTAGGTAGTGTCGGGTATTAACTGGCTCTGAAAGGTATAAGTGGCAACAGTTCCGGAAGAATAAGCAGAGGTGCCGACATTTTGACCACTCCAACCTACATTGGAGGAAGTTTGATCATAAACATTGCAGTCTGTGGTCATATCTGAATCAGAGCAAACAGTAATTTTATATTGAAGGGGGTTACTGTTTGGGTCAGAGCTAGAGGTACCAAGAGATAAGGTAAGGGGTTGGTTAATACTATCGTTTGCGGGGGAAATTAAAGTTGGAGTATAAGAAAGGCCGTCGGTGGTAAAACTGTAGGCGGCGGCTTGAGTGCTGCCCCAGTTTTTACTACCGGCATAATCTTTGGCGCGAGTTTTCCAGTAATAGGTGGTACTTGGTGCAAGGGTGGATCCGCTTTGAATGATATAAACGGCGGTAGTTCCGGAAGAATAAGCAGAAGTACCGACATTTTGACCGCTCCAACCAACATTGGAAGAAGTTTGGTTGTAAGTAAGACAACCGGTAGTCATGATGGAATTGGTACAAATTTTTAGTTCATATTGAAGATTGTCACTTTCGGTGTCGGTGGTAACGGTTTTGAAAGTGGGAGCTAATTTTTGATTAGTGGCGGTGTTGATGGGAAGGGAAAGGGCGGGAATAGCGGGGAGATTGTTTACTACTGTTTGAATATTGTCAAAATAGAAAATTTGACTGGGTTCAGCATTATTAATGTAAAAATCAAACTTAGTGACAGCATTTCTGGCGCTAGGATCAATACCGGTAATATCCCAAGATTTTTGCTCCCAGGTGTTGGTACTACCAATAGTAATATTATTTGAGTTTTCGCTGGCATTGGTTTCGCCAAAACGAAACCGGAGGTTTTGGCCGGCAATGTTGGAATAAACATAATAGGTGATAGTGATACTACTGGAAAGGTCAATGGAAGTGGTTTTGGTAATCGTGTCTTGATAGGAGGCTAAATTATCTTGAGCGGTGGTAGCGGAGGGGTTATTAGTAGAACCGGAAAGGGAGGTGATGTAGAAGGCGGCAATTCTGCCGGCACCACCATTGCCTCCATCACCTCCAGAAGTACTGTTACCACCAGTGCCTCCTGGAGCAGAGACAAGGTTGGTACCAAGGGTAATAGTATTGGCAAGAAGGCGAATTGAACCTCCAGCACCGCCACCGCCACCGCCTCCATAGGTTGGAGCGGCGCCATTAGTGCCAGCGCTTGTAATAGCTCCGGAAACACTTATACTGCCCGCGCCAATGATAATGATGCCGCCGCCAGTACCACCGGCACCGCCAGTAGTGGCTCCGCCACCTCCGCCACCTCCTCCTGAGCCTAAGTGAGCGATGGCCAGAGTGGCATCTCCGTAGGTACCACCTCCGCCACCTCCTCCTCCGATGACACCACCAGTACCACCATTACCACTAGCATTAGTACCTCCGTTGGCTCCATTGTTGGTACCGACACCGTAATAACCAAAGGTACCATAACCACCGCCGGCACCTCCACCACCCAGGGGGTTGACGGCGTAGTGGACAGTACCACCACCGCCACCACCTCCTCCAAGGGAAGCGCTACCGGCACCGCCGGCATAGGCAGTGGTCATATTGTAACCGCCACCACCACCGCCACCACAAGTTCCGGCAAGACCGGCGTTGTTGAATTGACCTCCATTACCACCACCGGCAGTACCGCAAAAGGCAATTCCACCGGTAGCACGGGCACCACCGTCGACTCCACCCGTGCCGCCAGAAAAACCGAGACCGCTGGCACTGATAGTGCCAGAAACAGTAACGGTGCCATTAGCCTTGAAAGCAAGGACACCGCCCTTGGTACCATTAAAGGCCATGGGACGGAATATTTGACCGGCATTAACGGTAACATTGGTGTATTGAGGGACACGCTGAACCATAATTTTTTGAGTAGTACCCGCATAAGCATTTTGAAGGCCGGTGTCGAAAATAAATTTGGTAGTGCCAATTTTTTGAGTAACAGTTCTAAGTTCATATTTGCCAACGTCTGCATAAGTGGTGCCAACACCCTGAAGGTTGATGATGATAACTTCGTCTCCGACGTCAACACCGGTGGTGGTAGTGGAGACAACAATAGCGGTACTGCCAGCCGAGGTATTAATAGTCGAGGAAAAATTGACGGCATCGGCGGTGGCACGACCGACACAGGATTCGGTATTTATTTCATCGTTACTAGTGGATGAGACAGTACAAGCGCCATCTTTGCCGGTGCCGGCGTAGCCAATAATGTTAACTCTGACTGAGCCGGTACCTTCCTGTTTGATAGCGGTGTCCTGGGTGGCGGCAGCATAGGTAGTGTCACTGCTGACCCAGTTAGCAACTGCATCAGCATTATCAATAACAAGGTCGATAACAATGGGGTAACTACGGTTATGCTCATTTAACCATTGCTGACCTTCCTGGGTGATAATTTTGCTAATAGAATACTGGTTTTTGGAGAGAGGCTTAATTTCGTATTTAATACCAAAAGAAAGGATGCCGGGACTGTTGGCTTCATACATGACGGGCTTGGGAACGGTAAAGGATTTTTTACCTTGACTGTAAAAATCGATTCTACCGTCGATTTCCTGGTATTTATCAATACCGGAAGTTTCAACGTTTTGAATTATTTTATCAATGCTTATAGCGGTAATTTTGTCAGCGACGATAAACTCTTCCAAAAGACGGGTGGGGTTAATGGAATATTTGAGGTCGATATGGGGAAAGATCTTCGGATAGGTAATGGAACTTTCGCTGACAACGGGTTTTTCTTTGGTTTCGGAGGAAGCGAAGGTTTGTTGAGGAGGAGTATAAAAGGTGAGAGAACTGGAATTGTTGGTGAATTTGATGGCATTTGAGACAAGGGGATTGGATTTAAAATAAGTTTGAAAATTGTTGGTAGTATTTTCGTAATTGTATTGTCCTTTGGAGGGTTTAATGGTGGTGTCGATATTTTTGAAAGTGTTTAAATTGTTGCCAAAAGATGATTTTTGGTTTTTGTTGTTAATTAAAAATCTGGTGATGACTATAAAGAGAGAAATAATGACAATAAAAATGACTCCAAATATAATTATCAGATCTGATTTAGGGCGGTGGGTAAAAAGATGTTTAATCATTAGTTTATTAGCCACCAGTTAATATTTACATTATCGTTTAAGGCTTGATCGATGGCAATGGTAAAGGTGTCTTGGTCTTTACTTTTTAGATAGGGAACTTGGTTTTGAGTAGAAGAAGTAGGGGTGAGATAGACCATGGAGGTTGAAGTAAGTTGGTTGTTTTGGATGGTAATTTCGGTTTGACCGGCGGCAAGAGTGATAGTACCGACAGTGGCATTAGTTGAGAGTTGAGCGGAAGAGGTGGCAAGAGAAGCAAGTGAAGAATCAGCAATAATAGCGGAGGAGGTAGCGATGTTGATTTTTTCAGCGGTTAAATTTTTAGTTTCGATGTTGTCGGCTTTTAACAAGTTGGCGATAAGAGAACCGTTAATATTTAGGTTACCATTGATGGTAACATTACCGTCGCTACTAAGAACCAGGCGGTCGTTTAAGAAATGAATGGTACCAAGACCACTGGGTTGGATATAGAGATTTTCAGAAGTGGTTTCCAAAATATTATCCTGAAGAGCAATTTGACCTACGGTGAAGATATCGGAAACGTTGGCGGAGGTAAATTTACTAAGACCCTGAACAGTGAGCTGAGCACCGATAATGAGGTCGTTGCTAAGAGTGAGATTGTCGAGAGTAAGGTCAGCGCTGTCGGTAGAAACTGAGGTATCCCAGGTAGTAGAATCAGCCAGAAGAGCAGAAGGAGTGGCTTGATTCTCAGCGATAATAGTCTTGATCTCGTCACGAAGAGCAGTGATTTTGGCGGCGAAAACATCAGAAATGTTACCTTCGGGGTTGATAATTTGATCGGCGTAAATTGAGGAGAAGGAGGCCTCGTTGGCGGTGATTTGGTTGGCAGTAAGATCTGAGATTTCGGCAGTAGTGGCGGTGATATTTCCGGTGATGATGGTTTCGGAGGCGATTTTTTTGGCAGCAAGATTGTCGACGATAATATTCTTGGCGGAGAGGAGGCCGGTGTTGATTTTGGCGGCGGAGATTTGGGCAAAGAGACCGATTTTGGTGATGATTTTATCTGTAGAATCAGTTAAAGAGTAAGACGCGGTCTCGATTTCATTTTTAGTATCGGAATAACCAAGAGAGGCGAGAACTTCGGGAGAAACATTGTAGTTGACGGCGACTTGGCCATTTTCGGTGATGAAGACATCTGGGTCGTACCAACCCAGATTGACGATGACATTAATTAGACCCACCTGATTCGGATCGGAGCTATTGTATGAGTCTATGGCTTTGGCGGCAATATATCCGGCGCTGATAGCTTTGGAGGCAATTCCTTTAATTGAGCTTGCTGTTAGAGAATCGCCTGGATTTATTGGACCATTAATGGAACTTACTTTTAACTTGACGATACCAGACAAGGCCAAAGGTAGGGCATTGGGTTGATCAGCAATATTTTCATTTCCGACAAATGAAGGATCAAAAGAGTGAATTCCGGCCAATGAATTATCGGAAGAGGCTTTAATATATTTATTGTCAGAAAAGGCAATTAAGTCACCAGCTTCTGTGGGTTCGCTGGCGATGACATATTCGGCAAAATCAGCAGTACCAGAAAGACTGTAGGCAACAGAAGAAGCTAAAACATTGGTTCTGATTCTACCGACTTTAGTACCACTACTGTTGAGAAAACGGACAAATTCGCCGCCGGTGATACCAATTGAAGTGCTCATGTTTTGAATGGTGAGGGCGGCGGCGGTATAACCGGTTTGAAGGTTTTTGATGAAAACGAGACCAGAGGTAGAACTGCCCTCGACGTGGAGTAGACCTGAGGGAGAAGTGGTGCCGATGCCGACGGAGCCATTGGCGGCAATTGTTAAAAATGTACTGGCATTAACACCAAGGCCTAGCCCATAATTGGAACTAGAACCATTTACACCAAAATCGATGAATCCCATTTTAGTGGTATCGATGGTGCGCTGTATGCGTACATTGGTGCCGGCCCAATCTGCTCCGGCTGTATGTCGGCGTTGAGTAATGTCTAAATAATTGGCATTTCCATTGGACTGTTGTAAACGAGTTAAGACGCTGGTGTCACCAATTGAGGTTCCAAGTGTACTGGTTTCATTGACATGTAGGGTCGAAATTGGACTCGTTGTTCCGATGCCGACATTGCCATCACTGAGTATGGTTACGTTGGCGGTATTGTTTGTTCCAAATTGTAATGCGGACGCAAAGTCATTGACGAGGTACATGGAATTTGCAAGTGAACCGGTATAAATTTGTCCAGCACTACCAACAAATCCTAGACCACCAATAACAGTATTATCATCTTGTCTTAATTCCAATCGGGGATTATCTTCCTCTCCAGAGTTGTCGGTATCTGCTGCAATAATACTGAGAACATCACCCGTTGAAGACAAGTGAAGAATTCCTCCAGGGCTGGTGGTGCCGATGCCGATAAGACCAGCACTGTTGACAAATAAGGCTTGAGTATCGCCGATGGCGATTTGAAATGGACCGAGAGGGCTGGCGGTGCCGATACCGACAAAACCAGAATTACCGATAGTTAGGCGGGTGGTGCCACCTGTTCCTAAATTTAAAGTACCGATGCCGGCTGAGAACATACCAGTGGTGGTGTCGGAGGAAAAGGAAAAACTGGGGTTGAGGCTGGTGCCAGAACTGGTTTGGACGGCGGATAAATTGGATAATTTACCACCATTAAGAGAGATGTTTCCTGAGCCAGCATTAAAGGTAATATCTCCAGCGAGGCTGGTAAAAGTGGAAGTGGAATTGGAAAGTTCAAGTACAGACTGAGGGTTAGTGTTGCCGATGCCGACATGACCAGAATTACCAATAAATAAACTTTGGTTCCAATCGGTGATGGTTGAGCCGGCAGTGGTGGTGCCAATACTAGTGGCAAATAAAAGTCCATTGGCTCGATTTTCGATTTTTGAGGCAACACCGTTGTCGATGGTTTTCCAGCCGGAATTATAGGTGGCGTTCCATTTGATTGAACCACGACGGTCAAGAGAAAGAGAAGATGAATTATAATCGGAATTTGCCAAATCCATAAAATATTGTTCATAGCCGGTTAAATCAACAAATTTTTGAGCAGCAACGGTACCGTTTACCTCAAGGGTAGTACGGGGGGCAGAAGTGGTGCCAATACCTATGAAACCATTATCAAAATTTATTAAGCTAGTGGTAGCACCGGAGTCAAAAGTCCAGGTAAAGCTAGAACCTGAACCGAAGGTCATATTTCCAATCTGAGAACCGTCAAAAGCAATGACGCGAGTATTGCCAGCACCGATGATGGTAATACCAACGCCAGCGGTAATGTTGGTGATAAAATCCCAGGAATGAAATCCGTCTAACATGTCAGCGTTTAGATTAGTAACCAAAACAGAAGAACCGACTTCAATTGAGTTGGAGAAATAAGCGCTGCCATTAACCTCAAAATTATGGTTTGGATCGGTGGTACCGATGCCGACATATCCCATCGAAGAAACATACAGTGACTGTTCACTATTAAGACCCAAAAATGACAGATTGTAGTTGGAATTGTTAATGATGGTGTTTTGGGTTAGGGTGCCACCTAGACCGACAGTATTGGTGTTTATGGCACTAAGACCATTACTGGCAGTGTTGAAATAGGGCAGATTGTTGTATGCATAGCCGCTCAAATAGTTGGCATTTAGATTGGTGACTAAATTAGTTTGTCCAACTGAAATAATTGCACCCCCGACAATTATGTCATCCTGAAAATTCGCATATCCGGTAACTCCGATATCTATAAAATTTTGTTGTGCTGTCCAGGCATTTGTTGAACCAAGATTAAGGGCAAGGGTGTAGGGGCCGGTACCGGAGCGGGTAAGGGTGGTGTCGGTAGCATCATTGACATAGGGGAGAGAGCCGGTTTGACCTATTTGTAAGAATCCGGTGGAACTGATACCTCCAAGATAATTAGCATTTAAATTAGTAACTAGGTTGGTTGAGCCAACTGAAATGAAGGTTCCACCAATAGTGAGGTTGTTTTGGAAAGTTGAATTACCGGTAACTCCAATCCCATTAGTAAAGTACTGAGGAGCCAACCAAGCATTGGTGTAACCAAGATTGAGAGCAAAGACATTAGTATCGGAAAGAGTTAAACCAATTCCAGCCGCATAGGTAGTACCGATACCACCAACGGAATTGATAGTAATATTATTGCCAGCAAAGGTCATACCAATACCGGTACCAGCAGTAAAGGTTAAGGTGTTACCAGTACTAATGTTGGAAACAGTATTACCAACTTTAGCTACCCAGTAAGCATAATCATCAGAGGTGCTTTTATCCCAGTTAGTAGTATCAACATAACCTAAGAATCCAGTTGTACCGGTTCCCACGAAGGCAGCGACATAGGAACCACCAACACTGTTGGGTTTATTGATGTTTAAGTCACCAGTGTAGCTGGTACCACCAACAGTGAGGTTGCCTAGAACTGAGAGAGAAGTTCCGACAGTGAGGGAAGTGGTGATATAAGCATCGCCAACGACGTGGAGTTTATAGGTGGGATTGGTGATGCCGATACCGATACCAGTGCCGTTAATAGTTAATTTTTGACCTGAATTGTAAAAAATATTAAATGCGTCTGATTGGTCAACGAACTGGTACCAATTATTTCCGCTGGCAGATAGAATTATGCCATCACCGCGACCTGTTCCAGATTGGACAACATGAAGTTTGCTGCCAGGACTAGTAGTACCAATACCGACATTGCCAGAACCAAAAAAACTGAAATTAAAGTTATTTTGATCAATTTTTGTTAATTGAGTTAGTGTTCCTCCTAATCCCACTGCAGTGGCGCCAATCATTTGTAAACCGTTAGTAGCCGTATTAAAGAAGCCAGTACCACCGACCTGGAGATAAGAGGTACTATGTTTGCCATCAAGAAGATCAGCATTTAAGTTTGTGACTAGATTGCTGGTACCAACAGAAAGGAAGCTACCGCCAACACTAAGATTGGCAGCAAGGGTGGTGTTACCTAGGACCGAGAGAGAAGTACCAACGGTGAGGGATGTAGACACATAACCATTACCAACGACATTAAGAATGTAGTTGGCTGAGGTAGCACCTAAACCCAATCTAGCAAAGGTGGGTTGAGCAGCTACGGCAATACTTTGAATAGTATCAAGCTCATTACTAGTAATCTTTAAGTTAGTAGTGTTGTAATCAACGGCAATGGTTCTACCGATTCCAGTACCAGAGATGGAGATACCAACACCATTGGTTAAGGACTGAATGAAGGGACCAGTATCACCGAAGTCTAAGAAGTAGGTATCAGGATGACCATTCAGGTACTGAGCATTAAGATTAGAAACTAAATTAGTAGAACCAACAGAGACAAAGGTACCACCAATGGTTAGATTATTTTGAAAAGTAGAATT
>LBTB01000005.1:72225-74240 GCA_000989305.1 Candidatus Shapirobacteria bacterium GW2011_GWF2_37_20
ACCCCAGCAGAGTAGGTGGTACCAATCCCTGAGTTATTGATAGTAATAGTAGAACCGGATTGAGATAAGGAGATACCAACCCCATTAACAAAGTTAACAGTGGTACCGGAACCAATAGAAGTAGTATTAGCACCATTACTCTGAAGTAACCAAGAGGAGTAATCATCAGCAGTACTCTTATCCCAGGAAGTAGTATCTAAGTATTGAAGAATACCTGAACCAGCAGCAGAAGAAGTTAAAACTCGATTATTATCAGAGGTAGAACCAATAGAACCAATAGTAAGAGAGGAGGTAATTCCCAGAGAGCCACCGATACTTAAGCTGTTTTGAAAAGTAGAATTACCAGTCACTCCAATTCCATTAGTAAAGTACTGAGGAGCCAACCAGGCGTTGGTGTAACCAAGGTTAAGACGAAAATCCTGACCAGCTAGAGTGATACCGTTACTGGCAGTGTAGATGAAGGCAGCAGTTTGACCGGTATTAACAAAGTAGGTATCAGGATGACCATTCAGGTACTGAGCATTAAGATTAGAAACTAAATTAGTAGAACCAACAGAGACAAAGGTACCACCCAGAGTTAAGTTTCTGAAGGTAACATCAGAAGTAGTACCAATACCCTGAGGTAGAGATAAGGTGACGGCACCAGTAGAACCAGAGGCAATAATTTGATTAGCGGTACCTAAGATAGAGGTAACACCAATGTTGGTAAAGACATTGGTAGAAGACAGAGAGAGACCAACCCCAGCAGAGTAGGTGGTACCAATCCCTGAGTTATTGATAGTAATAGTAGAACCGGATTGAGATAAGGAGATACCAACCCCATTAACAAAGTTAGTACTATTGGCTAATAGATTCCAAAATTGATAATTATCATAGGTGCCTGAATCAAAAGCCATAGAACCCAAAGCTCTTTTGGTGACTAAACCATTACTATCAACAAAGAGAGCGGTAGTACCGGTGCCAATAGCAGAACTAACGACAGTAAGTGAGCCACCAATGTTGATTGAGCCGTTGACATCTAGTGACTGAGTGGGGGCGGTGGTGCCGATACCGACTCGGTTAGTTGAAAAATCACCGTATATTAGAGGGGCGGTGCCATTATTGGCAATGTAAAGTTTATTGGATCCGGCTTCGCTGTAACCGGCTCTGTAACCTAAAAAAACATTGGCGTCAGCGCCAGAACCAATGTTGTAACCGGCTTGATACCCGAACATAGTATTGTTGTTTGAATTGCTTGATAGATTGTTGGCAGCGTAATAACCAACGATGGTGTTGTAATTTGCGCTATATTGCGTTGTACCGACGCCGGCTCCCTGACCAATAAAAACATTTGCTTGACCTGAAACATTGTGGTAGCCGGCCTTATAGCCCAAAGCATCATTACTTGAAACGGTGGTGTAGTAAAGGGCATTAGCACCAACAGCAACACTGGTTAATCCCCAGGTAGTTGAGGCAAGGGCATTAGCGCCAATAGCAGTATTACTGTCACCATCGACCATGGCACTCATTGCACCCATGCCGACAGCAGTATTGTATGAATTGGTTGCGGCTGAGGCTCCGAGACCACCATTGCCAATAAAAAGAGAATTTACGCCAGTATTAGAAACTAACTGGACTCCGTCCATATAAATTTTTTCAGTGAGATTGATGTCTCCGGTGACACTAAGCTTATATTGGGGATTGGTGTTTCCAATTCCCACCCTACCGTTTGCCCTAATGGTCAAAGCCTGGGTATTGTTATTAATTCCCAGAATAGATAAACCAGAGGAACCAGTACCGATATTGATATTGGTGTAATTTGTCTGAGTCAAAGTTCCCCCTAATCCTACTCCGGTAACACCAATAGCCTGTAAACCATTAGTGGCTGCATTAAAGAAGCCAGTACCACCGACCTGTAAGAAGGAAGAGGAGGAGAAACCATTCAGGTACTGAGCATTAAGATTAGAAACTAAATTAGTAGAACCAACAGAGACAAAGGTACCACCAATGGTTAGATTATTTTGAAAAGTAGAATT
>LBTB01000006.1 GCA_000989305.1 Candidatus Shapirobacteria bacterium GW2011_GWF2_37_20
GTAGGGATTGAAACCCAGAGATCACGAGGTAAGGAGATTAAATCGATTTTTTGGAGTTTAGGACTGATCCGGGCCAAGATAATAGAATCAGTTAAATAGGCTCCATCGTGGCCAAAACCACCGTAGCCCAGAAATAAAATTGAGATGTCGCGATTGGGGTCGGGAGTGGGAGTGGGGACAGGGGAAATTTCAAATTTTTTGTTGGGAATTACCACCATTTTTTTATAACTGTTTTGAAAGTAAAGATAGGTACCAAGAGGAAGAAGTGAGACGAATAGAATTAAAATAAGAACTTGTTTCCATTTCATGTGATTTAGTATAAACTACAAAAGACCATGGAATTAAGATATAAAAGAATCTTACTTAAACTGAGTGGTGAAATGTTTGGGGGAGAAAAAAAGAAAGGAATTGATTTTGATACTGTTGAGAAAGTTGCTAAATGTTTAATTAATTTAAAGAAGAAATACCCGGTTGATTTGGCAGTTGTGATTGGGGCTGGTAATATTTTCAGAGGCAGAATGGCAAGCGGGAGAAAATTTGATAGGGCACAGGCTGATTACATGGGAATGCTAGGAACTATTATTAATGCTTTGGCGCTGCAGGGCGAGATTGAAAGACTAGGAGGAGAAACCAGATTGTTGTCAGCACTAAATGTAGCCTCGGTATGTGAGCCATTTATTCGTCGTCGTGCATTAAGGCATTTGGAAAAAGGCAGGATTGTAATACTGGGTGGCGGAACCGGAAGTCCATTTTTCACCACCGATTCAGCGGCGGCGTTAAAAGCGACTGAACTTCAATGTGATGCGGTGTTAAAAGGAAGTAATGTTGACGGAGTTTACGATTGTGATCCAAAAAAGAACGGTAACGCAACTAAATTTGAAACATTAACTTATCAATATGCCTTAGAAAAAGGTTTGATGGTAATGGACGCGACTGCATTTGCTCTGTGTCAACACGAAAAAATTCCGATTATAGTCTTTGATGCTGATAATTTGGATAATGTGGAAAAAATTATTACCGGAGAAAAAATAGGCACTTTGATTACGGAAAAATAACTTCAAAAATAAGGTGAAATTTAACGGTGTTGTTGGGGGGAACTAAAATTGGGTCGGTATTTATACCATTTTTGGGACGAGTACTCGGTTCAAGGCAAAGGAAATTGTAATCAGGAAAAGTGGAATTTTGTGACCATATCTGAAGTTTTTTAAAAGAGGATTGGTTGTTTTCTTTTACTTCTTTGATTATTAACCGATAGTCGGGAAATTCGGCGATAAATTCACCATTAAAAGCATAAGTGTCATCTGGAGGATTGTCTTCCCAATTAATATTTTTAGGGTTAAATTGAGAAAAGTTTATTAATTTAATTTTAGACTTTTCATCGTGTTTTACTGGCCAATAAGGGTGAAGAGCCGGAGAAAGTGGTAAATCTTTTTGACTACTGTTTTTTACCTCCAAAAGATAGTCCAGTTGATTGTCAGATGCTTTTATTTTTAAATTAGCAACGAATTTATATGGGTATATTTGCCTAAATTCAGGTAAAATATCGTTTTCCGTTAGGCTTAAGTGACATTTTTCAGTAGTTTCTTCAATTGATTGCCATTGAGAAATACGGCCAAAGCCGTGTTTTGGTAATGGGACGCCAGTGTCAAAGTTGGGGAATAAAAGCGGAATACCGGTGCGTTTTATTTCACTACCCTGGTACAATACTTCCCTCTCATTGACAGTCCAAGAAATTAGATAAGCACCAAACGCAGATACTTTAATTGAGGCCATAATGGTTTATTCTAAGCTTTCTAGATTTACTCCAGCTGACCAGTCAATTTCTGGGTAAAGCTTGAGAATTTGTTTAATATACAGTTTTAATTCTATATATTTTTTTTCCGTTTGAGCTTCAAATTTAATAGTCAGATATGGACCATTTTGTGAGTAACGGACTACAAACATGGAATCGGGTGAATTTAATCTAACTCCATCGCCAGCCCTTTCATCGTCAATAATTTCAGCATTGGGAAAATCAATTTTAAGTTTTTGAGCTATGATGGGCATAAGGGCAACTTTTTTGTCATCAGGACAGCCAACTTTTATCTCGGGACTGGAAATATATTTTGGAAGTGAATCAACAACCTGAGACAGGGTCTTATTGTCGCGGGAGAGAAAATCTACAATTCTTAGGGCAGAGTATAAACCATCATCGTGATTATAAAAATCTGCAGAAAAGAAAAAATGACCTGATAATTCACCAATAAAGGCCGCTTTTACTTCTTGGTTCTTTTTCTTTAAAAAAGAATGTCCGGTACGCCACATAAATGGTTGACCACCAAATTTTTGAATTGTGTCCTCAACCACTTTTGAACATAGAGTGTTGTACATAATGATGGCTGAAGGATGATGAGCCAAAACATCCATCGCAAAAATAGAAAGTAAAACATCATTCCAAATGATTCCACCCTTTTCGTCCACAATACCAATTCGGTCACCATCAGCGTCAAATGTGAAACCAATGTCGGCACCTGCCTCAACAACCTCGGAGGCTAATCTCTTGGCAACAATTGATTCAGTTGGATCAGGAGTACCTAAGGGAAAGGACCCGTCAATATTACAATGTTTTTCGATTACTTCAAATCCGGCTTGTTTAAATAAAGCTGGAGCCATGATGCCGGCTGTAGTGTGACTGGGATCAATTAATATTTTTAATTTTGAACGATTGGGTAATCTAGTTAATATGTCTTTAAAATAATCCTGCGTAATATCTTTATTCTCGACAGTACCAACTGTGTCCGTTTCAAAATAATTTTCTGTTTCAATAATTTGGAGAACCTCTTGAATACCATCAGAAACAAGGGTTTCTGAAAAATCGGCGGCTAATTTAAATCCGTTATATTCTGCTGGATTATGTGAAGCGGTAATAAAGGCCCCACCTTTAATATTTAGAAAATACTGTGACCAATAAAAAGTACCGACCATGGTTAGTCCAATATCTACGACTTTGACTCCAACAGAGCTTATACCTTTGATAAAGGCGCTGCTGTACTCCTTCGAAGTTAGGCGACAATCACGACCAACGACGGCCTGTGATATCCCCTTGTTTTGAAGATATGTACCATGAGCTTTACCAATATGTTCGACAATTTCCGGAGTTAAATCTGTACCGGCAATACCACGAATGTCATAACCACGAAAAATTTGTTTGTTAACAATCATAAAAATTACTTTTTAATGATTAACTGTATTCCAAGATAACATATTAAGCTTTTTTGGTAAAATAGCCTCATGGGTCAAATATCATACGATGATTTTGCAAAAGTGGAATTTAGAATTGGGGAAATTGTGGAGGCAAAAAATGTTGAAGAATCAGATAAATTGATTAAGATGATAGTTGATTTTGGTGAAGAATTAGGACAAAAGATAGTCTATTCGGGAATTAGACACTGGTATTCCCCTACCGATTTATTAAACAAAAAAACTATTTTTGTTGTAAATATTATCCCAAAAAAAATTATGGGGGAAGAAAGTGGCGCGATGATATTTGCGGCTGAAGATGAGGCCAACGACAAGCTGTCAATTTTGGAGATAGAAAAAGATTTACCCTCAGGCACGAAAGTATTTTAAATATCTGCTAAAATTAGGCATGATTAAAAAGGATTTGGAAAAGTGGTTAAATGAGAACAAGATTGAGGAAAAGGTTGAACATCCTTCGATAACCAAGTTTGGTGATTATGCGATTAGAACAGGTAAAGCGGTAGAAAATTTAACTAAAAATGATATTGTGGAAAAAACCGAATTTATGGCTGGGTTTACCAATATTTGGCTGAATAAAAGCATTTTGATTGAGGAAACTGAAAAAATCGGGACAGAAGAATGGAGTAAAAATCTAAAAGAGAATGGAATTGGCAAAACGATGGTAATTGATTACAGTGCACCCAATATTGCAAAACCCTTTGGAATCGGACATTTAAGATCGACAAATATTGGACAGGCAATTTATAATATCTATCAAATTTTGGGTTGGAAATGCATTGGCGATAATCATTTAGGTGATTGGGGAACTCAATTTGGAAAATTAATCGTGGCTATAAAAAAGTGGGGTGAAAAAGCAGTAGAAGAAATGACCATCGAAGACTTGGAAAATCTCTACGTCAAATTTCACTCAGAGGCAGAAAAGGACGAAAAACTAGATGATGAAGCGAGGGAATGGTTTTCGAAGTTAGAAAATAAGGATTTGGAAGCGACTGAAATGTGGCAAAAGTGTATTGATATTTCCATAAAAGAGTTTGATAAAATTTACGGATTGTTGGGGGTAAGAATTGATTATGCGTTGGGAGAATCATTTTATTTAGACAAGATGGACGCGGTTGTTAAATTAATGGAGGATAAAAACATTATTAGGGAAAGCGAAGGGGCAAAGATCATCGAATTCAAGACCATGCCACCAGCAATGGCGATTAAATCAAACGGGACAACCACTTATTTTCTAAGAGACATGGCAACAGTGAAATATAGAATGGAAACATGGAATCCGGATTTGATTATCTACGAGATTGGAGCAGACCAAGAATTACACTGTCGCCAGGTGTTTGAAACATCAAAAATGCTTGGATGGACGCCACAATTTTATAACGTAGCTCATGGAATGATTAGATGGAAAGATGGTAAATTTTCAACAAGAAAAGGACAAACAATTCACTTATCAGAAGTAATTGATAAGGCAATGGAGGAGGCAAAAAAGATAGCTCCGGATAATGATGAGAAGAAAATAAAAGCAGTGGCAATTGGAGCGATAAAATTTAATGATTTAAATCAGGATCCAAAAAAAGATATTATTTTTGACTGGGAAAAAGTGATGTCGATGGAGGGAAATTCCGGCCCTTATTTGCAATATACTTATGCCCGATGTCAAAGCGTATTAAGTAAAAGTCAAAAAAATGCAGGAATTAGTGGTGAGACTAAGTTGGAATTAGAAGAAGAAAACCTATTACGAGAATTCTATAAATTTGAGGAAAAAATTATTGAAGCGGCTGAGAGATTTAGTCCGGCAGTGGTAGCAGAATATTTAATAAATCTTGCCAGAAAATATAATGAGTTTTATGCAAAATTCCGGGTAATCGGTGAGGAAGCAGAGGAACAAAGACTCTTTTTAACCGAAAGAACGGCAAGTATACTGAAGCTGGGGTTGACTCTTTTGGGGATAGAAACAATGGAAAAGATGTAAGTGATATAATAAACATTATTATTATATAGTTATATAAATAATTATTAACAAAAAAGAAATGAGTGTAGAAAAATATGATGATATGCCAAGAGCTTTGAAAACAAAAGCCAATAAGTCTGAGAGAGTAAAAACTAGTCTTAATATTCAGACATTAAATTATTACGGAATAATTGATTTATTTGATGAATTTAAGGAACAGATGCTTCCAGAACATGGTGACGTTAAGGTTGAACATGAAAATGATTGGTCAGCTGTTACTATTGGATGGGATTTTAAAACACATGATGGAGCTGAAGGGCCATACACGGTTGGAAGGGGTATTTTTGCGACAGTAGAAGATGAAGATGTTCTTATTTCTTATTCCGGCCTAGACAGTCAACTTTACATGGTATCCCAAAGTAATATACATGATCTGATACGCGATGGGATAAAAAGAGCCCAATTACCAGAATCGATATAATTTAACTATCTAAAAATCTTTTTATAGATTTCGGAATAGTGGGAAACGGGAATAAATTTGATGTCTTTTTTTACTTCCTTGGGAATATCAACCAGAGACTTTTGATTGTCTTTGGGGATAAAAATAGTTTTCAAGCCAGCGCGATGGGCGGCAATTGATTTTTCCTTTAACCCGCCAATTTCTAAAATATTTCCTCGAAGAGTAATTTCCCCGGTCATACCAATATCATGAGAGACCGCATGGCCTGTAAGAGCTGAGACCAGGGCCGTGGTAATAGCGCCACCGGCACTGGGACCGTCTTTGGGAGTGGCACCCTCGGGAACATGAATATGAATGTCAATTTTATGGAAATTTTGTTTAATCCCCCACTTTAGGGATTGAGAACGAACAAAGGAGAGAGCGGCCTGACATGATTCTTTCATGACTGAACCCAATTTTCCGGTCAAAATTAACTGGCCTTTTCCCGGCATTATATTGACTTCAATAAAAAGAATATCGCCACCGACGGAAGTCCAGGCTAAACCGGTAGAAACGCCAACTTCATCTTTTTTACCCTTAAGTTGGGAAGTAAATTTTTCAGGTCCTAAAAATTTTTGCAAAAGCTTTTTATTATTGACGTCAACTTTTTTAGTTTTTCCTGAAACGATTTTTTTGGCTGATTTTCTGTAAATTGAAGCAATAACTCTTTCTAAGTTTCTGACACCAGCTTCCCGGGTATATTTATCAATAAGATAAAGGAGAGTCGAATCATTAAACTTGCTAACCTGAGTAACTTTGAGGCCGTTTGATTTTAATTCTTTGGCAGTCAAATATTTTTGAGCAATATGAAATTTTTCATCCTGAGTGTAACCAGGAAAAGTAATTACCTCTAAGCGATCACGAAGGGCGTAAGGAATCGAGAAAAAATCATTACCAGTAAGAATGAAAAAGACTTTGGAGAGATCGAGAGGAAAATCAAGATAATGATCGGTAAAGTTATTGTTTTGTTCAGGATCAAGAGCTTCAAGAAGAGCGGCGGAAGGATCACCACGATAATCAGAACCAATTTTGTCAACTTCGTCGAGCATAAAAACAGGATTCATGGAGTTGGCATCTTTAATTCCATTGACGATACGTCCAGACATAGCTCCGACATAAGTACGTCGATGACCTCTAATTTCAGCTTCATCACGAATGCCTCCGAGGGATGCCCGAACAAATTTTCTTCCCATAGCATTGGCAATAGATTTACCTAAAGAAGTTTTTCCAACACCCGGAGGACCAATAAAACAAAGGATGTTGGTGGTTTTGGTGTCAGCATCTTTTTGCTGATTTTTTAGTTTTATAACAGCCAGATATTCCAGGATTCTTTCTTTGATTTCTTTAAGACCATAATGGTCTTTGTTTAACATGTTTTCGGCTTTCTTTAGGGATATATCTGAATTGTCATATTTCCCCCAGGGAAGCTCGATAATACTTTCAAGATAAGTTCGAATGTAGCTGGCTTCCGGGGCCATGGAACCCATTTCAATCATACGGTTATATTCTTTGAGAAGCTTTTTTTTGATAAGTGTCGGTATTTGAGCCTTTTTTAGCTTCTTTTCCAGCTCGTCAGTTTCTGCTCCGGAACTTTTACCCATCTTTTTTAGTTCCTGTTCAATTTGATGTTTACGTTCTTCTAAGATATTGCGCTTCATGGCGCTATTAAATTTTTCCTGAGTTTTTTCTTCAATACTTCTTTCTAAGTCAGCAACTTTCATTTCTCGAATTAATAGCTCGGTGGCATGTTTTAGGCGTTTTGAAACTAGAAGGGTTTGCAATAATTGTTGTTTTTCAGAAATTTTGGTATTAACGGCAAAAGAAACCTGGTCGGCTAAATCAGAGGAAGAAACTCCGGTACTAAGCTGCATCATGGCCGGAAGATCAAATTGGCGGCCAAGAGCAAAAGCCTTTTTTAATTGAGACAAAATGGCCTCGGCGGCCTGTTGGACATCAGTTACAGGTTCATCAATAATGGGTAGTTCTTCGTATTCGGCTAAAATATGGGGTTCAGTTTGAATAAAATTGACAATGCTAATTCGGGAAAGCC
Source organism: Candidatus Shapirobacteria bacterium GW2011_GWF2_37_20 (assembly GCA_000989305.1). Classification (GTDB taxonomy): domain Bacteria; phylum Patescibacteriota; class Microgenomatia; order UBA12405; family UBA12405; genus UBA12158. Next base: position 7,738 of record LBTB01000006.1, read on the forward strand.
CCTTGACAATGGCGTGCATGGAGCCGTCCGTTTGCAAAACATGTTCGATTCTGGCAATAACACCAATATTATAGATATCGTTTATGCCCGGTTTTTCAGTACTGGAGCTTTTTTGAGCAGTAATAATAACCAGTCGATCATATTTATCATAAGCCTCAAGTAATGAGTTGCTTGATTCTTTTCTCCCGAAAAATAGGGAAGTTTCGACCGAAGGAAATAAAACTACGTTACGTAAAGGGATAAGGGGAAGAATCTTTTTAGTTTTGGTCGGTATGGTATCTGACATGATTAGCAGTCTATCACTTTTACTGCTAAGAGTAAAGAGGAAAAAGTGAGGAAATTTTTTTTATTAACGGAAAAGTTTGGTGTTTTAGGGTAAAATATAGCCATGAAAGATGTGATTACTAAAAAATATGGAATGGTGGTAATTTTGGGTAGACCAAATACCGGCAAGTCTACCTTACTCAACGCCATCATGCAACAGAAGGTGGCCATTACTTCCCCATTGCCTCAAACTACCAGAAAAAATATTTTGGCGGTGTTTGAAGATGAAAGGGGGAAGATTTTATTTACCGACACTCCGGGTGTATTAGGAAAAGTAAGCGACTTGATGGGGAAAAAAGTGAATCAGGAAGCACCTAAAACCCTGAATAAGGCTCAGTTAGTTATCTGTGTGGTGGATATTTCCAGACCTAAAAGTGAAGAGGAAAATAAAGTTATCGGGTTAATCAGAAAAGTGGATGTAAAAAAGATCTTGATTTATAACAAAATTGACAAGGCTATTGGAAGTAAAGACCATTTAGCTGATTACAATTATTTGGAAGAAGAATTTGATAAAACCCTGTCAATTTCGGCTTTAAAAGAGAAAAATGTTAAAGGAGTAATTAACGCCGTTTTTGAAATGCTGCCGGAGAAGAATAATAAAGAAATAGAAGCTGAAATTGGCGCCCGACAAGAAGAAAATAAGCCAGTAATCGGAATGGGGTCAAAAGAATATGTTGAAGAAATTATTAGGGAAAAGGCTTATTTATTTTTGAGAGAAGAAGTGCCCTATACCATTTTTGTGGGAGTAGACAAAATAGACGATAAGAAAAAACTAATTGTAATTTCAGCAACAATTTATACTAATGCCGATCGTTATAAAAAAATGATAATTGGTCGCGAGGGGCAAAAAATAAAAGAAATTGGCTATAATGCCAGAAAAGAATTGGAATTAATGTCGGGGCGAAAAATTTTCCTTGAATTAACTGTCAAAACCGATAAACATTGGATGGAGAGAGTCAACGAATTAGGTTGACAGTGCAAGCTAATTAATTTAAACTGAATTAGTTATAATTTTTAAAAATATGGGAAAACAAACAGGAAAATTCTTTTTAGCCAGTATTATTGGTGCAGCTGCCGGAGTCATAGGTGGCTTATTATTGGCCCCACAAAGCGGAAAGAAGACCAGACAAGAAATTAAAGCTTTAGCCGAGGAACTGACTTTAAAAGTAAAAACAAAGGCCGATGATACCAAAAATCAAGTTAAAGATGTCTTTGGTAAATACACAGAAGAAGGAAAAGCAAAATATTTAGAAATAAAAGACGCGGTGGTGGAAAAAGTAGCGGCAGTAAAAACAGCCGGAGTGGAAATTGACAAAGACAAATATGGAAAAGTGGTTGAAGACGTAGTGGCCGATTTCAAAAATGATTTGAAAGCGACTAAAAGCGGCAGTAGCAAAATAATTAGTTATCTGAAGAAAGACTGGGAAAAAATTAAAAAAGCCTTAGGTTAAGCTTTTAGTTATTAAATCACTTAGTTTTTTTAGACTCTCGGTGTCGACAATAGATACCGAGAGTTTTGCGTTAAGAGATTTTTGTAATTTTTTTACTTGAGCCGGTTCCAAAATATCTGATTTGGTAAGAATCAAGATCTCCGGTTTCTCGGCTAAAACTGAGGAGTAATTTTTTACTTCCTGGCGAACTATTTCATAATCAGCCTGGGGATCCTGAGATTCACAGGAAAGACAATGAACTAAAATTTTGGTTCTTTCGATATGTTTTAGAAACTTAATTCCCAGACCCTTGCCATCACTGGCACCTTCGATAAGCCCCGGGATATCAGCAATGATTTTGCCGCCTTTAGTAACACCTAAGTTTGGTTCAAGGGTAGTAAAAGCATAATTGGCAACCCGGGCATTGGCTGAAGTAAGTTCGTTTAATAAACTAGTTTTGCCGGCGTTGGGTAGACCCATTAAACCAATTTCAGCAATAAGTTTTAATTGAATAAAGACATTTCTGACAGCGGTTTTGTAGCCTTTTTGAGATTGACGGGGAGTAATGTTGGTGGAGGAACGAAAATGATAATTACCCCAGCCACCATTGCCACCCTTGGCCATCAAAATTGTTTCTCCGACCTTGGAAAACTCAACACTAGTGCCATTGTCGTAACGGACAATTGTACCTACTGGGACTTCAACAATCAGATCGCGGCCGTTTTTGCCGGTTTTTTGGTTAGGACCACCATTCTCTCCGGACTCGGCTTCTAGTTTTTTTAAATAGCGGAATTGGGAAAGGCGACTGATGTCAGAAACTGCTTTAAAATAAATAGCTCCACCATCACCACCCTTGCCACCGTCGGGCCCACCCTTAGGCCTAGAACCGTCGGAATAGAAATGGACGATACCATTTCCACCATTACCCGCTTGAATAGTAATATTGACTTCATCAATTAACATAATTGATTATACCTTAAATTCCAGTGATTAATTGGCCACAAGCAGAATTAATAGATTGACCAAAAGTTTGACGTAAAGAAAAATTTACATGGGCCTTTGTGAGTGCCTGAGTAAAAACTTTCATTTTCGAAGAAGGGAGGGAGCCGCCTTTTACCGGATTTAAGGGAATTAAATTTAGATAAAACAAATCATTACTTTTTAATAGGGCGATTAGTTCGCTCAAATGAGAACTAGAATCATTAACATCTTTAATGAGAGCATATTCCAAAAATATCTGACGGCGGGTATGGGAAGTGTAATAGTTCAATGACTTTATTAGCTCGTCTAAGGGGTAGAGTTTAGCGATAGGCATAAGATCCTGTCGGGATAATTGGTTGGGGGCGTGGAGAGAGATGGCTAAATTGATTTCCGTATCCAAAGAAGCAAAATCATAAATTCGGGGAACTATGCCGGCAGTTGAAATGGAAATTTTTCGGGAACCGATATTCAGATCTTCTTTGATAATTTTTAAGGCGGCCAATAGGTTATCCCAATTCAAAAATGGTTCGCCCATTCCCATAAAGACAATTCGTCCAACATATTTGGGGGAAATTTTACTATTCCAATAGATAATTTGATCAACTATTTCAGCCGCAGTTAAGTTACGCTTGAAACCCATTTTACCAGTAGCGCAAAATTTACAGTTTAGAGGACAACCAACCTGGGAGCTAACACAGGCGGTAATCCATTGATCATATTCCATTATTACCGATTCAATAGCCAGACCGTCGCTTAGTTGAAGGGCGGCTTTTTGAGTGCCAGTCCCCGTCTGAAGATTGATTTCTGAAACAGATAAAAGAGGAAACTTATCTTGGAGAAATGTGCGTAAATCTTTTGGTAAATCAGTCATTTCCAAAAATGATTGAAAGCGCCCTGAATAATAGTTTTTTTTAATTTGGCGATGACGAAACGAAGGTAAATTCAGGGAATTGAGATAGTTGTCAACAGCAATAATGTCCACGCTCTATTTTAGCGCGTTTAAATAGTCCTGTTTTTGATGAAAGCCAATAAGGCTATCTTTAAGCTCAGCCTTTTCAAAAACTAAAACGGTAGGAATTGAAGAAACGTTGTATTTACCAGCTAAATCTTGATTTTCATCAACATTAATTTTAACGACTTTAACTTTATCTTTTAGTTCGTCTCCGATTTCATCAATGATTGGACCCAACATTTGACAAGGACCACACCAGGGAGCCCAGAAATCAACGAGAACTTTAATTTCAGAATCTAAAACTTCTTGTTGAAAATTATTTTGATCAACGATTAGGTGCATATTATTAGTCACTTTTTTTAACTAGTTTGGCAGTGTAAACAATGGTTCGCAAAACTCCATCAGAACCTTCAATCTGATTTATGCCCGAAAGGGTGACATATTGGGCTAAATAATCGGAGAGGGCAACACGAAGTTCTTTAACCTGAGCCTGATAATCCTTGATTTTCTCAACCAGAGCGGCTGACTCAGAACTTTTTAGAACTTTTTGTTTGGCAATCATTTTTAGTTTAGCGGACTTACTGGCTTCAGTGGCCAGGTCGCGATATTCCTGATCGTTGTCCAAAATGGCGTCGAGCATGCTTTTGTGAGTTCGAAGCTCTTTGCTAAGGGTATCAAGACGTTGATCGTGACTCTTTATCAGAGACTCAATACTTAAAAGGTTTCTGGCGGCATCGGAATCGGTCATATCGTTTAATTTAACAATTGAGGAGTCGCTCTTCAAGAGCATAAAGTTGGTCAATACTAGTCAACTTAACAATTTCCATCCTTAATTCCTTGGCGGCAGGGTGACCGGAAACATAAAGTAAAAAGTGGCGACGGAGAGGATCGAAACGGCGGGCAGGAAAAATATCAGTAAAGTTTTTGGCGTGTAAAAGCATGGCACTAAACTTTTCCCTAAGGTCCGGTTTTTTGTCATTAAAAGCCCAGGGATTACCCATAGCGGCCCGACCAATCAAAACCCCGTTAACTCCATATTTTTTACAATAATCTAAAGCCTGAGACCGGGATTCAACATCGCCGTTACCAAAAAAAATAGTACCGGCTTTTTTGGCTAATTTGGCGGCTTTAGCAATTGAATCCCAGTTGGCAGTGCCACTATAGCCTTGTTTAAGGGTGCGACCGTGAAGAGTCAGAAAATCTAAATGATGAGAAAGTAAAAAGGGAATCCAGGTATCGGTAGTATCGGCAGAAATTCCCAAACGGGTTTTGACAGAAATAGTAGGAATTATTTTACCGGAAAATTCGGAGTATTTTAGATTTCTCTCAATGACTTTAAAAACTTTTTCCTTAAGTTTTAAATCTTTTAAAGAAACCTTCTCTTTAGAAAAATCTGAAACCGCTTTTTGAACGCTTTTTATAATTTGGCCAGCCAATTCCGGTTTATCAATTAAGGAGGCTCCGGAGCCATGTTGAGTTACAGTTTTGGCCGGACAGCCAAAATTAACGTCGATACCATCAAAGCCTAAATAACAAAGAATTACCGCAGCGGTATAAAAACTATCAGGATCCTTGCCAAATAATTGGCCTATAATTGGGCGTTCTTGGTTTGAATAAAGCAAAGTGTCAAAGAGTTTTACCGCAGAGTGAGCCAGACCTTCGGCGCTAACAAACTCAGTAAAGATTAAATCAGGCTTGGCAATTTGACATTGAGTAATTCGAAAGGCTTCGTCAGTAATGCCGTCCAGTGGAGACAAGGCCACAATTTTTTGAGATTTTAACAAATCACGTAAAGACATGAAAGATTATACCAAAATAGATATTATAGGCTTTTAATGATAAAATCCGCTTATGGGTGGAATTGAAAAAATTATTGATCTTAGTAATAAAAATGTAGCCACTAAAGAACTTGGTGAATATTTTGATACTTATTCAAAATTTCCCTCAGCAGCAGTGGCTTGTCCCGGTGGGGCATACAGATCGTGGATAATTTCCATTTATTTGGCGGCAAATAATATGGCAATGTGTCCTCTGAATTTTGAAACAATTAACGGCAAAAAGAAAATTTCAGCGATAGACTACCGTGATTTATGGTTTACAAGCAGAGAAAACGGCAGAATCTATTCAAGCAGTAAAGATGGACAAATCAATAGCTCTATAGACGTGGCAGTGTTGTGCGACGATCCCGAAAGGAATCGTTCCGATAAAATAGACAGAGTTGTTAACCGGGTTGCCGGAAGAATTCCAATTTTACTACTAGAAGGAATGGAAGGAAATTTTGTTTATTTTTGTCAAAGAGTCACGATTGATTAATCATTTTTTCTTGTTCCTGGCAGCAAATTTAGCACCGACTTTGGCGTGATGAAAACGTGATTCAAAAACAGACTGGCGTTGGTGTTCAAAATCTTTTGAAGAATGAAAATGTTTTAAAGCTGGATGACCGCTCTTGTCCTCTTCTGGTTTATTAATAGTTTTAGGTGGTCTGTAGGTTGAAGAAAGAGCCTGAGCGCGCTGGGGGTGACGTTTTAGGGCCTCTTCGCGTCTGGCTTGACCTTCCGGGGTTAAAAAGGGATCGGGCTCAGCATAGTCAACAATGATACCCAAATCACCAAGTTTATATTTGTGCATTTTTTCCTTGGCGGCAACTGCTGATTCTAAAGTATCAAATTCAATAAAGCCCATACCCCGGCTTTTACCCCAGCGGTTGTGCATTATTTTTAATGAGATTACTTTTCCAAAAGGGACAAAGAGCTCCAGTAACTCCCCTTCTGAATAACGAAAAGGTAAAGAGCCTATAAATAGGCGTTTATTGGGCGAACGTTTTTGATCCATATAAGGGTATTATATAATATCCAAGTGTTTAAATACGAAGTTTTAGTTTTAGGAGAGTTGCAAACCAATTGTTACCTGCTTTGGGATGAAGAGAGCAAAGAGGCAGTAGTGATAGACGCGGCTGACGATGGAGTGGCAATCTCTGAAGAAATCGAAAGATTACAATTAAAACTAAAATATATTTTGGCGACACACGGACATTTTGATCATAATTTAGGAGTTTTGGATCTAAAACTTATCTATAATATCCCCTACGCTGCCAGCCAAAAAGATTTGTTTTTACTCAAAAGACAACAGGAAACGGCTAAGCATTTTTTAAAAATGGAGATTAAGGTGCCTAATTTAAAAAAAATTGATGTTGATTTAGATCAAAGGGATGAAATAGAAGTAGGTGGAAAAAAAATTAAAATAATCAAAACCCCCGGACACACGCCGGGCGGATTAGCATTCTTGGCCGATAACTTGTTATTTTCTGGAGATATAATTTTTGCCGAGGGTATGAGAGGCCAGACAAGCTATGGCTACTCTTCATCAAAAGAAATATATGAAAGTATTGATAAGGTACTTTGCCTACCGGAGTATACGGAAATATTGCCAGGACACGGAGAAGAAACAACAGTGGGTGAAGCAAGAGAATTTGTTAAGAAAACGTAAAATAGTTTGTGTTATTGTTATGTTGTGATTTGGAATATTTTTAACAAAAAAATTTATTTCAAGGTTAAAAGATCAAGTTTTACTCTCATTGAAATATTGATTGTTATGGCGACAATCGGGTTAATTTCCACTTCTGCTGTTGCCGTTATTGATCCTATAAATCTTAAAAATAAAGCCAATGATTCTGAAAGATTGGCTGATATAGAAAAAATTAAGATTGCTCAGGAAGAATATGTAAATGATAAAGGGTGTTATCCAAGTACAAATCCAGTATTAACTCAAAACTTTGATTCTAATTCATTTCTTTATGTCACTGACGGTTCAAGTTGTCCAAAATGGTATGTGTTATTTTCGGAAATAATTTCCTATAAAAAAACAACAAATGCTTGTGATTTAGACCTGAGTTGTCTGCCTCTAAACTACCAATCAAACTGGAGTTGTTACATTGCTGGAAATTATAAATGTGACATTATTGCCAATACTCTTTTGCCAGGAATTTCAATACCAACAAGTACTCCGGTGCCAATACCAACAAGTATCCCAGTGTCAATACCCACAATAACAGTACCAACAAAGAGTGTTGGATCAACGGCAATTATTGCCAATTGCATCCCCATTTGGGGTAAAGGTTGCACCAGAAATCAGGATTGTTGCACCGGACACTGTTTAACTTATAACAACGGCCTATGTAGTGTTCCGTTAAACCCAACGGTGACACCGGCATGGAATAATGCCTGTAAAACAAATGATTCTTCGTGTACAAACAGTAATCAGTGCTGTTCCGGAAGTTGTTCTAATTTAGACTATTGGCCGATTACAGGTAAATGTTGCGGAGGAAAAGCGGGTGCCACATGCACTACAGACACAGAATGTTGTTCCTATCTCTCTCTTTTCTGCGTTTCCGGAACATGTCAAAAAAATAATACAACAAAATTACCCATTGGATCTACTTGTCGTCAAAGTAGTCAGTGTAGTACTGGAATTTGTGATTATAATAAATGCATTCCCTGTAAAAGTTACGGAGAATCGTGTGTTTCCAGCCGTGATTGTTGCGACAATAATTCACTAACAGGAGGGAGCTGTAGTTATTATTTAGACGGTCCCATGACCTGTATACCAAGACCTTCCCCGGTGCCAACATTGGTGTGGCCTGAACATTGTCTGGCTCCCGGTAGTTCTTGTTATCATAGCGATGATAGTTGCTGTAACAATTACGTCTGTAAGGACAAAAAATGTATTAGCCCTCTATCAACACCAACTCCAGTAATACCAAAAGATAACGGATCAGCTTGTACGAGAGCGGTTGAGTGTCGTTCATCGATTTGTAGTCTTGGTATATGTAGTCCATGTGCCGCTATTGGGGAATACTGCAGATACTATCCGCAGCCATATAGAGACGATGGTGATTGTTGTAATGGTGGCTTTTGTTATTGGGGAAGATGTAAACCAAGCGGATGGCTGTCGCCAACTCCGGATCCTGACCGTCAACAATGGGGTTCATCCTGTACCATGGATTACAGCGACACTATTGGAATATGTAAATGTGACAATCAAAGATGTGCCAAATATGTAGATGGGGTTTTGGTGAATTGTGTACCAGCAGGTGGAGGTCCAATCGGTGGTGAAGTATCCCGTTGCTGTAGCGGGAGTGTAAGCGACGGTAAATGTTTGTAGGACTGCAAATTATTGAACAGGATCCAATCAGGATTTACGAATCGAATTAATGGTTTCTTCAAAGTTTTGGAGATTGTCCTGTTTTAGAGATTCTAAAAGTTCGACAACCAAATCCTCAAAATAGTTTTTGACTACAAGAGACTGTTGGGGGTTTAATTTTAGTTCAGTAACAAGTTGATCAATGGTTTTCATGGCTATATTGTATAATATTGACGACTAGAATAGCTAATTTTAAACGATACCCCATCGTCTAATGGTAGGACACTACGCTCTGAACGTAGGAATTGTGGTTCGAATCCATGTGGGGTAACTTATGTTTTAGTGGTGAAGTACGAAATTAAATATGAAAAGCCCCGATCATCAGAAAAGAAGCGTTTCAGAGTATGTCGAATTAGAGGCGGAGGGTGAAAAGGTTAAGCGAGCTGAAAAAGTGTCCTCTGAGAAAATTTTCGATACGACACATGACATCTGGGATGTTGAAACGAATAAAGACCACTATTGGGTTATAACTGAACCAACAAACCTATACCCTCATTCAGATTTTCCCAGTATGGATTATGCCTTATCATTCCATGTTGGATTAATGAGCCGGATGAGTGCAAGTCAACATACAAACGCAACGGATGAAGATATTTATCGAGCACCGAAAACCTGGAGACAGTGGAAACAAGCTCACGAAGCGTTAAAATTAGCTGAAGAGGCAGAAGATTTTCAGGCCATTGGTGCCAGATGCCGAGAAGTGCTCATAACTCTAGTTCAGGAATTAGAAACAAGCAAGCTGGTAAGGAGCGGTGATCTAGATATTAAGAAATCAGACGTTAAAAACCAGCTTGCTGCTACATATGATTTACTTGCTTCTGGAAATGAGATGAGGAAAATTAGGGCACATCTTAAAACAAATTCTGATTCAACATGGGAACTTGTTGGTTGGTTAACACATCACAAAAATGCTGTGTTATATGACGCAAAGTATGTTATGGATGCTACAGAACAATTAATGTTAAATACTTTAAGTATTGTAATTAGAAATGAAAAGCCAAGGCCAAGAAGATGTCCAAATTGCAAATCATATCGAGTAATTTCAGATTTTCGTTCGGAATTAATGTTTAAAGTTAAACATCCTTATGTTGAACTTTGTGAAGCTTGTGGGTGGGAGGGAGACGAACCCGAGTCTTAAGCGCTATAAGGGTCCTGACCTGTGTGTTCAGCGGTTTTTTATAATCAAAGGATTGTTATAATCCCACTATGACAAAAGAGGAGATTGTAGAACTTATAAAAAGTGACAATTGGATGATGGAAATTCTGAGAACTACAAAAACATTGGATCTTCCTGATTGGTATATCGGAGCTGGGTTTATCAGAAGTAAGGTTTGGGATACTCTTCATGGATATTCAAAAAGGACATCACTTCCAGATGTTGACGTTATATATTTCAATAAAACAGATTTTACTGCCAATGAAGCCAATAACGAATCAACAAAAGCGGAAATTCTTTATGAGAAAAGACTAAAAAAACTATTGCCTGAAGTTGAATGGTCGGTGACGAACCAAGCCCGGATGCATTTGTTTCACAAAACTACACCCTATAAATCGTCAGAAGAGGCACTGAGTGAATGGGTCGAAACGGCTACTTGTTTTGGAGTTAGATTAGACAATAACAATCAACTAATCCTGTCTGCTCCAAGAGGCGTTGACGATTTGGTTAATTTAGTTCTTAGACCAATTTCAGACACACCTGAGGCAGTATCTAAATTTCACCAGAGAATAGAGGATAAAAAATGGCTAGAAAAATGGCCTAAGTTAAGGGTAATAACTTAAATAATAATTTAAAAAGTACCACTGAGATAACAGAGTAAATAGAGGTAGAATTAAGATATGATGCAAACACAAAATATTGGTCAAACCATACAGTATCAGGATAATTCGGTTGTTAGTAAGGAGATTGTGAACAAGCCCATGGGGACGGTGACCCTTTTTGCTTTTGATAAAGGCCAGGGGTTGAGTGAGCATAGCGCTCCATATAATGCATATGTTTCTATCTTAGACGGAGAGGCAGAGATTACCGTTTCCGGGATAAAAAATGAGGTAAAAACCGGTGAAATGTTGTTGATGCCAGCAAATGCACCACACTTACTAAAGGCAATAAAACCATTTAAAATGATGCTGACAATGGTTAAATCTTAGTTATTGGTTTTGATTTCTGTCCACCGAAGTTATATAAGAAGATTTGGTGATGACGTTTTACTGGTTTTAGTTTTGTAAAAGGATAATCATTGACTACAAGTCGAGTCGAATGCTTAATTTTTTTCTCGAGCAATAATTGGAGACGATTCATTAAATGAGGGAATAGATAGACAGTGACAACATTGGCCCGGGAGAAATCAGCCGTCCAAAAACTTTTACGATACACTGTGGCTAATTTTTCAAGCTTAGCTTGACGGATGAGACAACGAGAGCGACGGACCAAAAAGGGATTAATTTCGTAACCTATTGCGGCGGCTCCAAGTTGGGCGGCGGCAATAAGAATTCGACCATCACCGGAACCAAGATCAATAAGAGTATCCCCTGGCCCGACACGAGCAAGTTTTAACATGCGGACAATGGTTGAATTTGCACTGGGATAATAGACGGCTCCCGGATGAAAAATCTTGATATAGACCTGATAGGTAATAAAGGAGATTAAGAAACTTAATAATAAAAATACCAGTAAATAAAGTAGGGTTAGCACTTGTCTAAATATAACATTTTGAAAACAGGCAACTGTGTATAATTGAACTGTGGATTTGATTCGTTTAGTTTTGGCAATATTACCATTTTTATTGTTTTGTATTCTTTTGATTTTTCGCCGGTCAACATCCTTGATTAAGATTTCGTTTGTGACTTTAGTTCTTACAACGGTTATTGCCGTTGTTTTCTGGTATTGTTCATTTTCAACTGTACTTATTTCAACGACCAGAGGCTTGATAATTGCAGTTGATATTTTGCTGATTATTTTTGGAGCAATATTTTTTCTAGAAATTCTTAGAAAGAATAAAGTCACGGAAAGCCTGGCTGTTCACTTGGACCATTTTTCCTCAGACATCCGGGTTCAAGTAATATTGTTAGCTTGGTTTTTAGAGAATTTTTTGGAAGGAATAGCGGGCTTTGGAACTCCCTCAACCGTGGTTGCACCCTTGCTAATCGTTTTAGGTATTTCTCCCTTAAAAGCAGTAATTATAGCCTTACTGGGAAACAGTACTTCCGTGCCTTTTGGTGCCGTGGGTACTCCAATCCGGATTGGTTTTGCCGGTATTGACATTGATCTAATTTCAATTGCCTCAACAACAGCGTTATATAATTTCGTGGGGTTGTTGGTTCCCACATTCATGCTTTGGGTACTGGTTTCATCAAAAGAGAATCGTTTTGCATTGTTTAAGCAGGCACTGCCCTTTGCCCTATGGTCGGGAATTGCTTTCGTTGTTCCCTCTTATTTGGTTTCGCTGTTTGGAATTGAATTTCCTTCTATTTTGGGATCAATAATAGGAGTTATTTTGGTTATTATTACCGGACGTTTGGGTATTTTTACCCCAAAACCCATATATCGTAACGCAAAGGACATAAAAAATAGTTCTAGTCCCTTGAGCTTGAAGCTGTCAGTTTTACCCTATGCTCTATTTATTTTTTTATTAATTTTGGCTAAATTTTTATTATCAAACTCAACCATTTCGGTCCCCTGGTTATCATATAGCATAAATTTATTTAATCCTGGTTTTGTTTTTATTGTTTCAACTCTGGTTGTGGCATATTATTCAAAAATTCATTGGTCACAAATTAGCAAGGTGGCTCGATTGGCACTTAATAAATCAATAGAGCCCTTCCTGGTTATTTTTGCCATGTCGGCAGTTGTCCAATTAATGAATAACTCAGCAAATATTACCCACCAACTTCCCTCCATTACTCAAACACTGTCCATGTTTTTTAGAACGCAATTTCTGCCAGCTTTGGCTCCCTTTATCGGTGCACTCGGAAGTTTCATCACCGGTAGTGCAACAGTTTCAAACTTGATGTTTGCCCCGTCAATTTATTCTTCGAGCTTATTCCTAGGTCTCGATCCAATAAAGATTCTGGCTTTAACTGTAGTGGGGGCTGGAGCGGGAAATATGATTGCGCTGGCTGATGTCTTGGTAGCAAAAACGGTTGCCGGAGTAACCAATAGTCTGAGAGATATTATTCTTTTACTTTTGCCTTACTGCATAATTTATTTGGTTTTAGTGGCTTTACTTGGTTACTTTACGTGAATTAGAAGTATCCCTCTTTTTGCAGACGTTCTAATTTTTGGGGAGAAATATTGGTTTTTTGAGGGCTAGTTAGAATTTCTGCATCAGATTGTAAGCTGTCATAGTAACGCAAAACACTTATCTTTTTGTAAAGTGATTGGGTCAACTCGGGGTAAAGATTGGCGACGTTGTTTTTTTCGTCCGGATCGATAACTTTGTTGTAGAGGAAGGATTGCTCAGAACTGCTGGCAATATTGGGCAAATAGTATAGCCAATTCTGGTTTAGAAGAAGCTGTCCTTCAAGGTTTTCACTATAAATAAACCTTTCGTTGTCATCTATTTGAGAATCCAAGTTCGACAAAAGCGATTTTCCTTGCAGATTTAATGATAAATTTATGCCGACTAATTCTAAGATGGTGGGAAAAATATCAATATTGCCCGTGGTTGACTTAATAATTTTGGGTGAAACTTTGGGGTAATTAACGATAAGCGGAGTGTAATAGAGATCAGAATGGTGGTTGCTATCATGACCCAAAGTACCGTATTCTCCAAAAGATTCTCCATGGTCGGACATAATGATAGTTACGGTGTTTTTCAAATATCTTCTTTCATTTATTTTTTTAAAAAGTGGAGCTAAACTTTGATCGACCTGACTTACCATGGAGTCATACATCATCCGAAGGTAGATTAAATGAGAAGGGTTCTTTATATCAAAAGTTTCCAGATAAGAGTTATAGATGGGCATCCAATTATCAATGAAAATATTTTCCCGGTCGGAATATTGATCGTAAAGTTTATAAAATAATTGAGAAACACTGGTGTCATTTGGCTTATCAGGAGAAAGGAAGATTGAACTATACTGATCGATTACTTCTTTTTTAAATACTTCGGAAGAATGTTTCTTTAAATAATCGTTGAATATTGGCTCAAACTCTAGTTGATTAATCGGCATTTTTGGAGGGGCAGTAAGGGTGTTGTCGATAGGTTTAGCATCATTGCTGATTAGATAGGGAAGATGTAAGTCGTCTCGGTAATAGTGAATAAACCAGGGTTTAGGTTTTTTTGATAATTGAGTAATTACCTCTGTTACATTTTCGGTGGTAATCAGATCATAGCCAACCAAGCCACCGTTTTCTCTGGTTAAGGTTGAGGTGTTATCGTCTTTACCTATAAACACCGTGTAGTAACCCTGGCCTTGAAGAGTTTTGGCTAGAGTGGCTTTGGAGTCATCGAGTTTGTGAACATAAGGAAAACGCACCCGATGGAAGGTAGGATAAAGCGAAGTGATGGTTGAGAAAATGCTTGGGAGCGTCCAATTTGCTGGCGAATAATTGTTTTTAAAAAGAAGGGATTTGTTGGCAAAATCGCAAATGTTGGGGGTAGTATTTCGATGATATCCGTAACAAGGTAATTCATCAGCCCGTAAAGTATCGATATCGATAAGTAAAATATTGCAATGATCACAGACCTTTTCCGGTACTTGCTTATTTATCCGATGGTTTATGTAAAAAAACCCAATGACTACTAACCCAAATAAAATAAAAATTTTTTTGTTTGTCGGGCTCATCTATTGTCTTTACTATAACATTGCTATTTAGTATAGTGAAAATATGAAAACAAAAGTACTAATAGCTGTAATTTTATTAACCATAGTAATTATATTTTCAAAGTATTTACCGCAGAAGGCGACAGAGTCAAATAAAAAAAGCAACTTGATAATAATCTCTTTAGATGGCTTGCAGGCAAAACATCTAAATAGCTACGGATATACCTTGAATACCACCCCTAATTTGGATGCTTTTTTAAGTCAGTCAACTTTGTTTACAAAAACGATAAGCCCATCATCCTGGACAGTACCGACTCATATGTCAATTTTTACTTCAATGTATCCATCTGAACATAAAGTAATAAATAAATTTAGTGACTATGATATGAAAACTAAAAAAGGGGTAATTGCTAACTTAAAAAAACTTTCACCTGACGCAGTAACACTGGCTGAGGTTCTCAAAAATGAGGGTTATGCCACCGGAGGTTTTACTGGCGACGCTGGAGTTGGTCCCCAGTTTGGTTTTGACCAAGGTTTTGATACTTATTTTGAAACTGAAACTTTTGGTGGAATGGATGGGAGTGTTCCAAAAGCAATTGAATGGTTGACCCAAAACAAGGACAAGCCATTTTTTCTATTCCTTCACGGATATGATGTTCATGGTCAACATGAACCAAAAGATGGTTTTGATTATAGATACGTTAATAAGCCATACACCGGGAAATATACCGGAAGTAAGGTCGAACAGGGAAAACTGCGGGAGGAAGCATTGGCTAATGGCGGAATGTTGAAAATGTCGGATGAAGATGTGGCATTTTGGAGGGCAATTTATGATGAAAAAATAAATAAGATGGATTTGGAGTTTAAGAGTTTTATGGACCAGATAAAGGAGATGGATATTTTAGATAATACGGTGGTAATGATTATCAGTGATCATGGAACTGAATTCTTTGAACATAAAAGCATTGACCATGGAGCTACGTTGTATGGCGAACTCGTGAACGTGTTGTTTGCAATTCGTCAACCTAGGCAGGAAGAAGGTAGAAAAGTTGATCAACTAGTCAGTACTTTTGATATCATGCCGACCGCTTTGGATTTACTAGGTATCAATAATCCGGTTCCTCAACAAACAAAGGGGGCGAATATAGTCCCAGCCCTAAAGGGAGAAAATGTGGCCCACGACATTTATATTGAAACCGATTACCGACTATATACCTTTAAGAGGAGCCTGCAGACACCAGATAACTGGAAACTTATTTTAACCTTAGACAGTGGAAAAAAAGAACTTTATAACCTTAATGACGACCCTAATGAATTGAAAAATTTGATAGAGGAAAATCCAGAAAAGGGGTTCGAATTAGAGCAAAAATTATTGACTCATATCGAGGCCACCTCAGGTCAAAGAAATGCTAGCCAATTAGGATGCTCACCTGTTTATGGTGATCAGTGTAAATAAGACTTTATCCGGTAATCTTGGAAAGGTGGGGTATTTTAGAAACTAGAAATGCTAGTAGGTATGAGGGAATTAGGGTGGCTAATAAAAAAAAGAAGGGATGGGAAAGAAACGGATGGGGAATAAGTATCCACGTAATTTCGATAATAATCACATGAACCAGATAAACAAAGAATGAGTAAGAAGCTATTTTATTAATAAAAACTGTCTTATGTTTAAAGCGACTGAAAATATAGAAAAATAGAGCTGAAAAAACAAGAGTATAAATAAAATTGACGGGACGCCAATTGGAATAAAATGAAAGATAATTTTGGTTTTGCAGATAAAGATTTCTTCCCTCCAGGGTAATGTAGCCCGCCAAAATTAGAAAAACTGAAATAAATAATATCTGATATTTTTTGACAAAATCCAATATTTTTACCTGATGATGGCTGGCTAAAATTCCTAAAACAAAAATATTAAAATTTAAGAGAAAAACAGAGACAGGGTGAGGAAAAGGTAGGGGTTGAAAATAGTAATCAAGAGACAGGAGCGATAGTTGAACAATAAGCAGAAAAATAAGAATAAATTTACGGGCAAAGAACTTAATGTGGCGATGAAGAAAAGGAAATACTAAATAAAAAATAAATAGTGAGGGAACAAAATAGAGTTGGTATGAGGCGTCACCTAAAAGAAAAGCGGTAAAAAAACTTTTGGTGTTGATGGTATAAACAAAGTAATAATATATAAGGCTCCAAAAAAGATAAGGTAAAAATAAACGGGAAAAGCGTTTTTTTAAATAAGAAAAATAGTTGAAATCCTGGGGATAATTTAATTCCAAAACAAAGGCAGAAATAAAGAAAAATAAGGGAACAGCAAAACGAAAGGCTTGGTTTAAAAATAAGGTAAATGTTTGATTTACCAAATCGTAATTATAATATTCAAGAATTTTGGTAGAGGTGTGAATTAAAACAACAGAAAAAATAGAAACAATCCTTAATAAGTCGATTGAAGGGTTGTATTTTTTTGAAATTGGCACCGACATAGGGAAGTTTAACAGGTGAGAGGTGAAAGTTGGTATTATTAATTAGTGATCAATACGCAAAGAAAAACAAAAATTGTGGCGACGCTTGGTCCGGCAAGTGAAACGGAAAGTAAGATAAGACAATTAATAGAAGCGGGAGTAAGTGTTTTTAGACTAAATATGAAATACGGAGAGAGAAAGTGGCACGAGAAAAGAATTGAACTGATCCATAAAATCGGAAAGGGCCAGATACCGGTATTGTTAGACCTGCCAAGAAGTGATTTTGAAATAATTGAAGGAGCTGATGTTTTGGCCTTGTCTTATGTAAAAAGCGCAGAAGAAATAAAAAAATTAAGAGAAAGGTTGAAGAGGAAGAATCAAGAAAAAACAATTATTGCTAAGATCGAAAATATGTCTGCAATAAGAAACCTAAAAGAAATAGTGGCTGAGGCCGATGGAATAATGGTAGCCAGAGGCGATTTGGGACGAAAAGTTCCAATAGAGGAGTTGGCTTTTTTACAAGAAAGAATTATTGACGAGTCAAGAAGACAAAATAAAGCAGTAATAGTGGCCACAGAAATGTTGTTGTCTATGACAAAAAACAGAGAACCGACCAGAGCAGAGGCCTCGGACGTGGCTCATGCTGTTTTTGACGGAGCTGATGCTCTGATGCTATCAGAGGAAACGGCAATCGGAAATTACCCTGAGGAATCGGTAAATACTATGTCCAAAATCGTTAAATTTAGTGAAGAAAATGGGCAAATAAAAAGTATTTTAAGTAAAAGTACCAGCTTTGCCGATAATCTGATAGAGGCGGCGGTTGGGGTGGCAACTCAGAGTGACAGGGTGATTGTGTTTACAAAATCTGGAAATTCGGCCAGGAAGTTAAATAATTACCGTCTAAAACAAAATATAATTGCCGTGACCGATGAAGAAAAAACGGCCAGTTTATTGGCATTTTCCTTTGGAGTAATCCCCTATTTTAAGAAATTTAATGAGGGTAGTTACAGTCGTGAAGATAAATTTTTTACGGAGTTAATTGAAAAAAAATTGATTAAAAAAGGACAAAAGTTATTAATAATCCACGGCAACAACTGGTTAGAAAGCGGTTCAATTAATAACTTAAGTTTACTGGAACTTTAGTTTTTGTAATAAGACTTGATTTGAAAGAGGATATAAAAGGAAATAATTCCGTTGATAATAACTGAAGCAAGTTTTAAATCTAAAAGATAACTGAGCAGAGAAAGGAGGGAGGCATAAAACATATATTTCCAAGACATTTGGGTTCTTTTAAAAAGACCAGGGATAGCCATGGCACCCAAAACCAGGGCGGCAAGTGAAATTAAAGCGGTAACAGAAAAAGAAAATCCGCTTTGAAAGCCACCAACATAAGCCAAAGGCATGGCGACAGCAGTTAAACCAAAAGCCAACAGTATGGCTGGAATTGTAAGTATTAAAACAAGCAGATAAAGATAAGGACTATATTTGACAATAAATTCCTTAACATTTTCCGGCATAGCCGGAGCTTTTTTTCCGAAATATAAATCTAATTTTTTCTCGATTTGACCAAGATATTTGTTCATTTTATTTGATTAAAATTATAATTTTTTATCAGCTATTTTTTGAAAATGAGCAACCTCATTACTGACCCGAAGGAGAGATTCAAAAGTACCGGCATCTTCCCAGGTTCCAGTAAAAGTGTTAACTTTTAATTCACCTTTATTTAAATAAAATTTATGCAAATCCGTGATTTCTATTTCTCCTCTGGCAGAGGGAACTAAATCTTTGGCCGCCTGACAAACACGGGAATCAAAGGTGTAAAGACCAACAATGGCATAGTTACTTTTGGGGTTAACTGGTTTTTCTTCAATGCTTAGGACTTCCTGCTTGGGACCAAACTCAACTACACCATAACGTTCCGGATCCGGGACTTCTTTGGCAAAAATCATACCACCACTCTTAAAAGACTTGATACTTTCAGAGAAATTTTGATTGATAAAAATATTGTCACCTAGAATCATGGTAACGTTGTCACCGTCAATAAAGTGTTCGCCGATAACAAAGGCATCTGCCAAACCACGAGGTTCTTTTTGAACAATATAACTAAAATGAACACCAAACTCGGAGCCATCACCCAAAAGATTTAAAAATTGGCCGGAATAATCCGGAGCGATGATTATTAAAATATCCTTGATGCCGGCATCAATTAAGGTCTGGAGAGGATAATAGATCATGGGTTTATCGTAAACCGGCAGGAGTTGTTTGCTAGTAACTGAGGTTAGTGGACGTAAACGGGTGGCTCGTCCACCAGCTAAAATAATACCTTTCATAAATATATTAATTAATAACTATTTGGATTTTTTCCAAATAAATTTGTTGTACATTAACCAATTGTAGGGTAAAACCAGAAAAAGAATAATAAAGGGCAAAAGGAGTTGTCGATACTGAGCTCCAAAAATAGCGACACCTAAACTACCAACCACTGTTTGGATTAGAAGGGCACCGGCAGAAGTTAGGTTGAATTGGAAAAATTTGCCAATTAGCTGGGTGCCGGAAATGGTGGTGGACTTGAAAGTCCAAAGATTGTTTAAAGTGAAATTGCTAATAATGGCCAGTTCAGTTGAAAGAAGCCAGGAAAGCCATTCGACACCCCAAAGCCGGGAAAATAGAGCCAAAGTACTGGCATTGATTAAATATCCGACAAAACCAACAGTACCAAATTTAAGGAATTTTTGGGTGAATTCATCAAACCAACGAAGTTTAATCGCCACGATAAAAATGTCTTTGGCAGTTTTTGATTCAATCTTTGATTCACCGGCATTTCTAACTTTAAATTCAAGCGGAACTTCTTTAAATTTGGCACCCATTTTTAAGGTTTCAAAGAGAAGCTGAAGCTTATAACCAAAACTCTTGGTTAAAAGATGATTTTTGTAATCTAAACTCATTTTGTCGACATAACCCTTGACTCGGGTAACCTTAAGGCCGGTAGTGGGATCGGTTACTTTAAAAAAGTTTTTAAAAGGGAAAAACATAATAAAGCGGGCAGTAAAACCTCCAAACTCAGAAAAGAAAACTCGTTTAAAACCCCAGCCCTTGGGGTTACTACCGCCTTTGATTTTGCGGGAGCCGATAACATAGTCATAACCCTCATCCATGGCTTGGAGCATGCTTGGAATGGTCTCAGGAGGGTGTTGAAAGTCACCATCAAATTCAAAGACGTAATCAGCTTTTAATTCTTCCATGGCATATTTGAAACCCTTGAGATAGGCGGCACCGATACCGTCTTTACTGGTTTCTGTGTAAAGGTGGGTGTTGGCATATTTTTTAGATTTATCTTGTACAACTTTTCCGGTACCATCGGGTGAATTTCCATCAACTACCAAAATTTTCATATCCCACTTTTTTGGCAAAGAGGGAAAGGTTTTGGTATTTAAATATTCAATCATTTTGCCGATATTGTCGGCTTCATTATAGGTGGGAATAACGATGACAGCAGTTTCTTTTGTATTTTTTTTGGTCAACATAGATTTATCTTAACACAATGTTAAAATACATTATGAAATTTGACATTATTACCCTATTTCCCGAAATGTTTGCGGGTGTTTTTGACGTGAGCATAATTGGTAGAGCTAAAGAAAAAGGGTTGGTGGAAATTAATTTTCATCAAATGAGAAAATGGGCTTGGAATTCCTACGGGGCAGTGGATGACCGACCTTACGGTGGAGATGTAGGTATGCTGATAAGAGTAGACGTAATCGACAAGGCCTTAAAAGAGATTAAGGGGGAGAAATCACATATCATTTTGACGTCGGCACGCGGTAAAAGATTTACACAAGAAGATGCAAAAAGATTGGCTAAAGAAAAAAATCTTATAATAATTTGTGGCCACTATGAAGGTTTTGATGAAAGAATCTCCTCTTTGGTGGATGAAGAAATTTCGATTGGCGATTATGTGTTGACTGGTGGTGAAATCCCAGCAATGGTAATTACAGATTCTGTGAGCCGATTATTACCGGGGGTACTGGGTAAAGATGAGTCAAGTCAGGTAGAAAGTTTTTCCGATCCAGAAAAAAACATCGAGTTTCCTCAATATACCAGACCAGCAGAATATAATGGACAAAAAGTTCCGGAAGTATTAATGTCGGGAGATCCAAAAAAAATTAAAGAGTGGCAGAAAAAGTTTACGGAGAAAGGGTAGTCAGGGCGATAATAACGGCAAATAAGGCTAGAAGAAAATATTCCAAAATAATTGAGAACTGAAGATCGCCACGACGGTAGTGATGGTAAAGACTCCAAATCAAATAGATGCCAGAGGTAACATAAACAACCCGACGCTGATCATGGGCATCAAAATTCTGACGGAAATAAAAAAATACAAAAGCGGCTATTATTAATATTACTCCCAAAATAAGGTAGTTTAGAGGATGTTTTTTGATTTCCTTGAAAATAACCATAATTTAGAAAATGGTCCCCTGACGACCAAAAATTAACAACATTAGGATAATTAATAAGAAGCCAATATGACTGGCTGAAGAACCGGTTAAGCGAGGGGTGTTATTTTTGAGGGTGATATAAGAATCAATAATCAAAACACCAAGAATTAGGGTAAAAATTATGGTACCAATAATTTTACTGATTAATAGCGGGCTGATCAGAGACGGGGTAACAGCACTGGTTCCGAGAGATTGAGTGGAAATAAGTGGCTCGGGAGCAGTTACGACGTCTGGGCTTGGGGCAGTAGTTTGTTTTTTGACGGCAACTTGGGTATTGAGGGGGGTAGCAAAATGTTGGACAACAAGGGTGGTCTTTACACCACTTAAAACTCCATTAATCACGGCAATACCAATTTCCTGGTATTTATCGTTAATAATATTATCCCGGTGAGTCGGAGAATTCATCCAGGCTTTTATAAGTCCATCGGTATCATAGAAATCTTTAGCCAAATTCTCTCCGGCAATGGAATACTTATAGCCAGCAGATTTGAAAAAATCCCAAGGGGTCTTACCGGCAGGAGAATTGTGAGACCAATAGTTGTTGCTAAACATGTCGTTGGCTTTGGCGGCAGCAGACTGTGAAAGAGTGTCATTATATTCCAGGACAGGAAGGCCCAATTTTTGCCGTTCACTATTGGTTTGGTTGAGAACCTTTTGGGCAGTGATTTCTGAAGAATAACCCAAAATTCCAGGCTTTAAGACAGTCAGGGATTGAATAATGGATTGATTGAGTAAGTAAAGAGCAATAAAGATGCCTAAAAATGAAGGTCGAAGTAGCAGAGCCCGGTGATTATTTTTTTCCTGAGGAATAAAGAGTAAAGATAAAAATCCGGCCATAAAATTAGTATAGCCGTAAGAGGAACTTTTTTAAAGGGAAGTTACTAATTGATGCTAATGGTGTAACTTGTTACACTTATTTTATAAGTATGAAAAAATTAGTTTTAGTGCTAGTTGTTTTGTTTGGATTTTGGTTGTATGTTTCAAAAAATTCTCGGGCTCTGTCCTCAACCAATGTTAAAGATGTTTTGTCAAACTCTCAGTTTTCATATTACGCAGAAGTCGGTGTGGGAAACTCGGTAAACTCAACAATAATTACCATAAATACTGGTTCTTTATTTCCATCAAAGACAACAAATAATCTGTTTGTCGGTGATACTGTTGCCATTGGAATCGGCGGAAGTCAAAGTATTTATTATGTCAGGGGAATAGGAAATACGGCAAGTTTTGCCATAAATACCGGAATATCGGAAATATCAGCAGTGGCCGGAGGAAGTATTATTTCCACCCGCTCAGCAATACACACAGTTTCTTTTGAACCTCAAACAAATTCAACCGGTGGATATTGGCAATTTTTGATAAAGGCGGCATCGGGAGGCGGAGAAAAAAGCAGTGACAACATCCCTGACCAACAAGGTTTTGATTTGGGTAATTTGACAGTGGATGCAGTGACTTGTCCCTGGGGGGCAACGGCTTCCATAGGAACAACTACTGCTGTGGCTTTGGGTAGTCCCGCGGTGACTTCTTACTACCATGTAATTCAATGTGCATTGGGAGCTGGTGTGACAAATCCAGCCGGTACCGGTGAAACGGGAACCATAATTGTCGGAACAGGAAATACAATGATGATCAATCCCAGTCCTTCTAATACTGCATCTCAGGAAGGGACAGCAAATATTTTTAGTTATTTAGTACGACAATTGAATTCTTCAAGTCAAGTGTTAGATCAAACATACGGAAAAATTGCATTAGTGGAAGCAGTCAGGGTAACAGCCACAATTGATCCATCAATAACTTTTTATATAGACGGCATTGGGGCCACTGATGTTGGCTCAACAGCATGTGGCGTCGGGACAACTTTGAGCCCCGGAGCCGCTTATACTACCGGCAGTCAGGTTGTTTTTGGATCATTGGCTCTAAGCGCTTTTAACCAATTGTCTCAGCGATTATCTTGTGTGACCAATGCGCCTGGCGGTTATGTGGTAACGGTACATGAGGGAGGGTTGATGAGTAATGTCAGCACGGGAACAACTATTCCGGACACTTTGTGTGACGGAGCAAATTGTACAACAACAAATGAAACTCCCTGGACAACGGTAAGTTCCAGCAGATCTGAGTTTGGATACTCAATGACTAATGTCGGAACAAGCTTACCACTAATTGAAGGTTACTTTAAACCATTTGGAATCGGAGCGGAAAATGCTCAAAAAATAATGGAACGAATAACCTTGCCGGGAGGAATTGAATCAGCTTATGTTTGCTACCGTCTGACGGCAACAACTTCCCAAGAGGCAGGAGATTACGAGGGTAAAATTATCTACACAGCCACCGCAACGTTTTAAGTAATTATCGGGCAGCAGTGACCACCAGACGATTTAAAGTCGTTCCCGGAGGCCAACAAGTCATTAAGGTAAGGGTTTGAATAGAAGTGAAACCAGTTAAATAACTAATGTCAGAACTTTTAACAATTTTTTTCTCGTTAACGGTATATAAATATTTACTACCCTCGTAATAGACAGTTATTTCGTCACCAACAACAAGTTTGTCGGTTAGATAAAAAATAGCGTTGTATTGATTGGCCTGGTACCAAGAGTTGGCAGAGTGAGCAAAGATAAAGGTATTACCGGGAAAGCCAGGAAGGCCTGAACCCCTGGCATGAGCCACACCTTTGGTCAAAGCTTTTTGATACTCAGAAGAATTATTGGGGTCAACGTTTTTAATAACCCCGGAGTTGACATTAATTTTGGGAATAACAATAGAAAAGTCCGTATTAATCGGAACAACTTCTGGTTTTTTGGTAATTATTTTTGATGTTTGATAAGAAACTTCAGCCGAGAATACCGGGTAAAATGTTCTGACCAATATAAAAACTGCTGAAACTACCAGAAAATAACCGAGAAACCTGGACGCTTTAGTAACGAGCTCGTTTCTTTTTAAGGGCAACATAAATAATGCTAGCAATGATGATTAAAAATAGAAGTAGTAGCTTCCAGTATTTGGCAAAAAAAGTCGAAGTGAGGTTTTCGGTACCCAAGACTTGACCTTCTTCATTAGTGGCAGGAATATCTCCCTCCCCTACTATCTCTTCTTGGGGAAGATTTACTCCGGTAACGGGAATGGCAGCGGAAGTAGTGGTGGTAACAATCGTCGAATAAGAAGTGATGGTTACGCTGTCTCCAATGGTTCCTGAACCGTTTCCGGCGTCGTCAAATGCGCGGAGAACATAATAATATTCTTTATTACAATCAGGTACGGTATTGGTAACATCACGTTCTTGATTGGAACCAACAGGAATACTAGCAACCACAGAACCGGCGTCCAAGATAAAAGAAGTAACGTCGGCGCGATATATTTCAACCTTAACGGTCTTTCCCCCATCATCGGCAGTTTTAAAATGGATTTTATAATCACAAGTAGAGGGCCGATCTTTTCGGTAATCACTTGGGGTGCCGGGACCAGAGGTTTTGTAATCAACTGAAACAGTGTTACTGGATAATCCGTTGGCGGTGACATAAAATTGATAGGTACCTTCGGCATTCATAGTTGAAGAATCTGTGACACAGTCGTCGGTATTTCCGGGAGCTGACAGAGTAATATTGGATCCCATTTGACCATATCCGCTGTCTGAGGGACCTTTTTTGAAACATTTGACAGTAATTGGATTAACACCATCGATTTCTAAGGCAACGAAGGTGAGCTTAAGATTACTTATATTTGTTGGGGATATCGGTTGTTTGAGACGAACCGATAAGGGATTTACAACTGCCAGAGCATTGCTTGGGAATAAATAGAAAGCGGCAAAAAGGATAATAGCAATCAGTTTTTTTGAAGATTTTTTGAGTAAAGTAAAACCTAAGAGGGCCATAAGAGTACTAATTATTAACCAGATATTGTTGGAACCGGTAGAAGGAAGTTCGGTGGAAGCACCGAGAACCTGACCTTCTTCATGTTTTTCAACACCGGCAGATATAGAATTTTGAGTACTGGCAACTATCGGAACTTCGGTGCCAACAAAATTTTCATTAACATATTTAGAATCTTCACCTACAGCGTAAACAGGATCGTTAGTTCCGTAAGTAGTTTTACCCCGTGCGTAGGCTAAATCAGTATAAATACCAGGTTGGTGATCGGAACTAATATCAGCAATATAGCTAAGCTCGACAGTGTCGCCAATACTAAGATTTCCCAAATTCCAAACACCGGGCGAATGATATTGAGGTTCAGTAATACCACCGGTAATATTGATACCATTTTTAAGAACATTATATGAACCAGATCGATATTTAAATCCGTTAGATAAAAGATCGGTTACTTTAAATTCATTAATATCGTTGCCAGAAATAATAACTTTGATTTTATAGCCAACTGAACCACCCGGAGGTATATTGCCTACGGCATCGTTTGATTTGGAAATGGTGGCAGAAGGAGGTGAAAGTTCTTCGATTTGACAAGTTGAAGAACATCCATCACCATTGACCGTATTGCCATCATCACAAGTTTCACCGGTTTCGACAGTTTCATTTCCACATACAGGAGCTGGAGTTTCACAACCATTTTCTAAGAAAGCGATATTGTCACCACTATAATTTTGTCCTGAATAAGAACAATCACCATTTATAAATGGAGGGATAATATCTAATGGTTCTAGTCCATGTCCTTTAGTTTCACATTCATCTTCACCCTCATTCCACTTATAAATACTGTTATATGAAACTTCTTGAGCTTTTTTATAAGCATTATTTCCTTCATCCCAGTGACAAATATCTACTTTTTTCTCTAATTTACAAGTTGAATCACATCCATCCTCATCGCTTGTATTTCCATCATCACATTGCTCACCTCGGTCAATATTTCCATCACCACAATAAGGTAGGTTTTCAAGCTTACATTGATTAGTACAAATTTGATGTGCCCCGACACCCAGAGTACCGTCGCATTCCTCAGTTGTTTCATCAAGGAAACCGTCACCACAGGGTGTAATGATTTTGGAATTATAGATATTACAAACGCCATCCCAGACAGTAATTTCATTGACAGCGACACCAACTGTGACACTAGCACACCCATTAATGTCTTGCTTCCAACCATCTGGAAGGGTTTCACTTACGGAATATGTTCCCGGTGTAACCTCAAAGGTTACTGAAACGGAAGATGAAATTGATCCGGTTGTACTTCCTGTTATTTGTCCGTTTCCACTAATACTTATTGGGAAGACGGTTTGATCAGCATCACCAATGTTGGTAAATTGTTTTATAACTTTTATTGTTGCCTTTCTTTCGGGTATTTCACAATCATTGTTCCAAATCGCTTGTCCTTCAGTACTCCAATTTAAACCAGGATAATTTTTAACAACTCCACCATCTAAATAATTAAATGGAGGAATAATATCACCCCAGACCACTGTGATACCGGGATACCAAACAGGACCATTGTCACTAGCGTGGCCATTGAGATCTCCCGATTTGTTCGGAGTATTAATAACATAATAATTTGAAGAACTGGATGAGGAATGGCAAATAGTGACCTTGTCTTTTACTAACTCCAATTCGCATTTTTTACTACATTTGAAGTCAGACAATGAAGCATTCCCTAAATCGGTTCCATCACATTGTTCACCATCTTCTTTTATGTCGTTTCCACATACCGAATCCGTAAACGTGGTGGTAGCCAGAACTAGACCAGCGAGACTGGTTAATTCAACCTTGTAGTCGGGAATATAGGTGTCGAAAAGTTGGTAGCTATATGTAAAATTACCCGTAGAATCGGAAGTAATATTGTATGTTTGAGAGGGTTGTTTTTCTCCTGTTATTACTAATAGATAGTCGGTGTTAACGGCAAAACCGCCGCCGGTGATGATGGCTATTTCAGCAGGAGCATAGTCGGCTTTGTCGGAAGAAATAATCGGATTAAGCAAATCAGTGCGACAAGAAGTATTTTCAACAACCATTGTTTCGATTATTCCCCCATCAACGTTGGCACCCAGAACTAGGGGTAGAATTGTCGGAGTTGCCACCGGCGCTGTTGGTTCTGGTGAGCGGAGAGGAGTTGGAGAACTTGAAGAATTATTTCCAGAAGGCTGATTGTTATCTTCTGCGGGAGGAGTAGTTACTTCAGGGATAATGGTTGGAGTTATGGTTGGCTCAGGAGTTACAATGGGTTCTTCAGTAGGAGTAGCGGTTGGCTCTATGGTTGGCTCAGGAGTTACAATGGGTTCTTCAGTAGGAGTAGCGGTTGGCTCGGTTGGTGTTTCAGTAATAGTTGGCTCGAGGGTAGGAGTAGGTACTTCTTCAACAATCGGTGTAGGAGTTGGTTCCTCAGCATAGGCAGGAATGGCAACAAAATAGGGCAAAAATATATTTAGAAGAAGGGAAAAATTACACAAGACGGAACAAATGTTTTGAAAAAGTTTTCGACTACGGAATAACTTGCTAACAGGGACAAATAGCGAAGACAAGGAATGTTTATTACTCACTTTAAACGTATCATAATATGAGATATTCTCAAAGTCAAGATATATAGTTTTACGTAAACAACCGATTGATTGACCTAATCTTTTTTAATTGTCTTAATATTAAAAGACCTATAAAAATTCCCAATAAATCAAAAAGTGTATCTTTGAGACGACCACTGCGGCCAAGAACAAAGGTTTGATGAATTTCATCACTTAATGCGTATAAATAGGCAATAATAATAGTTGATTTATTTTTTAATAAAGCATAAAAAATTAAGATAGCTAAAAGGGCAAATTCTAAAATATGAAGAGTTTTAAAAAATAGAAAACGGGGTAGCGGATCGGCAACAACGCTGTCGGTGGGACCTGAAGAAAAATAAAAAATGACTCCCATCCAAAGAAGGGCGGGAATCAAGCGGGGTAAAGTTTTGGAAATAAAATTGGTGATAAGAAAAGAATACTACCCCCAAATAAGAATGGCCAGGAGAAAAAATTAGTGTCAGGACTAACACTGTTTAAAGTGGTGACTGAGGAACAGGAAGCAGGAGTGGATGAGAGGCTGGAGGAAAAGGTCGAAAGACCTAAAACCTGAGATTTTGGAATTGAAACTTTCTTGGGAACAGTAGTAACTTTTGCAGGAGCACTTTTAACAATTAAGTCACCCGGTTCAAAATCGATAAGTTTACTGCTGGTGTCCTTTTTTAAATGAAAATGAAGTAGATGGGTGCCTGTGGCTAAGGTTTTGGGGACCGTCAGTTCCATATTTAAATAGGAGAAGCCGTCGTGGAAATCACCAAAAGCGGAATAGCGGTTACCGAAAGGAGAATTAAGCCGAAGTGAATAAGGTTCGGAAGAATTTAGTCTGAAAGTTAGGTTGAATTTTTGTCCAGGAAATACCGGAGACAAAGTTGACTGAAGATCTAAGACCGGCGAAGTATTGCTATTACTTGACGGGCTTGAAGTTGGGGTAGGAGTAGAAGACTGACAGTTATTATTAAATAAATTTTGACTGGGAGAAGTAAAACACCAGCTGTTATTTTCCTGAAGAGAGTATGATGAATTTTTGGGAGAAGAGGGATAAGTGACAATGGTGTCAAGAAAATGAACCGTATCACCACCATTATTTAGAAAGCCAGATGAAAAA
Organism: Candidatus Shapirobacteria bacterium GW2011_GWF2_37_20; assembly: GCA_000989305.1. GTDB lineage: Bacteria > Patescibacteriota > Microgenomatia > UBA12405 > UBA12405 > UBA12158. The sequence goes on from LBTB01000006.1 coordinate 36,928, forward strand.
CTATGAGAATAGAAAGAAGTAGCACCGATATTCGTATTATCGTAAAAGCAAAGCTTATCTATTAAAATGGCCGAGGCACTAGAATTTTTGATTTCAATCCATTCATCCTGTCCACTTTCCGGATTGGCAAAGATTTCGTTGAGAATTAAATAATTTTTTAAGGTGGCTGAGGAAGAGGCTGTGGGAGTGGCGGTGGGAACAACCGTAGGAATGGTTGTGGGAATAATCGTAGGGACTGATGAGGGAGTAGCAGTGGGAGAAATAATAATAGTAGGTGTTAGGGTGGCACTTGGGGTGGCAATAATTGAAGCGATACTGACATATTGACTATCGTAGGTACTGGCGTGCTTATCACTTTGAGCCAAGCGGATTTTTATATTATTCAATGTCTGAGCTAAATTAATTTTTAAGGTAGCAGTGGCGGAATTAGTGGCAGGGTCAGAGATAATAAGATTAAGACAGTCGTCGTAGCGGCTGGCACAGGCGGGAAAAATAGAGATATCAGTATTGCTGTCGCCAACCGCCTTAAAATGATAGGTCAGACCATTATCTAGAGAGGAAACGTTAAAGTCGAGAGAAAAAGTGTCTCCCACAATTACAGTTTGGGGAAAGTTAATTATCGTAATCTCCGGGGCAGCAAAAGCTGTTTTTGGACAAAAGACAAAAAACAGCAATATTAGAAATATCACTAAAATAGTGTAACAAGAATTACTTTAATTTAGTGAGGGCCAAATCTAGTTTTCGAATAGTCCCCTCTTGTCCCAGGGCCGGTAAACATTCGACAAGGGGTGGAGTAAAAGAGGAACCACAAATAGCGACACGAAAGACCATGAAGAATTCGCCAGTATTCCAAGAGTTTTCAGAAATTAAATTCAAGATTCTGGAACTTAGATTAGTGAAATCAGAGAGTAACTCTTTGGTTTTGTTAAGCATTTCGGCGGCTAACTCCGAACTAGTTCCCTTTTTTAGCAATAAATCTTTATCATAGTCAACATCCTCAAATAAGAATTTAACTTGCTCTGACAAGTCACTGAATTTTATTAACCTTTCTTTTAAGACTGGAATTAAAATTTTAATTTGTTCGTCTGAGGCTTGAGGTAAGAATTTTTTGAAATAAGGGAATAATTCTTCGTCGCTTTTTTGGCGAATATAAAGACCGTTAAAATAATCTAACTTTTTACGGTCAAAAATAGGAGACTTTTTGTGGAGGTGTTCTAGATTAAATTCTTTGATAAATTCATCAAGGGTAAATAGCTCTTTGTCGGTACCGGGATTCCATCCCAAAAGCATCAGAAAATTAAGCATGGCTTCGGGTAGATAACCATCATCTAAAAAAGCGCGGGCGTGAGTAGAACCGTGGCGTTTGCTCATTTTGCCATGACCGCTTGGGTCTAGTAAAACTGTTAAATGGGCAAAATTTGGAACTTCCCACTTAAAATATTTGTAGAGTAAAATTTGTTTTGGAGTTGATGAAATCCATTCTTCGCCCCGAAAAATGTGAGTAATCTTCATGAGGTGGTCGTCAACCACAACGGCAAAATGATAGGTGGGGATGCCGTCAGATTTTATTAAAACCTGATCATCCAGCTCATTGGTATTGAATTTAATTTCACCTCTGATTAAATCTTTAAAAACAATATTTTCATTGTCGGGCATTTTTAAACGAATGACATATTTTTCACCGTTTTCAATTTTTTGTTTAATCTCCTTTGAACTTAGTTTTAGACAATGGCGATCATATTTAGGAACTTTATGAGCCGCTTTTTGAACTTCACGCATTTCCGTAAGCCGTTGCTCACTGCAAAAACAATAGTAAGCCAGGTCTTGGTCTAATAATTCTTTGATATATTTTTGATAAATATTGAGACGCTTTGTCTGAACATAAGGACCGTAGGGACCACCGATATCTGGACCCTCATCCCAGGAAAGTCCGTAATCTTTTATGACTTGAAAAATTCTACTTTCGGCACCCTCGACATGACGTTTTTGATCTGTATCTTCTAGTCGGAGAATAAACTGACCATGATTTTGACGAGCCAGGGCATAATCGTAGAGAAGAGTTCTGAGTCCTCCAATGTGCAATTCCCCGGTAGGAGAAGGAGCCATGCGGGTGCGAACAATATTAGTGTCGGACATGGGATTATTTTAGCATTTTAATGTAGAATAATTTATGAATTCGTTAACTCAGGTGGCACATATTAGCCGGAGAGTAATAAAATTTGGAGGAATCGGATTAATTGTTTTTTTATTTTTTTGGTGGGGATTGACAGCGGCAGTAAAGAGTTACCAGGCAGCTCATCCACCGTATGTGGCACCGACGGTTAGGTTTGGAACTCTGGGAAAAATTGTGTTTCCAGAAAAAATTTTTGAGAAGAAAAATTTTACAGCAGAATTGGCTAATGATAGATTTCCAAAATACAAAGATCAGGCTAATGTTTATGTTATATACCGGTCAAAAAGTGCTTTGGGGGCCTTGGAAGAGGGTAAAAAAACGGCAGCTTTGATGGGCTTTATTAACGAACCCAGAGAGGTGGCAACCGGGGTATATTTGTTTAATGATTTGAGTAGTGGACGAAGCCTATCGATGAACGTCTTAGAAAGTAGTTTTAAACTAAGTTACCCCTATCTTTCTGACCAAATGTTGTTAAATCCGGAGCAAATGCCCAGCCGGGAAGAAGCAATAAACGCGGCAAAAAATTATATTCAACAAGCGGGAAAATTGAGTGCTGATTTAGATGCGGGAGAGAAAAAAGTCACTTATTGGAAAATCAATTTTGATGGTCTGAAGCCGGTGGACGGTTTATCGGAAGCAAACTTAATAAGAGTTGATTTTTTTAGGAAAAATTTAGGGGATGATGTTCAGGTAGTATCGACTGAAGTTGAAAAAGCATCAGTTTCAGTCTTAGTTTCTGGATCGAGTGTGGCGGCTAAAAGAATTGTGGAAGTAAATTACCGTCACGTGGATGTAGACACCTCAGCGGCCTCTTCTTCAACCTATCCGATTAAAACAAGTGAAGAGGCGTTTGCTGATTTAAAAAATGGTGATTATTGGCCGGCCAATGACAATGCTTTGAAAGAGGTGGTTATAAGAAAAATATATTTGGCATATTTCGAGCCGGTAAACTTAACTCAATTTCTACAGCCGGTTTATGTTTTTGAAGGTGACAATGATTTTGTGGCTTACGTTCGGGCAATTACTGATAAGTACGCCAAGTAAGATTGGTTTTTGCCCAATCGATAAGAGCTTTTGTATCATTAAAACGATCTTCACTTTGGGCCACCACAGAAATTAAATAATGACCATTGATGTTAAGTAAACCGATAAAGGTACCGCTGGCTTCAGGCGTCCAGCCGGTTTTTAAACCTTCAACTTCCGGAACAACACCTAATAATTCATTGGTGCTGGTAACACGATGAATAATTTGACCATTGATATCACTCAGGTCAATTGATTTAGTATTAACGTATTGACGGAGAGTGGGATTTTGAAAAGCTAGGCGACCAAGCTGGGCCAAATCATAAGAAGTTGAATAATGATTTTCATCATGTAAACCATCAAAGTTAACGAAATGGGTATTTTTTAAACCATACTTACCAACTAAATTATTCATCTGGCCAACAAATCCACTTATCCCCCCGGGATAATGAGAAGCCAAATTAAAAGCGGCATCATTGGCAGAATAAATTAGCAAACCAGCAACCAAGGTTTTAATAGTAACTCTCTCGCCGGCTTTTAGTTCCATAATTTTCCCATCGATATAGTCTTGAGAAATAGTGACTACTTCCCCAAGAGGGTAAATATTTAAGGCAGTCAGAGCGGTAGCTAATTTGGTGGTTGAGGCTGGAAAGATTCTTGAATTTTCGTTTTGAGAGACAATGATTTGATTGGAATCATTGTCAAGAAGTATATAATAATTAGTGGAAAGTAGGGGTTTATTTTTCCCTGTTACCACCGGTTGAGGAGGATGTTTGAAAGAAAAAATATCATTTGTTTTTGTAAATCTAAATGAAAATGGGAGAAAAGCCAAACACAATCCTATTCCAAAAAGAAGACCGTAGTAAAAATGCCGGGAACGGATTAATTTAGAAAACATTATTTTTTGGCTTTTTCAATTTTAGGTAATCTTTTATCAACTCTTTCCATGTCGCGGGGAAAAAGAGTAGCCTGGCGTATGTTTTCCAGACCTAAAATATTTTGAGTAATACGTTCCAGGCCGATAGCAAAACCGCCTTCCGGAGGCATACCGTATTTAAATGCCTGACCGTAGGGAATTTCAAAGTCAATAGGGTTTTGACCACGTGATTTTATTTTTTCTTGTAAATCAGCATAATTACTAATACGCTGACCTCCTGAAATCCATTCAACTCCCCTACCAATTAAATCAAGAGTCAGGGTTTCTTGCGGATTTTTTGGATCGGCATAGGAATACCAGGCCCGTTTTTTGGTGTAAAAATGGGTAATAAAAACTAATTCACTACCATGTTTTTCCATAGACCAGCGACAAATTTCCCGCTCTCCCTCAGGATCCATATCTAATTCGTTTCTAACATCACGACCAGTGCGTTCATAAATAATTTGCAGAGCTTCTTTTAATTTTAGACTGGGAGTGTTTTCACAGGTCTTGGGAATAGTAACTCCGTATTCGTCTAAAATATCCTGGTGTTTTTCAGAGACAGCTTTAAAAATAGCTTTGACTGTAGAATCGGCCATTTTAACAAGGTCTGTCCAATCTTCAATAAAGCCCATTTCACAGTCCAGACCAACATATTCGGTCAGGTGACGCGTGGTAACTGAGGGCTCAGCCCGATAAGCATGGGCGAGGGTAAAGACGCGTTCAAAAATTGAAACCATGATCTGTTTATAAAGCTGGGGACTCTGAGCCAAAAATGCTTTGTGGCCAAAGTAGTCGACAGGGAAAACCTCAGAGCCACCTTCAGTTGAACCAGTAACAATGGTGGGGACTGATATTTCAGTAAAATCATTGGCATTTAGGTGATCGCGGAAAGCCTTCATAATGGTGGCTTGAACCTTAAAAACATCGGTTACCTTTTGGTGACGGAGAGAGACGGCCCGATTATCAAGAAGAACCGGTAGGCCAACGTTTAGATCGGGTTGATGAATATCAAAAGGCAACTCTTCAGAAGCTTCCAAAACTTTTAATTCCTCTACTTCCATTTCAATTTTGCCAGTAATTATTTTATCGTTAAAATATTTTTCGTCCCGGGGGCGAATAGTTCCACTTATTTCAACAACGGACTCTACTTTAACGCCACCCAAATCCTTACCACCAACTACCTGAATAAGACCAGAACGGTCACGGATATCGGCAAAGGCTAACTTACCGTAACTTCGGACAGAATTTACCCATCCTTTAATAATAATTTTTTTACCGATTTCTGAAATTGAGTCTTTGATTAATGTTCTTGTCATGGGCTAATTTTACAGCTTAAATATTTCCTTTACCACTAATTGAGGGAAAGTATGGCCCTGCCAGGTATTGGCGTCGAGGTAAGCAATTAGATTAACAGACTCCCCGACTTTTAAATCAGGTTCCAGATCGGCTTTTTTAAAAGCGATGGCGTCCACGCCGCTGACTTTTAATTTTACCAAGTATTTTTTTTGATTCTATTTTTAAATTTTTGAATAAAAATAAGGGTTGTGGGTTGCCAATACCAAAAGGCTCTAAACTTTTAATCAATTTAATATTTTTTAGATTGATAGCATTGGTATCCATTTTGGCATCGATGGTCACCGATTTTTGAGCAGTATATTTGGCTAATTTTTTGGAAAAATAGGTATTTAATTTTTTTTGTAACTTGGAAATATTCTTATCTTTGATAGAAAAACCGGCTGCACCAGGGTGGCCACCTAAATCAACGAAAAGATCTGAAAATTTTCGAAGAACCTCAATAATATTTACCTCGGGGATGGAGCGGCAGGAACCTTTGGCAACTTCACCGTTTTTGGCGATAATTACGGAAGGCAGTACATATTTTTCAGTTAGGCGACCGGCAATTAAGCCGATAATGCCGGGATTAAAATCATCAGAAACAAAGATGACTTTATTTTTAATGTCAATGTTTTTATCGGCGACATCAAGAGATTCTTTTTGTAAGTCCTGACGCTGTTGATTATATTTATTTAAAACTTGAGCATATTTACCGGCTTGGATAGAATTTTGACTACAGAGAAGTCGAAGGGCGTCGGTGGGATCTGACAAACGACCAACTGCATTTAAGCGAGGCCCTAAAAGAAAACCTAAATCGTAAACTGACAACTGATCTATTTTTACACCAGAGATGTCCATTAACTTTTTAAGACCAGGAGAGGGATTTACTTTTAATTCACTTAAACCATGAACGACGACAGACCGGTTAATACCCAGAAGCGGCTGGCAATCAGCAACTACTCCGAGGGCCGCCAAAGAAAGAGGTGCGGTTTTAGAAAATTCACGGGCCAAAAACCAGGCCAGTGCCGAGGCAGAAGTATCAACAGAATGAAACAGAGCATCGGTGTTTTTTAATTTTCCCGAAGGCAGATGGTGATCGATAACTAATATTTTAATTTTGGGATATTTTTCCTTAATTTTGGCAAATTCTTTATCGGCAACGATGCCGTTGTCAACGGTAATCAGTAAATCAAATTTTAAGTTTTTTTCTGTTTGAATCCGGGAAAACGAAGACTCTTTAAAACCATAACCATCGGTTTCCCGATGAGGAATAAAAGGAATGGTGTTTTTATTTAAAGGATAAAGTGAAAGCCATAAAATGGCAGTTGAAGTCAAACCATCAACGTCATAATCGCCATAAATCAAAATATTTTTTTGACCATCGATAAATTTTTGAATTAATTTAACTGCCTTTTGAGAATTTAAATTAAATTCAGGAAAGGGCGGTTTTAAGAAAGGGTCAGAGTCGGTGATTTGGCGATTTTTTAGGAGTAAGTCCAGAAGCATTTCAGACGGAGTTTCCCGAGTAATAGTGGTGTCACTCAAAAAGTTTAATTTGACTTGCATATGCCTATTGTATGCTATACTTTGGAGATCAGAAAGCATTACCTAGTTTCTGATCATATTATTAGTAAGGTTAAGGAATCTAAAAGATTCGAAAAAAATGGCAAAAAAGCTTTTCGTAGGAAACTTATCCTACAACATGACAGATGAGCAACTGAATGCGGTGTTCGCACCCTTCGGTACAATCATCTCCGCAAATATAGTTTTCGACAAATTCTCTCACCGAAGCAAAGGTTTCGGTTTTGTAGAATTCGAAACTGAGGAAATGGCACAAGCCGCTCTATCTTTAGATGGCAGCGAGCAAGACGGTAGAAATATCGCCGTAAAAGAGGCTCTTCCTCGTCCCGACAGACCACAAATGTAAGTTACATTTTGATTTGAATCAAAACCCCGTCGCAAGGCGGGGTTTTCGGTTATAATCGGGCATGGAAAAGATTGTAAGCAGGGCGATAATTTTGGGAGAAAAGGGAAGTATTTTACTTGGCAAAAGAGCAAATGGTTCACTGGCCGGGCGATGGGCATTAATTGGGGAAAAACCTAATCAAGGGGAAACAGAAGAACAAGCGGTAGTTCGGGAAACTGGTGAAGAAATTGGGGCAAGGTTATTGAAGCCAATTTTTTGGAAGGAAGTTTTGCAGGAAGCAATCACACCAGGTGATTTTTTAAGAGAAAGTTATTTTTTTGGAATTATAGCTACAAATATTGAGGAGCTAAACCTTAATTTAGAAGAAATTTCGGAAGTAGGATACGTTTCCAGATCAAATTTAGAAAATTTTGATATAGTACCTATTCACAAAAAGATAATAGAAGAGTTATTTAGCCAAAAAGGGTAAAATTAAGTAATGGGGAAAAGACAATTACCGGAAAAGGTTAAGGTTGTGATGCAAAAGGTCCTGGATAAAGGCGGGGAAATTTACGTGGTTGGCGGAGCGGTTCGTGATTGGCTTTTAAAAAAAGAAACTAAAGATTGGGACTTTGCCACCAATTTAACCCCGGAAAAGATGAAAGAAATTTTTCCTAAAAATTCTTTTTGCGAAAATAAATTCGGAACTTTTAGTGTAATTTTAAGGGACGGAGAAATTTTTGAAATTACCACTTATCGAAGCGAGAAAAACTATAGCGACAAAAGACATCCTGACGTGGTGGAATGGGGACAAAGTTTGGGTGAGGACGTGGAGCGACGCGACTTTACGATTAATGCTATGGCCATGGATATTAACGGGAAAATAACTGACTTAAATAATGGCCAGGAAGATTTGAATAACAGATTAATCCGAACTGTAGGGAATCCAGATGATAGATTTTCTGAGGATGCCCTGCGAATGATTCGGGCAATTCGAATTGCGGCCCAAATTGGATTTTTAATTGAAGAAAAAACTTTTGAATCAATTCAAAAAAATGCTCACTTAATTTCTGAAATTGCCGGAGAAAGAATTCGAGATGAATTGTTTAAAATATTATTGTGTAAAAAACCAGGAGACGGAATGAGATTGCTGAAAAATTCGGGTTTACTGGCAGAAATAATGCCTGAATTGTTACCGGGTGTAGGAATGGGACAAAAGGGTCACCATATCTATGATGTGTGGGATCATGAGCTGGAAGCCTTAAATAATTGTCAAAGTGACAATTCGGTAACCCGACTGGCTACCCTACTCCACGATGTCGGAAAACCAGCTGCCATGAAAGAAGTTAACGGAGAAAAAACCTTTCATAATCATGAGGTGGTTGGGTCGAGAATAGCTGTAAAAATAGGAAAAAGGTTGAGATTATCAAATAAAGAGCTGGAACAATTGTTTATCCTGGTTAGGTGGCATATGTTTACGGTCGAGGATACTCAGACAGACAAGGCGGTGCGAAGATTCATCCGCAATGTTACCCCGGAATATTTAGATGAAATGATTTCTCTTCGCCGAAGCGATCGATTAGGATCAGGAGCAAAAGAGAGCAGTTGGAGATGGGAATTATTTAAAAAACGATTAGTGGAAGTGCAAAAACAACCATTTACGGTCAAAGATTTAAAAGTTAACGGATTGGATGTCATGGAAATATTAAAAATAAAACCAAGCCGAAAGGTTGGGGAAATTTTGGATAAACTTTTTGCAGAAGTTGAAGAAAAACCAGAATTAAATGACAGAGAAATTTTGTTGGAAAAGATAAAAGAGAATAATTAGGCGATGTGATTTTCTGTCTCGTGTATTTCTGTAAGTTCCTGTTCTTTGTTAACGAAGGAACCCTTTAACCAGCGCGTTCTTTTTTTAGGTATTTCTACCGGCGGAGTACTAACTTTTTCCTCGATATCATTTTTAGGAACTGCTTTAATACCCAACCTTGGTTTTAACTGTTCACCATTTTTGATGATTTCCCCATTGGGACCAATCTCAAAATTTTTTACTTTAGTTTGATTTTCTATTTTCGTCATTCTTCTTTCTTTTAGTTAAAAGCATTAGAGGGATGGCAACGGCAATAGAAGAATAGGTACCGGAGATAACGCCGATAAGCAAAGCAGTGGCAAACCAACGAGTACTAGCGCCACCGAGAACCACTAGGGCCAATAACATGAAGATAATGGTCATGGAGTTGTTTATCGAACGGACAATGACTTCTGAAACGGCTTTATTTGACAACTCGACCCAGTCGAGACGAAAGCTAAGACTTTTTAATTCCCGAATCCGGTCAAAAGTGACTACAGTATCGTGTACGGATGCAGATAGGGTGGTTAAAAGAGCCGTGACAAAAAGAGCGTCAACTTCAGCACCAAAGAAATGACCCAGAATCGAAAAACTACCAACTAGAATCAGGGCGTCGTAAAACATGGCCAAAACTGCAGAAGCACCAAAACTAAGGTCCTTAAACCGACTACCGATGAAAAGCAATAAAGAAATGGAAGAAAGAACTATTGCCCAAATGGTTTTGATCATTAATTCTTTTCCTAAAATTGCCCCTAAGGTTTCAAACTGGAGATCGACAAAGCCAGGATCAAGAGTTATTAGCGCCGCGGTCAGTTGTTCTTTTTGATCGTTGCTAATATTGCCGAATTTTAGGAAATATTGATCCTGGTTAACAGATACAGTGAGTAGCTCTAATTGGTTTTTGGTAAAGATTTCTTTTAAATTTTCAGTACCGGGCTTCGAAGGCAGAGAAACTTGCCAGGATGAGCCTCCGGAAAAATCAACGGAGGGCTTGAAGCCCCAAAAGATTATCGAAAAAACTGAGGCTAAAATTAATAGAGTGGAAATAATCAAAAATAGAGGTCGAAATTTCATAATGTTCATATTTTTTTCCTGGCCAAAACTCGTAACAGGTTACGGGTAACGAAGACACCGGTAAACATACCTAAAAAGATTCCGATCAGTAAAGTAACAGCAAAACCCCGAACCATACCGGAATTATTTAAAAATGGCCAATTGAAAGGGTTAAAAAGAATTAAACCGGTGATAATGGTACATGTATTGGCGTCTTTTATGGAACTCCAGGCCCGACCAAAACCTAGTTCCATGGCATTGTTCCAGGTTTTTCCGGCCCGAAGTTCCTCTTTCATTCTTTCAAAAATTAAGATATTACTATCGACGGCCATACCGACAGATAAGATAAAGCCAACAATACCGGGAAAAGTAAGTGTAACCGGAATAAGACGATAGAGAGTGAGAGTAATTAGACCATAGATTATTAAACCAAAATCGGCAATAAGACCTAAAAATCCGTAATTTCCGATCATAAACAATGAAACCAGAGCCAGACCAACCAAGCCCGCTTTGACGCCATTACTAATAGAATCTTGACCCAAAGAGGCTCCAACCTGTGATTGTTGAATTAATTTTATGGGAAGAGGTAGAGCGCCGGCATTTAATTGGGCTGAAAGTGCTTTGGCAGATTTAATATCAAAATTTCCATTGATAACTGCCCTACCATCAGCAATAATTACTCCAACTGAAGGAGCAGTGATGATTTGATCATCTAAAAGAATGGCCAATCTTTTATTGAGATAGTCAGTGGTAGCTTTCTCGAAAAGCTTGGCACCTTCGGAATTAAATTCAAGGGAAACTTCCATTTCACCGGTATTAGGATTTGGCTGAGGTACAGCCTTAACAAGATGTGAACCCATTAGACCGGTATCTTTTAAATAATCAGCAGAAGTGGCAGTAGCCGTGGCTTCAGGGGGTAAATCAATAAGGCCCATAAAACTCAACTGAGCGGTTTGGCCAATTAGTTTGATGGCTTCATTTATGTCGGTAACTCCCGGAAGATCAACGCTGAGGCGATACGAGTCACCTCGATTGGCTAATTGAACATTTGATTCAGATACACCAAAAAGATTAACCCGACTTTCAATGTTGGATTTTAAAGATTCTAAGGCACTGGGCAAATCAGCTTTTGATACTTTTGAAGTGTCAACTTCAAAAAGAAGAGAGGCTCCACCGGCTAAATCGAGACCAAAACGAAGATCCAAATTTGGTTTTAGCTGAGACGAACCTAAATTTAGAGAAAAATCCGGCCGATAAAAGGTGCGACCAAATAAATTAAATTTAGCAGGAAGATTGATGATAATACAGAGAAAAGTCACGGCAATAATAGACCAAAAAATAGTTAGAACCCGACGATTATTTCTTAACATAGCCTAAGGAAAGTTGACGAGGATGACCCGTAAAAGTATAAGTTATAGAGGTTTTTGAAGACTTCACCTTATATTGGGCAAAATCCCCTTCTTTAATGTCAAAGGATTTGATAACTTTATTGGGCAAGGTAAGAGCCAGGCTGTTGCCGGTTTTAATGACTTTTCTAATTTTGTCCATTTAGTTTTCTAATAGAGCAGGGTTGCCAATTATAACAAGAGGAGAAGAAAGGAAAAAGTCGACAATAAAGGGGTCCCTCTTGTTTTGACGAAGTTTTAACTCAGATTGATCCATAACCATATAATTAATTTCTGCCTCGCGCTTTTTTTCTTCTGAGGCAATGGCGTTTTCAACCTCCCGAATCGGTAATTCACCAACTATAATTAAATCGATAGAATCCGGGCGGGCTTTTTCCCAAAGCAAAAAGTGAAATGAAACTAAGAGGAGTTTGGCTTTATCCAATTTTTGAGCTAAATCAGAGTTACGATATGCCATAAGTAAAAGGCTATTAAATAGATGGTGACGAGGGTTGGTAGTGTAATAAAGACGGTTGCCGCGGGCTTCAGAAACTAATATGTTGGCTTTTTTTAGATTGGCCAATTCCCGACGGACTGAGTTTATTTCTTCACCACTGAGACGAACCAATTGTCGGACATAAAATAATTCCTGAGGGTTGCCAAAAAATAAGCAGATTAATTTACATCTGGTCTTAGATGTTAGAACAGCATTGAGAGATGTTTCAACCTTCATAGCTGATTTTATTACCGATAGGTAAGATTTCGACCCAAATTTGGCCGGGTACAAAATTAATTTCTTTTCCGGTAGCACTATCTTTGAAAACGGTTCTACCCTGACGGGCAGTTTTGGTCCAGGTAATTTCAGTTTTTTGCCCATTGGCAAGGTAAACTCCGGTACCGGAACCGATTAGTCCATATAAATTATGGGCGTGTTCGTCGATGGATCGGGATTCTTTGGCAAATTGAATAACTAAATTTTTGGTACTAACGACCTGTTGATAATTGAAATCAACAGCAGGTTGCCCACCATTGGATCGGAGATATTTATTGGTGCTTGGATCATATTTCCAGGAAACCGTATAAGCTTTGTCACCCCAGAAGTCAAAGCTAACTGCGGAGGCCGTTGTGGAAAGCGATTTGTCTTCGGCTTTAAAAGACCAGGGACGGAAAGTCTTGTCCCAGGAGCTATTATTGATTTCGGTCATATTGGTTAGGCCTCGGCTGGCGGCCACGTTCCAGAGTTCGGTGGTGGAACAGTACATAGTGTGTTCAGTAGCCACGTCAACACCGACACGATCCGGTTCGCGACGACAGGCTTTATAGGAAAGAGAAAACTGAGAAAGATCACCCCAGGTACCCTTGTTGTTCCAGCCATATTTAGCAATTTGTTCAATAGCCTGAGCTTTGACATTGGTGGTACAGGGTCCGCCGACAGTAGCCGCAGAACAATTGGCTCCACCAACGTGGGCGTAGAGAGGATAATCAGAATATTCGGAAGCCAAATCAAGGAAATAAGTTCTGGCGGAACGGACCGGACCAACATCATATTTATTAGCGGCGCTACGAGTGGCATTACAATAGAAAACTCCCATAAATCGAGTGATGCCACCTTCAGCCACAGCTTCATAAACAATATCAGCGTTGGTTAAACCAGATTGAGGACGGGAATCGGCGTGATTTTCGATCATAACTAAGAGAGGTCGACGGGTAGACCAAATTTTTTGCTCCTCGACGGTGAATTTTTCGCCGTTAATAGGACAGACTTCAGTTTTTGGACCCTGAAAGGTTAGGAAACCGGTTTGGAGACCAGGAGAAGGAGTTGGAGTGGCGGTGGAATTTTTACTTCGACCGTCAACTGGAAAAACAGTACCGGACAACCAATAAGAAGCGAAAGCACCGAAAACAAAAATTAGAGTATAAAGACTTGATTTAAGGATTTTAGGGTTCATAAAATATTAACGACTAATAGCTTTTAATATAGCTGATTTTTCCTCTTTTGACAAAGTAATATTATCACCTTGACCGTTTTTTATGGCCTTGGCATAAATTCGACTAAAAGAGCGGTGATGAAGAGAAGTAAGTAAAAGTCCGGAATTTTCCTTGTTTAATAAAACTAAAATAAAACTCTGATCGCCACCAACATCATCAAAAGGATTGAAACGAACCAATTTCATCTTTTCAATTGTACCGGAAGTTTCCGCCACTTTTCCGTTTTTTGTCGGGAGATGACGATACTTGGTTAAAATTAAAAATAAAAGGTATAAAAAACCTAAAAAATTTAAGATTGTGAGCAAATAAAAGATGGACGGCATGGCTTGAATAATTTTACCAAAAGAGCTCATGTTATACTGAAGTTGAATGAAACAGGCACAAATTGATAATCAGGAAAAGAGCCACTACTTACGCAAAGATTTGATCAAAAGTTTTTTGCTTAGCGTCGTAGCTATTGCAATCGTAGCTGTTTTGTATTATGTTTGGAAGTGAGTTAGCTTTAATTTTTAAGGAGGTGAAAAAGTAATGGCAGTTATTAAATTTTATTCCGTAAAATCTAGAAAGAGTGTGGAAGTCGATGTTTCCAAAGTTACTAAGGTCATGTTGAAAAATGGTAGACCAGCAGCTCAGGCAATTGATCCTGAGACCGGAGTCAAGATGTTCAAAATCTTATCCGCAGCTGATGCAGCCCTATTGTAGAAAGAATAAAAATCCCTCTAAGGTAAAACTTGGGGGGATTTTTTGGTAAAATTAGCTACTTCAAGGAGATTGAAGGGTTTACCCGCTCAGGCGGGAGGAAAGTCCGGACCACAAAAAGCAAGGAACTCAAATAGGTAGAGACTGCCGTAAGGTAGTGGCTATGCTACAGAGACGAGTAGGCGCAAGCCGAGATGAAACGAGCATCCTTCCTGTGGAAATCTCAAATCGAGGCGCTTGATCTAGCTTTTGAAAGCCTCAGGTAGAGAGAATAGATAGATGGCCCATAAACAGAATCCGGCTTAACAATCTCTTTGAAGTATTTTTTTATTTTTTAGCCAGGGTTTTGACGATTGTTTCAACAGTAAGGTAAAGAGGGACGGCAATGACAGCACCGACAATACCGCCAAGTTTAGCTCCAGAAGCAATTAGGAGAATGGTAACCAAAGGATTGATACCGACGGTTTCTTTCATAATCTTGGGAACAATAAAGTTGTTCTCCAATTGCTGAACAATTATTCCCCAAGCAACAGCTAAGAGAGCTATCAGGGGAGAAATGGTCAGACCAAAGAGACCGGCTAAAATTGAAGCAATGGTAGGACCAATATTGGGAACCATTTCCAATAAACCGGCTATGATAGCCAAAGGTAGGGCATAATTCACACCAATTATTAAGTAACCAATATAGGAAAGAATGCCAATAATGAGCATTAGGAGCAACTCGGCACTAACCCAATGACCCAGGCGTTTTTCAAGCTCGTTTATAACTTCAACCGCTTTTGAACTCCTGTCTCCAAAGATCTCTATAAGATATTTATCAAAATTTTTCCTTTCTAAGAGCAGGTAAAAGGTAATGACAAAGAAGACAAAGACAGAAACGATGTTGGAAAAAATTGACAGAGCCGTGGTGGCAATGTTTGAAGGTAAATTTTCTAGTATTTTTAATTGAGATGAAAAATCAGCCGGATTGAGGCCCCAGATACTTATATTTTGAACTATACCGGGAAGATTATGAATAAGATTGGTGGACTGTTCGACCAAGGCCGGAATAAGGCCGGCAAAAGAGAAAATTATAGCGGCAACAATTATGGCATAAACAATTAATATGGCGACAACTCGTGGTAATTTAAATTTTTGGAGCCAGGTAACAGCGGGATTCAGACCTTCCATGAAGATGTAGCAAAGAAAAACCAAAAGGATTAAGCTACGGAGTTGCCAAACAACAAGAAGGGAAAGTATAAATAAGACAAAAAAGATAATAGTTTTGTAGGAAATCTCAACTTTTTGGGGTTTCATGACAAATTGTACCATTTTTTGACTAAATCAAGGGCAAGGAGCAGGTATTTTGGCTTGGTAATATCGATAAAATGGAGGTTTGTTTGTTTTTTAAACCAAGTAAGTTGGCGACGGGCATATGAGTGCTCGTCAAAACGCCAAACATCAACACAATCTTTCAAAGATTTTTGGTGATTAAAATAATCTCTAAACTCTTTATAGGCCAGGGTGTTTAGTCCCGGATCTGACCAGGAATATTTTTTTAGTAAGTTTTTAATTTCATCTAAGAGGCCTATGTCCAGGCGTTTTTGAACACGGGTGTCAATGCGGGGATACAAGCATGAAGTAGGGGCGGTAAGAGAAAGGTGGAGAATATTAAAATTATTTTTATTTATTTGGATGTGATTAATCACATCCTTACCACTTAGTTTTATTTCTATTTTTCTGATTAAGCGATGGGGGTTGTGTTGTTCGGAGTTGTTTAGGGAATCAAAAGATTTTTTGTCCAACAAACGATATATTCTTTGAAGAGTTGATGTGGATAACTTGTTGAAAAAAAAGCGTAAAAATTTATTTGGTCGTATAAAATAAGTTGATTTGTCGGGATTAACAATACTATCAATATATAAACCGGTACCGCCAACAATTATTGGGAGTTTGTTTTGAGAATGAATTTCAATAATTTTTTGAAAGGCTAGTTTTTGATATTGGACGACGGAAAAATCTTGATCCGGAGTAATTAAATCAATTAAATTAATTTTGAAACCTTTCGGATGGTCTTTGCCGGTACCAACATCCAAACCCTGATAAATTTGGCGGGAGTCGGCAGAAATCAAAACGCCGTTGAATTTTTTGGCCAAAGAAATGGCTAGGTCAGTTTTACCAGTAGCAGTGGGGCCGGAAATGATGAGGATTCTATTTTCTGTTAAAGACACATTCGGTTGAGTCACAGTTTGGGGTACGACATTCAATTTTTTTGATAAGACTTGCTCCATCAATATTGATTGTACCAGCGATATCTAAATCGCACTCTGGTCGATCAATCACGTATCCTTGTTTCTGGTCGGCGACAATTTTTCTCAAAAAAGCTACGGGGGGTTTGTTTTCTCCGCCAGAAGAATAATTTCCTTGGACAACATCAATACTTTTTGGCATATTGATACGTGGAGTATACAACAATCTTTTTGAAAGATAAATAACAAACTACTTAGACGTTAAATCTAAACTCAACAATATCGTCGGGGTGCATTTGATAAGTTTTACCTTCGTGACGAAGTAGACCTTTGACCTTAGCGCCTTCCCAGCCATTATTAGCCACAAAATCGGCATAAGAAACAATTTCAGCCATGATAAAACCATGTTGAAAATCGGTGTGAATGGCTCCGGCGGCCTCCGGGGCAGTCGCGTCTTTTTTGATAGTCCATGCCCTGGCTTCTTTAACACCGGCGGTATAAAAAGACTGAAGACCTAAAGTTTCATAGGCCTTTTGGATGACCCGCTCAAGCCCTGATTTTTCCATACCCAATTCCTTTAAATAATTTTTTCTGTCGTCCAGTGATAGTTCTGATAATTCAAATTCGGTTTTAGCACAAACGGGAATAACATTTTCTAAAGATGTTTTAAAATTTTGAGTATCAGCGTAAGTTGATTCATCGACGTTGGCAACAATAAAATAGGGTTTGGCAGTTAACAAAAAGAATTCTTTTAATATTAGTTTTTCGTCGTCGCTTAAGTCCAAATTAATAGCTAATTTGCCTTGTTCCAGGCCAGATTTTAGATTTTTGGCCAAAGCAAACTTTTTGGTTTTCAATTCAGCTGCATTATTTTTATTACTATCAAGATACTTGTCAATGCTTTCCAAGTCTTTAATTATTAATTCGGCACAGATGACTTCAAAGTCACCCTGGGGATCAACACTTCCTTCTTTGACAACACTGGGGTCAGAAAAGTGACGGACGACATGACAAATAGCATCACAATCACGGATGTTGGTCAAAAATTTATTTCCCAACCCCTCACCGGTTGAGGCACCTTTAACCAGACCGGCAATGTCAACAAACTCGACAATGGCGGGGACAATTTTTGTGGTTTTAACAATGTCGGCCAAGACTTGTAATTTATCGTCGGGGACCTCAACCACTCCAACATTTGGATCGATGGTGCAAAAGGGATAGTTACTGGCGTCAGCAACCTGACGACCTAAAAGCGCGTTAAATAAAGTCGATTTACCAACATTTGGGAGTCCGACAATGGCAATGCTCAATTTCATACTTCTGGATTATACCGTGAATAGGATAAATTTTGGTATATAAAAACATATAATTTTATTTTATAATCCCCTATGTCAGGAAATATTGAAAATAAAGGACTTTTAATAGTGTTGTCCGGCTCCTCTGGAGTGGGAAAAGATGTGATAATGCAAAGAACAATCGAAAGACAGCCATCTTTAAAAAGAGTCATAACGTATTGCGCCGACAGAGGGCCAAGACCGGGAGAGATTGACGGAATTCATTACCATTTTATTTCCGAAGATAAATTTGATGAAATGATTTTGAATGGAGAATTTATTGAATTCAACAAAACACCCGGGATAATAAAAGGAACTGCCAGAGGCGATTTGGAAGAGGCTCTAAGCGGAGAAAAAGTAATTTGGAGAATAGATCCGGACAGGGCGTCGGGGGTTAAAAATTATTTAGCACAAACGGGAGCTGAAAATTTAGTACCCCTAACCAGAACCATCTACTTGGGGGTTCCAACCATCAGGGAGCTTTGGAGAAGAATAAACGAAAGAAAATCTAGTGAAAGTAAAGAAAAAAGAGTGAAAAGACTAAGGTTCGATTGGGAAACCTGGAATGAGCAACGAGATAGATTTGACATCATGATAATGAACGAAACCGGAAAAATAGAAGAGACTGTTGATCAAATTTTAGAGTTTATTGACAAAGAATCAAAGACAGCATGTCTTCCTGAGAGCCGCAATCTGCCTTTTACGAATAATTAGTCGGGGGTCGGAGTCAATAATTTTTTGAGCTTCTAATAAATATTTTTTATTTTTTGTCAATTCCCCTAGCCTCATTAGACAGCCGGAACGCCAGACATGATAGACAAAGGAATCGGTAACGGATTCATATTTTTCAATAAGTTTTAAGCCATCTAAAAGATTTCTTAGACCCTCAGTTTTTTTACCGGCACGATATTGGGCTTCACCTAAATGATACTGAAAATCCCCTTTTTCCGCTTCTTCTTTTGGATATTTTAAAAACGCTTTTAAATAAAATTTTTCAGCTTTTAGAAAATTGTTGGCCAACATTTCCATTTCTCCAAGACGAAAATAACATCGGTGAATTTTTGGGGAAATTTTAAAATATTTGGCAATTTCAAGGGAGGATAGGGCTGAGTTATAAGCAAGGTTTCTGAAACTATAATCGTTACTTAGTAAAAATAAATGTTTATAAGTTAAACAGCGACCACCAAGAGTCTCGACCAAGTCGAAATGATTTTTTTCCTGTTGATATTTATAAATAACTTCTTCGTAAAGTTTTAGAGCGTCTAAAAGCTTGTCACTCTCACGAAGTTTTTCAGCTTTTTGATGAAGGGGACTAATCGGACTTATCATAATTTATTTTTGTTTAATACTCTTTAACCACTTGTTAGTTTTTAAGTGCCACTGTCCATATTTTCTTTTTAATTTTATCAAATCAGGTAATCCAAATTTATTTTTGAGACGGTCGATAATGATACTGTCACTGGGACGGTATATTACGAGCATTTTTTTAATATCTACCAGGGTTTTATAGTTTGGATAACTTTTGCTGTGGAAACAATCGGCATAAGTAACAATTTCTTCTTCGAGAGTAATGGGAATATTAGGATAGATACCGATACCATTATGGACTAAACAAAAACGGGCTAAATTTTCTGGAATATTCTCCTGATGACAAAGTTCGTATCCAAATTGGCTGTGTAAAATATATTTTTCAGTCTTATTGAAATCGTCGTCAAAACATTTATAAAAACCTAGATCATGAATAAGGGCTCCGGCTGTTAATAAGTCAGAGTCGAGATTAATCTGATATTTACTTTTTAAATTGTGAGCAATTTGGAGAGAAATTTCTTTAACAATAAGACTATGGGTCCAAACTAAATCTAGTAGTTCTTCTCTATATTTTCCGTGAGAATATTTTTGATGAAGTGAATAAATTTGTGATTCATTAAACATGGCTTATTTTACAACTAAAAAGCCCCTGACGAATCAGGGGCTTTTGAAATCTAGAGAAAATTAGGAATGTAGCGAGGCATACGTCGGGCCATGATTTTTTTGGATTCTTTAGAACCAATGGCTTTGATGGTTTTTGCCTTGAACATTTTGGTTTTGAAGGTGCCGAAACCCGAGAGTTTGACAACCTCACCAGAAGCAAGTGCCTTCATGATTTCATTTAAAAAGGTTTCGACAGAAACCTTGGCAGCTTTCTTGGACAGTTTAGCTTTTTGAGCTACGACTTCGATTAGATCTTTTTTGGTCATTTTTTATTGAATTTATAATTCAGCTATCATTATTAGCTACTTTCCACTAAATTTCAAGTATTACCCTTCGTTTTTAACCGCACTTTTATTGATTTTACTACCGATAATGGTCGAAGATGTCCTAAGTTCCCGGATAACTGTCACTTTTATCTGACCGGCCCATTTGGCCTCTTCTTCGAGTTTATCTGCGATATTTTGGCTAAGGACTGTGGCTTCTTCGTCGTTAACAGTAGAGGGTTCGACAATAACCATGACCTCGCGACCAGCTTGATAAGCAGCAACACTGGTAACACCAGGAAAGCCCTTGGCGACTTCTTCAATGTTTTGCATTCTCTTGAGATACTCCTCATGAACCTCATAACGGGCTCCAGGACGAGCTCCAGAGGCCGCATCACCTAAATAAACTAATACTGACTCCACTGAAGAAAAAGCTTTGTCCTCGTGGTGCTCAGCGACGGCATTGATAACTGCCTCCGGCATTTTATAGTGACGTAAGAGATCAACACCCAATTCAACGTGAGTTCCTTCCTGATCATTGATGACTTTACCAATATCATGAAGAAGGGTACCCAGGCGAACAGTATTGACATCAGCCTTTAGGTCAAAAGCCAAAGCGACAGCAATTTTAACTGCCTCAACGGTATGTTTGGCCAAATTTTGACCGTAGGAAAAGCGGAATTTGAATTTACCAATTTCTTTTATTAATTCGACAGGTAAGCTATAAACACCGACTTCCTGACAGATTCTTTTACCTTCGTTTAGTAAAATTTTATCCATATCGGCGCGGGTCTGGGCGACCAATTGTTCTATTTTTACGGGTTGAATACGACCATCTTTGATTAATTTTTCCAAGGTTAAGCGGGCTACCTCGCGGCGAGTAGAATCAAAAGAAGAGATTCGAATATCGTTGGTTTCATCAAGTTCTAGTTCAACACCGGTAGCTTTCTCGAAAGCACGAATATTGCGGCCTTCGCGGCCAATAATTTTGCCCTTAATTTTTTCATCGGGAAGGGTAATGGTAGAAACGGTGTACTCAGCCACATAATCGGTAACACCGTGGGTGAGAGCTTCGGAGAGAATTTCTTTAGCTAATTCGTCTTGACGGGTACTGAGATCATCCTTGCTTTCTTCGATTTTTTTGGCAAGCCAGGAGGTCATTTTCTTTTCTACACTACTCATTAAAAGCTGTTTGGCCTTGTCAACATCAAGTCCGGAAATATTTTCAAGCTTTTCCAGTTGTTTTCGATAAAGCTCATCAATTTGATCAGCTTTTTTCTTGATATCAACTTGTTGGGTGTCAAGAGATTGCTCTTTTTGGAGAAAATATTTTTCCTTCTCATTGAGAGAGGACAATCTTTGGAAGATCTCGGCTTCTTTGGTCTTAGCCTCGGTTTCGATACGACGGGCATTTTCAATAATAATTTTGGCCTGAGCTTGAGCCTGGGCTTCAATTTGAGGATTAACAACCGGGGCGGCAGGAACAGAATCTGCGGTAACTTTTTTGGTTTTACCAACTTTTTCTGCCTTAGACGGGGAAAAAACTACCCGATTATTATCGGTATCGGTTTCGGTGACACTTTCAGTAACGGTGTCACTTTTGACAACTTTTGAATTAAGCGGCGAAGCGGGAACCTCAGTCGTCCCATTTAAAAGACTTTTAAACTTCGAAAGAAATGAATTAAACATAGAACCTCCAATACACTTTATTTGCTATCGAAAAGAGTTACTCTGAACACACAAGGAAGGAGAAAGAGAATAAATCAGAGAGCATTTTAATGTTGATAGTAAAAAAGTGAAATATATAAATTTAAAAATTGATTTTAAGTCTATGTAGTTTACCTGTTTTTTCCTAATTCGTCAATTGCAATTTTTATGTCAGAATAGGCAAAACCCTTTCTAATTAATGAGGCAATTAATTTGTTTTTGACTGAGTCTTCCACAAGATTTATTGATAAGAACTTTTTTTTGGCTAATAGATCTTTTATTTTTTGAACATCATCACTCTGATAGTCTTGAGGGAAAGTAAGGTGATAGAAAGAAAAAAGACGAGAAAGATATTGACGAGAATGTTTTTTGTTTTTACGAAGAAGATAATCGGAGAAGGTAGCTTCGTCAAGTAAGTTTAGGGATGATAATTTGGAAACAACCTGATCAATGAGAGAAGAATAGTCACCGCTTAATTTATATTTACGAAGATAGAAATATAATTTTTGTTTGATTTTAGGCGAAAGAGTTTGGGCAATTTTTGGAGAAAGGGCAATTTGGTTAAGGGAATAGTTATAGAGAAGATAATAGAGAGAGGCGGTTTTTATTTTTTCGAACAACTCTTCACTTATATCTAGACCAGCCTTGAGACCCAGGGTAACGAGATCGTCAATATAGAAAGGCAACTTAGAAGAATCACTAAAGATGAGCCAAACCCGATTATTAGTCCTGCGACTAGGCAGAATCCGGAGTATTTGAAGTGGCATCATTGGCTGCGCTTTTAACTTTTTCCCAAATAAGTTTTGTCAATTCTTTGGCAAGCTTCGGGTTATCTTTAAGATATTTTTTAGAAGCTTCGCGGCCTTGAATATTTTGGTCACCGATTTTAAAGAAAGCACCGGACTTGGTAACTAGACCGTAAAGAACAGCCATATCGATAAGTGATCCGTTAACTGAAATACCTTCGGTGTTCATGATATCGAACTCGGCTTCCTTGAAAGGAGGGGCAACTTTGTTTTTTACAATCCGGGCGCGATGTTGAGAACCAATCGACTCACCGCCAGAGGTCTTAATGTTGGCAATTTTTCGGACATCAATTCGGACTGAAGAATAAAATTTTAGGGCTAAACCGCCGGGAGTAGTTTCAGGATTACCAAACATAACTCCGATCTTTTGACGTAATTGATTAGTAAAGATAACCACCGCTTTTGATTTACTGATAGCACCGGTTAATTTTCTGAGAGCTTGAGACATAAGACGGGCTTGAACCCCCATCATTGAATCCCCCATCTCCCCTTCAATTTCAGCCTTAGGAACAAGGGCAGCAACTGAATCAACGACAATAACATCAACCGCGTTGCTACGGACTAAAGTTTCCACAATTTCCAGAGCTTGCTCACCGTTGTCGGGCTGAGAAATCAATAAATTGTTTAAATCGACCCCAACGGTGGCGGCACGGACGGGTTCTAGGGCATGTTCGGCATCAATAAAGGCGGCAGTACCACCCATTTTTTGGGCTTCAGCAATAACATGGAGAGACAAAGTAGTTTTTCCGGAAGCTTCGGGTCCAAAGATTTCCGTAACCCGACCACGGGGTAAACCGCCGATACCGAGGGCAATATCTAAAGTGAGACAACCGGTGGGGACCACCTCGATATCCATATCGGTTCGCTCACCCATTTTCATAATAGCGCCATCACCATAAGCCTTGGTGATTTGTTCCATTGCCAGACGAACGGCTTCATTTTTTTTGTTTTGGAGACCAGAAGCACCAGAGGCGGCTGATACTTTTTCTTTTATTTTTTTATTTTTCATTGATTAAGTAATAGCAACCGCGACTATATCAAGTCAAGGAGTAAAACCGAAGAAAAGACGAAGCATGGATAGATATTTATCTAATTAACTGATGGCCATGTTTCAGGACTTATGACGAGAGAATATTTGATACTCAAAAACACGCCTAAAATAAATAGGACATAAATTAGGATTTTTTGTATTTTAATTAAAGTTTTGTTTGAGCTTAAATAAGTCAAACAAACAAAAAATAAATAAAGAGTATATATAAAACGCCAAAAACTAGTAAAGTGGGGAAAAATATTGGTAACACCAAGTTTTGGAAGTAAAATTTGGATTGGTATTGAAATCAAGATGGAAAGGGCGGAAATGATATTGATATCGTCCAGGAAATTGAACATAACGGCGAGGGAAAGAATTAACCAAGGAAAAAAAGGGTAAATATACCAACCATAAGATTCGCTACCCAAAAAAAGGAAAAAGATCAGACAAACAAAAACCGGAGCACTTATAAGACATTTTTGGTAATTATTTTTGTTTTTTACAAGAAGAATTAACCAGGAAAGCCAGCCACATATTAACCAACCGTCGGTAATTGAGAAAGATCCGGTAATTTTGGACTGATTAAGTAATTGGTAAAAAGCAGATATTCCTATTCCATATGTACGTTGGGCGTGAAAAAAAAGTACTTGAAAAAAAGCTTGAGGATTTAACGCCAATCCATAGACCAATAAAGGAATTACTCCAAAACTAATACTTATAAGGGTAAAAATTATTGCTGGTTTGAATCTTTTTTTGAATTGAACTGGTGACGAATATAAAATCAGTAAAAATCCGGAGGCGGTAATCATTAAAGCTGGTATCTTAAACCAAATGCCTACTCCAGCGATAAGTGCAGAGAAAAAGAGATAAATATAATTGCTCTTATTTTGAAATAACTTAATAAAAATAGTTGAGATAAGAAAAAGCGGAATAAATGCATTTTCGGCTTGAGGAAGACGGTTGGCAACAACTATTAAGGGGGAAACGGAATAAATAAGAGCAGCTATAATACCGGTTTTATAATTAAAATAAAGATAGCCAATTAGAAACAAAAGTAAAATATTGAGAGCACCCAGATAAACCATGGGTTTCCTGATAAGAACGGTGGTGGCATCTTCCAATACGCGGGCACCTTTTAGGTAAGCAAAACCGCCAGTTAAAATTCCCATCCCGGGAGGATGGTCAAACCAAGGAATGTGTAAATAAAATGGATTACCATGGGCAGTCCCGGTTTGATAAATATTGTCAACATTAATGTAACGGTGAATTGGTTGATAAGAATCACTTTCTAAATATGACCACCCGATGGGAACGCCCAATTCTATAAGACCTAAACCGCTCCAGGCGTTGGCATATTCATCAGAGGAATCACCCGGTCGGGGAACAGAGCTGTAGTTTTGAAGCCTGAGCCTAAAACCTAAAAAACAAATTAATAAAATACTAATTATTTTGACGGTATTAATTAACGATTTTTTATTTAATTCCATAATATTGAATAAGGTAATTAAGAGTATATTCGGGATTGAGACAATCTATACTTCCCTTTTTTGTAGCAATGTCATCCCAAGTAACTTTGCTTTGATTATTTATTAAAATTTTTCGACCTAAATAACATGTCCATTTTTTTTCGTCAAATACTTCTGACGGAGGAAAACCAATTATTCTGGCATATTCATTGATAGTGTTTTTCCAAGATTTTTCCCGAAGAACAGTAGTAGCAAAAGTACTGTTTTTTACTCCCTGAGGGCAATGAAAACTTATTTTTACCCAATTATCCCCAATGTTTGGATCACCACTAATAATGGCATCGCAGGGAGAAAGATATTTGGTCCGCCACTGGGAGGGGGTGGAAATTATTGACTCTAAGGCTTTTGACGAAAATAAGTGATTTTGACGATAGCGGATAAAGAAATAGATAAAGACAGAAAATATAAAGAGAAAAATTAGATAGGTAATAATTACCTTTCGGGACATATAGTCGATTATAGCTTATCGTTTGTATAGTCGCGAGACAGACAAGAGATGAAAATCCTTTAAAATCTGGCGAGTAAGCACTAAATACGTCAAAATATTGACCAACGAAAACAACCAGGAAAAAATTTGGTTGTTTTCTAAAAATGGTATTGGAATGGCTGGAAAAACCAAATACATACCGATAAGGTAAATAGTCGATAAAACAATAAAATAGGGAAAATATTTAGATCTGTAAATTGATAAAAGTAGGAGTGAAGCAATGCCAATAAAGAGATAACGTTCATGCATACTAGTTAAAAACAACCATCCACCAAAAGCACTAATGAAGAGAGAAGCAAAAATCGACTGAATTTTTTTATATTTAACAACTGAAAATGAAACGATTGAGACGAAAAAATAGGCGATATAACCTAATATGGTAATTTTTTGGATAACAAGATCGTCGGTAATGGCAGCGTCTTTTCCGGAGACAAATAGACGCCAAAAATTTAAAGAATCAACAGTGATTATAGGTTTTAATGTTAAAAAAATACGAGTATACAATTCGTGAAAGATGTAATTGATGGGTGGTTTTGAAGTAAATAGTGAAACAATAAAAACGGTGAATAAGATTGCTATAGTTCCACCAAAAAATAATTTCATAATTGATTGTCGCTGTCTAAACCAAATCCAAAGATATAGGGGGACTAAAATTAGTCCAGTAGGTTTTAGATTAATGGAAATTGCAAATAATAATGGTGACAGCCATGATTTTTTAGAACCGTTTAATAAAATAAAAGAAAGTATTAAAAAGATAAAAGAGAGTTGGTCTGACTGACCCCAAAGAGCCGACAAATACCAACTAAAAGGTAAAAATAGAAAGGCTAAAACATATTTCTTCCAATCTACATGATTTTTTTTACAAAGGTAGTAAACAATAAGGGCAATTATAATATCGGCAATAATCATGGGAAACTTGATGCAAAGTACAATTCCTTTCAGAAAATAACTATTTTCAAAATGAGCCTCACCAAACCATTTGGTGAAAGCAAAAAACCAAAGAAATTTGGTAGGAGCCAGACGATTTAGGGCAATAAAATTACCAAGATTAGAAAAACACATCATCAAAAAACTGTGAAATTGATAGGCCCAAAGATAGACCAGGGAAATTAAAGGCGGATGGTTTGGCCAATAACCGGATATCCATTGGTTCCAGTCGTATAAACCCATGGGGCCATTTTTATACATCCATCCACCCCATTCAGCCTGAGTAGTTAAATCACCGTGAGTACTCAAGGGTGAAATGGCTAAGCGAAAGATAAAAGCAATAAAGAAAAGGGAAATTAAGAGACGATGTTTTTTAAAAAAGGTCGATATTTTTATTGCCAACACAAAATTATTATACAATTCAAAAGTTAATTGGGAAGACAAAGATCTAATTCGTTTTAAATAGGACTGGGGAAAAATTAGAAGGGACTAAGTCACAGTTTACATTAAAGAAAAACAAAAATATATGTATTGTTTTCTAAACATAAGTCACTTATCATGAGTTTAATACAGGTGTTGGTAAATTAATATTTTTATCCTGTTTATAGTCATTTTTTATCTTGCCCCGATAAAAAATTGACAGATAGTTCATATGAAAAATTATCATGAACGAAAAGGGGCGCTTAGCAGTATTGGAACAAGCGGTATAGATTTGGTAACTTTTGGAGCCAGCGGAGGAATGGTAACAGGATCATGTGAAAGATTAGATATAAAAAACTCAAGTGTTTTGGTGGATTATGGTTTATTTCAAGGAAGAAATGACGAAAGATCGGAAAAAGGTGAAAGAAGAAATTTTACTCCAACAAGAGAAATTGCCAGGAATGTGAGAGATATTATGATTACACATCCACATATTGACCACACCGGTCGATTACCAAAGGCATATCGAGATGGTTTTACTCCTAGAGTATTGGCAACAGAAGTCACGGCAACATTTATGGAGCCATTGTTATTCAATTCAGCTAAGATACAAAGTAAAGAGAACAAAGAAAACAGACTTTATGAAGCAAAAGATGTTGAAAAAGCTTTTAGATATTTAAAAATTGTTGAACCGTATAAAGAAATTCCTATTGGACAGGATCACAGTAAAATTACAGTGGAATTTCTACCAAATGGCCATGTAATGGGGGCAAATACAGTATTAATTAGAAGTAAAGAAGACGGGAAAAAACAAAATATTTTATTTACTGGTGACATGGGAAAACCAAACCAATCATTGAGTGGTGGATATTTAGACCAAGTAGCTAAATACCCAAATGATCAGATAAATACACTGATAGTGGAATCAACAAACTTTCTGAATGAGCCGGTAAGCTTTAAAGAAAAAGAAGATAATCTATTAAAAGAAATTACTAACACATGGAAGGGCGGAGGAACTCCGATTTTACCAGTACTTTCTTTCCACCGTTTTCAAGAAATACTGGAAGTTTTACATAATAATCAGGGAGGCAGAATACCAAATGATTGTCAGGTGATTATTGATGCACCACTGGGAGTAAGCCTGCTAGAAAGCTTTAAATCACTTAAACCTGAGGCATTAACAAGACGATATGGTGATGAGGCAAATTTCTACAGAACACTGGAAGATAGTTTGGATAGATTTACATTAAATAATGTGACCATTGTTGAAGAACATAAGACTTCTTTACAAATTGCTGAATCAGATTTTCAAAGAAAGACAATAATTATTGCTGGCGGCGGTATGGGCCAACATGGACGGATAGTTAATTATTTCCATGGTGACTTTTGTAAAAATCCTAAAAACAGGGTTATTTTCACATGTTTTCAAGTGGACGGAACAAAAGGTCAAATGCTTGAGCATTTAAAAAGTGTCCCTGTTGGAAGCAAACAAGGAGCTCAGGTGGTAAAAGTTGAAGGTTTTACCAGTCATATTAGTGGACCAGAAGAAACTTTTGCCTTTCTTGAACGATTTAATTTATCAAAACTAGGGATAATAATTATTAATCACGGAAAAGATAATGCTAGGGTAGAAATGGCCAACGAATTTAGACGAAGAGATTATGATGCAAAAATAATTATCCCTAAATATAGTCAAAAAATAACAATCGCGGGGTAAAACAGCTCTTAATTAATGTAGATGTCGGGAATACAGGATTCGAACCTGCAACCTCACGCACCCCATGCGTGCGCGCTAGCCAATTGCGCCAATCCCCGAGGAAGACAGTGCTATTTTAACATTATTTTTACGATTAGCTTCGGAATAGTAGGAAAAACAGAAGTGAACGTAAATATAGAGCGGCGTATTTAAATTTAGGTAAGGGTTCGTAAGGAAGCGACCATTGGTCATAAACACTTTGGAGGTGTCCTGAAATTTGACGGGCATTATCTCCGGAAAAATCAGTAGCGTTTAGAGCGTCGGAAAACTCAATTTTAAATCTTGGTAAAACTTTGCTAACAAAAGGAACAATGCGAAGAAAGTCAAAAACAGAGGTGCCACTGACGTGGGCCATAACAATTTTTGTAGTTTCGGGATATTTTAAATTTTTGACAATATGACCAACACCAGGGAGAAAATCGCGACCATTTTTAGAACCACCGGCAGGAAAAACAGCTAAAAGAGAACCTTCATCGATTTTTTGAGTAGCTAGAGTGATACTTTTAATATTTTTTTGATGAGCGACTTCCTGTGAATATTCCGGACTAAAATGAATTTTATTTAATAGTCTGACTTTCCAGTCTGGTCGGGAATCATTGTTGATACGATGACTAATATAAACGGGGATAAGATGTTTGTTGATAGCCGGCAAGATAGATAAAACACCGTGCATGATAACTAAAAATATTTTGGGGCGATGGGGAACTGCCGCCAAAAGAAGTAAAACATCAGATTGAGCAGGATGGTTACAAATCAAAAGAACCCGGTTATTTTTCAAGATTTTTTTAGTGTCATTGGAAACATTGATAGTGAAACTGCGGGAAAGTTTGGTGACAATAGCTTTAAGGGTCGGAGAAAGACCGTGGTTTTTAAGGTTTTTATTGATAGGCCGAAGGATCTTTCGAACTCCAAAGGTTGAATAAAGTGAGCGGGGCATGACTTGTTACTATAGCAGAAAAATTGATATCTTGCATTTTCGGGTTTTGTTTGGGTATTATTCTGCCATAAGACAAAAATAGATGCTTCAGTATGGACAAAATAGCTTGTAATATAAAGGTATCTTTTGTTACAATGAGTTTGTACATTAACAAACGTTAAAAATAGAAAGCGTTAAGAAGTGAATTACCAATAAGAGCTTTGGCGAGATTCACGGCTTAAGTTCTTTTTATTTTTAGCGGTCGGATACTGAGAAATGAAATAGAAATTAATAATTTAATTTTTGTTTCATTTCTCAGATTAGGGGAAAGGGGGTAAAAAAGTTGCGACATTCAAACATAAGGGAAGGAGGATCATCTTGGAAGGATAAAAGTAATACTTTTGTATTGAAAGGGCGTATCGCCAAAAAAAGGGATTATGTTCCAAAAACAAACAAAAATGCCTTTAAAGGAGGCCCAAAATGTTTCAGCAGACAATCAACTCACCACCCATGGCGAATACCTTCGTTTTTTTGGCTGATTTCAACTTCGGCGTGACTGGCGGATAGCCATCCTGAGCGCTTGACGCCTAAGAGGATGGGGCATCTGTCCCATCCTCTTCTCCGGAGGAGAAAAAACAACAAAACAAAAAAACAACCACAACACCCCACCAACCTAAACAAAATCCGACCGCTAATTCCATTTCCCTAATTATTCTGATATTCTAATATTCCTATGGTAACGGAGATAGTGTTTGATATTGAAACAAAAAAAATCTTTGATGATATCGCGGGAAGTAATCCGGCAGACTTGGGAATATCAATTGTGTCGATATACAAAAGAGAGCTTGATGATAAATTTAATGAAATATCAGGCGAGATGAAGAGTTTTTTTGAAGAAGATTTTGCCAAAATGTGGGGATTGTTCTCAAATGTAGACAGAATAATCGGATTTAATACACTTCACTTTGATGTCCCGGCGATAGCGCCCTTGGCCCCTTATGATTTTAAAAAATTAACCCATTTTGACATTATGGAACACATAAAAAATTCTTTGGGTTTTCGGCTTAGTTTAAATGCAGTGGCCACTGAAACTTTGGGGCATACAAAAATTGATAATGGTTTAAACGCGGTATATTACTGGCAGGAACACTCAGAAGAATCTTTGGCTAAATTGAAAAAATACTGTGAAATGGACGTGATGGTGACGAAAGAAGTTTATGATTTTGGTTTAAAAAACAAACAACTAAAATATAAAGACAAGTGGAATACGCCCAGAGTTATTGATGTTGATTTTTCCTATCCTAAGGTTGAAATTGCACCACAGATGGGATTATTTTAAAGAATCTTACTATCCCCATTCAAATCTTTTGACGATTTGTCAAAAACGTAAACGTCGGCTTTGAAATCATCAAGACCAACAAGTTCGGCTTCACCGCGGAGGACAGACTCAAAGGGACGACAGGCGCGACAACCCTGTTCTCCATTGGGACAATCAAATTTACCTAAAGATTTTTGAAGTTTCATTCTTTTGGCGATTTTGACAATTTTATCTTGCGACTCCTTTAAATTGGGTAATTTTTTGGGGGATAATTCGTCACTGGAATCAAGATACCAATAAGAAGCGGCGGTAACTTCCCGATTTTGACAATTTTTAACTAAAAGATGATAGATAGGTAATTGAAGAGAGTCCTCCCCTTCTTCGTGACGACTGGTTTTAAAATCGATAATTTCCACACTGTTGGTGTCGGGATAATATTTGAGCCAGTCAATTTTGCCGCAAAGAATTATGTTGTCCTCCTCAGATAGCCAGTAATAGGGCAAGTCCATGTTGATTTTGACAGCTAATTCTCCCAGTGGACCCGGGTTTTTGACAACCCGGCGAATCATATCCTCGCCCCGAGTTTTATATTTAAATTCAGTTTCTTTGTCGAAAAATCCACCACTCTTACCGGAAAGTTTTTTCCAGGAACGTTCGAATTTGTCTAAGAGCGGTTCACTAAAGCGAAGATCAGTCTTGATTTCCGACAGTGATTCAATAACTTCATGAACGGCCTGACCCAAAGCCAGGGGCGGTGACATGAGTTTAATTTTATGGCCGGTTTTAGGATCCTTATATATATTTTTTAGAAAATAGGCCCGGGGACATTCTAAAAAAGCAGAGATAGAAGAATGGGAAACCCAAAGAGCGGTGTATTTATCGGACATAAAAATATTATATATAAATTTCTTGGAAAAATTCGGAATTAAAACAAGACCTAAATTTAGGTTATAATTTAGACATGATGAGACTAAATAAATTTTTGAGCCAGGCGGGGATGGCGTCGAGACGCGGGGCGGACAGATTGATTGAGCAGGGATTAGTAACTATAAACGGAAAGGTAGCCAAATTGGGAGAAAAAGTTAGTGGAAAAGAGAAAATATTAATAAAAGATCAAACAATAAAATCCATCGAAAAAAAGGAATACATAATGCTATATAAACCGGTAGGGATCGTGTCAACGGCAGACGATGAAAAGGGCCGACAAAAGGTGGTAGATTTGGTTAAAACTGACAACAGGTTATATCCCGTGGGACGTTTAGATATTGACTCTGAAGGACTAATTATTTTGACCAACGATGGTGATTTGGCATTAAAACTTACTCATCCCAAATTTCACATGGAAAAAGAATATGAAGTAACAACAGATAAAGAAATTGCCGGAAGAAGAATAAATACTGGAATCAATAAAATAGTAAGGTCGACAAAAAACAAAATGACGATAGTCATGTATGAAGGCAAAAAGAGACAAATCCGAAATATGTGTTGGGAAGCCGGACTTCGGGTCAGAA
The DNA here is from genome assembly GCA_000989305.1 of Candidatus Shapirobacteria bacterium GW2011_GWF2_37_20. Taxonomy (GTDB): domain Bacteria; phylum Patescibacteriota; class Microgenomatia; order UBA12405; family UBA12405; genus UBA12158. The sequence continues at coordinate 69,456 of LBTB01000006.1, forward strand.
CACTGAAAAGGGTTAGGATTGGGAGCCTCAATCTTGGAGATCTCCAACCCGGGGAGTATCGAGATTTGACTCCCCGGGAAGTAGCGGCGCTTAAGCAACTTTAACTTCGATCTCTTTGGCCTTGGCGGTTTCGGCGATTGATGCCGAGATAGTGATTACACCATCCTTAACTTTGGCCTCAAGACTTTTTGAGTCTACGGGTCTGGGTAAATAAGTGGTGTATTCAAAGGAAGCGACTTTGTTCCACTGGTGAACAATACGATTGTGCTTCTTTTCCACCTCCTTTTCTTCCGACCTAGCGGAAACACGAAGAATACCGTCCTCGTATTTAACTTTAATTTTGTCAGGCCTAATGCCTGGGACGGCCGCTTCGACCATAACCTTGTCGCCCTCCTCGTAGACATTAAGACCGTTGGTCATTTTTATTTCTGGCCATTCGTCTTCATCCCAAAGTAAGGGTTTAAAATCAATTAACGGTTTAAAGGGATAGTAGTGCATATATCCTCCTTTTTGATAATTAATTTATAATTAATTAGCAATATAATATAAAGAGTGCTAGCTGTCAAGTATTCAAGTGCCAATATGCTATATTAATTTTATGACAAAAAAAATATGCTTGGTTTTGGGTGGTGGTGGATCAAAGGGACTAGCACACATAGGGGTAATAAAAGCTCTTTGTGAAAACGGATATGAGATAACTCAAATTGCCGGAACTTCTGCCGGGGCATTAATTGGAGGAGTGTATGCCGCTAATCCAAATTATAAAGAAATGGAAAAAATCATTGAACACATAGGTTATGTAGATTTAATAAAACTATTTGTAGACTGGCCGATTAAAAGCGGTTTGGTTAGGGGGCAAAAAATGGAAAAATTTTTAGATAAGATTTGTGGACAAAAAAGAATTGAGGATTTGCCGATTAAATTTCGAGCGGTGTGTACCGATATAATTGAAGGAGAAAAATTTGTTTTTTCTCAAGGAAAATTGTCAACAGCCATTCGGGCTTCATGCGCTATTCCGGCAATATTCTCGCCAATTAAATATGAAGGGAAGGTTTTAATTGATGGTGGAGCTCTTAATCCTATACCGGTATCTGAAGTAAGTCCCGATAGGGGTGAAAAAATAATTGCGGTGGGGTTATATAGTAAAATTTTTCCAAAAGATTATCAGAAATTGTCAAAGGCTAATTTGTCCCAGGTTGCCTATGCTTCAATGCAAGTAATGGTGCGCCAACTGTCAATAAATAATTTAGCAGAGGCCGATATTAAAATATTGCCCTTAGTTGATGATGTTAATGTGTTGAATTTTGTCAAAACAAAGAAATATATTCAAACAGGTTATGATGCGACCATGAAAATGATGCCGGAAATTGATAAATTATTTGGTGGATTTTTGCCAAATCTCTTTCGTTAAAGGGCCGGTATAAGAGACAACTTGTTTTTGAATATATCCGAGAGAGGAAAGGCGACTTACATAATCAACCCCATGAATTTCAGAAATATAAGGTAAAACAGTGATTTCAGAAGCTGCAGGGAATTCCAAAGAGAGATTGTGAACTTTAATATCGGGGCGATAATAATTGATGGGGTCAGCGGCAGAAATAATCATGTAAACGTCTTGGGGTAAGGTGGAAGACATGGTCTTCCAGTCTTCCCGGTGAAAAGAGGGATTGAATAAGTAGAGTAGAGAAAAAATAAAAAATACAAAACTATATAATTTATTTTTTTCTAAAATTAAACACAAAAATGGAATTAGATAAAGAAAACGAAAATACTGAAACATAGGGGTAAATAATGAGAAAATCATTCCAACGCCCAAACTTATCCAGAAAATAAAAGCCATGGGCCGACTACGAAAAGAATTAATAATTACTTTAAACCAAAGTGGAAGAGTCACCAAAAGAGCGATTAAATAATAAGCCCACTTAGGATAAAAAGAGATGCGGCCGATAGTAAATTTGACTAATATTAAGAGAGAATTTTTGGCGGTAACCGGACCTAAAACTGAAGCCCAGTTTTTGACTGAAACCAGGAGTGTCTTTGAAGTTTGATATTGTAACCAGAGCAAGGGTGACAAAATTAATAGGGATAAAAATGGAGCCAGGGAATAGATAAAAAATTGTTTATATTTTTTTTGAAAGAGCCAGTAAAGACTGATGGCGGCAAAGAAAAAAACCGAACCGTAAAAAGTAGAAAGGGATAAAAAGGTAAAGAGATAATAAAGAAGTAGCTTATGTTTTTTAAAGGCCAGAAAAGCACAAAAAACTAATAGAGTGACCTGTGAATACATTCGTGCCTCTTGAGAATAATAAAGATAAAGTGGGTTGAGGGCCAGTAAAATTGAGGGGCCAAATCCAAAAAATCGATAAACTAAATATATGGTAATCAGAGAAAAAATTACTGAAGGCAGTCTGAGGGCTATTTCACTATAACCAAAAACTGAAGTCCAGTCTTTGAGAGTTAAATAAAATAGGGGTGGGTGAAAATCAGAGGGAGAAAATTTACTGACAATATCGGTATAAGAATAGTTTTTGACTACCTGAGCGGAGATAGCTTCATCCAACCACAAAGATTGGTTGAGAGAAATTAAACGAAGAGCAAGAGAAAAAAACAAAAGTATAAAAAGTTTCTTGGTCAATGAATTATTATAAACTAGAAATTGCACTCCAATATGTTAGAATGAGAAATACCCGAAGTAAACCCAAACCTAATATGAGCAATGAACCATTAGCCGCAATATTAAGACCCAAAAATTTAGACGAATTTGTCGGGCAAAAACATCTTGTAGGAGAGGACAAACCTCTAAGAATGGCCATAGAAAGCCATCAAATCTTTTCGATGATTTTCTGGGGTCCTCCAGGAGTGGGTAAAACAACCCTGGCACGAATTATTGCCAAGGAGGCACAAGCGGAACTTTATGAATTGTCAGCAGTGTCGGCCTCGAAGGACGACATTAAAAAAATTATTGGCAATAGAATTGGTAACCAAACAAATTTAGTCAAAAAGATTTTATTTTTGGACGAAATTCATCGCTTTAATAAAGCTCAGCAAGATTTTTTGTTACCCTCGGTGGAAACGGGTGCATTGACTCTAATCGGAGCCACTACTGAGAACCCAAGTTTTGAGGTGATTGCTCCCCTCTTGTCCCGTTGCCGGGTATTTGTGTTAAATGAGTTGAGCGAAAAAGAAGTGGGAGAAATTATCGAGAGAAGCTTAAAGATATTAAAAATGAAAATGACAAAATCGGCCAAGGAATGGTTGATTAACATGGCTAATGGCGATGCCAGACAAGCGATTACCATGATCGATAATGCTCACACCCTGTATGGGAATTTAAAAATCGAAAGTTTGAAAAACGCTCTACAAAATTCGTATTTACGTTTTGATAAAAAGGGCGAAGAACACTACAACACTATTTCGGCATTTATAAAATCGATGAGAGCCAGTAATGTCGATGCCTCGCTTTATTATCTGGCAAGAATGGTAGCCGCAGGTGAAGATCCAAAGTTTATAGCGAGAAGAATGGTGGTGTTTGCATCGGAAGATATAGGACTGGCTTCTTCATCGGCCTTATTAGTAGCCAATGCAGTCTTTCGAGCCGTGGAAACTATCGGCTATCCGGAGTGTCAGGAAAATTTAGCCCATGGGGTGGCCTATTTGGCTAAATGTCCCAAAGACAGATCGGCCTATAACGCCTTCATGAGTGCCCTCAAAGATGTCCAAACTTACGGCAATCTTCCTATTCCCCTATCTATTCTCAATCCTGTAACTTCTTTGATGAAAGACCTCGGCTATGGCAAAGATTATGACAAGTACACCAAAGAATCTTTGCTGCCGGAAAAATTAAAAAATAAAAAATATTTTAGGGGGAAGAAAAAATAACAATTTGATTAAAAACAAACCATGAGAAATAATGACAAAAAGTTTTTAAGAAAAGCTGTCGACCAAGCAAAAAAGTCAGTCGAATTAGGAGGTTTTCCAGCCGGAGCAGTGGTAGTAAAGAATGGAAAAATAATTTCCAAAGGAGTGAGTTTGGGAAATATCCTCCATGATCCAACTAGTCATGCAGAAACTTCATCAATGAGAGAAGCATGTAAAAAACTTAAGGGTTACTTGGAGGGAGCTACTTTATATGCGTCCTTAGAGCCTTGTCTAATGTGTTTTGAAGCGAGCAATTGGACAGGAGTTTCAAAAATTGTTTATGGGTGTAAAAAGACAGAGGAAATGGCAAAAAAGAATTACTATGAAGGAGTAAATGAGATCAGAAAAATAAACAAAAAGAACAATAGGCAAATCGAATTAAAATATATACCCGATTTCGAAAAAGAAATGTTGACACTTGTTAAAAAATGGGAAAGTAAATGAAACAAGCTCCCGGGAAGTTTAGTAAAAAGGTAATTGAATTGGCACTGGAAATTCCGGAAGGCAGAGTAACAACTTATGGCTTATTGGCAGTGGCCGCAGGAGGACATCCAATATTGGCGCAAATGATTACCAGTATTTTATGGAGAAGTGTAGAGAGGGAAAAAGTACCTTGGCACAGAATTGTTTATAGTAGTGGCAAGATTTGGACTGACCCAAAGGTCGATAAAATCCGCCAAAAACTTTATAAAGCAGAAGGGATAAAACTAGACAAGAATAATCGAATTATAGATTTTGAAAAGTTAGTTTATACTTTTTAAAATGTATTTTGTTTATATTTTGCAATGTAATGACAATACTCTGTACACAGGAGTTACTACTGACTTGGAGAGGCGGGTTAAAGAGCATAATGATTTAAAATTAGGAGCAAAATACACCAAAATAAGACGACCGGTGAAACTCGTTTACTCTAAAGAATTTGCTGACAGATCGACAGCCATGATCGAAGAGGCTAGAATAAAAAAATTAAACAGAAATGAAAAATTAGAAATAATTGAAAATAATTTATGAAAATCACCAATAAAATTCATTTGGAAATATTAAAAAGACTGGAGAAATATAGAGACAGTGGGGATAAAAAAACTAATGAGTGGGTGCAACATTATTTGGGTAGCAATAAGCCGACACTAGGAATAAAAACTGGAGAGATGATTAAAATGGCCAAGGAAATTACCAAGGAAAATAATTTTGATAAAAAAAGTTTAGTGAAATTACTGGACTCGCTTTATTCAAAAGCAACTACTTTTGCAGAAATAGATATGGCGGCCAGACTATTAGGAGTGTTACCAAAGATTAGAAAAGAATTAGAGCCGGATAATTTAAATTATTGGTTAAATTTTACTCATGGCTGGGCAGAGGACGACTTGTTGTGTCAGTCAAATTTTACTAGCGAAGAAGTGCTTGGTAATTGGAATAAATGGAAAAAATTACTAATAAAGTTTTCCACCGACAAAAATATAAATAAAAGGCGGGCAAGCATGGTGCTTTTAACAAAAGCATTACGAGAGTCTGATGATAAAAAATTGTCAAAGCTGGCATTTGAACAAGTAGAAAAATTAAAAGGCGAAAAAGAAATTCTGATTACAAAGGCAGTGTCTTGGTTACTGAGAGCTTTAGTAAAATTTCACAAGGAAGAGGTTTTGGAATATTTAGAGATAAATAAAGAAAGCCTACCAAAAATTGCTTACCGAGAAACTTATAAAAAGGCCACGACTGGAAGGAAAAACGGCTAACAAACAAAAATCCCCCTTTCGGGGGATTTAAATTTTTCGATTAAAATTAGCGAATAACGACTTTGGCAGTCTTTTGAAGTTCAGTAAACCAATTGTTGATGGCGGTATTTTTTGCCTCGGAGCTTAATTGTTCTCTAGCAATTGTTTCCAATTGTTCTTTGGTATAAGTTGTGGGGTAAGACGATTTATTGGTTTTTACGAAATCATCAATCTGGCTTTGAGAAATTTCAATGCTGGGATTGGCTAATTTTTCAACTAGCTTTTGAATACGAATTTGATCTTCAAGATCACCTCGGGTCATGCCTTCGGCGGCCAGAGCAGACTCCAGAGTTTCACCCTGAGTTTTTATTTGAGCTTCGATGGTGGCGATTTCAGTGTCAATTTCACTTTTATCAACGGAGATACCTTTTTTAGCAGCTTCTTGGAAGACAAGAGCTTCGTTGGCCATTTGTCTAATGGTTACTTTTTTATCAAGTTTTTCAAGATAGCGAAGATAGGCAGTTCTGGAAATAGGGGCGCCGTTGACGGTAGCAACAATTCCAAAACGATAATAGGCATAAAGGGCGGCAACGATTAGGACAAAGGCAATTAAAGGAAAAAGAAATCTGCGGGATTTAATTTGAGTTTTGACGACATTCTTGCTTATTTTTTTCATGAAATCAGTATAACATCACAGAATCAAGAAAGAAAAGAGCTTAGCATTAAGGGTCGATGAAAGTGAGGGCGTAACCTTTTTGATCAGCCCGACCGGTACGGCCAATGCGGTGAATATAATCATCGTAAGTGGCAGGTTGGTCAAAATTAATGACGTGAGTGATGTTGTGAATATCAAGTCCACGAGCGGCCACATCGGTAGCTACCACAATTTTTAGTTGATCTTCTTTAAAGCCACGGATAACTGAAACTCGCTGACTTTGACGCTTGTCTCCATGAAGTGAGTCAACGGAAAAACCTTGTGACTTTAGAGAAAGGGTTAGTTTTTCAGCATAAAGTTTAGTTGAGGTGAAAACTAGAACCTTTTTAAATTCTTCCTGTTTTAATAGCTTGCAGAGAGTTCCCTCTTTTTCGTAACGGGGAACTCGAACAACATCCTGCTCAACATGAGAAGAGGTGGGAGTAGTTTTTAGAGCTACCTTAACCGGATTTTTAAGAAAAGTATCAATTAATATTTCGATCTTTTTGTCCACAGTTGCGGAGAAAAATAGAGTTTGGTGGGCCTGAGTAATCTGAGAAACAATGGATTTAATATCAGCCACAAAACCCATATCTAACATTCGGTCAACTTCGTCTAAAACTAAAGTATCGAACTGGGCAAAATTGATGACTCGACGACGATTTAAATCCATAATCCGGCCAGGAGTACCAATGATAACATTGGGGCCACGACGGATATCCATAATTTGTTCACGCATGAAAGCACCTCCAATAGCTAGAGCAAAATAGACCCTAAGGCCTGGGGTAAAATCACGAAAATCACTTTTAATTTGTTGAGCCAATTCTCGAGTAGGAGCCAAAATTAAAATTCTTTTATTAGGATTTTTGATAATGGCATTAATTAGGGGCAAAGCAAAAGCGGCAGTTTTACCGGTACCAGTATTGGCAACACCCAAAACGTCACGACCGGCTAGAACTTCTGAAATTAACTGATCCTGAATCGGAGTAGGTTTAAGATAACCCTTGGCCTTAATGTTGGCTAAGAGTTGGGGGTCGAAATTAAAGTCTGCAAATGAATGGACGGGATTTGTTTCTTCGATTTTAGTAAATTCCTCGGCTCTTTTAACAAAAAGGGCGGGATTAATGATATTGCCAAAACGACGACGGGGACCACCACGGGAAGGACCGGAAAAACGAGAAGATCCGGAAAAGCCGCCACGGGATGGACCACGAGAAGAATAAGAACGAGAAGGTCCCCGAGAGGGAGAAGAGGGTCTTTGACTAAAATTAGAAAAAGTACGCGCAGGACGAGATGTAGTATTTTGTTGATACATAATAATTGATGAGCTTTGGGCCCACAATTATTAAGTCACAAACTAAAAGCGTGTGCAGGGGCGTTCGCAAATCAGATGGTAGTCTAACACAGATAAAAAATATGTCAAATTATAGGATAAAATAGAGCAATGAACAAAGGAATATTTTTGAAAATTAGGGAAGAAGTAAAAAAGATCCCGAAAGGTGAAACGAGAAGTTACGGAGAAATTGCCAGAATAGTAGGCACAAATGCCCATGTTGTGGGCTTCGCCCTGCGGGGAAACGAGGATATGACAATCCCCTGCCACAGAGTCATTAAAACAAACGGCGAAGTTGCCGATAAATTTTCATTGGGTAACTGGCCGGAACAAAAACGGAGACTGGAGGAAGAAGGTATAAAGTTTAAAGGCAGAAGAATTATAGTAAAATAGAGCATTATGGAAAAAGTGATTACAGTTAAAATCGCCGGGCCGGCAGGAACAGGAATAAAGTCAGCTGGTTTACTCTTAGCTCAGGTATTGAATGAAAGCGGCTATTATTTAAAGGATTATTCGGAATACCCCTCGTTAGTCCGGGGTGGACACAACACTTATCAAGTAAGTTTTTCGGTGAATGAAGTTTATTGTGTTCACAAAATGGTTGATATTTTTGTCAGTCTGGCAAAGAACCATTGGCAAGAACATGAAAAGGAGTTTACAAAAAATACATTAGTTTTTGCCGATAGTGACGGTAAAACAGATATTCCCCTTAGAGAAATGTGTGGTCAACTGGGGGGTTCAATTTATACCAACACGATAACTTTAGGTTTAATTTCATATTTACTTGACCTCAATAAAGAACTTGCTAAAAGTATTCTTAAAAAACATTTTGGTGATGACTCCATAAATATAAATGCTTTTGAGGCGGGATATTTATGGGGAGAAAATAACTGTCAAAAGATAGCCACAGATAAGGGTGGAAACAAGGAAAAGAAAATTATTTTAGATGGCAACGAAGCTGTTGGTTGGGGCTTATATAAAGCCGACTTAGATATGTTTGTAGCCTACCCTATGACCCCGGCCACAGGCCTATTGCACTTTTTGGCAAAGAATCAAGACGAATTTAAACTAAAGGTAATTCATCCCGAAGACGAGATTGCCGTAGCTTCAATTGCCTCAGGGGCGTCAATGGCGGGTGCCAGGGCGGCCGTAGGCACTTCAGGTGGTGGTTTTGCACTAATGACGGAAACAATTAGCCTAGATGCAATGGCGGGCCTGGGAGTGGTCTATTATCTATCGCAACGACCCGGTCCGGCGACAGGAATGCCAACCTGGACAGCTCAGGGTGATTTATTGTTTGCAGTTCACAGTGGTCACGGAGAGTTTCCAAAAATAGTTTTGGCTCCAGGAGACTGGAATGAAGCTTATGAATTTGGAAAACTATCATTGAACTTGGCTAACAAATTCGATATTCCGGTAATTTTACTTTCTGATAAGAATCTGTCGGAATCGAGCACTAACATAAAAGATTTCACTTCGGATAAAGCTGAGATTGTGGCTAGCAATAAAGTAATTCCGGGAAAGAGAGACAAAATTAAACTTTATAACAGCTATGAACACGACGAAGAAGGGTTTTCCATCGAAGGGGCAGAAGAAAGTAAAAAAATGGCTGATTTAAGGCTGAAAAAGAGTAAAGAGATTTTAAAGGAAATGCCAAAGGTTAATCTGTTTGGCAATGATAAGGCCAAAAAACTAATTGTGTCTTGGGGATCAACTAAGGGGGCAATTTTAGAAACTCTAAGAGAAATGAAGAACAGGGAAGATTTTGCTTTTTTACAAATCAGAGGCATGTGGCCAATTGACCCAAAGGTTAGTCAAATAATTAATGCTTTTTCCGAAAAGATATTAGTGGAAAATAATGCTACGGGACAATTAGAAGCTTTACTTAAATCACAAATGACAGTCGAATTTACGAAAAGAATATTAAAATATGACGGGAGACCGTTTTTTCCAGAAGAACTAAAGGAGGCCTTAAATGACTAATTGGCGATCGGGAGTAATTCCCACTTGGTGTCCGGGTTGTGAAGATTTTATTATCTATGCCGGATTACAGAATACACTAGCAAAATTAAACATGGATCAGGACAAAACTGTTATCGTTTACGACATTGGTTGTATCGGCAACATGGCTGATTTTGTTAAAGCCTGGGGAATACATTCATTACACGGCCGAAGTGTACCAACGGGGGTTGGAATAAAATTGGCCAATCCTGAATTAAATGTAATTGTAATTGGTGGAGATGGCGGAGTTTATGGAGAGGGTTTAAGTCATTTGATTGCCGCGGCCAGACTTAATATTGATATTACGGTCATCGTGGCAAATAACCAACTTTATTCCCTGACTACCGGTCAAAGTAGTCCAACAACTCCAAAGGGTTCTAAAACAAAATCAACTCCAAAGGGTGTAGAAAGTGTACCAGTAGTGCCATTGGAATTGATAAAAGCCGTTAACCCCGAGGCCTTGGCTCAACATGTCAGTTGCCTTGAACCCTTAAAAGTGGCTGAAGCGATGGAAAAGGCGATTAAACATCAAGGTTTTGATTTATTAGACCTTGATCAATTATGTGTCAGTTTCGGTAAGCAATTAAGATAAAGCAATGACAAAGAAAAACAAAGACCAAGAGTTATTGGTGGTGTCGAAATTTTTTGAAGAAGCTGGTGATGTGGAAAAACGCTATAAAGCATTGAAAAAGACGATCAAAAACATCAAAAAATTTAATGAAGCTCAGATTAAGGGTAAAGTGGCAGAGGCTTAAAGTAGAAAAAACAGGAGTAGGGCGAGGATAATAGTGTAAATCCCAAAGTACCAGATCTGACGACGTTTGAGGAATTTTTGTAATAATTTCAGGGCTATGATTCCGACAATGAAGGTCAGCAAGAAGGCAAAAAGATACTGGGAGGTAATAAGGGCGGTAACATCCAAATCCTTGTAACCTAATAGTATTGCTCCTATGGATGCGGGGATGAATAGAGCAAAGGAAAAATTAAAAGCAGTTACTGGAGAGAGACCTAGGGCAAGACCAGTGGCAATAGTAGTACCGGCACGGGAAACACCAGGAAAAATAGCAAAGGCCTGAGAAAAACCAACAATAAAAGCTTGAATTAGACTAATTTCTGATTTCTCGCCCTTAGATTTTTTAGTGGAAAACAAAATCAGTGAATTGATAAGGAAAAATAATGGCAAAAGCCAAATATTGGAAAATACTGATTCGACCGTATCTTTGAGGAAAAAACCGACCAGGGTAGCAGGAATGGAGGCAATAATAATTTGGGGTAAATGAGAAAAGAAAAATTTTATTTGATTTCGAAAAAAGAAAAGGACTGATAAGAGGGTGGCAGTGTTTAAAAAAATGTCAAAAGATAATGAAGGCGTAAAACCAAAAAAATGTTGAAACAAATTGAGGTGCCCCGATGAGGAAACGGGTAAAAATTCAGTAACACCCTGAGTCAGAGCAAGAATTATGGTTTGAATTAAAGACATAAGTTATTATACAAAAAACTCCCCGATGTTCTTCGGGGAATTTTGATTTCAAGACAACAAAGCTTAACGCTTTGGAGATTGTTTTTTACGACGGGCTTTACCACCAGTACCAACCATGCGACGCTCACGAACACGGGCATCAACGGTAAGTAAACCTGCCTGAGCTAAAAGTAGAGTCATGTCGGGATTACCTTTTTTGAGAGCTCGAGAGATGGCAAGAATTAGAGCCGCTAATTGGCCGGTTCTACCACCACCAACGATTTTGGCGGCGAAATGAAATTTATTTTCAGTCTCAGTGGTTTTGAAAGGAAGCTCGAGGCGGGTAAAGGTTAGGGGAAAATATTTATTTACAGGACGGGTATTAATAGTTGAGTCGCCTTTTCCCTTAAATAATTTCACAGAGGCTACGGCCGACTTGCGACGACCAAGAGCGTAGACATAAGCATTAGTTGTTTTTTTGGATGTTTTGGGAGTAGCCATAGTTATTTACCTATTTTATCAGTATATTTATGTTCTGCATTCGCATAAATTTTTAAACGTCGCATTCTTAGGGAGCGAAGGTGGTTTTTAGGAATCATACCGTGAACCGCAAATTCAATAACTTTACGGGGATCTTTGACCATTAATTCTTTTAGACTCATTTCTTTTAAATGTCCGGCGTAACCTGTGTGATGATAATAAATTTTTTGTTTTAATTTTTTACCAGTGACAACAATGTCTTTGGCGTTAATAGCCACAACATAATCACCATCATCGCGATGATAAGAGAAAGTAACTTTGTTTTTTCCCATAAGAATGGCGGCAATTTCAGTAGCGGCACGACCCAAGGTTTTACCTGATAAATCGATTAAAACCCAGGAACGGACCGGATTACTGCCTTTTAAAACGGTGGTTTTAGTTTTCATTATTTAGTCTCCTTTTTAGCAACTGCTTTCTTTTTGACTGTAACTTTTTTAGCAATTTCTTTTTTAACCACTTCTTTTTTACCACCAAAAGATTTTTTAATTTTATCGGAGGCGGTTTTACGGTCTTCTTTGGAAATAACTTTAGGAAGACTGTTTACTTCTTTGATAAAACTCAATCTAACAATTAAAGCGTCATCACCTTGACGACGTTTAACATTTTTAAGTTCGGTAAAATTTTGAGTCTGGCCAGGGAAAGTAGCAGAAAAGGCAGAAACAATATTATTGACAACATTTCTGTCCTGAAAAAAGGTAAAGATGTAGCGACGGGAATTAAGATCAGCCCGAACGGCAGCGGCGGCAATTTTTTCAGCCAAAGGAAGAATAGATTTTGCCTTAGCGTCAGTAGTATTGATAAAGCCGTTGGTAAACAAACTGCGCAATTGAGAACGATAGAGCGATTGACGCTCGTTGATATTACGACCTAAATGGCGACCGGAAATTCGATGTCTCATTGCTTATTTGTTCCAAGAAAAGCCTTTTTCTTTGAGCCAGGCATCAATAATTTTTAATGATTTTTCACCAACATTTTTGGCTTTACTGACATCAGAACGTCCAGCTTTGACCAAGGCGTCAATAGTAAGATAGCCTGCTTTTTTGAGGGCATTTGTAACCCGAAGAGGTAATTCGATTTCTTCAACAGAAATTTCAGCCAATTGATTGATAGGCATTGAATCCAGAGTGATAACTTCATCGTCAAATTCCCGAGTATCAACGATTTGACTAAGAGCATTCATCAAATCTTTGGTAGCGGCTTTTAGGGCATCAAGTGGTTCAACGGAGGCATCGGTCCATATTTCCATGGTTAATTTATCGTAGTTACTTTTTTTGCCCAAACGGGTAGGTTCAACTGTGTAGTTGGCTTTAAGAACTGGAGTGAAGGTTGAATCAAGAATGATTTCACCAACAATGTCAGTTTTTTGTTCACGAGCCAGGGTATAACCAACACCGCGCTCAATGGTCATCTCAATTTTGAGATGAGCTTTGTCATCGGTTAGGGTGGCAATAACCTGATCGGGATTAGCAACTTTACAGACAGTATTATCAGCAATATCAGCGGCAGTAACAACTCCCTTTCCTTTTTTGTCTAAAAGTAAGACAATTGGCTCATCTTTGGAGTAAGCGAATTTGATTTTTTTAAGGTTAAGAGAAACTTCAACCAAATCTTCTTTGACTCCAGGGAGAGTGGTGAAAAGATGAGTAATACCGTTAATTTTGATACGAGTAATAGCGGCACCAGGGATAGTGATGAGTAAAATACGACGAAGACTGTTCCCTAAGGTGTGGCCCAATCCACCAACAAGAGGACTTAGTTCAAATTTACCGTATGAAGCGGTTTGTTTAATAGTTTTGATATGGAATCGGCTGGTGTCGATCATAGGTTTCTCCTTTGTTATCTTGAATAATATTCAATAATTAAATTAACATCGATCCCGTTTTGATCCTGATCGATAATGGGAAGTGCAAGTATTTTGGCGGAAGTTTTGGATTTATTAAGATCAATCCATTCCGGTGCTTTAAAATCTTTGTCGGCATATTTAAAAGAATCGTCAGACTTTTCGACAATTTTTGGTTTGAGTGTAATAATATCACCGATTTTAACAGAATAAGAAGAGATGTTTAAGGGAGATCCGTTGACAAGAACACTTTTGTGACTAATTAATTGTTTGGCATGACTTCGAGATAGACACAGACCAGCGGCGTAGACAACATTATCAAGTCTTCTTTCTAAAAGAATCATTAAGTTGTCACCAACTAATCCCTTGATTTTTTTAGCCTGAGTAAAATAGTTTTTGAATTGAGTTTCGGCGACACCGTAAATACGTTTGGCTTTTTGTTTGGCACGAAGTTGAATACCGTAGTCAGTGGGCTTTTTACCTCTTTTCAGACCGTGCATGCCGGGCTTAATAGCACCCTTTTTTTCTAATGGACACTTAGGGGAAAAACAACGAGCACCCTTAAGATAGAGCTTAACACCCTCTGCTCGACAAAGACGACATTTTGTATCTAGTGTACTTCTCATAATTTAATTAAACTCGACGAGCCTTTGGAGGCCGGGGTCCATTGTGGGGAACCGGGGTAACATCGGCAATAAGATCGACTTCGAAATCACGTTTAGTGCGAAGATAACGAAGGGCGGCATCTCGGCCAGTACCCGGACCTTTTAGATAAACAGCTAACTTTTTAATACCATATTGACGAACACCATCAAGAGCCTTTTCAATAGCGGTGGTTGCGGCATAAGGAGTTGATTTGCGTGAACCCTTAAAACCACACTGACCGGAACTGGACCAAGCCAAAGTGTTACCGTTGGCATCGGTAATAGTGACGATAGTATTGTTGAAGCTTGACTGAATATAGAGCCGACCTTCAGCAATGCTTTTAATAACTTTTTTGGCAACTTTTTTGACACCAGAGGTGGATCCGCTTTTGGCGGAGACGACTGGAGTAGTAGTTTTAGAAGTGGTATCCATATATTATTTTTTTGCAGGAGCAGTAGCGGCGGCGGCACCCTTTTGTTGAGTTTCGATTTTTGCCCAAGCTTCCTTGGTAAGTGAACCAACAGTTTTCTTTCTACCTTTTCGGGTACGGGAATTGGTTTTGGTTCTTTGTCCACGGACAGGAAGAGAAACAAGGTGACGGACGCCACGATAACATTTAATAGCTTTTAATCGATCAATATTTTCACGAATTTCTCTCTTTAAGTCTCCTTCAGTTCGAAACTCTTCAAGGGCTTTCATTAAGGTACCAATATCATCACGGGTTAAAGTCTTTATTCTGGCATTCAGGTCGATACCGGCTTTTTTAGCCAATTCGACGACATTTTTAGGACCAATGCCGAAAAAGCGAGTTAAAGCTACTTGGGCTCTTTCATTATCGGGGATTTCAATTCCGGAAATTCTCATAAAAATTAACCCTGCTTTTGGGTATGTCTTTTTGTTAAACAAATAACACGCTTAACACCCCGTCGAATAACGATTTTACAGTTCTTGCAGCGGCGTTTTATGCTTGATTTAACTTTCATAAACTTTAGACTTTGGTATTGTAACCTAAACTGTGAATAATATCAAAGAGTAAATTACTAAAAAGTGATGCGACCTTTGTTGCCATCAGGTGACAAAACCAAGGAAACGGTGTCTCCGGCTAGACAACGGATGTGGTGCATCTTGAGTTTTCCCGCTAAATAGCAGACAATAACGCGCCCATCTTCGAGCTTGACCCGAAACAATTGATCGGGTAAAACTTCAGTGACAGTACCTTTGACTTGTGCTTCTTTCATTTATTTTAAATTTATAATTAGTGAATTTATTTAATTGTTTCAATCTTTTTAACAATATCATCAAAAATAGGTTCGACGGGGCGGTTGCCATCGACCTCAAAAAGCAATTTCTTTTCGGAAAAATATTCTTTAATGGGAGTAATTGTGTCGTCGTAAGTTTTTTGACGAGAAAGAATTAGCTCAGGAGTATTGTCGGTACGTTGTGAATCTTGAAATTCATCACCCTTAACCTCGCGGCGCTTGGTAATTTCTTCAAAAGTAACATCGAGATGGACTAACAAGGAAAAGGGTTGTTGCTGTTTTTTTAAAAAATATTCAATAATTTTTCCCTGATTCAGAACCCGGGGAAAACCGTCGATAATAAAGTTTTGGTAATCTATGGTTTTTAATTTGGCGATTAAAACGTCAAAAACTAAGTCATCCGGAACCCAAGTCCCCTTATCAATATAAATTTTAGCTTCTAAACCAAAACCAGTACCGGCGGCAATTTCATCACGAAGAAGCTGGCCAGTGGAAAGATGAGTTAATTTGTACTTATCGGCAATTAGCTTTGCCTGGGTTGATTTGCCGCAGCCGCTGGGGCCGATTATAAAAAGATTTAATGGCATTTAATAAGTTAGTTTATCGTAATTATACATTTGAACCACGTTTTCAATTTTACGATTTAATTCTAATATGACTGAAACAACGATAAGAACTGAAGTACCACCAATAGAGAGAGAGGTAATACCGGTTATACTTTGAATAATTGAGGGGATAACAGCAATTAGAGCCAGGAAAACAGCACCAATAAAAACAACCCGATAAAGTAGGTATTGAAGTCTTTTTTCGGTGGCCTGACCGGGACGGATTCCGGGGAGAAAACCACCCGACTTACGGAGCTCTTCGGCAACATCTTTGGGTTTAAAAACAACAGTAGAATAAAAAAGAGTGAAGGCAACTACCATTAAGAAATAGGTGACTAAGTATAGAATACTGGTTTGACTAAAGGCTGTAGAAAGATGACGGGCAAAATTGGCAATAGCCGGATTAGAAGCCTGACTTAAAGACTGACCTAAAAGTGAAGGCATAGATACCAGTGAAACCGCAAAGATAATTGGCATAACCCCGGCGACATTTACTTTTATGGGAAGATAGGTAGTTTGAGATCTTTTGGCGTAAGAAACCGGAATTCTAAAAACAGCTTCTTCAATAGTAACGACAGCAAAAACAATGGCTATGGCTAAGGCAATAAAAAGAATTAAATTAAAAAGAGTTTGAGGATTAGAAAAATCTGAAATACTTAAAGACTGAACTGCAGAAATGGGAAGACGAGAAATAATGCCAGCAAAAATCATAACAGAAATACCGTTGCCAACACCAAATTCATTAATTAATTCACCCAAAAAAATCATAATCATAGTTCCGGCAACCATCGAGGTCACCATGGCAATGATAACTAATAGTGATTGTTCACCAATAATATTTTGAGATTTTAAAATACCGTACATGGCTAAAGCCTGAAAAATAGACAAAGGAATTGTCAGGATTCGGGTATACTGATTAATCTTGGCCCGACCATACTCCCCCTCCTTTTGAAGTTCTTTAAGCTCCGGAATAACAAAACCTAAAAGTTGAAGCATGATAGAGGCATTGATGTAAGGGTTTAATCCGAGAGCGGCAATAGAAAAATTGGCCAAGGTACCTCCAGAAAAAATGTCGAGCAAAGATAGAAATTGATTTTGGGCAAAAAAAGATTTCAAGAGAGCCAGATTTACCCCCGGGACCGGAATATGAGCAATCAGACGAAAGAGAATTAATATGGCAAAAGTAAAGAGAATTTTCTTACGAAGTAAGGGAGTTTTTAGACCTTCAACATAAAGCGATAAAGATTTTTGAAGATAATTCATGACTCTATCTTACCACCAGAGGCAAGAACTTTTGCGACGGCTTTTTTTGAAAGTTCCACACCCTTGAAGGTTAGTTTTTTATCAAGTTCTCCGGTTGAAAGAATTTTAACTTTTTTGGTTAATTCTTTTTTGGAAGTACGGGTAACCTTTTCAAAAACACTTTTTTTATCAACAGTCTCACCTGTTTTGAACCATTTAGAGATTTGGGTTAAGGAAATAATGTGAGTATCTTCTTTGGGCAATAAGCGATGTTTTCCTCTAAGTAAAGGTAATCTTTTTAACCAGCCTTTTTTTATTTTGGTACCATCAAAGGTCAATTTTCCGTGACCGCGAACATTATCACCCTTGGCACCACGACCAGTAGTGTGACCACCAACACCAGAACCAATACCTCGACCGACACGTTTTGCTTGTTTAATAGTAGATTTTTTTAAGGAAGATAAAATATCCATAGAATTTATTTATTAAGAATCTCTAATGCTTTAAGGGTAGCCCAAACATTTATCGATTTATTTCCAGAACCAATAATTTTACTGACAATATCTTTTATACCGGCTAGTTCGACCACAGAACGAACAGGTCCACCGGCAATTAAACCACTACCCTGTTTTCCGGGACGAAGAAGAACGACTGCCCCCTTAAACTTCAAGGTTATTGAGCCAGGAATGGTTCCATTAACAATGTTGACTTCGATTAGAGATTTTCGAGCGCGGTTAATGGCTTTTTGGATGGCATCGGCAACACTTTTGGCACGACCATGACCAACTCCAACCCGATTTTTTTTGTCACCGGTAACAACCAGAGCGGTAAAAGAAACCTGATTACCACCTTTGGTTTTTTTGGAAACACGTTTAATTTCGACGACCTTGTCGGTAAATTCACTGATGATTTTATTGTCTCTGTCTTGATACATAATTTATTAAAATTTTAGGCCTCCGGAACGAGCACCTTCTGCCAGGGCTTTAACCCGGCCGTGGTAACGATATGAACCACGATCAAATCTAACAAAGGTAATTTTTTTGGATTTGGCAATTTTGGCCAGAGCTACACCGACAGCTTGGGCCTGTTCCGACTTGGTACCCTTGGTAACGGTGGTTTTAGTTGAAGCGGAAGCATAAGTTTTACCGTGTTTGTCGTCAATAATTTGAGCCCAGATATGACAGTTACTACGAAAAACCGAAAGTCGGGGAACATTTATGTTTTGTGATAATTTACCACGAACACGACGTAATCGACGAATTTTGGTGTTATTGATAATAGTCATGGTATTAGGCTTTGGCGGTCTTACCGGCTTTTAACTTAATAAATTCATCTTTGTAACGAATGCCTTTACCTTTGTAGGGTTCCGGGGTTCTAATTTTTCTAATATTACTGGCAACTTGACCAACCACTTCCCGGTCGCATCCGGAAACAGTAACTTTACTTTCTTCGGCAACAGAAATGGTGATACCTTCGGGGGCAATAATGTAAACAGGGTGAATATAACCAGCCAAAACAGTTAATTTATTGTCGGCAACAGAGGCTTTATAGCCAGTACCACGAATTTCCAGTTCTTTTACCCAGAAATCAACAACACCTTTAATCATATTGTTTAAATGTGCCCGAACTGAGCCGTGGTTAGAACGGGTTTGTTTGTCTTCGGCGAGCCGAGTAACTTTGAGCTGATTGTTTTCAACAGAAATTTCAATTTTAACAGGGAGATTGTAGGTTAAAACACCCTTGGGACCGGTAACAGTGACCAAAGAATTTTCACTTTTGACGGTGACATTTTCGGGAATGGTAATAATTTGTCTTCCAATACGTGACATAGGTGTTTACCAAATTTCAGCGATTAACTCACCGCCGAGTTTTTTGGTTACGGCTTCTTTTTGAGAAAGTAAACCGATGGAGGTAGAAATAATAATTAAAGATTTAGGAGTTTTACCCCAAGGTAAGGTTTTTGAAGTACAATATAAACGACGACCGGGAGTAGAAAAAATTTCGATATCAAGAACCCGGGGTTCCGAGATACTGATAGATCTTTCTTTTTGGTGAACACTAAAATCGGTAATAAAGCCGTATTTTTTAAGTTGTTCTAAGATACTTAAGGAATATTTTGAAAGAGGAGCCGAGATACTTTTACGACCAGCCCGACTACCGTTTTTGATTCTAGTTAATAAATCGCAAGATAATGAAGTGATCATATGATTACCAGCTGGCCCTTTTGACGCCCGGAAGAGCTCCGGTGTTGGCCAATTTTCTAAAACATAAACGACAAAGACCAAAAAGACGAATATAACCTCGAGGTCGGCCACAAAGCTGACAACGGTTATGATGTCGATTCGAATATTTTAATTTTTTGTTTTCTCGAACTATTTTTGCAGTTGTAGCCATGGTTATTTTTTCTCAAATGGAAAGCCTAGGGTGGATAATAACATTTTTGATTCTTCGATTGAAGAGGCAGAAATCGTCATGGTTACTTGAACCGAGCGAATTTTGTTGATAACGTCTAGATCAATTTCGGAAAAGTAGGTTTGATCGTGAATAGTTAGGGAATAATTACCTTCTTGGTCAAAAGAGCTCTCAGGTAAACCTTTAAAATCACGAAGACGGGGTAAAACGATATTAAAAAGTTTGTAAATAAAGTCATACATCCTAGTACCCCGAAGAGTAACTTTATAGGCTAAGGGTTCACCTTCACGAAGTTTGAAAGCGGCAATTGATTTTTTAGAAGTGGCTAATCGGGGTTTTTGGCCGGTTATAGCCATTAATTCTTTTTCGGCTGCAGCCAATAATTCCTTACTGTCCCGGCCCTCGGAAACACGATAGTTGATAACTACTTTTTTGAGTTTAGGTAAAGAATTTGGGTTTTTGGATCCAAGAGCTTTGGCAAGTTGTTGATTAATTTCTTTTATATAAGTTGACATCATAGGTTTTATTTTTTAGTAGAGACAATAATGGATTTACATTTACGGCAAATGCGGGATTTGTCCCCATTTTTATCAATGGAATAAGCAACTCTAATTCTTTTTTGACAATTTGGGCAAAGAAGCATGGTTTTGGATGCTTTTATGGGACGTTCTTTTTCAATGATGCCGCCCTTTTGACCCTGAGTAGGTTTAAGGTGTTTCTTAAAAAGATTAAGGCCTTTAACTACAATTTCTTCGCTTTTGGCAAAAACACGAAGGACTTCGCCACTACGACCCTTGTCTTTTCCGATTAAAATTTCAACTTTATCACCTTTTAGAATTTTCATATTAGTAGACCTCCTTGGCCATTGAGGCAATTTTGGTAAAACCAGCGTCTTTTATCTCGCGAGCAATGGGCCCAAAGATACGAGTACCGCGAGGATTTTTTTGAGAATCAATAATTACACCAGCATTATCGGAAAATCGGATATAGCTACCGTCGGTACGACCTAATTCTTTTTTAGTACGGACAATAACTACTTTAACCTTTTCTTTCTTTTTAACCAAACCATTGGGCATAGCTTCTTTGACGACAGCCAAGACAATGTCGCCAATACCGGCTTGCTTATGTTTAGAACCAACGTAGATATGCATAATCTCGAGAGATTTGGCTCCACAGTTGTCAGCAGGTTTGAGTCGGGTTCTTAGTTGCAACATATTAGTCGATTATGGCTGATTTAATAATTTCTAACGTAGTAAATCTTTTTAGTTTGCTAAGAGGTCTTGTTTCCCGGACCTTAACAGTATCCCCCATCTTGGCTTTTAAGTTAT
Organism: Candidatus Shapirobacteria bacterium GW2011_GWF2_37_20; assembly: GCA_000989305.1. Taxonomy (GTDB): domain Bacteria; phylum Patescibacteriota; class Microgenomatia; order UBA12405; family UBA12405; genus UBA12158. The sequence continues at coordinate 90,444 of LBTB01000006.1, forward strand.
TATCGGCGTAAATCTTTTTGTTTTTCTTAATAATTTTTTTATAAAGAGAGTGGCGAGTAGTATAAGACAACGAGACCACAATAGTGTTGGTCATTTTGTCGGAGACAACGACGCCAGTAAAAATTTTTCCAGTATTAATAATTTTATCTGTCATTTTGGTTTAAAAGAGTCAAAATTAAAGCAATTTCAGATTGAATTTTCTTGAAAACAGAAGTATCTTTTTGGTTACCCAAATATTGCTTACTTTTAGCTTCAACAAATTTCTTTTTGGCTTCAACTAAAAGTTGATGCAACTCAGCTGTGGTTTTTTGCTTGTAGGCAATTTTATCAGTTTTTTTCATATATGCTTAAGTAAATTATTTTCGTTTAACAATTTTGGTAACAACAGGTAATTTAGCAGCGGCTAGACGAAGAGCTTCATGGGCTTCGGCTTCGGGAACACCAGTGACTTCGAATAAGATTCGACCAGGACGAATAACAGCAACATAACCTTTGACGTCACCTTTCCCGGCACCAAGGGGTGCGCCAGCACCTTTTTGAGTAAAAGGTTTATCCGGAAAGATGCGAATCCAAGTACGACCACTTCTTTTGGTGGCATGGGCAATGGCCCGACGAGCAGATTCAATTTGATTGCTGGTAATCCAACCACAAGCCATAGACTTAAGGCCATATTCACCAAAAGCAACCAGATTGCCCTGAGAGTTACCTCTCATGCGACCGCGAAATTGTTTTCGATATTTGGTTCGTGATGGTTGCAACATAATTTTAGACGGCTAAACAAAGATAAACTTTAACACCAATGTAACCAGAGCGGGTAAGACAGGGAACTTCAGCGTAATCAATATGAGCTTTAATGGTACTTAAGGGGACTTGGCCTTGATGGAATTTTTCACGACGACTAATTTCAGCACCGTTAATACGACCAGAGAGAATAACTTTAATTCCTTTGACTCCGGCGGCCATGGATTTTTCCACGGCGGAAAGAACAACCCGACGATAAGGCATACGCTTGGCTAATTGATAGGATATTTTTTCAGCAATTAATTTAGCCGATAAATCGGTGTTTCTAAATTCTTCGACCTGAATGTCAATATTGGTTTTGACACTTTGTTTGGTCATTAGTTTTTGAACTTCGTTCTTGATACTTTCTAATTCTTTACCACCGCGACCAATAACTAAACCAGGGCGGCTGACAATCAAAATTAATTTTATTTTTTTAGCAGATCTTTCAATACGAATAGCAACAACTCCGGCAGAGGCCAATCTTTTTTGAAGGGTTTGGCGAATTTTATAATCTTCGAGCAATAATTCTTTATATCGACCCTTTGAGGCAAACCAAGAAGACATCCACTCGGGAGAATTGGGGTGGGTTTTAAGCCTAAATGAAATTGGATTAATTTTTTGACCCATAGATTATTTGACCTGACCTTTAACAATTATAATTAAACGACTGTGGCGTTTTGTAATGATTCCGCGGGAAAAGTGGGAACCATGAGATTTATCCATGCGCTTAATTTTTGGACCTTCGTCGACTTGAATAGAATCGAAGATTAGGCTTTCAGGTAGGAGATTATAGTTGTTTTTGGCTGTAGATACAACAGTTTTAAGGGCTGAAGTTAAAATACGGGCGGCCTTGGTGTTAGTAAGAGATAATTTAATAGAAGCATCCAGAGGTTTTAGTTTTTTGATAGAAGAAGCCAAAAGACGTAACTTACGGGGAGAAATTTTAATATTTTTATCGGTATATACCGATAACTTAAACTCAGGAGCGGCCACAACAGGAGTGGTGTTTGTTTTTTTATCAACTTCTTTTTTGACAGTTGTCTTTTTGGTAATAGTTTTTTTAGTAATTTCTTTTGCCATATTTTTAGGTCTTTTCAATAACTCTCTTAACCACACGACCGTGACCCTTAAAGGTTCTGGTAAGGGCAAACTCACCTAATCGGTGACCAACCATGTCTTCGGTGACATAAACTTCAATAAATTTGTGACCATTGTGAACTGAATAGTGATGACCGACGAAATCAGGAGAAATTTGGCTACTTCGGGCATAGGTTTTAATCGAAGATCCGTCCGTATTAGCGGCAGTTTTTTTGACCAACTTGGCGTCAATGTATGGACCTTTCTTGGAACTTCTTGCCATATTATTTAGAGCGATGCTTAATGATTAATTTATTGGAGAATTTTTTATGTTTTCGAGTTTTCTTACCCATAGCTGGCTTACCCCAAGGAGTTTTTGGGTTCATACCAATACTGGATCGACCTTCACCGCCTCCATGGGGATGGGAGTGAGGATTTTGGGCAACACCACGAACACTGGGTCGAATACCACGATGTCGGGAATCACCGGCTTTAACTAATTTTTGGTTAGAGTGATCAGCGTTGCCAACTTGGCCAATGGTGGCACAAGCGGTTCCAGGGAAGAGTCGAAGTTCACTTGAAGGAAGCTTGATAGTAACTTTTTCTCCATCAATTGACTGAATAAAAGCCGCAGAACCGGCAGATTTAACAATTTGAGCGCCTTTTCCGGGCTGAAACTCTAAGCAATGAAGAGCCGTACCAACCGGAATATTTTTTAGAGGTAATTTGTTGCCTTCTTGGATGGGAGCAGATTCGGAGTAGACCAAAACATCATTAACTTTTAGATTAACGGTGGCTAAAATATAGGCCTTGGAACCATCTTCGTAAGAAAGAAGAGCGACGTTGGCGGTACGACCGGGATCATATTCAATGGCAATAACTTTAGCCTTAACATCAAGCTTGTTTCTTTTCCAGTCAATAAGACGGAGAAAGCGCTTGTGTTCACCACCACGATGACGGACAGAGACATGGCCCTGAGAGTCACGACCGCTGTGTTTTTTCTTGATGGTTAATAATTTATTTTTCATTTTTTAAGGTTAAAATATCAATTTTTTGATCTTTTTTGAGAGTAATATAAGCCTTTTTAAAATTTGGACGAATAATGGGAGTACGAGTTTTCCAATTAGACTTAACCTTGCCTTTAATAATAAGAAGATTAACCTTTAGGGGTTTAATGCCAAAAAGAGTTTGGAACTCAGTGGCAACTTGACCTTTGGTGGCTTTAGCATCGACAACAAAGCCGTATTTTCCAACAGCTTGGGCGGCAATGGCTTTTTCAGTGACTAAAGGTCTTTTAATAATCATATGTTTATATTGACAATTCTTTGAGAGCGGCGGCGGTAAACATTAAATAATTCTGTTTTGATAAATCATAAGTATTAAGTGATTTAACTGAAAGAATGTTGATTCCAGGAATGTTCCCGAAAGCACGTTTGACGCTGTCAAAGCTACGACTGGTTATGATACCAATTTTACGGCTTTTTGCCAACGATTCGTTTTGTTTTTCTAATTTGTCGACAAATACCCACGCGGCTTTGGTTTTTGGTTCAATGGTGGAAAGTTTATCGATGATTAAAATTGATTTATTTAAAGCAAATTTTGAGAGAACCGATTTGAGAGCAGATTGACGCAATTTTTGAGAAAAATGTTGTGGAGTTTTTTGATCGCCGCGGGGACCATGAGCCGAACCACCACCAACAAATTGAGGGGCCTTGGCGGTAGAATGACGGGCATTTCCGGTTCCTTTTTGGGCATACATTTTCTTGGTAGTACCGGCAACTTCGCCACGGTGCTTTGCAATAGCATGGGCGGCCCGTTGATTATGAAGGTAAATTTTAACTGCTTGAGCAATTAATTTTTCGTTAATTTTATATTCAAATATATTCTTATCTAAGGTAATATCTTTGATTTTTTCAGCTTGGATGTTATAGAGACTGGCATTCATATTATTTTTTGGTAATAACCACCCAGGAATTGACATGACCTGGAACACCGCCAGCAACGTAAAGCAAAGATTGCTCTTTGTCGAATTTGACGATTTTCAAATGAGTAACGGTAGCAGTTGCATTACCGAAATGCCCAGGCATCTTTTTACCACGAATAACCTTGCCAGGAGTTTGAGCACCAATTGAACCAGGGGCACGAACACGATCGGAGGCACCGCCGGAAACCGGTTGGCGGTGGAAACCCCAGCGTTTGATAACACCGGCAAAACCACGACCCTTACTTTTACTGGTTGCAGACACGGAATCGCCAGGAGCAAATATCAAATCGGCTGTGACTTCTGCCTTAAGTTCGGGCATAGATTCAGCTGTTGATTGAAATTCAATAAGTTTATTTTTATGAGATTTTAATTGAACTGCTTCATAGCCATCTTTTTCCTTGGTACGAAGTCGATTAACGGTCAAAGGTTTCGCTTCTAGAACAGTAACTGAGACCCTTTTGCCATCATCACTAAAGATGCTGGTCATGTATTTTTTTTGAGTAAGAAATCCGGAAATCATAGTGGTAATTACATCTTCACTTCAACTTCAACTCCGGAAGGCAAGTCGAGATGCTGGAGGCTATCGACGGTACGAAGATTAGTGCTGAAGATATCGATTAAACGTTTATGGGTCAATACTTCGTAATGATCACGAGCGTTCTTGTCGGTATGAGGACTAGTTAAAACTGTAATGAGTTTGCGAGAGGTAGGTAAAGGGATCGGACCTTGGACAGTGGCACCGGCAGTAACTGCGGCTTCCACAATCTTGACCGCCGCCTCGTCGATGAGGCGGTGGTCAAAAGATTTAAGTCTAATCCGAATACGATTGCCTTTCATTTTTATTTAATGATTTCGGTGATAGCACCAGCACCAACAGTCAGACCGCCTTCGCGAATAGCGAAACGGAAACCATTTTCCATGGCAACTGCTTTAATTAATTTAACGGTAACATCGGCATTGTCGCCTGGCATAACCATTTCGACACCTTCGGGAAGAGTAACTTCACCGGTAACGTCAGTGGTTCTGATAAAGACCTGAGGTCGGTAACCAGCGAAAATAGGAGTGTGACGACCACCTTCTTCTTTTTTAAGTAAAAGAACTTGGGCCTTGAATTCGGTATGAGGAGTAATGGTACCAACTTTGGCCAAAACCTGACCGCGTTCGATATCGTCTTTTTCCACACCTCGGAGAAGGAGTCCAACATTATCACCGGCTTGACCTTGATCAAGTTGTTTGTGGAACATTTCCACGCCTGTGACAACGACTTTTTTGGTGTCGCGAAGACCAACAACTTCAACTTCGTCGTTGATTTTGACAATACCACGTTCGATTCTACCGGTAGCGACAGTGCCGCGACCCTTAATAGAGAAAACGTCTTCAATTGGCATCAAGAAAGGCTTGTCAAGTTCACGAGCAGGTTCGGGAATGAAAGAGTCGAGAGCTTCCATCAATTTTTTGATAGATTCAATACCATCAGCTTCACCGTTGAGGGCTTTGAGAGCAGATCCACGAACGATAGGAGTGGTTTCACCGGGATAACCATATTTAGTTAATAAGTCACGGATTTCCATTTCCACCAGATCTAAAAATTCAGGATCAGTAACAAGATCGACTTTGTTTAAAAAGACGACCAGAGAAGGAACGTTAACTTGTCGAGCTAACAAAACGTGTTCACGGGTTTGAGGCATTGGGCCGTCAGGAGCAGAAACGACTAAAATAGCGCCGTCCATTTGAGCAGCACCAGTGATCATGTTTTTGACATAGTCAGCATGTCCTGGACAGTCAATGTGAGCGTAATGACGAGTCTCAGACTCGTATTCAACGTGAGAGATAGCAATAGTAACGATTTTGTTGGCATCGCGAACGGTACCGCCCTTGGCGATATCGGCATAGGATTTTGCGTTGCCTTGAATTTTTGTAATAGCCGCAGTTAAGGTAGTCTTACCATGGTCAACGTGACCGATGGTACCAACATTAACATGGGGTTTGTTTCTTTTATAGACGTCTGCCATATTTGTTTTTTTTAAAAAATCCGCTTAAGCGGAAAATTAATAACAATTAATTGTAACGAAAAACGCTTTAGAATTGTATCAGTAAGACACCAGCTTCGCAAGACGGAAATGAAGCCTGAAAACAGGACTAAAACATTATTCGATGATTCATCCGATAATAGCACAAAAATAGCCAAACATAAACCCCGCCGTAGCGGGGTTGAAGTTTTTATCAAAAAAGGAAGACATTATTCTTTTTTATCAGTTGTCTTGATAGTTAGTCTTTCCTGAATCTCGCGAGGGACCGGGTCGTAGTGACTGGGCTCCATATAAAAGGAACCACGGCCCTGGGTCAAAGAACGGATGACAGTAGCGTAACCACGGACAGCTTCGAGAGGAATAGTAGCATCGATGGTGCTGAAACCAAAAGCATCAGTAGTACCGGCAATTTGGCCACGACGAGAGGAAAGATCGCCAATAACGGTGCCCAAGAACTCAGAAGGGGTAGCGACTTCAAATTTCATGATAGGTTCGAGGATAAGGGGTCTAGCAAGTCCAAAAGCGTCCTTGATTGCATAAGAACCGGCTAGTTTAAAGGCGGCTTCGGAAGAGTCAACTTCGTGGTAAGAACCGTCATAAACAGAAATTTTGATATCAGTACATGGATAGCCGGCAATAATACCTTTGGCTAAAGTTTCGCGAACGCCTTTTTCAATAGCGGGAACAAAATTGGCAGGAATAACACCGCCCTTGATAGCATTGACAAATTCAATACCCTCGCCGCGGTTTTTAGGTTCGACGCGAACTTTACAGTGACCATATTGGCCGTGACCGCCGGATTGATGGATATATTTTCCCTCACCATCGGCGGGAGCGGAAATAGTTTCCCGGTAAGCAACCTGAGGAGCACCGGTTTTGACAGCGACTCCAAATTCACGCTTAAGACGATCGACAATAATTTCCAAATAGAGTTCACCCATGCCCGCAATAATGGTTTGACCGGTTTCGTGGTTATAAGAAACTCTAAAGGTAGGATCTTCCGAGGTTAAACGGTTAAGGGCGGCACCCATTTTTTCCTGATCATCGGCAGTTTCCGGCTCGATACTCAAAGAAATAACCGGCTCAGAAAATTGAATTGGAGACAAAGAAATGGGGTGGTTTTTATCACAAAGAGAATCACCGGTAATGGATTCTTTTAAACCGATACAGGCAATAATTTCTCCAGCATAACCTTCTTCGATACCTTCACGCTTGTCGGCATGCATTAACAATAAACGACCAATTCTTTCGCTCTTTTGTTTAGTGGCATTGTAAACTTCCTGACCGGTTTTAACGGTGCCGGAATAGATACGAACATAAGACAAAGTGCCGACATGAGGATCAGACTGAACTTTAAATAAAAGTCCGGAGAAGGGTTCGCTATTCTCAGGTTTACGATATAATTTTTCGTTTGAGACAACATCAAAACCTTCAGTAGGAGGAAGGTCGATAGGAGAGGGTAAATAATCAACAATGGCGTCAAGAATAGGATGGATACCTTTATTTCTCCAGGCGGCACCACAAAAAACCGGAAATAATCTTCGATCAATAGTGGCTTTACGGAGGACAGCTTTCAACTCAGGAACGGAAATATCTTGGTCATTTAAGAATTTTTCCATCAAGGTTTCATCTTCACCGGCAATTTTTTCAACCATGGTGGCCCGGGCCTTGGTGGCGGCATCTAGATATTCAGGAGTAACATCCTTAGTGGTAAATTCCATCCCTTCTTCGTCTTTATCATAGACAATCATCTTCATTTCCATAAGATCGATAACACCCATGAAGGCGTGTTCTTCACCAATAGGAAGCACCACCGGAACAATGGGACAGCGGAGTTTTTGATTGATGGAATCGAGAGTACCCTGAAAAGAGGCACCAACTTTATCCATTTTGTTTACAAAGGCAAGTCGGGGTACCTGATATTTGTCAGCTTGACGCCAGACAGTTTCAGATTGAGCCTGAACACCGGCGTTACCGTCAAAAATCATGATGGCACCGTCAAGAACACGAAGGGAGCGTTCAACTTCGGCAGTAAAATCAACGTGCCCCGGAGTATCGATAATATTGATACGATAGCTTTTGAAAAAAGTGGTAATACAGGCTGATTGAATAGTAATTCCCCTTTCTTTTTCCTGGACCATGCTGTCGGTTGTAGTAGTACCTTCATCAACGGAACCAATTTTGTGAATCTTTCCGGTATAGAAAAGAAGACGTTCGGTGGTGGTGGTTTTTCCACCATCAATATGAGCAATAATACCAATATTACGGACTTTGTCCATGTTTACTATCCGATTTTTTGTGACTTGAATTGCGTCGGCCATTTCAGTTTTAATTAGTCAATTTTGAATTGAAAAATATTTTTATAAAAAATAAATATAATAAAAACGGGCATAGAATACCCGCTTTTGGATGGATTATGATAACACGAAAATAACAAATTTGTATTCTCAGGAAAGAGGTCTGGTTACAATAACAAGTTCATGCCTAACTCTGGTTTCGCTGGTGACAAAACTAATGTTTGCGGTGCTACCGGGTTTGATAAGCAACATGCTGTTCTTGGTTCTGGAAGCTATCACTTCCGCGGGTATAACAGACACGCCGTCGACACCACTCAGACAAACTCGAGTATGTGGATTGTCATTGTAGGCCAAAACTCTGGCGTCTTTTTTCTTACCATTTTCTATTAGCAATTCTGTTTCGTCGTATGACGAACTTCCATATTTTGCATTGGGGACAATCGATTCAATTTCATAGTTCGGAAATGACATAGTTGGATATATTATACTACAGATATTATTGACTGTTAACTACTTTTTTAAATTGGTAAAACTTGATAGTTCCAAAAATAAAAAGGGCGGCGCCAAATGAAATAGCCATAATAGCAGGAATGAGGAATTCACTTGCTGAGGTTTGCCTAATTAAATAGGCACCTAAAATCAGAAAGGCAAGGGCGGTGCGCCAATAAGATAAGAGGGTGCGTTCATTGGCAAGGTGGGTTCTACTGATGGCTAGTTTATCCCGACGACAGTATTCTTTTTTATTATTCTTCATATCAAAATTCTAACATTCATTTTAAATTTGATTGATATAATTTGTAGATGAGTAAAAGGATAGCAATTATTGGTGGGGGCCTTACCGGTTTAGTGGCAGGATATAGATTACTGCAAAAGGGATGCAGGGTAACTATATTTGAAAAAAGTGGAGATTTAGGGGGATTGTTGGGAGGATTTAAGATTAATGGAACAAACCTGGAAAAAGCTTATCACCACATTTTTAAAACCGATAAAGAAATTATTTCTTTAGTTGAAGAGTTGGGGTTATCAGAAAAATTAAAGTGGCATGAGAGTAAAACGGCATTATATTACGACGGGACAATTTATCCTTTTGCCGGAGTGATGGATTTGTTGAAATTTAAACCATTGAATTTAATTGATAAATTAAGACTGGGGTTGGTAAAAATATATTTAGAAAAAGAAAATAATTGGCAAAAATTTGAGAATGTTTTGGCATATGAGTGGATGAAAAAATGGTGTGGAGATAGGGCGTATAAAGTAGTTTGGGAGCCGCTTTTGAAGGGAAAATTTAGCAACGGATATCAAGATATTTCAATGGCCTGGATGTGGGCCAGAATTCATACCCGAGGAAATTCAAGCGAAAAAGGCAAAGAATATTTGGGTTACATGGAAGCTGGATTTCAATTGATTATTAATGAGTTGACAAATCGAATCAAAAAATTGGGTGGAGAAATTAAATTAAACACCATCGCTGATATTAACGAATTAGCGGATAAATACGATAAAATAATAAGTTCAGCACCGCTTGAGAATGTCGATTATTTAGGGGCGGTGACAGTGGTTTTTTCTTCAGAACAGAATTTAAGTAAATATTATTGGCACAATATCAATAATACCGACTCCCCTTTCCTGGCATTTATTCAGCATACAAACTTGATGGGAAACAAGAACTATAGTGGAAAAAATATTTATTACCTCGGAACTTATTTACCCCAAAATCACAAGTATTTTACTTGCAAAGACAGCTTAATTGAAAAAGATTTCTTCGATTATTTAAAAAAGATTTTTCCGGAATTTAACAAAAAGGAAATTGAGGAAAAGCATGTTTTTAAATTTAAACATGCTCAACATATAGTGACAAGAAATTATCGAAAGAGAATAGAAAATTTAAATGATAAAAAAACAATTCACGCTAATTTTGCACAAATTTATCCGGAAGATAGAGGTATAAATTACGCTGTGAGAGAGGGAGAAGGGGTGGGAAAAAGAATATAAATAACTATGCCCCCTTTCCTGATTTTTTAAACAGACCAAAGTCTGAAATCAAGAAAGAGGGCACGCCTAAAAAATTGTGCTTCAACCGAACGCAGAAAGATTAGCTTTCAATCTTTTGCTTTTGGTGTCGGCGTGCTTGTTCTAGCATCACGCTAGTTGGTTTATTCCCCGGTTGGAGGAATAATAATACACATCGCAACCTGCTTGGCGATGGGGGTGGGTAGGTGTTGAAGTGCTTCAACTAAGGCTGTCTTCCCTGGTCCATCATGGGAATTAGCGACGAAGTCGAAAACATCCATCACCTTACCCTGGGTAAACAGCTGCGGTGACCAACCAGCATCAACGCAATGCATAGAGACTTTGTCTCCACCAATACGTTGAGTATTGGTCCAATCTTGCCCTGTTTCCTTGACGGATTTCTTTACGGCCTGCTTGACATTATCAAGCGAAGAGCGACTGATTCGAAAAACCTTTTCCAGGGAATCGGGTGACTTACTGCCGTATTCTAATTCAATATCTACCATCCAGCGTTTTGACTGGGGGTGCTTGCGAAACTGAATTACAACGTCACCACATTTGTAACCGTTACCAATATCAAAAATTCTGGGGAGCCAATATGGAAATTCTGATCCATCGGTATTTATACCCAGAGTTTTGATAAGTTTGGCAAAAAAGTGCTTACCGTTTTTTCGAGCCAGAAGAAAATTATCAGCGAAAATTTCGCCATCTTCTTCCCGAATGTTTTGCAGCGTTAGCTGCCAATCGTTAACGGGATCAGTTTTAAAGCTGATATTTACGGTAGACCCGTTTTGGATTGTTAAAGTGCGATTATCGTTCATCAAGCTCTCCTTATGTAGGGGATGAGAAACGACGCTAAAACAAGCACGGTAATTATATCCTATAATCTATAGGATATCAATATATTTACTGGGTAATATGGGAAATAAGTTTATTGATTTATTTGTTTTTTGACTTCTTCCAAGCCTTCACGCAGAGTTTTCATTTGGATACCGAGTGTTTTAACTTTTTCATTACTCAAAGCGGCGTTTTTGGCGAAAGGGCGGGCATTTTCTGTTTTTAAATAATCACTGAGCTTGGTAGCGATAATCTTAGAAGTATCTAAAGCAAAAACTTCGGCGACGGTCATCGCCATTTGATAAGGCGATTGAGAAGAAGAACCAACGAGGTGGTAAATACCGGTGGGTTTTTTATCGAAGAATATTTTTAGGCCATTGGCAATATCATCAACAAAAGTGGGGGTAGTAATTTGATCGTCGAAGAGATTGAGAGTATCACCATTCTCGATTTTAAATTTGATTTTACGGATAATATCAATTTTTGTTTCATATTTGGCCCGATAAGGAAAAGCCAAGCGAACGATTGAGGCTGGGATAAAAGAATCGGTAACTACTTTTTCGGCCATAGCTTTAGTTTCACCATACCATTCGACCGCAGAAACGGCATCTTCTTCAATGTAAGGGGTATCTTTTTGACCGTTAAAAACGTAATCCGTGGAGATATGAATTAAATATTTGTTATATTTTTTGCACATGTTAACGATATTTTGAGTCCCGTTGACATTTAGCTGATAACAAAGACCGGTCTTATCCCCTTTTTGATCCCAAGCGGCATTGGTGTCAGTAAAAGCGGCAAGGTGTAGTACTGCCTGCGCATCAGGATTGTCGGTAAAAACTTTTTCCAAAGAGATTGGATCCAAAATACTAATTCCGGTTTCGATAGAAATATTTACAAATTCAATATCAGGATTTAATTCAGTAATTCTTGAACCAACTAAGCCTGTTAAACCGGTGCCAATAATTTTCATTTTTGTTATATAAAATATTAATTTCTAAATTACCACTTAAGGGTTTTGAGTTCGGCTTCAATGTCTTTGAGTTTGGGCCAAATTTTATCTTTTTCCGCAAGCAATGGATTGGCGGCCAACCAGGCAACATTAATATCGGGGTCGTTCCAGATTATTCCGCCCTCGGACTCTTTGTTGTAGAAATTACTACATTTGTATTGAAAATCGGCAGTTTCCGAGAGAGTGTAAAATCCGTGAGCAAAACCGGCAGGAATAAAAAACATATTTTTGTTTTCTGCTGTAAGATGGGCCGTATCATATTTACCAAAGGTGGGAGAATCAGGACGAAGATCAACAGCAACATCTAACACTTCACCGTTCGTTACTCGAACCAGTTTAGCTTGAGCAAAAGGAGGTTTTTGAAAATGAAGACCACGGAGAACCCCCTGAGCTGAGCGGGAGTGGTTGTCCTGAACAAAATCGACGGTAATACCATTGTCGGTAAATTCCTTTTTATTGTAAGTTTCCATAAAAAAACCTCGGTTGTCACCAAAGACCTGAGGTTCAATTAAAACCAGACCAGGAATAGAGAGTGGGGTAAATTTCATCATATGAACTAGTATAACAAAGACTACTTACTTCTGGTGGCATTTAAGCGCTGGTAAAAAGCTTCGGCTTCGGTTTTAGCTTCACGCCACCAAGCCTCATTTTCTTGGTACCAAGCAACAGTTTTTTTGATTCCCTCTTCAAAACTGAGACTGGGGGACCAATTTAATTCACGATGTATTTTTTCCCAAGAAACAGCATAACGACGATCATGGCCAGGACGATCGGCCACAAATTCTAAATCAGATTCTGTTTTACCCATAATGGAGAGAATGGTTTTGGCCACTTCGAGATTGGAATAGTCTTTAACTAAGCCACCGATGTTATAAGAATCGCCTATTTTACCTTTTAAAATGATAGCTTCGATGGCGGAACAATGATCTTCAACAAAAAGCCAGTCACGGACATAGAGACCATCACCGTAGACGGGAATTTTTTTACCATCCATTAGGTTGGTAATCATTCTGGGAATAAATTTTTCTGGGGACTGAAAAGCGCCGTAGTTGTTGGAACAATTACTCAGAGTAACCGGAAGATTGAAGGTGTGAAAAAAAGAACGGACAAAGTGGTCTGAAGAAGCTTTGGAAGCAGAATAGGGACTGCGGGGATCGTAATGAGTGTCCTCGGTGAATTTTTCATCAGTATCAAGAGGAAGGGCGCCAAAGACCTCGTCGGTAGAAACATGGTGAAAACGAAGGTCACCATGTTTTTTGGCTGAATTTAGAAGGGTATAGGTACCCAAAACATTAGTTTTGACAAAAAGCAGAGGATCGTCAATGGAACGATCAACATGAGATTCGGCGGCAAAATGAATTATTAATTCAATGCCGTCTGAGAGAATTTTATCGACAAGGGCCTCATCGCAAATATCTCCTTTTATGAATTGGTACTGAGGATTATTGTCAAGATCACGCAGAGATTCAGGATTAGCGGCATAAGTTAATTTGTCCAAGTTGACAATAATGTCAGAAGGATGACGAGAAAACCAATAATGAATAAAATTACTGCCAATAAAACCACAACCACCGGTGACAAGAATTTTCATAGTTTTTTATGATTAAGGAATAAGAGTAGGAGAAGCCGAGGGAGAACTGACTGAGGAACCGGTTTTTAAATCAACCCCAATAATGAAGACAACATCGTAAGTTGAGGTGCTGACCAGTTCTGAGGTAGTGGCGGAAGCAAATTCAGTCAGGTTTTGTAAGAAATAGTCGGGAGCGAGGGTTTTCTTAATCTGAATTTCGTTTTTAGTGGCAGATTCTTTACTGTTTCCGGTGGCAACACTGGTAAAACCAAGTTTGACCAGCTCCGCTTTGAGGGTGGCCGCCTGACCATTGATGTCAGTGGCATTTAAGACTTGAATTTTTATATCTTTGCTAATTTCAATCGGAGTGGGAGTGGGAGCTTCGGTCACCGGAGTAGCCGAGATTTCTTCGGTTTTATTCTCACCGCCGGGAGAATTGATATCAGTATTTTTATTCTGATTAAGAATAAACCAGACAATAATTGAGGCAACAATAGCCGTGATTATAAAAACGGCGATAATTGGTAGAAGACTTTTTTTATTGTTTTCCATAGGTGATTGAGAATTTGAATCGATAATATTTGAGGCAGGTTTTGAAATAGGGCTTGTCTTTATTATAGCAGTAAGTGGCTTGGCGCTGCCAACGAAGAAAGAAAGGACCGGTAGGGGTAAATTTGAGGCTTTGTTAAAACGCTGACAGATTTCTGATTCGTTGTAATTTACGTCCGGTAAATATTGAACTGGTTCTTTATTGGCAAAATAAGCTTGAGCGTAATTTAAAAGTTTTTTAAGTTCGGGTAGAGCTTTTTTAATGACTGAAGTTAAATAGACATGGCCTTGATTTGCGAGAATGGCCACATAATCATGACTATTGACGGGATAAAAGAAAAAATATTGACCATTATCAAAAGCGGAATATAGTTTAGCAACAGCAGAGGAAACCGTCTCATAATCTAATACTTTAAGGTTAAGTTTTTGAAGATTGGTGGTTAAAACCTGAAATTTTTCCTGATTAAAAATACGGGTTCGAACTAAAGTTCGTTCATTGTCGGCCTCCAAATCGAAAGTTACTGATTCGGGAGATATTTTGAAATCAGTGGAATCTTTGGCTAAAGTAATAACTTCACCCGGATCAAGCTTGGTAACAACTGAATCGTAAACAAAGGTTTTAGTAATAACATAGGAGTCGTTTAAAAGAACATTGACTTCGGAAATTTTATTTTGATGAAAAAAAGAAGCCAAATTACGCAGACTCTCTTCGTCTTGCTCTTTCCACAAATCAATCTCGAAGGAAAAGGTGTTATTGTCGCTTTGATCTAAATAAATTTCCAGGCTATCATCTTTGGGCCAAAGCACAACTTTAGGTTTTGAAAAGAATGACATTAAAATATCTTAACATATTGGACCAATAACAAAAACCCCGCCGAAGCGGGGTTTACGATTTTGAATAAGGATAACTTACCAACGCAAGTGAGCGAAAGCTTTATTGGCCTCGGCCATTCTTTCAATTTCTTGGCGTTTAGCAATGGAAGAACCTTCATTGTTGAGGGTAGCCAAAAGCTCAGCCGCTAATTTTAGGGCAAAAGAATGATATTGCTTATTTGGTCTTTTGCGAGCAGAGGTTACCAACCAGCGAATGGCCAGTGAATATTGACGACTACCTCGGACAGGAGTAGGTACTTGATAGACAGCACCACCAATACGACGAGGACGAACCTCAACTTTGGGTTTGATGTTATCGAGAGCTTGTTCCAAGGTGGTAACAATATCTTCACTTTTACTTTCTTTTTGGAAAAGTTTCAAAGCTTCGTAGACCTGTTTTTGGGCGGCATTTTTGTTGCCGGCATACATAACTCGGTTGATGAGCTTGGTAATAACGATACTTTTGTATTCAGTATCGGGGAGAACTTCTCTGATTTTTGTTTGACCTTTTCTTGACATATATTTTTAGGCTGAAGTTTTAACGGTACGTTTTGCACCGTACTTACTGCGGGATTGTTGACGACCGACAACAGCACCAGCGTCGTATTTACCGCGAATAACATGATAACGAACACCGGGAAGATCCCGAACACGACCGCCACGAATAGAGACAATGCCGTGTTCAGCTAAATTGTGACCGACACCGGGAATATAAGCAGTAACTGTAGCCCGATTACTCAACCTGATTCTGGCAACTTTCCGAAGAGCAGAATGAGGTTTTTTCGGAGTCATGGTTTTAACGACGGTAACAACACCTTTTTTCTGGGGATTGTAACTGTCGACACTGGTACTTTTAATACTGTTAAAATTGTCCCGAAGGGCGCCGGTTCTTAATTTCAGGCGTCGAACTTTTCGACATTTTCCGATTAATTGATTTAGAGTTGGCATAATTATTTAATTTCCTGATCCTTTCCAACAGGAATCAGACGTCCGATAATAACATTTTCCTTTAGACCTATCAAGTGATCGACTTCAGCTAACAAGGATGCTTCGGTCAAAACTCCGGTAGTTTGTTGGAAGGAAGCGGCAGAAAGCCAAGAACCAGTAGTTAAGGAAGATTGAATCAAACCCAGAAGGACTTTGTGGCCCTTGGAGGGTTTTCCATCTTTACTGTTTTCTTTTACTTTATTGTTTTCTGCTTCATAAACAGGGCGAGTAACAATTTGTCCATAAAGGAAATTGGTGTCACCGGGGTCTTCGATTTTAAGTTTGTCGCTCATTTCGCGAACAATAACTTCGATGTGTTTATCGTGAATACCAATACCCTGAGACTCATAAACTCCCTGAATGGAATTAATAAGATAGCGCTGGGCGGCCTCTAATCCGGAAACTTCCAGAATTTCGCGAACATCTATTGGACCGGAGCAAAGCTGGGTCCCCTGTCCGACTAAGTCACCATCAGCAACTAACAAGGTAACATTACTGGGAAGCAGATAATTAATGGTTTTAGCCACATTATTTTTGTCTTTACCGGTTAATTTTAGTTCGTAGCCGTCGATATTCTCTTTGACCTTAATCTTACCGTTAATTTCGGCTAAAGGTGAAGGTAATTTCGGCATTCTGACTTCAAAAAGTTCCTGAATACGGGGTAAACCTTGAGTAACATCAACACCAAGAACACCACCAGTGTGTTTTGTTCTAAGAGTTAACTGAGTTCCTGGTTCACCAACTGATTGGGCGGCGATGACACCAACGGGAACTCCGAAACCAACCATCTCTCGGGTTGAAAGATCCCAGCCGTAACACTTACGACAGAGACCGATTTTTGATTTACAGGTCAAAGCAGAACGAACGTCAACAATTTTGACCTCGCTTTCTTCAATTAATGCCTGAATATGATTGTCAACTAAAATACCTTTTTTAGCGATAATTTTCTTGTTTTTTGGATCAATGACATCGTTGGCCAATACCCGACCCAAAAGACGACGACTAAAGAATTTTTCTCGGCCTTTTTCGTTTCTATCAATAGTCCAAAAACGAGTGGTACCACAATCATCTTCGCGGGTGATAGCAACATGAGAAGTATCAACCAAACGACGGGTTAAGTAACCAGCGTCGGCAGTACGAAGAGCGGTGTCAGATAAACCCTTGCGGGTACCTCGAGCACCGGTAATGTACTCAAAAACAGAGAGGCCTTCACGGAAATTGCTTTTGGTAGGTAACTGAACAATTTTACCAGTAGGATCAACCATAAGTCCACGCATACCTGAAAGCTGTTTGATCTGATCTTTGGAGGCACGTTTGATACCAGCGGCAGAAACGATACGGATAGGAGAGTCGATATCCAGAGTGTCCCAAGTTTTTTCAGCAATAGATTCGGTAATTTCCATCCAAACGCTTTGACTAAGACGTTTTTTCTCATCGTTACTGATAAGACCCATTTTGAAATTATCTTCAATTTCGACAACGCGCTTATCGGCCCCAGCGATAATGGAATCTTTTTCTGAAAGATAACCCATATCCGGCATGGACAGGGAAAGTCCAGAGAGAGTAAAGCCGGCAAAACCGATATCCTTGAGTGAGTCAATTAATTTGACAGTTTTTAAGCGTCCAGAAATTTCAATTGACTTAACGATCAGGTCATTTAAGGCCTTGGAACCAGCCATGGGAGCATTTATAAATTCGAATTCTTTGGGAAGAATAGAATTAAACCAAACGCGACCGTAGGTGGTTTTAACAAGCTGACCATTGATTCTAACGGCAACTAATTCACGTAAAGCAACTTTTCCTGATTGATAGGCTAAAGTTAATTCCTCTTTATCACCCATGACAGATAATCCCTTATAACCCTCTTGGGTTTCTTTGGCGATATCAGCAGAAGCGACAGAAGTAATGTAATAACAGCCTACAGCCATTTCCTGAGAAGGAATGGAAACCGGAGCTCCATCTGAGGGCTTGAGAAGATTCCTCGAAGGCAACATTAATTTTTTAGCTTCTTTTTGGGCGGCGGCCGAAAGAGGTAAATGAACCCCCATTTGGTCTCCGTCAAAATCAGCGTTAAAGCCTTTACAAACACAAGGGTGAAGTCTAATGGCCAATCCATCGGTTAAAACCGGCTTAAAGGCCTGGATAGAAAGTTTATGGAGAGTAGGAGCACGATTCAAAAGAACATAAGTGCTTTTGGTAACTTTTTCCAAAATGTCATAAACCTCATTGACCCGATGGTCGATTAAGTTTTTGGCTGATTTAATGTTGGCTGCAAGACCACTGTCCATTAATTCTTTCAAAACAAAGGGTCGATACATTTCCAGGGCGATTTCTTTGGGAAGACCGACCTGATTTAGTTTTAATTCCGGACCAACAACGATAACGGAACGGCTGGAATAATCGACACGTTTTCCCAAAAGATTTCTACGGAAACGACCTTTTTTACCCCGAAGTAGGTCTGATAGTGAGCGGGGTAAACGTTTACTGCTTTTGCGCTTGTTTTTGGAAGATTTTTGAGCATCGATAAGAATATCGACGGACTCTTGGAGCATGCGTTTTTCATTGCGTAAAATAATTTCCGGAGCACCTAATTTAATAAGTTTTTTGAGACGATTATTTCGGTTAATTAAACGACGGTAAAGGTCATTTAAATCAGAGGTAGCAAAACGACCACCGGTAAGCTGGACCATGGGACGTAAATCAGGTGGAATAACCGGTACAAATTGCATGATCATCCAGGCGGGATTGATATTATTTTCAATCATGCCGTTTAGGATCCTGATCTTGTACATGATCTTTTTCTTTTTAAGTTTTGAGCTGGTTTTAGCTAATTCTTTCTTTAGATTTTTGACAGTTTCCGGAAGATCAATCTCTTTTAATACTTTTAATAAAGCTTCGGCACCCATCTGGGCCTGATAGAAAATATCGGCCTTGAACTGGGCAAGATAAAATTCTTCTTCGTCAGTAAGGACGGAAAGAACTTCCATGCTTTTGATTTTATCTTCTAAAAATTTTATCAATGACTCGATGCGATTTTTTTCGGATGAAGCTTTGTTTTCAACTTTTTGAATATCCTGTTTAAGACGAACATCACGTTCTTCTTTGGCAATCAAAAGTTGGTCTTTATTTTTAATTTTATTGTCTAAGTCTTTCTTTTCTTTGGCTGTTTGAGTTTTATATTTCTCAATAGCTGCGGCAGAATCGACATCAATTTGTTTTTGACGATTTTCAGAATTAGTGGATAAGTTGTTGAGAGCTTCCTTTCTCTTGTCGTTGTCAACAGCAGTCACTAAATATTTAGTGAAGTAAACGACGGCCTCTAATTCTTTTTGGGGAACATCGAGAATGACGCCTAAGGGAGATGGAGTATTTCTTAAATACCACAAATGAGCAATAGGAGCGGCGAGGGCAATGTGACCCATGCGTTCACGACGAACTTTGGAAGTAGTAACTTCAACACCACATTTGTCACAAATAACACCCTTGAATCGGATTTTTTTGTATTTACCACAATAACATTCATAATCGCGACTTGGTCCAAAGATTTTTTCACAAAAAAGTCCGTCTTTTTCCGGACGCCAAGAACGATAATTAATGGTTTCAGGTTTTAAAACTTCACCAGTTGACCAGGATAAGATTTCTTCCGGAGAAGCAAGCTTAATCTCGATGCCGGTAAAGTCAAGCATATTTTTGAATTTAAACATATTAGTTTTCCTCCTTTGAATCTTCAACATTTGTTTCAGTAACAACTTCTTCCTCGACAATTTTCATGCCAACGGGAGAAATATCAAGACCTAATCCTGCAAGTTCTTTGGTAAGAACTTTAAAAGATTCAGGAATTGCCGGTTCGGGGATGGGCTGTCCTTTGATAATGGCCTGAAAGGCATGAGTCCGGCCTTCAATATCATCAGATTTAATAGTTAACATTTCCTGCAAAATGTGAGCGGCTTGATGGGCCTCAAGAGCCCATACTTCCATTTCTCCAAGGCGCTGACCACCCATCCGGGCTTTTCCACCAAGAGGCTGTTGAGTAACCAGAGAATAAGGACCAGTAGAGCGGGCATGAACCTTGTCGTCAACCATGTGAACCAATTTCAAAATATAGCCAACACCAACAACTACTTCCTGGTCATAAGCATCACCGCTACGACCATCATAGAGTTTGGTTTTTCCGGTTGGATTCAGACCAGCGGCAATTAATTCTTTACCAATTTGATCTTCACTATATTTTTCAAAAACCGGAACGGCATACTTTTTATTAAGACTGTAGCCGGCTAAACCTAAAGTAACTTCAAGGACTTGGCCTAAATTCATACGAGCAATAACAGAAAGCGGAGACATAACTAAATCAACAGGAGTACCATCGGCTAAATGAGGCATGTCATACTCGGGCATAATACGACAAATAACACCCTTATTTCCATGACGTCCGGCAATTTTGTCACCTTCCTGAATACGACGAATTTGAGCGACATAAACTTTAACCACACGGTTAACACCGGGGTCAAGTTCATCACCCTCTTCTTTTCCTAAAACCTCGACCTTGATAACGACACCACCCTCACCATTGGGAACACGAAGAGAAGTATCTTTAACTTCACGGGCTTTTTCGCCAAAAATAGCACGAAGCAGTCTTTCTTCGGCACTTAATTCTTTCTCGCCGCGGGGCTCAACCTTACCAACCAGAATATCATTTGGGCCGACGGTGGCGCCAATCATAACAATTCCATCATCGGTTAATTTTGCCAATTCGGCTTCGGAAACATTGGGAATATCTTTAGTTAATTCTTCAGTACCAAGCTTGGTTTCAACAACATCAGCCTTATATTCAAAAATTTGAATGTTGGTTAGAACATCCTGTTTAACTAAACGGTCAGAGATTAAGAAAGAATCTTCGTAACCCAAACCATCGATTGAAGCGTAAGCGACTAATAAATTACGACCGATGGACAATTCACCTTCGGAAGTAGAGGGGCCGTCAATTATTGCGTCACCCTTTTTAACTTTGTCGCCAACATTAACTAAAACCCGCTGGTTGTAACAGGTACCATAAGGGGAGGTTCTTTCGAATTTACTGACGGGATAAACCATATCGTCGATAATTACCTGGTTGGCGTCAACAAAAGTTACAGTTCCATTGGTTTTGGCTAAAATACAGCGATTCATGGCAGAAGCAACGATAGATTCCATACCAGTACCAACAATTGGTACTTCCGGTTGAATAAGAGGTACAGCTTGAGTCTGCATGTGAGAACCCATGAGGGCACGGGTAGCATCGTCGTGATCTATAAAGGGAATCAAAGAAGCAGAGGCACCAACAATTTCGCTGGGAACCATATCAATGAATTCAACCTGATCGATGGGACCTTCAGCAAACTCACCTTGAAAGCGGATGGGGACCCATTTTTGAATAATGGTATTATCTTCAATTTTGATACCAAGATGGGTAATTTGGTGATTATATTCATCTTCGGCATCCATATAAATGACGTCATTGGAAAAAGTATATTTTTTACCAGTTTTAACGATTTTTCTAAAAGGAGCTTCGATAAAACCATATTTATTTACTTGGGCATAGAGAGCCAGGTAGCTAACCAAACCAATGTTTGGACCCTCAGGGGAACGAACAGTACAAATACGGCCATATTGAGAAGAATGTACGTCACGAATAGAGAAGGCAGCCCGTTCTCGGGTTAAACCGCCAACACCAACCACGGTAACACGGCGAAGCAAATCAAGTTCAGCTAAAGGATTAGTTTGATCCAAAATTGCGGAAAGTTGATTGCTTCTGAAAAAAGTATTTAAAGAAGAGATTAAGGGCTGGGGATTAATCATTTGAGAGGGAGTTGGTTTTTCTTTGGTAGAAAGCAAACTCATTCTCTCTTTGACCATGCGCTCAAAACGGGCCATAGCTGGACGAAGAGCAACCTGGGCGACGATTTCACCACAACGTCTAAGACGACGATTGGCCAAGGAG
The DNA here is from genome assembly GCA_000989305.1 of Candidatus Shapirobacteria bacterium GW2011_GWF2_37_20. Taxonomy (GTDB): domain Bacteria; phylum Patescibacteriota; class Microgenomatia; order UBA12405; family UBA12405; genus UBA12158. The sequence goes on from LBTB01000006.1 coordinate 112,427, forward strand.
TCAATATCATCAAAATGTTTTAGTTCACCTTTTTGTAATTTGATTAATTGGCGAATAGTGGAAATTAAATCTTCCTTTTTAATGACCCAATTTTCTTTATTGGAATCAGAAAAATCAAAACCGAATTTCTTGTTAATTTTGTAACGACCAACCTGACCTAACTCATAGGTATGAAGGTCAAAGAAACGATCTTTAAAGAATTTTTCAGCATTTTCAAGAACAACAGGTTCACCGGGTCGAAGTTTTCGATAAAACTCAAGATAAGCCTCTTCCTGACTTTTAGTCGGATCGGCAGAAATAGTAGCATTGATATAATCTCCGAACTCACCGACCAATTGTTTGTCTAATAGTCCGCAAGCGGCACGTAAAACAATGGTGGCAGGGACTTTCTTTTTACGATCAATACGGGCAAAAATAACATCTTTCTTTCCAATGAAGAACTCCAACCAAGAACCACGAACGGGACGAATCTCCGCATTACAGAGAGTTTTGCCGGTGGCAGGATCGATTTCTCCGGTGAAATAAACACCAGGAGAGCGGACAAGTTGATTGATGACTCCCCTTTCAATACCATTAACAATAAAGGTAGCTTCAGGAGTCATGGTGGGAAGATTGAGTAAAAAGACGTCTTCTTCACGGACTAAACCAGTTCTTTTGTTAGTTAATTTGGCTTTGGTGTAAACAGGAATAGTATAATTTAGGCCCTTAAGTCTGGCGGTTTCGGGAGTAATGGTTACCTTATCAAAAAATAATTCACCCAACTCTAAGAGCCAGTTATTTCCGGTATAGTCGGAAATCGGGGAAATGGAACGAACAGTTTCTTCAAGATCAGTTTTTAAAAATTTTGCCCAGGATTCTCTTTGGACAGCGAGTAAATCTAAAACAGGAATTTGGGGATATTTCTTCCCCCAGCTAATTCTTTTTGCGGATGGCATCGACAAATTTAATGAATATAGGTAAAAGACGAGTTATGTTCCAACCGCTCGCCGAATGTGGGAATTATATACTCATGCCTTACATATAACAAGGGGGAAAGATTAGAAAGTAGATTTCATCATGGTTTCTTGGTCCGAGGTGTAGTAGAAATCACAGAGTGATATTTCCGAGGTTGTTTGATCCGATTCAACGAGAACATCCAGGTGTTGATGATTTTCATCTGGGGTACAGTCAGCTGAGGTCATGGTTTTAGCACATTTATTGTAATATCCAGCAGATCCTCCACTACCTACCTCAAACTTAAAATGATAAATTCCGGGGCTTAAGGGAAAAGAAAATTTAGAGGAAGGGTCAACAGCCGTACCATCGTACTTCTGAGTAAATGTTTCGCCTGTGGAAATATTTTTAGCAACAATGGTACCTGGTGGGATACCCTCAGAGGGATAACACAGATTACCCGTGACCGTTCCCTTTTCACTATTTATAGAATCAGTGGGGATAATAGTTGGGGGCATAGTCTCTACCGGATTTATTTCATTTTGTTTGGTTGGGGATATTGATTTTGATTTGTTGGATTCTTTATTTAGTAAATATAGAGTTGAAGTGAAAAAGATAGCTACTAAAATTATGAGAAAGATGGTGGATTTTTTCATGGATTAAAGAAATTTAAAGGAAAATAGAATCTGAGCAGTAAGTATTTCAAGTTTTGTATCTGCTTTTGTCGCATTAGTTATAATGGTTAAATTTGAAAGTGAATTATTGTCAAACTCATACCATAAAGTTTTTTTGTCTTGTGAAAGATAGTTATTGTCTTCTTCAGAACTAGGAATAACTTTGGTCGAGAATAAACCATTTGATGGCGAGTAGTCTAATGTAATTTTTTTGTCAGCAAAAATTGGACCAAAACCGGCTGGGTCGATGATAATCGATATTTGATAATTATTTTTAGAATCAGTTAACTCAAGTGCTGTTTTTGGCCCACCTTGAGTTTTGGTTTTTGGTAATTCATCAGAAATTGAAAAAGTATTTGGATATTGAAAACTGATGTTGTAAATTTTATTACTGTAGGTTTTCCAGTCTTTGGGAATGGCGGAGGTGGTGGCGGATTTTGTCGGCTCACAGGACATGGCGGTACAGGCGATTTGAAGATTTTCGTCACAAGAGCAGGAATTGCAACCATCGGTAGCCGGGAAAGATTCACCAACAGTATAAGTCTGTCCGTTTACTTCACAAACACCGACCGGGGCAAGAGTTGGCGAAGAATTGGTCGGAGGATTTTTGGTATCGGAGAGAGATTTTTGAGAGTTTATAAAAGAAAAAATAATGGAAACCAGAACAATGATGAAGACAAATAAGGAAAAGAAAAAGAGATATTTAAAAAAATGATTTTCTTTGGGGGGAACTAAATCAGAAGACTCGGGAGGTAATTCCATTGGAGTCTCGGGGGTAGTAATGGCCTCAGGAGCCGGAGGGGTAGTTAAATTTAAAGGTTCAGGTGTTATTTCAGGCTGGGGTTTAACTTCAATTTCCGATTGTGGTTTAATTTCAACTTCTGGTTCCGATTTAGGCTGGACTTCAATCTCTGGTATCGGCTGGGGATTAACGGGAGTGGCATTCTCTGGCTTGGGATCAATTTCAAGTTTCGACTCAGGAGTAAGCTCAGAATCTAAAAGCGGTTCCGGCTTTGGGGTCGATTCTAATTCTGGTTCTGGTTTTAGGGTTGGGGGTGCTTCGGTTGATTTAATGCTGTCGGCGTATTTGTCTAAAATATCTTGGTAGTTTGGTTCTGAGGCAGTATCTGTCATGAAATAATATTCTCATTTTTCGGAAGATGGTGCAACTATGATATAAATAAGCGCGGATGAAAAAGATATTTATTAAAACTTTTGGCTGTGCTCAAAACGAATCTGATTCGGAAAGAGTTAAGGCGTTTTTTGCGGAAAAAGGTGATGTTTTTGTTGAAGACTGGAAAGAAGCAGATAAGGCGGTTATTAATAGTTGTGTAATTCGGGAATCAGCCGAAAACAGAGTTTACGGACTAATTGATAAAATTAAGAAATTTAACCCTAAAATAGAGATAATTTTAACTGGATGTTTGGTGCCGATTACGAAAAAGAAAATCACTGGTGTTGATCAAATGTTGCCAATTAAAGAGATTAGTTTTGATTTGGAACCATTGCGAGATAAAAAAAGAGCCGCTCTTGTTACCATCAGCTCTGGATGCAACAACTATTGTTCTTATTGCATCGTCCCCTACGCGAGAGGTAAAGAAATATCCCGCAAAATGGAGGATATTTTAAAAGAAGTTGATGAGGCGATGGAAAAAGGATTTGAAGAAGTGGTATTGATTGGACAAAACGTTAACTCTTATGGGGCTGATTTTGGTGATGAAAGTAGTGTCTCAATGGGGAAAAAAAGAATAAAAAGTCTTTTTCCAAAATTATTAGAAGAAGTGGCAAAAAGAGCACTAAAGAAAGTGTCTTTTATCAGTAGTAATCCGTGGGATTTTTCGGATGAATTAATTGAAGTAATAGCTAAATACCCAAACATTGACCGGTTATTACACCTTCCTTTCCAGTCAGGAGATGACAAGGTGTTAAAAAATATGAACCGGGGTTATAGCAAAGAAGAATATTTAGACTTGGTAAGTAAAATTAAAAAACATGTTCCGGATGTCAGATTCTCAACAGATATCATTATTGGGTTTCCGGGAGAAGATGAAAAGGCCTTTCAAAATACGGTTGATGTCTGTAAAAAGGTTGGATTTGAAATTGCATACCTTAATAAATATTCCCCCCGCCGGGGAACAGTGTCAGCAAAACTTTACAGAGACGAAATCCCGATGGCGGAAAAAAAGAGAAGGTGGAATGTTTTAAATGAGCTGGTAAACAAAAAATCAGAGTAGATTGTTCTCAGAGAGATAGCGATGGGTAAGAAAAATGGCGGCGACATGTTCTGTGTCTTTAATTAAAGAGTCGGGCTTGCCAAGTGAATTGTAGATTTCAATAAAGGGGTGCAACTCAGTGGTCATTTCACTATATTTTTCAGCGTAGGGATCTAGGGTTGGGGCTGAAATATATTCGCAGTTAGTGGCCAAAAATATTTGACAACGATGGTCAGTTTCGTTGGATAAAGTATGGTAACGACCAAGGTCGATAAAAGTTTCTGAGCGATAACCACTTTCTTCAAAAAGTTCTCTTTTGGCTGTACCCAAAAAATTTTCATTTTCATCCACGGCGCCAGCGGGGTCTTCGTAGGTAAATCCTTTTTGAGTATATCGGTACTGCCTAACTAATATTAAATTTTTATCCTTATCTAGGGCGACAATGATTGTACCTGACGGAGCACTGACATAGGCCCAAAAACCTTTGGTGCCGTCAGAAAGTTTTAAATGATCAACAACAAACTTTTTGTGGTATTTGTTGAAAAGTATTTCTTGGGAAATTAATTTTGAATTTCTCATCTTAAATATTTAGCGACGTTGGCATTATGCTCGGTTAGATTTTTGGCGTAATGAATCTGACCACTACTGTCGTTTAAATAATAAACATATTCGGAATCTGTGGGATGATAAGCGGCATAGAGAGAATCAAAACCGGGATTACAAATCGGGGAAGGAGGCAAACCACGATTTTTGTAGGTGTTATAGGGTGAGACTATACTTAGATCAGACTTTGAAATGGGTTGCCAATATTTTGCGGGGTGAGTTAAAGAATCTTTGGCATATTGAACGGTGGCATCGATTTGAAGGGGCATACCAACACCCAGACGATTCATCAAGATTCCGGCAATGATTTTTTTATCAGAGAGGGTTTTGGCCTCCCTTTCTAAAATGGAGGCTAAGATTAATGTCTGGGTGGGAGTGAGCTTGGTCGTGAAACCGATTGATGCTTCTGCTAATTTTTCCCGGAAGTTGTTTTCGATCAGAGCCAAAATTTGAGAATGAGAATAATTTTGAGGAATCAAATAGCTGTCCGGAAAGAGCTGGCCTTCTAAACCTTTGGAAACAAGAGTGAAATCATCGTCCGGAGAAAATTGTTCTATTCTGGTGCCGGGAATTATTTTAAACCAATAATCGGTACTACCACCTTTGATTAATTTTTGAATTAAGTTAGGAAGGGTCTCTGAAGAAGTTAAGTAAAAAGTGCCGGCTTGAATTTTTTGGCTCAAACCAAAGACCCGACTATAAATTACGAAAACATAACGATTGTTGATAAAGTGAAATTTCTCTAAACGGGAAGCTATGGTTAAAAGACCCTCGCCCTGATTAATGACAAAGATTTTTTTGGTAGTGTCAGAAGAAGGTGCCTTGAGGGAAAGATAACAAAATAAGGCCAGGGATAAAAACAGAAAAAGCGGAATTAGCAGCAATATCTTTTTCATCAAATTTCAGTGAAAAGAGCGCGACGGTAAGTGTCGGTTTGGTGGTTGTGAATAAAAATGCGGCCACAACGACAAGTGACAGTGGTTTGGCCACGGATAACTTTACGGCCGCCTTTGGATAATTCTTCACCACAACCGACGCAACGTCCCTGGGAAAGTAACCATGCCTGAATGGGGGAAATTAGATTTTTAAACATAGTGTTAATTTGAATCAATAACTCGATTGAGAATAACTGCGGCAGCGATGGAATCGATTTGTTTTTTATAAGCTTTGGTATTTTTCCTACTCTCAGAAAAAATACTTTCAGCCTCAATAGTACTCAGCGATTCCTCGACTGTTTCGATAGGTAATTTTATCACGGTAGAGAGATGAGAAACAAATTTTTTGGTCATCATTGCAATCTTACCTTCACAGAGACCGACATAGATTTTTTCGATACGATAATCGGTAATTATTTGTTGGAGATTTTTGGTAAAATCCGCATCGTTTTTAACCATGGGTAAAGTAAAAATAATACCATTCTGGGAATAGGCCAGACCAATTCTTTTAGTACCGTAATCAATACTTAGGAAATTCATGTATTATCTGTGATTTGAGCTTTAATGATTAAGCGCCGAAGGTAGGTTCCCGGAGGAGAACAGGTAACTAAAGTTAAATAACGGCCATCAAAACGCTGTTCTAAAACCGAAAGGTCGGTGGGTTGAACTTCATACATTTCGGCAACAAGGTATTTATAGCGGATATGGTCGTAATCAACAAAAATTTCGTCGCCCTGTTTTAGCTTATAGAGGGTGGAAAAAATAGTGATGTAAGACTTTGGGTTAAAAAACTGAGGCAGAACGGAATGACCAAAAATTACCGGAGAGCCAAACTGACCGGGTAAGGCGGTTTTTGGGTATTGGATTAACGATTTTTTTAAATCAGTGCTACCAAAAATTACAGCCGCCTGGTCTATTTTTAGTTTGGGAATTGAGACATAATAAGTTGACAGGGAGGAGGTTGGTAAAGTTTCAGGACTGACACCGGAATCAGTGACAAACCAATTGGAAAGTTGGGTGTAGTCTGTATTTAAATCACCCAAAACTGAACCACTGCGATTATAAAATTGACTTGAGAGGGGGTTTAATATTTGATTAAATTTAGTTGAATATTCTAGTTGGAACTGAACAATCGGGAAAATCACCGATAAAAATAAAAAGAGACCGGAAAAAAGAAAAAGTGAAGCAAATATTTTTTTTCGTCGGAGAGAAAGAACCTTTTTTGGCGCTACTGTTTTGGGGGTGGTTTTTACATAGAGATAACTCATGATTAAAATTTTTCGATAATGGTAATTTTATCTTTTGATGGGGGTAATCGTTTAAGAAAACTGAACATATTGGGAATAATCTTAATCTCACGATTATAAACCCTCGATTGAGAATCAATTATTTTTAGAGCGGTAGTAAAATCTTGACCAGTAAGACGCTGACGGAGATCATCGACATCAATTTTGGGGAGAGTTTTACCGGTAACAGTTAATTTACCAACGGATTTTTCTGAAGAATTTTTGGTGGGGACAAAAGAAAAGGTGAAATCAGAAGGAGAAGCAATTGACAGTAAAAATGCCTGATCATTGGCAAAAAGGGTTTTTAATATACTATCTTTTTGTTGAGGATCAAGTTGAAAAACAGAAATGATCAAATCAGCATTGACTTGCAAGGTGTCAGCTTCCTCCCCTATTTCCCGATTAAAATCTAACTGCTTCTTGTCGATAAATTTCGTTCCGGGCATAAGGCCATTAAGGGAAGACTCGGCGTTTATTTTCTCAGAGATGCGGGAATCTAAAGAATCGGTAACAGATTTGTTCAGATTGTTTTTATCCTCCTGGGAGACGACACGAATTTGACGTCGGGAACCTCCGGAAAGAGAATCGTTAACCTTAGCCAAAAGACTACTACTATCCTTAAAACTAAGAAGGGCGTCTTTTTTTAAATCAAATTCCGGACCAATGTCACTGGCGATGGCGTTGGCCTTGCTTTGGCCCATGGTAATAGTGCCGGTGGCTAAATTGTAAGCACTGGCGGGAATCTGAACTGAAGTAAGAAGTTCATATTTTTTACCGGAGGTGTCAGACAAAATTGTGCCCTTGGGAACATTTTGAATTTTGTCGTCTTTATTGAAAATTGTTATCTCGCCCTTAGCTTTATCGCCGGTTTCTTTTTCACCAGTGGTGGGTAATGATTCACTAAATTTTAGATCAAGGCTCTTTTTAATGACAGGAATGTTGTCAGCGGTAACCGAGGAAGTAGTGGAGTCAAGAGTGACGTTAAAATCTTTGTTAATTTCTATTGGGTTAAAATTAATAGTAACTTCTGCTTTGATTAGGAAATAAGGGAGGAGAATCAATAGTGGCGAGAGAGCAAAGGGAATAAGCAACCAAGGGTTAAAGGAAAAATGGGGTAAGTGTAATTTGGGAAAAGAAATTTTTGGGAAAGATAAGTTAAGCTTTGGTGACGCAGGAGGGATACTTGATGGTTCAGGTGTCGGGGGAGACAGGACAATAGAGTCGGATTCAATAATTTCTGAAAAACCCAAATCTTCTGATTTCACTTCATCTACAATATTTTCTTCAACTCCTTCAGTTAAGTCTTGAACTCTTTCTTCGATTGGTTCTTCAACTTTTTCTTCAATAATTGTTTCTTTTGCCTCCGGAAAAGCCGAAGGGGGAATAACAACTTCGGAATTATTTTCGATTTGAGAAGAAACCGTTTTGCAATACAAATTAAAGAGTTCTTCTGGTTGATAACTTTCAACATCTGGTAAGTGTAAGAAAGTTTCAACATTTTTTTTACCAATCCAGGAATAATTTTTTAAATCATCGACGATACTAAGGCCTAAATGACCAAAAATTAAAATCCGGGGAGGAAGAGCTGAGTCAAGACGAACTGTAACCAAGGCATTTTCTAGATCTTGAGGGGTAAAATCATCGGACAAAACCTGGTGAAAACGTTTTTTTACTTCACCAAGATAGACCAAAGAAAGAGAAAATTCTTTAAGGCCCAAATAAACTAGAATAAAACTAGGGGGAAAAGAATCATCCTTACCCAGGGCTTCGATAAAAGCTTCATCATTGCTAATAAAACCAAGAGGTTTGAGCTTTAAAGAACGACAGAGATTTTCCAATAATTTAAGAAATTCCGGAAAAATTTTACCATCGTTTCCTATCCATTTTGGAGGAAGAATAAAAGCGCTGACTTCAGGCTCCTGTTCCGGTTCAAGGGCAACCTTTTCGGCGGCGGCAGACAAGGAAATATCGACAGAATGGAGAAAAGAATCTGGATTGTCGGGAAGCCATTCGGTTTCAGGGCCGAGAGCAACGAGCGAATTGGGAGTGCCACGTTTAATTAAGCCGACAGAAACAGCTTCAGATGTAATCGAAATGAGCCAATAATAGGATGCCTCCATTACTTAAGAATAGCATAAATCCGACGCTTTCCACTGCCTGCGGATTCTTCTTTGAGGATTTCAAAAGACCCAAGTTTGCCGATGTTTTCAACATGGGGACCGGTACAAATTTCTTTGGAAAAATAACCTTTGGGATTACCAACCGTATAAACAGTGACAATTTCAGGATATTTAGCACCAAAAAAGGCTAAGGCTCCACTTTTTTGGGCATCGATAAATTTCATTGATTCGACAGAGACCGGCAGAGACAATTTAATTTGATCATTAACAATTTTTTCTACCTCTTTTAATTGAGTTTCGGAAACTTTTTCCTGATGAGAAAAATCAAAACGTAATCTTTCAGAAGTGATATTAGAACCACCCTGCTGAACATGATCACCTAAGACTTTTCTTAGGTGTGATATTTGGTAATAACTTCTGAATGATCGGCAAGACCCGATTTAAATTTTCCAGCAGAGAGAGTGCGTGATTGTTCAGTATGTTTTTGTTTTTCAATATTAAAATATTTAATGATTTCGTCCCTATCAAACATTTTAATAATTGTTTTATAAAACGATGCTTCATCAAGAAACATTTCAACGGGAAAACCAAAACTTTCAAAATAATAAAAAGCTTTTTTACCTAAATACTCAGCGCTTATGGCTTCTTGTTTTTTATTTTCAAAAAGTTTTGTGTAATTTATAAAATCTTTTTCAATTTCATTTAGACCTTTATTAAGGGTGCGGCGAAATTTGGTTTCTTCGGCTTCGAGAGTTTCTAAAATTTTATTCTCGTTGAGATCTAATTCCGGGTAAGTACCGGCATAGTTGTCTTGATTATCTAATACGGCCTGCGCAATTACTGAACAAAAATTGTTTTCAATGCCAATAATTTTACCTTGACGAATTGAACGTCGAATTAAACGACGAAGGACATATCCCCTTTCTTTGTTTGAAGGCTCGACACCATCGGCTATCATAAAGATTGCGGCACGAAGGTGATCGGCAATGATACGCATCGGGACCAAGTTTTCGGAATATTTTTTAGTGGAAATATTTTCAATTTCTTTAATGATTGGTTGCCAAATATTGGTCAGATAATTATCTGAAAAACCAGATAAAACAGCGGTGGTTCTTTCAACTCCCATGCCGGTATCAATGTTATTTTGAACAAGTTGTTCGTATTTACCCTGATTATTTTTGAGATATTGAATTAACACATCATTCCAAATTTCGACCCAACGATTGTCTTTTGGATCGAAAACTTCTGGAGCCTGATTATCGCCTGTCCAATAAAACATTTCTGTATCGGTACCGCAGGGACCGGTAATTCCGGGTGGACCCCACCAATTATTTTCTTTTGGTAGATAGGCAATTCTTGGTAAAGGTATTCCCTGTTTTTCCCATAATTTTGCTGTTTCTTCGTCTTTTGGAGCATCCTGATCTCCGGCAAAAACCGATACTGCCAGTTTATTTTGGGGAATATTTAATGTTTTTGTCAAAAACTCAAAGCTCCATGGGATCATCTCTTGCTTAAAGTAATCACCCAAAGACCAATTACCCAACATTTCAAAAAAAGTATGGTGAACAGCATCACCAACTTCTTCAATATCGCCAGTCCGGACACATTTTTGAACATTAACCAAACGGTCACCGCTGGGATGTTTTTTACCGAGAAAAAACGGAACTAGGGGTTGAATTCCGGCTGAGATAAAAAGAGTGGTAGGATCATTTTCCGGAACCAGCATTGCTGAAGGAATTTCGACATGCTTTTTCTTTAAAAAGAACTCGATAAATATATTCTTTAACTCCCGCGCGTTCATAGAGGAATTATAGCAAGAAGACGGCTAGTTAAGTTATTTTTTAGCAAAGAGCTCGGAAAAATCGATTAATTTTACTTTAAAAAAGTAACTGTACGCCCGATGAAGATTCCAAAGTAAATAATATAATTTATTTAAGGGTAATTTGATAAGTATTTTTATTCCCGGGATAAGGAGTGGATAATTTACGGCTATGGGAAAAAGATGATGCAAACGTTCGATTTCTTTTATGTCTTTGAGCTTCATAATTGACTTCGTAAAGTAATCTTCACCAATCAATCTAAAATTTCCCTGATAATATCCGTTCTCAATTGAATATTTACACAACTCGGTTCTGGGATATGGCTGAAAAATTGAGGCCCAAGCGTAACTTGGTCGACATTGAATATTTAATCTTATTGTTTCCCAAACGTTTTCTAGTGTCTCACCTGGAAGACCAACCATGTTTTGGGTAAATAAATTTATTTTATATTTGTGGCAAAGTTTGGCGGCATTTAATGTTTGAGCTTCTGAGATATTTCTCTTTAGAATCGTATTTCTAATAAAATCGTTACCACTTTCGATAGCAAAGAGCAGAGTGATACAGCCGGCGTTTTTCAGGGCTTTTATTATGTCTTCATCTATCAGATTGATCCTGGCGTAACAAATAAAGGGTAGTTTAATTTCTTTTTGATATTTTTTACAAAATTCAACCACCCATTTTTTGTCCAGAATAAAAGTGTCGTCAATAAATTGGAATCGTCTGGGATTATTACGTTTTTTAACAATTTTTAATTCTTTTAAAACGTGATTAACACTCCTTTGTCTTAAGACTTCTCCTTTACCGGCATATAACTTGTTATATGAATGATTAAAACAATATGTGCAATTAAAGGGACAGCCGCGACCAGTAAGAACATACCTCACGTGGGCGTTTTTGTAACTTGGATATTTGGCGGTTAATTCCCGATCTACAAAAGGCAAAACATCTAAATTAGAGATCTTATTTCTTAAGGAGTTTCGGTAAATTTTCCCTTTAATTTTTATATCGATGTTTTGAATAAAACGAAGGTTTTCTTTTTTTTCCAGTTTATTTAGAAATTCGGCAATGGCAAGTTCGCCTTCCCCTCGACAGATGGCATCAACACCTTTTTCTTTAATGAATTCGGGGAAAAATGTACAATGAGGACCACCAAATAAAGCAAAAAAATCTAGATGTTTTTTGAGGAGATTGTTCAAATTTACATAAAATTTGTGTTTCCCGGTGGTAACAGAATAGGCAACAAGGTCTGGTTTGATCTTTTTTATTTCATCAAGATAATTTTTACAAAAATATAGATCTATAAAGTGAACATCATGCCCTTCTTTTTTTAAATAACTTGAAAGACTCAGAATTCCCAAGGGTTCAACAAATTCATATTTATAAATAAACAATATTTTCATAGACCTTAATAGGATATTCTAACAAGTTGTCGGACTTAAAAGACTTTATCTACCAATTATTTCTTTTTGAAAACGCGAGGCTTGGTTTTAGGGGGAGTTACTTTTGTGGTAAATTCTTTTTTGATTAATTCGGGGGGTAAGGTAACGGTAATTTTTGAAGTCTTTTGTGTAGGCGGCTTTGCTTTTACGGAATTGTTGATATCAACTTTATCAATTATTTTAGAAACATTTTGAAAAGTCTCTGATTTTTTAAAGGAAGACATAAATTTCTCAATTTGTTTCTTTAATTTCAAAAAAACATCTTCTCGATTATTTCGATAGATGACGACAGCAATGACAGCGGCAATAACTAAACCAATGATAAGACCAAAAATGAAGCTACTATTTTGATGACAACCACAATCTTTGGTGTGAGAACAAGTCATAATTAGGAGTTATCTTTCTCTTTTTTATCTTTTTTAAAAAAAGAGTTAAAAACAGTAAAACCATTTTTAAAACCCATTAAAAACTCAGAAACTGAGGAAACGGGTCCAGAAACTGAAGTAATTATTTGATTAGTTTGACCGACAGTAATTCGAAGATCTTTAATTAATTTAATTAAATAGATTCCAACAACGACAATAACGGTTGTAATGGCCAAGAGACTAATGATGACAACTATCTGAGTAATATCCATAAAGAGAGTATAAACTATTTTAAGATTTTTTCATCAGTCGTCACCACTCCAGCAGGAGATTTGGCCTCAACAACAATTTTCGCCTCTGAGGTGGAAATTTCCAGGTTTTTTTTGAAATTACCATCTGCGTCAACGATAACCAAGAAGTTGTTTATTTTGACAGTGGATTCTGGATCGGTTATACCGGAAATTTCAACTGAATTTTGAGAAAAATCCTGTGGCCAGTTGATTTCCAAATGGGGAGGGCGATTAAATTTGAGGTATTCAGAAATTAGATAGGTAGCAAAAACAATGGCTAACAGAGAAATAAAAGCGGTGAAAGCGAATTGAGGGGTAAGAGAAAACCAAAAACGGCGACGGGAAGAATTTTGGAGAGGGCGATCGTAATCACGACGAAAGAGACACAAAAGTTCTTCTCCGTTTAATCCTAAAAAATCAGCATAATCTTTGACCATTAATGAACAATAAGGCTCTCCGGGAAAATCTTGGGTATTTTCGTTTTCAAAGGCAATTAAATAACGAAGAGGAATTTTAGTTTTTTTGCTAATTTCGCTAAAATCTAATTCCCGGTCGAGGCGGGCAGATTCGAGGATGGCAGAGGCGCGTTTCATAAAATTTTACTCCGAGATGTTATCGGAGGGGCTTCGATGGGCAATTAATATTTCCCTCGGTTTGGCTCCGTTGACCGGACCAACAATACCTGCCTTTTCCAATTCATCGAGAACCCGAGCGGCTCTGGCATAGCCTAGTTTAAGTTTTCTTTGCATCAGAGAAGCTGAGGCTTTACCAGTTTCCTGGATTAATTTAACAGCGTCTTCAAACATGGCATCGCGCTCTTCACCATCAGAGACCATGATATTTTTACTTGAAGAGTTAGGACTATTTACGGGTTGTTTGGTGATTTCGTCATTGTATTCACCACTTCTTTGAGTTTTTAAGAAATCGATTAAACGATTAACTTCTTTGTCGGAAATAAAGCAACCCTGAATACGAACTGGTTTGGCCAGATCGGGGGGGATATACAACATATCACCCCGACCAAGTAGTTTTTCTGCTCCGGGAGTATCCAAAACCACCCTAGAATCGGTCATAGAAGCAACAGCAAAGGCGATACGGGTCGGAATGTTGGCCTTAATTAACCCGGTGATAATGTTGACGGAAGGTCTTTGAGTAGCCAGAACAAGATGGATACCGGTAGCACGGGCCATCTGAGCGATGCGACAAATGTTGTCTTCAACTTCGGCCGGGGAGAACAACATAATTTCGGCTAATTCATCAATAACAATAAGAATGTAGGGAATAGACTGAAAACCAGACAAATCGTTATAACCATCAATGTTTTTGGCACCAACTTCAGTAAAAAGTTTATAACGACGCTCCATTTCGTTAACGGCCCATTTTAAGGCAGAGACAACTTTTTCCGGTTCAACAATAACCGGAGTCAAAAGATGAGGGATACCGTTATATTGTGATAATTCTACGCGTTTTGGATCAACCATAATTAGTCGGACTTCATCAGGAGAAGCCCGGAAGAGTAAGGTAGAAATCCAAGAATTAATACAAATAGATTTTCCAGAACCAGTTTGACCGGCAATTAAAACATGGGGCATTTTGGAAATATCAGCAATTTTTGGCAAACCAGCAACGTCAAGACCAAGCGGAATTGTAATCTTGCTTTTGGCATTTTTCATAATGTCAGATTCCAGAATAGTTCGGATTGGAACAACTTCCAGGGAACGATTGGGCATCTCAATACCAACTAAAGAACGACCGGGAATGGGGGCTTCGACACGAATTTGACCGCCAGGAGCGGCCAGAGCCATAGCTAAATCGTTGCTTAAAGATAAAATCTTAGCTAGTTTGGTGCCTAAGGCCACCTCAAGAGCATACTGAGTAACCGAAGGGCTATTGTTGACCTCAGCCACCCGGGCAGTGATACCGAATGAATCAAGGGTTTGTTCAATTATTTGAGCGTTTTTACGAACGTCACCCCGATCAGCTTTAGCACCGGGAGTATCGTCAAAAAGAGACATGGAAGGATAAACCCAGGGCTGACTTCCTGAAGAAGTGAGAGGAGGAGAATCCTTAAAAACTGGGGCAATATTCACTACTCCTAAATCTGCCTTAGAGTTGGATTTGGCATAATCTTTTTCTTTAACGGCGAAGGGATCGGAATTAGGTGAAGACATTTCTGATTGGTAGAGCGGATTTTTAGATAAATCCTTAGACTTTTTATTTTTGAGTTTGGTGGCCTGGCCAATAGAATAGCGACGAATGGTATTAAAAACGTTGGCAAAAAATTTAAAAATCTGAGCGATATTGGTATCAAAAAGAACCACAAAACCAACAATGAGAGCAAAAAAGAAAATAATAAAGGTTGGAGCTTCGGAAAATAGGGCCAAAAATTGTTCCCAAAAAAAGGAACCGACTAACCCCTGCTTAAAAAGGCCAAGGAGGGCAAAAAACATAATACAGAAACCAAAGAAAACATTGGCTTCACGGAGAGGTGACTTCACTTTGGTAAAAAGAAAAGAAATTAAAAGGAACAAGAAGGGGACCATAACTGCACCCCAACCAAAAAATTTATTTAGAGCCAAGTTAACATCGGTGGCAATAGTCCCCTGTTGTAAAAAAGAAAAAACCGAAAGAATAGCCAAAATTAAGAAAAAAATAAAAAAGATTGATTTGACGGTATCTGGCTTTAGTTTAAGTGTGGGGAGAATTCGATTTTTCTTGCGTCCGCGGGGCATAAGTACAGTATAGAGTAAAAATACTAATTATAAAAACTAGTAATTTTGGAAACAAGATCTTTGGCTTCAATAATTTCAGATTCTTTTTCCGATCTTAACTTGAATTCTATACCACCTTTTTCCTGGCTTCTTTTACTGGCAACAAGTCTGACGGGAATACCGATCAAGTCAGCATCAGCAAATTTGGCGCCGGCACCGATATCCCGATCATCAAAAAGAACATCAATATTTTTTGATAATAATTCCTGATATAAATCTTCACCTAAACCATCAAGACCAACTAAGTGGACTTGGTAAGGGGCAATATTTTTTGGCCAGATAATACCGGCATCATCATGACAAAGTTCAACTACCGTACCCATGACCCGGGAAGGACCCATACCATAACAACCCATTTCGACAATTTTTTCCTTGCCTTGAGAATCGGAATAGAAAAATTTAAATGCATCAGAAAACTTGGTTCTCAATTTAAAAATATTACCAACCTCGGTAGCCTTGACTGCCTCTAGTTTGTCGTTGCCACATTCAGGACAAGTTTTTTGGGTATTAATAATTTCTTTATTGACGGCCACGCGACACTTAGAGCACAAATAAATCGTGTCTTCGCCTCCTTCATTTAAGGTTTGGAATTCGTGAGAAAATTGGCTGAAGTTTCCACCGGAAGAAAAAGTCAAAACAGTCTTGCCACCAATACCAATACGTTCATAAATTTTAAAATAAGCTTGTTTGACGATATCGTAATAACGATTTAAATCGGCTTCATCAACATGAAAAGAATAGAGGTCTTTCATGCTAAATTCGCGACCCCGAAGAAGGCCGGATTTGGCCCGAGCTTCGTTGCGATATTTATTTTGAATCTGATAAAGGGCGACAGGTAAATCCCGATAAGAAAAAACGTATTTTTGGACCAGAGGAGTAATCACTTCCTCGTGAGTTGGATTTAAAACTAAATTAGTATCTCCCTGGCCTTTGAGGTGAAAAAGAACATCCATGGTGTTGCGACCGGTGGTAATCCAGTTCTCTTCTTGGGTCATGGCCGGCATCAAAACTTCCTGACCACCGATTTTATTCATTTCTTCACGAATGATATTTTGAATTTTAGTTAAGACTCTCAGTCCTAGGGGTAAAAAATTGTAGACACCAGAAATTTGCTTTTGAATAAAAGCGGCTTGAGTTAATAATTTTGCGTTAACACTGTCAGCATCAGAGGCAACATTCTTACTTGTCTTGCCAAATAGTTTTGAATACTTCATGACTTATTTTAGCAGAGCTTCAACGGCAGAGCTGAGGGAAGCGTGAATATCGGGATTTAAACCATTTTCAAAAATGTCGTTGTAGTTTCCTTTTAGTTCGCTTTTAGTTTGAAAACTTTTTGTAGCGACAACTTTTCCGACATAGCGGCAATAAAGGTTGGCGATATTTTTGGCACAGACTTCACTTTCTTCAACTTTTTCAGCTCCAACAGTAATTATCACAGTTTTTTTATTTTTTAATAATTCATCTTTACCGCTGGCAAAAACTACACACGATCTGTCCATAAAATCTTTCAATAAGCCAGGAGGCATTTGAAAATAGTTTGGAGAAATTATGACTAATCCATCAGATTCAACCATTTTGTCGATAATGGGAGAAACGTCGTCTTTTTGGCAGCAAATTCCAGCCGGATTACAAAATTCGATGCAACCATGGCAGCGGTTAATATTTTTTTCACGCAACAAAATTATTTCATTATCAGCACCTTTTTCTTTAAAAAGTTTTTGCATTTCTAAAAGAATTGTTTCTGAGTTACCACGTCTTGGGGAGCCACAAATTGAAAGTATTTTCATGAGATATTTTACCAAATAAAAACAAAGATGCCCGTCCTGCCCGGGATAAATCGCGGACAAAGGCGGGCAATTAAGTTTAACAGAAAAAAATTTTTATTTGTCTGCTTTTATTACCCTTCTTCGAGTAATTAGCAAGGTGCAAAACGAAATATTGGCAATGAAAGCATAGAGAGGAAAAAGTATCGTCACAATATTGACTGATTGAAGCGATAACATTATTAACCCTTGACGGGCAATACTCAGAAGCCAAGTAAAAAGGGTTTCCTGCCAGGGTTTTTCCCATGATTTTATAAAAGTGGGAATAAAAGAAAGAATGTCTATTATCACCACTAAGATAATTGACCAAACAGGTTGATGGACAATAAGCCATAAAATTATGGCAATAATTGCTAAAACAAAAGAAATAATGTCAGTGACTTTTATGTTCTTGGTGCCATTTTGAAAGCTTTTGATAAACAGGACCAAACAAATCAAACCCATGGTAAAGTTGGCATAAGATCCAGCGCCGGCTCCCTTGCTCCATTGTAAACCAAAAGCTAAGAAAGAAACTAAAGTCCAAAGAAACCAACTGATAACATGTGGTTTAGTCTTACCTTTAAATGTATCCCGAAGATAGGGTACATAACCAACTAAAGCCATGATTACGGTAATAATTCCCAAAATTTGTTTCACTTTAGTAGTATATCAGTTGAGTTTTAGACCTCGACAATAAGAGGCAGAACCATAGGTTCACGACCAGTTTTTTCTTTGATGATAGTTTCGAGATAAGCTTGAATTTCGGTACGAATGTATTCGAAATTGGCGGGCTTACTAACAACTTCACCAAATTTTTTGATAACTTCTTCTTTTAAATAGTCGATAAGATCGGTATTTTCTTTCATAAAGACAAAACCCCGAGAGAGGATTATTGGCTCTTTGAACATAGTACCGGCTTCTTTATTGACCATTAAAACAACACTGAACATGCCGTCTTCGGCCAAGGTTTTTCGATCACGAAGAACCGTAGCACCAACGTCACCAATACCCAAACCATCAATTAAGACTTTGTGCATAGGAATGTGAAAGTTGGTATCAACTTTGCCATTGGCATAGAAGGTAACTGCAGAATCAAAATCAGGAGTGATAAATTGATCATCCTGAAAACCCATGGTTTTGGCCATGGAAAAATAACTTTTAACATGACGATAATTTCCGCCAATTGGGAGTAAATACCTGGGGTTAGTAAGGGTAATCAAAAGAGCGTGCTCTTTTTGATAACCGTGTCCCGAGACATGAAGTTCCTCTTTTTCACCATAGGCAACGTCGGCACCCATCTTGGAGAGGATATCAATCATTTCATAGATATTGCTGGTAGTACCGGGAATGTAATCGGGTGCGGAAAAGATGACCTTGTCACCTGATTTTATTTTGACACGGTGTTTACCCATAACCATTTTGCTAAGGGCAGAATCCGGTTGACCGGCGAAACCGGCAACTAAAAACAAAAGTTTATTATCGGGAAAGTTTTTTGAACGTTCCGGAGCAATCATGTCAGAATCAGCTAATTTAATATAGCCCAATTCTTTGGCAATATTGATAGCCTTGTCGACAGAATAGCCAACAACACAGATTTTGCGGCCGGTTGACTTACCATACTCAATAGCTTGACCCCAACGAACAATGTTACTACTGATGGAAGTAACAAAAACACGGCCCTTGGCATTAACAATTTGGTGTTTAAAATTTTCAGCGATATCGCGTTCAGAGGGTGAATAACCTTCGTGGTCAGCACCAAGAGAGTCGGACATCAAAGCAATAACTTTTTTATTACCGGCGTTGGCAATTTTCTTTAATTCAGCTGGTTTACCATCAATGGGAAAAACATCGAATTTGAAATCAGAACCATGGTAAAAAACACCGATGGGGGTAGTGATGGCAAAATGATGAGTATCGGGAATTGAATGAGTGACCCGGATTGGCTCAATAGTAAAAGGTCCCTTGTTGAAAACATCACCTGATTGATAAATGGTGACTGAAGCCCGGATTTGATTTTCAGCTAAACGGGATTCAATAAAAGCGGCAGCTAATTTTGGAGCAAAAATAGGAATGTTATTGCCAATAATTGGCAAGACATAGCGGATAGCTCCAATGTGATCTTCGTGACCGTGAGTAATAAAAATACCTAAGATTCGCTCTTTTTTGTCGAGCAAATATGTAGTATCAGGAATCTGAAGGTCGACACCAAAGGCATCCTCCTCGGGAAAACCGACACCGCAGTCAACGATAATAATTTGTGATTTAGAAAAGTCACCCCGAGGGGCGAATTCATACACAAACATGTTTTGGGTAACATCGCCAAAAGCACCGAGGGAAGAAATGCGAACCGCATCCTGACCAGTAGGTGAAGATTGGACGACAGGCGCCCTAGTAAAATCCTTTTGAACAGCTGGATTAAAAGCTGGTTTTTGATATGTTTTTTGTTTTATCATAATTTTTTTAATTTTTTTGTAAATATTGGCCGATACTCAAGAAATCTTCTTGAAGAGATTTGAGCATAGCACCATTTCTGAGTCCGGCTGAAGGATGGTATACAGGAATAATTGTTAACGGTAATTCCTGCCAGATAATTTTTCTGACTTGACCTCGAATTCGGCTAATAGACTCCTCTGGGAAAAAGTAATTCATCGCGAAACGTCCCAGAGTAATAATAAGTTTCGGTTTAATAATTTTTAATTGAGCTTTCAAATAAGGAGTACAGACTTTCATCTCTTGTGGAAGTGGATCTCGGTTTTCCGGCGGGCGATGTTTTAAGATGTTACAAATGAAAACGTCGGTTCGCGGCACTTTTATCGTATTAAGAAGCTTGTCCAGTAGTTTACCAGAGTTGCCAACAAATGGCAAACCCTGCAGGTCTTCCTGCTCTCCGGGAGCCTCGCCAATAAAGACAATTTCGGCATTGGCATTACCGTGCCCTGGAACATGATTAGTGGCAGTTTTATATAAATCGCACTTATGACATTCCCCTATCAAATGGGAAATATATTGGAGTTGTTGTTCTTTTGTAAGAGCCATTATCTTTTGAAAGTAATTGGAATTTTATAAGATTTATCATTTTCAGGAAGTCCACTAGGGTTATCATTTTTGATAATTAAGGTACCAGTGGAAAGTTTGGTGGTATATTTTAAATCCAAAGAAAAGTCAGCATATTTATCTAAGGTTTCAGTCCAATTTGGAACTGTGGCATTTCCTTTAAAAATTGACTTTCCATTTGAGTCTAAAAGTTCTACTGGGAAAGAACCTTCAAATACCCAGGAGCGGTCAATTTTTCCAGAAATTGTAACAGGACTTTTTATAGACTGGGATAAATTAGGTGAAGAAACAATAACCGGGTCAGGAAGGGAAACATTAAACACCTTAACCGACTTAAGCGGGGAAAAAATAATAATCATGGAGGCGAAAAAAATTACCGCCAAGGAAAGTGGGAAAAGAAAAATTTTATTGGTCATTATTTATAAGGATAAAGGGTTACTAAGAGAACTACAAAGGCTAATGAAAATAAAATAAAAGACAGATAGATTTCTTTCTTATTCATAACTAAAATTTTTGGAGTTTGCCGTTTTGGTCAACACATTCAGAGACCATGGAGACGGGAAAGTTATAGGGAGCAATTGTTTCACAAGAGATGGTGCCATTGCCGTCTTGAACAATTATCCATTTATTGGAAGATTCTTTAAAAGCCAAAAACCAACCTCCCGCTATTTCATCCCCGAATTTGACACTTCCCCAAACATGAGTGGAATCTTTTTTACTAATGTTTAAATGAACCTCATCAACTTCCCGGTTATATTTCTGAGCAAAGGCTTGTTTGATTGATTCCTCGTCAGAAATTTTATTAATACTGGGACCAGGACTGACTACAGTTGAGGTGGGAGTAATAGGTGGAGCTTCGTCTTTTAAAACAGGCTTTTGGGTATATAAATAGAAAGCCCACATAGCAATAATAAGACCTAAAATAAGGCCAATGATTGTATTTTTCATATGCTTACCATTGAGGTATAAATTTTTTAATGTTGGACTCATCAATAATAATTTGCTTGCTACCAGTAACAACCATGGCTGCGGCTTTACGGCAAAGACTTTCAATATTACGTTTTAAAGTCCGAACCCCAGCGTCAAAACCCAGGGGGCGAACAATACTGAGCCAAACATCGTCTTTTATTTTTAGCTCATCGGCAGTCAGGCTGGAATCCTTAAGGGCTTGGGGAAAAATATAATCACGTCCAATAACAGTTTTTTCTTCATCTGTATAAGAGGGCATTTGAATAACTTCAAGACGGTCCATCACGGCGTTGGCAATGCGGTTGGTGTTGTTACAGGTGGCGACAAAGAAAGCTTGAGATAAATCAAAGGGAAAGTCAATGTAATGATCTATGAAGTGAGCGTTCTGTTCCGGGTCAAGAAGTTCGACCAAAACTCCCATAATAGTGTTAAGAGCATCGTCGGCAATGCGATCGATTTCATCAAGTAAAATGACAGGGTTTTTAGTTTGACATTGAGCTAGGGCACGGATAATAGCACCGGGCTCGGCTTCGGGATGAAGGCGGCTTTGACCACGAAGATATAGCGGATCACCAAGACCACCAAAGGGAATTCGGATTAATTTCCGGCCTAAAACATCGGCAATTGATTTAGCCATGGTCGTTTTTCCGGTACCAACCAGACCAGTGAATAATAAAATAGGGGCATGAAAGGGGGTGTCGGGACTACGGGATTTTTGCAAAGAGAGAACGGAAATGTATTCCAAGATCCGTTCTTTTACTTCGGTCAGGCCATAGTGATTTTCATCAAGTTTTTCCTTGGCAAAACGCAAATCTAAGATGTCCTGAGAGCGAGTGTTCCAGGGTAGAGAAATAACCCAATCAAGATATTTGGAGGCACCTTGATAATAAGTCCAAAAAGTAGATTCAGACAGAGAATTAACCTCTAATTGGGCAAAAATTTCTTCAAGTTTGGCCTGAAGACCATCTGGAAGAGTGACTCCCCCGGCCTTGGCTTTTAATTTGGCAATTGCATCAGAAATAGTTAGGGTCGATTCCACAAGAAAAGTATACAGGAAAACAACGAGTTTCTAAATTTATTGGTTGTTTAATTTGTTCGCTAACGCTGAACTTTGGTTGGCAAGTGAATTATATTCGTCAATAGATTGACTTTCCTGATTAGTTAACCATTTACCTGATTCCATTTTGGTTAAAATATTTGAGGCAATTGTTTTTTCCCGGTATAAGAGTTCTAATAGTTTGCTCAGATCTTCTTGATTCATTGAGCTCCAGCCTTTAGCATTTTCCCAGCTGGGGATTATAGAATTAAGATGGTTCACAACGTCCCTCCAGCTATCGATCGTGGATTTTGAGTAATTTGGCGGAACATAGCCTCCAAACTCCTGGACAATTACTTGCACCTCACAGTCATCGATTTTTCCAACATAAGCGGCAATGCCGGTATCTTGATACTGTTTGTCCAATAAATTCTTTTTTGTTTCGTAGTCTAACCAATAATTTGATAATT
This sequence comes from Candidatus Shapirobacteria bacterium GW2011_GWF2_37_20, assembly GCA_000989305.1. Taxonomy (GTDB): domain Bacteria; phylum Patescibacteriota; class Microgenomatia; order UBA12405; family UBA12405; genus UBA12158. The sequence continues at coordinate 135,207 of LBTB01000006.1, forward strand.
CTTCCGCGTCATAATATCCAGTTGTACTGATTTCTCCGGTAAGTATATTACTATATCCCGAATCTCTAATCGCTTTTTCGAAGGGGTATTTACCTTTATCATTTTCGCCAAATTTTTCTACCTCTTTATTGTCAACAATAGATTTTGCTCGGGCTAAAGCTGCCTTCTCTAGCTTTTCATTTCTCTTAAGTGTCTTTAAACCATTGTCTGTCCTAATTTTGTTAATTTTAAGATAGTAATCGTCAAGATTAAATGAAGGTAAACCGTGACCATCTTGATCGCGGGAGGCGTCTCTTTGTCTATCATTAAATTTTGACTGTTTATTTACGGGCAAAATACTGTTTATTTCATTTATTGAAACAAAACCAATTTCTCTTGAATCTTTGCTTCTTTTCCGATTATCGCCCATTACAAAAACATACCCGCTGGGAACAGTATTTTTTTTGCATTCTTTTAGAAAAAGTCCGCCAAAAGTTGACCTGGCACTAGCAGTATACGGTTCGTTTGAAATTTGATCGTTTAGATATAAATAACCATCCCTAATTTCGATCTGGTCACCTTCTGTGGCGATAACTCTCTTAATATAGTCATTTATTTGCCCTTGATTATCGGCAGTTCTTCCCGAACTAAAAATTACGATATCCCCTTTTTGAGGAGTGTTGATAATTTTGTTAATAAGGGAAAATCCGTACATTTTAACGTTTTCTTCGTTTTGAATTGTTGGATCCATGGAATTTCCGGAAACGGACCGGGAAGTTGGGACAAAACCAAAGAAATACAGAAAACTGAACATCCCCAGTAGCCACATCGGAAGAAGGATAAAAAAACCAAAAAGAGAATCGCCCAAATTTCGCATTATGACAAGGGGCAGAAAAATAATATTTAGAATTAATTTGATTACCCGGGAAAGGAAATTTTTCCCTTTAGATGAGGTAAAAGAATAATGAAGGGCAAAAGATAGACACATCGATAAAAAGGCAAGAATTCCGACAATAAAAATTGATATTAAACCAATTTTTGATAACAGATTCTCAAAATTTTTATCAACACTGACTGATAAGACGGAGGCGACAATACCAAAAACGACCATACTGAGAAACCAAATGATCCTTGAAGAATTGGCGATTTTTTTAAACTTTGAGGTATTCTTTTTTTTAGAATTTATTGGATTTTCTAAACACGTTTTTTCGTGTTTATCTGATTCAAGCTTTGTTTTAAATTCTTTGCCACAAAAATCACAGGCCCAGATATGCTTGCTTGTTTTGTTTATTTTATTGGTATTTATTTTTTTCTGTTTCTCCCCACAGTATTCACAAAAAATACTTTTGGGGCTGATTTTTTTACCACAGGAACGACAGAACATAAGTGGATTATATTACTTTATACTTCAAGAAATCCCATATCTAAATAATCAGGAAGTTCTGAGAATTTAATAAGCATAAAATCAGCGGCTTCATCACCCGGACTAAAAGAAACAAAAACGTAACCTATTTTTTGTAAATATTTATTGATAGCAGACATAACTGTAAAAGCATGGTCTTCTAATTCAAGATCAAATTTTTGCTCTTTACCTTCAATCGTGAGCGTATCGATAAGGTTGCCATAGTATTGTTCTCCCGATGTTCCTTCGATGGGAATATTTGGAATAGGGAAAACTAATTTGACGTTATAAACAATATCAGATATCTGTTCACCGTCAGCTAAATCACCATAATGGATAAATAATTTATTACCCTTAGCATGGTCATCACGATGAATATGATCAATTCTCTCCCGATTCATAGTACTGGCCCTGCGAACGATACCGTGAACCTCATAGCCCTTGCTGAGCAGCAGCTCAGTAAGATAACTGCCGTCTTGACCGGTAACACCGGTTATTAAAGCTTTTTTGCCCATAAAATCCCCCTTTAAGTACAAATTCGAAGCTCTAAAGTCTGCCTCGGCAGAAAAAGCGCCGAAATTCGAAACAAAACTGATAAAACAACAACTTTCAAACAAAAACAAATCTAGAACGGACAGGCAGTGCCTATCCCTACGAATATACATCTGCTCTTTTGCTTCTTTTTCGAATTTGTACTTCTTTCTTTTTTTGTTTCGAATTTCGAGTTTCGGATTTCGAATTTATTTCTACTTTACCTTCGTCCTAAAGTACGCGATTGTTCTTGAGATGCCTTCCGCCAAGTCGACCTTTGGTTCCCAGCCGAGAAGTTTTCTGGCTTTTGTAATGTCGGGTTTTCTTTGCTTGGGGTCGTCAACCGGAATAGGCTTAAATATTATTTTACTTTTTGTGCCGGTCATTTTTATTATTACTTTTGCGAATTCTAAAATTGTATTTTCTGTGGGGTTGCCGATGTTAACCGGAAGATTGTAATCAGACATCAGCAGGCGGTAAATACCGTCTACAAGATCTGAAGCATAGCAGAAGCTTCTGGTCTGGTCACCTTTACCGTAAACGGTTATATCCTGGCCCTTCAACGCCTGATATATAAAGTTCGGGACTACTCTACCATCTTGTATCTGCATCCGCTCACCGTAAGTGTTAAATATGCGGACTATTTTTGTATCCATTTTATGAACCCTGTGATACGCCATAGTCAGAGCTTCCGAAAAGCGTTTAGCTTCATCATACATGCTTCTGGGACCTATGGAATTGACATTACCCCAGTACTCTTCTACCTGAGGATGAACGTGCGGATCTCCGTAGATTTCAGAGGTAGACGCCACGATAAAACGGGCCTTTTTGGCTTTGGCTATTCCAAGAGCGTTATGTGTTCCAAGAGAACCGACTTTTGCTGTTTTAATCGGATGATTAGTGTAATCCACAGGACTTGCAGGTGAGGCAAAGTGCAGGACGTAGTCAATCTTCCCTGCTATTTTTATTGGTTTAGTTATATCGTGTTTGATAAATTCAAGGTGCTTCTTATCAAGATGAGCTAAGTTGTCTTTACTGCCTGTAAGGAGATTGTCTATGACAATAGCTTTGTGACCTTTATTAAGAAAATACTCTGTCAGATGGGAGCCGAGAAAGCCGGCGCCACCGGTTATAAGGGCAGTCTTTTTGGGCATATAAAACTCCTTTAAGTACAAACTCGAAGACTTAAACTCGAAAAAACCATAAACCAAACTAAAATTCGTAGGGACATGCATGCTTGTCCCCGGACAGGCGAGCCTATCCCTACAAACATCTCCTGAAGTATCACTGCACCGGGTAGAGTCATAATAAGCTTCAAGGTACAAGGCGACAAGAGAACAAGTAAGAGCCGTCTTCTGTCCTCAGCCCTCTGTCTTCGGGCTCTGCCTGTCCTCCGACTTCTGTCTTCCGTCCTCGGGCTCTTTACTCTGGCCTTCCTACTGACTTATACGTAAAGCCGCTTTCTTTCATTTTTTTAGGGTCATAAAGGTTTCTTGCATCAACAATGATCGGGGCTTTAAGTAAGCTTTTGACTTTTGCTAAATCAAGGTTCTTAAAGTCCTCCCAGTCGGTCAGGATTAACAAGGCGTCGGCACCGGACATTGTTTCATAAGGGTCGTTCGTGTATTTTATATCTTTAAGGACACGCTTTGCGTTTTCCATCGCTTCGGGATCGTAGGCGGTTACTTTAACGCCTTTTTTTAGGAGAGCGGTCACAATATCCATTGCAGGGGAAAAACGAATATCATCAGTATTCGGTTTGAAAGCAAGGCCGAGAACTGCTAAATTTTTCCCGTTTAGAACCCAAAGGGCTTCTTCAACTTTTTTGATTATGA
>LBTB01000007.1 GCA_000989305.1 Candidatus Shapirobacteria bacterium GW2011_GWF2_37_20
TCAAAGCAAAAAGGTAGTTTAAGGCTTCAGAATCATTTCTTTTCCACAACAGACCAAGGTTCCACCGCCAACCCGAGTTACGCTCACTTCATTTTTGCAAACCGTACAAAAATATTTTTCTCCAATTTTTTTTACTGCCATAATCAATTATAACCCGTATAATACTAATATGAGTGAAACCCAACCAATGTCCGATTCCGCCAAGGCCGAAGCTATTAAAAAGTTAATCAATAAGATTCAGGGTATGGATGACACAAACACTCCCACCGTTGAACCAACTGCACCAACTACTCCCTTAAGCCCTATCGATAAGTAAAAAATTCTTTTTCCAACTCCCTTATCTCTTTTTTATCTAATTTAAAATCTTCCCTTGTCTTGCCAAAGTTTCCCGGGGAGGTGGATCGCTGTCTGTCAACCTCGTACATTAATATTGCCGCAGTCACAGATATGTTCAAGCTCTGCACCATTCCTTTCATGGGGATATATACTTTCACATCCGCCCCTTTAATTGCTTCTTCTGATAAGCCCCGATGTTCGTTTCCCAGCACTATCGCTATCTTTTTCCCTAAATATCTATTGTCGGAAATCTTTTTCGCTTCTTTGTCCAATACCGTTGCATAAATTTTGTATCCGTCTTTTTTCAATTCCTGATAGCACTCGTCAATATTTTTAAATATTTTAAAGCTCAACCACTTATTAGCACTACTCGATGAAGCCTTGCCAATCCTTTTTGGGTTAATTATTTTCTCTTTAGAGTAAACCAAATATATTTTTTGAAAACCAAAAGCATCTGCTGTCCTCCATACTGCGGCTGCATTATGTGGATCAGCAATATTCTCCAAAACAATCACCCCCTCCTGTCTATTATTTATTATTTTTTTAATTTTTTCCTGTCTTGTTGTCATTTTTATTAATAAAGCATAAGGGCGTTTATGTCCGTCCACGTATGAGCTTCATTTGTTGATATTTTTCTAACGACTATCTCCGCCGTATGTCCTAGATATTCATTATGGCTTTCGACAGTATTCAAAGCCACTCTTCTGTAAATTCCGGTCATTTCTTCTGCCGGTGTTTTATATAAAATTTTTTCGCACTCAGGACAGAAGACTAAAAATCTGACATTATTCTCAATTTCTATAGTTATAAATTTTGTCACTTATGTTCTTTTAACCCTAAGCGTACATTCAGTCAGAAGTGCCGCAATGGCACCTACTGCCGCCAAAGGGGGGAGCAGGGCCGCTCCAATAATTCCCACTGTCAGTGGTAGTACCAAGATTACTTTCCCTTTTTTGTTTTCAATCGTAATTTCTCGGACATTACCCTCCTTGATCAACTCCTTAATTTTTTTAAGTAATTCCTCTCCACTAACCTTAAAAGAATCTTCCTTGACCTTTTTAGTTTTTGTTTTCATGGTCTATTTTACCTCTAAAATCTAAAATCACCTTTCCTGTCTCTACTTTCCATATTTTTCCTCATACCTTTCCTTCATCGAATACACACACCCACAAAAAAACTGTTTATAAAATCCGCTGGTTTTCAAATCACAACATATTTCTTTTGGCTTCCAAAACTTTACCTTATATTTTTTAGCTATATTTTCGGCAATTTTTTCTATTTTTTCCTGATCCTGATATTCGCTTGTTACCAGTGTTGAGGAAAAAGTGTCAAAACCCTTTTCTGCCGCATATTTTCCCGTCGCCCCCAGTCTTAAATTCCAACATTTTATACATCTGTTTGGTTTTTGTGTATCATCACCGACTTTCTCGAAATACTCTCTTGGTTTCCAGTTAGGAATGATAATTTTAATTCCACTCTCTGACGCTACTTTCTGCATCGCCTTCAGCCTGGTACTATATTCTGCCCTTGGGTGAATATTGGGGTTGTAATAAAAGATAGTTACCTCAAAATAATTTTCCCTTGCTGATTCCAAAAATTTTAGGGCACAATCTGCACAACAAGCGTGTAGTAATAATTTCATAGTCTATAATTGATTCATGAAGAAAAAAACAAAAAAAATAGCTACCCCCTATACCAGAAAAGACATACTGGCAGTGGGTTTAATCATCTTTTTTTCTTTGCTTATTCTATCAGCTTTGGCTTATTGGAAAATTTCCCCCTCAACTTACCGTGAATTTGACACTACTTGTCAACACTTCTCTTATGAAGATTGCATGCGTTGGTTTTATAACACCAAACCCTATTTCACTAAAGTCTCCCTTGGCGGTCTCATCCTGGCTGTTCTTGCTTTAATCACTACCCTGGTTTTCTATTTTCGAAAAAAGAAATAAATTGGCGGAGGGTAGAGGATTTGAACCTCTGCGGGATTGCTCCCACACGCTTTCGAAGCGAGCGCCATAAACCACTCGGCCAACCCTCCATTGAAAAATGTGCGCCTACTGAGAATCGAACTCAGATCAACGGTTCCGCAAACCGCTATTCTATCCGTTAAACTATGGGCGCAAGCTGTTGAATTATACCTTAATTACCCTTTTTTGTCCCTTCGCGATCCTCAAGGGGCAAACGGGCGGCAAACCACTTCGTTAATCTGTCCACAAAAGTCGGAGATGATTCCAACATGGGAATTCTCTTAATCACAATTTCTTTTAATTTCTCCTGATCTTTAGGATCGATAACCAGAGAAATTTGTTGAGGAAAACGCAAGCTGGTTCCAAAACAAATTGTTTCGTTTGACAAAGATTTTTTAAACCAAAATCTTTTTAAAACTGCCCATTCATAACGCAATTCACCAAAATACAGTCCTCTGTTCGTTAATTTATTTTTCACGGTTCCCGGAGGCACCGAAGACAAAGCATAGGCTAAAAATAATACAGAAATTAAGGCCATTATTAAAAAAAATTCTTTAATGAAGATTAAAATCACTGAAACCAAAATTAAAATAGCTACCGCTGTTACCCAAAAATCTTTGGTTTTTCTTTGATAAGCTCTCTCCGGGGCACTCCACTCAAAAAGAACCTTTTCTTCGTTTAAATCCACTGACTCATTTTCTGGTATTTTGTCCACTTCCATTGAAATAATGATAAAGCATTTGGTTTAAATTTGATATACTTGTGGAGTCTTTTTGGAAGGGTGCGCCGAATGGTAAGGCACGGGTTTGCTAAACCCGCGTCTCGTAAGAGGCATGGGGGTTCGACTCCCCCCCCTTCCGCCAAAGGGTCAAAGTTCTAGACGACCCCAGTGGTATACCATATTTTCTCTAACCTACCTTAATTTATTCTTAATTTTCAACATTTTTCGCTAAAATAGCCTGTAATAAAGAAAAACAAAGATGGTCTAAAAATATAATTAATTAGCGAATTAATTTAAGTTAACAACCTGTAAATAGAGGTTTAATTGAGTCCAGAGCGAAGAGCCATCATTATTTTTTACACCAAGTTGTATCCATATAATTTGAAGCAACACACTTACAATATCTAAACATTTCCCAATTTTCATCTTGATTCATTTGGATATGTCCAGCAAAAAATACTTCGGACCTTTGGTTTAAACAATCCTCAAATTTAACTCTTTCATTCACCACTTCTCTTTGTAAATTTACCCAATATTTTATATTGTCACCACCATAGGTCAAATATCCTGATAGCTGTAAAAATAAGTATGTAATAATGATACCGCTTATAAAACTAATAAATATTTTTTTCATTTGTTTACTCCTTTTTTGGTTTTTTTATAAAATATTAATAAGTTACTCTCAGTTAACAAAATTGAATGATTATATTATTATGAACTATTTTGAAAAGATGTTTACTCTAATTCTTGATACTAAGTACCTTGTTATGAAGTAAAAACCTAGTTTTAATTGCCAACAGAATTTTTATCCTATCTTCAGCCGATCCCGCCTTAAGAACATGGAGTAAATATTCTTTAGCTGTATTTCGATCAAGAGGATCTTTTTGAGGATAGTCGAATTGATTTAAATTTCCAGCTAAAAATTCTTGATGAAGCACCTCACCCCTAAGGGAGTGAAATCTTTCAATTTCATCCTTTAGTTGGCTAGTTAATAATTTTTCGTCTAATTTAATTTCATCAATATGAGCTATCAATTGTTGGATTAAATCTTCCTCGGTAATATATGGTTCGTCGCAGTCATAATCGACATGTCTACCACAGTGGTAGTAGATATATTTTCGAACACTACCGTATTTTGATTTTTTATATTTTTCTTCCGCCGTTATCCATTCTCCACAACTGCCGCATTTACATAACCCCCTAAAAGGAAATAGTTTTTTATTCCATTCCTTTGGTGGAACGTATAGTTGTTTTTGAGCTTTCTCAAAAATTTCCCTAGTAATTAATGGCTCATGATTTCCGTGGTAAATTGTTCCCCCAAATTCAAACTCTCCGTAATAATAGGTATTTTTTAATAGTTTATAAATTTTACTTAATGCCAGTGGTTTACCAGATCTAGTGGTAAAACCAATTTTATCCAGCCATATTTTTATTACTCTGCCACTTTGACCTTTATTGGCCACTCGATCAAATATCTGTTTAACAATTGGTGACCTTTCCTTATCAATTTCGACATAACTAATCCGGTTGTAACTCATAACATTTAAATATCCCAGTGGTGCAATATTTGGTCTCCATCCAGCTTCGCATTTGGCTTTCATGCCTCTTTTAACATTGATACCCCGGTTATCATTTTCCAGTTTAGCTTGAGAACAGAGAATCATGAGTAAAAATTTTTCATTGGGATTGTTGGAAAAAGATTGAGAATATGTCCTAATCGTTTGTAATTTTCCCTGATCCATCAAATCGACCAGAGTACCCAGGTCGCCAGCATTTCGACTTAATCTGTCAGGGGCCCAGGTAAGAATGGCGTTGAAAATACCATTTTTAATATCTATTAATAGTTGATTAAAAACTGGCCTTAGCCCTGAAGATTTAGCAGAGTGACTTTCTTGGCGGATTTCTTTAATAAATAAAGTCTCTCTTTCTGCCAGGGTTTTCATCTCATTTATTTGAGATTCGATTGACATGGCTTGCCGTTCGTCAGATTCCGATGATTTTCGGGCGTAAAGACAATAGACAATATCATCTTTTTGCTGGACAGTTCCACTCTTTTTATTAGTCATTGGTAATGACTATACCGCAGTTTTGACTAAAGTCCAGATGATGAATTATTCGGTTATCATTTTATCCCCCGGTTTAGGATTTTCGTTTAATATAAAATTAACACCAAAAGGTACTTTTGAAGATTCGTGAGAGGAAGTATTTATAATGATATTTTTTTCTCTATAAGCCTGATGGTGATGTTTAAGCCAAAAAATTATGGCCGTTAAATTTCCCTCTTTAATTTTTTTTATTAATTGAGATTCAGCTAAATCATTTATAAAATTAGTTCCATTGCCCAATACAACATTGGATTTTTTTCTAAATTTTTCATTTTCTTTTCGCCAGCGGTAGTAGGTTGCTCGACTAATACCAGCCTGTTGGCAAGCAATTTGAACTATGGGTGTAGTTTTTAAGCATTTAATTACTTTTCTTTTATTTCTCATCTAATATTGCCTTAAACCCAGTTAAATTTTCCCAGCGTTTTTTAATAACTTCGACGTAAGCTGGACATTTTTCCATAACAAAGCAACGCCGTTTCATTTTGGTGGCGGCAATTAAGGTGCTGCCACTACCACCAAAAGGTTCAATGATTAAATCACTCCTTTTGGTTAAGACTTTTATATAGGGGATTAGTATTTCAAGGGGCTTTGTTCCAAAAACTACTCCCTGTCCGGAACTGGCCTCGTCCGAAGCTTTATATTCGATAAAGTCTGTCGGCTGATACTTTTTACCCTTGTCATATCCTTCCCATTGAGGACTTCCTTTAATAGCAAAAAGGGCGGTTTCATATTCCTCCTGAAGACCTTCTGTTTCCTCCTCTAAATTAAACTCAATATCGGTGTCCGGAGAGGCTCCGACCATGGCAATGTCGTGTTTTGAGAAAAATTTGTATTTGGCAGAAAAGCCCTGGCTGCGGTTTGGAAGATGCCAAACGAGCATATTTTTTACTCGCCAATACTTCTCCATTTCGGCCCAAATGATTCTGAGGTTTTTCCAGTTTTCATAAACGATTATGGAGAAGTTTTCCTTTTGAATTTTGGCAATATTAGCCATCCATAATTCAGTGAAATTTTCGGGGAGTGAATCGGTGCCAAGGTATTTACGGTTTTGTTTTTGACCAAAGCCTTTTGTTGGTTGTCCATCCCTCTTTTTATCTTTTAGATAATTCAAAAGATAAGGTGGGTCGGTAAAGCACATATCGGCTTTTTCATCACTCATTAATTTCAAAACATCCTCTTCTTTGGTTGAGTCGCCAACCATGAGCTTGGAATCACCTAATAGCCAAATGTCACCCTCTTTGGTATTAACTTCGTCAACTCCTGCTTTCTCTAAAGCTTTTTTTAAATTAAATTCTTCGGGAATATCTTCGATGTTAAAAATTTCGTCAAGATCTTCGGAATTAAAGCCGATATCTTTTAAAATATTTTCATCAAATTCTGCCAGTAACTTTAAATCAAATTCACCGGTGTTTTTATTTAAACGAAGATTTAGCTCTTTTTCCTTGTCGATGTCCGGGATATCAACATAAATTACCGGGACTTCCATAAAACCCAACTGTTTGGCAGCAAATAATCTGAAGTTACCGCCAATGATAATATTTTTTCTTTCAGGAGCAGAATTGGCAATAATCGGATCAACTAATCCAAACCGTTTAATACTCTCCTTAAGATTGTTGGTCTGTTCCTTCGACCAACGCCTGGGGTTGTAATCGGGGGAAATTAAATCATTAACACTTACTTTTACTGTTTTTATTTCATTTGAGTCAATCATAAAAAAACTCCTAAATTTATAATCTGCCGACTGACTATCGGTAGTTACCATTTTTTAGGAGCCGTAACATTTTTGACTCATCTCTCATAAGAGACAAGATAATAATAGCATAAGGAAAATATAAATCAAGCGGTAAATTCCATTATAAGTGATAACCCTTATAATCTTTTTGACAATATTTTGAATATTTTGCCTATTAAAAGAGTAAATATTTAATCCAATATTTTTTCTTTGTTTCAAGATTTTTATCTTTCGGGCGGTATAATCAAAATATATGTCAGAAGAACAAAAAAGACTCCTCGAAAAACAATTATGGGCTGTAGCAAATATTCTTCGTGGCAAAATGAATGCAGACGAGTATCGAAACTACATTTTGGGGTTTATTTTTTATAAATACCTTTCGGAAAAGTTAGAACGGTACATCAACGAAAAACTTTTAAATCGGGAAGGTTTTACTTTTGCCGATATTAAAGAAGACACAAAACAAGGGAAAGCGATCTTGAATGAGGTAAAAAAAGCATGTGTTATTCATTTGGGTTTCTTTTTAAAACCTTCAAGTTTGTTTGACTATCTTGTTAAAAAAGGAAATGGAGAAATCGAAGGTCAAGACACCTTTATACTCGAGGATTTAAAAAATGTGCTCAATGCAATTGAGCAAACATCTATGGGCACCGCCAGCGAGGATGATTTTAAAGGCTTGTTTGATGACGTAGTTCTCACATCTCCCAAACTTGGTAAAACTGAACATAAAAAAAACGAAGTCATAGTTGAAGTACTCTCCAAGTTAAGTGAGATAGATTTCAAATTGGAGGATTCAAAAAGCGATTTACTGGGTGACGCGTATGAATATCTAATCGGTGAGTTTGCTGCCGGTGCTGGTAAAAAAGGTGGCGAATTTTATACACCTGCTCAGGTGTCTAGATTGTTGGCTATGATCGTGACCGATGGTAAGAAACGAATAAAATCTGTTTACGATCCTACTTGTGGCTCTGGATCTCTCTTGCTCAGAATTGGTGATTACACCAATGTGTCGATGTATCTGGGGCAAGAGCTTAATCCTACAACTTACAATCTCGCCCGCATGAATATGATTCTTCATGGAGTGCACTTTGACAATTTCAGCATTCGTCAAGGGGACACTCTAGTTGATGATATGCACTTAGATTTACAGGCGGAAGCGGTAGTAGCCAATCCTCCATTTTCAGCGAAATGGAAAGGTGATAGTGATCCCGTTTTGGCTGCTGATGAACGTTTTACTCAATACGGTAGATTAGCGCCCAAGGGTGCAGCTGACTTTGCCTTCGTAACCCACATGTTGTATCACCTTGCAGATAATGGGGTAATGGCCGTAGTGCTACCTCATGGGGCACTTTTTCGCTCTGGAGCAGAAGAACATATCAGAAAATATATTATTGAAAAACAAAATTATCTCGATGCGGTAATAGGATTGCCCGCCGATCTCTTTTACGGAACAGGAATTCCAGCAACAGTTCTTGTTTTTAAAAAATGTCGTAAAGACAATGAAGATATTTTATTCATTGATGCCTCAAAAGAGTTTGAAAGAGGTAAGAGTCAAACTAGACTAACCGGCGAAAATATTGAAAAAATATTCAGCACATACAAAGAAAGAAAAGAAATTGAAAGGTATTCTCATAAAGCAACAATAGAAGAGGTTAGAGAAAATGAATACAACTTAAATATTCCAAGATACGTAGATACTTTTGAGGAAGAGTTAGAAATTGACATAAAGCAAATTTCACAAGACTTTAAAGAAGTTTATAAAAAAGAGAAAATTTTGCACGACAAGATATCTAAGTTTTGTGATGAGTTAAAAATAGATAAGCCTTTTTGAATATGATTACTTCACGAACAAAAAAAATACAACAACAAGATATACCAAAGCTTCGTTTTAAAAATTTTGACGACACTTGGAATGAAAAAGAATTAGGTGATTTATTTATTGAAAGATCAGAGAGAGGTGGTGGTGAAAAATACAATCTTCTGTCAATAACATTAAGAGATGGCATAAAAAAACAAGAATCTTCTAACAAAACTGATAATTCTAGTGAAGATAAAAGCAACTATAAAATTGTTCGTGTCGGTGATATTGCGTACAACACAATGAGAATGTGGCAGGGAGCATCTGGGGTCTCTGATTTAGAAGGAATTGTAAGTCCCGCATATACTGTCGTTAAACTAAAAAGTGGTTGTGTTGATTTCTATAAATATCTTTTTAAAAAACCACGCACAATATTTGATTTTTATCGTTATTCTCAAGGACTTACATCTGATACCTGGAATTTGAAGTATAAACATTTTTCAGAAGTTGCGGTAAAGATACCTGATAAACAAGAGCAAGAAAAAATCGCTTCTTTTTTAGAGTCGGTAGATAAGTTTATTGAAAATCTACAAACACATAAAGAATATTTGCTTGAATATAAAAAAGGAATGATGCAAAAAATTTTCTCCAAAGAAATTTGTTTCAGAGATGAGAAAGAAAATCTGTATCCAGATTGGAAGAAGAAGAAACTGAGTGACTTTTTGATTGAAAGAAATGAACAAGTTCCTAAAAGTGACCAGTATCCTTTAATGGCCTTTGTGGCATATAAGGGAGTGACACCCAAAGGAGAAAGATACAATCGGGAGTTTCTAGTTAATGATAATGAAAACAAAAAATACAAACGAACAGAATATGGTGATTTTATTTATAGTTCAAATAACCTTGAAACTGGCTCTATAGGTCTAAATTGTTTTGGTTTCGCAAGCATTTCACCTGTTTACAGTATTTTTAAGATTACAGAATCGTGTGACCACAAATTTATGGGTAGTTATTTAGTTCGTAAAAGCTTTATAAATAAAATGATTAGATACAGACAAGGTGTAGTATATGGACAATGGAAAATTCACGAATCAGATTTTTTAAGGATCGAAGAGAAGATTCCCTCTATAGAAGAGCAACAAAAAATCGCTGATTTTTTGTCAGCTATTGATGAATTAATCTCGATTAAACGTGAGCAGATAACCAATGCCGAGCAGTGGAAAAAGGGATTATTACAACAAATGTTTGTCTAACACTATGCCACAATCAGAACTTCAACTAGAAAAAGAGTTAATCGAACAACTAACCACATTAGGTTTTGAGAAAGTTGCATTACCCGACAATGTAACACTTGAGACAAATTTACGTTCCCAGCTTGAAAAATTTAATGGGATTAAGCTTACCGACAACGAATTCGCTCGGATTATTAATCACCTTCAAAAAGGTGATCGCTTTCAAAAAGCTAAGACGCTTAGGGACCGTTATTTACTTGCTCGCGATGACGAAAGCACTGTATATATTCGTTTTTTTAACATGGACAAATGGTGTAAAAACGAATATCAAGTTACTCACCAACTCACTCAGGCAGGTAAATACGAGAATCGTTATGATGTAACACTACTCATTAATGGCTTGCCACTGGTCCAAATTGAACTCAAGCGACGTGGTATGGAAATGAAAGAGGCATTTAATCAGATTCAGCGCTATCACCGCCACTCTTTTACAGGTACCTTATTTGAATATATTCAAATATTTGTCATTTCTAATGGAGTTAACACTAAATATTTTTCTAATAACCCCAAACAATCATTTGAGCAAACCTTTTTCTGGACTGACGAAGCGAATCAAAAGATAACCCAACTCAGCGAATTTGCTGACGCATTCTTAGAGAAATGTAAGGTCTCAAGTATGATTGCCGAATACATAATATTAGCTGAGTCACTGCAGATCCCAATGGTCCTTCGTCCATATCAATACTTTGCGGTCAAAGCTATTGAAAAAAAAGTTAGGGAATCAAATAAAAACGGCTATATTTGGCATACAACTGGATCGGGTAAAACTCTTACATCCTACAAAGCAAGCCAAATTCTCTCCCAAATGCCAGAAATCAAAAAGGTTTTATTTGTGGTAGACAGAAAAGATTTAGACATTCAAACTACCAAAGAATTCAACTCGTTTTCCGATGGTTCAGTTGACGGTACAGATAATACACGCAATTTGGTCAAACAGCTCAAAGACCCAAATAGAAAACTAATTGTAACTACGATTCAAAAACTGGATATAGCGATCTCCAGAGCATCATATCTAAGTCAATTCCAATCACTTCTTGATGGTAAAGTGGTAATAATTTTTGACGAATGTCACCGAAGCCAGTTTGGTTTAACACATGCTCGTATTACTAGTGCCTTCAAAAACGCCCAGTTGTTTGGTTTTACTGGTACACCCATCTTTGCAGATAATAATATCGGTGGAGTAACCACAGCTGATGTTTTTGGAGAATGTTTACACAAATACATCATCACCCATGCTATAGATGACAATAACGTTCTAGGTTTCGCGGTTGAATATGTAGGTAAATACACCCAAAAAGATGCCAATACACTCGACGCCGATATCTTTGCTGAAACACTAGTAGAAGGTATTGACACTAAGGAGGTACTTGAAAGCGATGAACGGCTGAATAAGATTGCTGATTATGTGTTGGCTGATTGGAAACGCAAGACCAAGAACGGAAAGTTTAACGCACTCTTTGCTACTCCAAATATTGAAGTTCTCAAAAAATATTACACATTGCTTAAGCAGAAAAAAACAGACGATTTTAAAATGGCCACTATCTTCACCTATCAAGCCAATGAAGACGACAGCACCGACATGCTCGATGTAGATATTTTTGCTGGAGAAGGAACTGTTGGTAACCAGCACTCTCGTGATTTTTTGGAAGGATGTATTTCTGACTATAATGCCCTGTACGGTACCAATTATTCAACAGAGCGTTTTTACGATTATTATCGCAACCTACAACAACGGATTAAAGATAAAGAGGTCGATTTAGTGCTTGTCGTCAATATGTTTTTAACTGGATTTGACAGCCCAAGACTTAATACCTTATATGTCGACAAAAATTTACGTTATCACGGATTGATTCAGGCTTATTCTAGAACGAATCGACTTTTAAACTCTGACAAACCACACGGCAATATTATTTCATTTAGAAATCTCAAACTCAACACCGACAAAGCGCTAGCATTATTTGGGGACGAAAATGCCAAAGAAATTGTTTTTAAAAAACCATATGAGGAACAAAAAAAGGATTTTAAGGAAAAGTTAACCCAGTTACGAGAAAAGGTCCCAACAGTTGACTCCGTAGATAGTTTGCAGGGAGAAGAAGAAAAGGCCGTTTTCGTCAAGACTTTTCGTGATTTACTCCGAATTAAATCTTCACTCGAGACCTTTGCTGGTTTTTCCTTTAATGATTTAGATATTTCTGAGCAAGAGTTTTATGACTATCAGAGCAAGTATTTGGACATTCACGAAGAACGAAAAAATCATGACACAGACATTGAATCTATATTAGACCAAATCGACTTTGAACTTGAATTGACGGTACGCGATATTATTGATTTTGATTATATAATTCAGCTAATAATCGGGCTAAAAGATATAAGTTCTGAGATAATACGTCAGAAAAAGACCGAAGACATTCTCAAACTTTTTGATAGAGACGTGAAGCTTCGTAAGAAAAAAGACTTGATACGTAAATTTATTGAGGAAAATTTGCCAAAAATTGATAAGGGAGAAAGTGTTGGAAATGCATTTGAAGAGTTCTGGTCGAGTGAACGTTCGACTGCTTTGAAAGAGGTCGCTCAATCTGAGAGTATTCCTCTTGAAAAATTCCAGAATGTCATTGGTGAGTATCTTTATACCCAAAAGTTACCCCACGACCAAGATATAGTCGATTTATTACCAGAATCTCCAAGAATTATGGAGCGTCAGGGAATTGTTGACCGTATCAAAAATGCAATAGAAAAAATTATTGATATTTTTGAATGGTAAAAAAAATTAATTATGAAAACTGATCAACAAATACTGAATGAATTGTTGTCCCAAGTGAATTCTGATCCATTCAAAATTATTGAAGATACCTTAATAATAAAGCCTAATTTTTCAAGAGAGTCAGTGATTAAATATCTTTCCGAGTTTTCCAATAGAATAAGTGGAGTAGGATTCTTGTCGAATGAAATAGTAGACCTAATAGTCAGACTGGGTAAGCTATATAAGCCTGGTTCTATATTAGATCCAGCCTGTGGAATGTGTCAGATATTATCAAGGATTGACTATTGTAAAGATATAAATGGTTTCGAGTTAAATAGTAAGCTTGCAAAAATTTCTAAAGCACTTAACCCAGACATAAAAATAAAAGCTAATAATTTTTTAAATGATGACATTAGAGAAAAATACGATCAAATAATCCTAGTGCCACCATTTGGGATGCGATTACAGATTCTCAATAAGCACGAAACATCAGAAAGCGCGTTTATAAAGAAATCATTAAACTTACTTAATAGTAACGGAAGTCTAATTGCTTTAGTTCCTAATGGGTTTTTATTTTCTCCTCGATTTGAGGTTTTAAGGAAATCAATTCTTACGGAATATTATTTAGAAGCTGTGATAGAACTTAATTCTGGGGTATTCAAAAATACAGGTATATTAACATCTGTTCTCGTTATAAAAAAAGACAATCCCATACATAAAGAAAAAGTATATTTTGGTCAATATAAAAATGATTCACAAACCATCGTTAATAATTTTCAAGAACAAACTGGAGATTTTTGGATAGACAGATCTAGACTTAATAATAGAATTGATAGAAGTTTTTTCAACCCTGAATTTGATGATATTGATAAACAATTGTCGGGGATAGAGGTTAAAAAACTAGAAGAGATTGCTAAATTAATTAGGGGTCCTTATATACCAAGAGAGGAATTGTATGATTCTGGAAATTATTTAGTAATGAGTGGAAAAAATATAAAAGACGGAAAACTCAATCTAACATCAAACGACAAATATATAAAAGAATACAGTCCACGTCAGGAAAAAGCGTTATTAAGAAAAGGCGACATTGTTGTAAGTCTTATTTTTAGCGAAAACAAAATTTACATTCACAATTCAGAAGAAAAAATAATTGCCAACAACAATTGTGCAATTATTAGGTCCACAAACCTGGGACCATATCTATCTTCATATATATCCTCTGTACAAGGCAACCTTTTAATAAAAAAACAGATGGATAGAAAGCGTCATGGTGATGTGATTCCTAGCATCAACATCAGTGACCTTAGACAATTAATAATTCCGATCGTTTCTATAGATGATCCGAATAGGATTGTCGATCAGAATATTTCTGCCAGTGAAAGATATGCACTAATCGAGTCACTTCTAGAAGATCAACTTGTAAAGAAAGGTTGGGATGTAAGAGACGAGAGTGGTCCTCCCCATATTTCCTTAGATTTAGGTCTTTATATTAATGGAGAACTGGCTAGTTTTGTAGAAGTTAAATCTCCTAGAGTAAATCTGGAAAGAGTTGGTACACAAGTTTCCTATGTCATGAACGAAGTAGGAGTAACGACAGCTTTTGTTGTAAGGGGTAACAATTTATATCGCTTTTCGTTGGGAAAATTTATAGAAATCGATGAGTTTCCTACAGCGACAGAGTTTAATAATATTACCCAGAATAAGGTTAGCTCCGGTGAAAAATATAATGAATCAATCTCGAATCTTGAAAAAATGGTTAGCCAGCTACTTTCTCAGAACAAAGAACTTATCGAAAGAACAAAAAGAATCGAGACTACGGTTAATGAAATAAAGGACATATTAGTCTCACTGCAAAATGACTTTAAGGAAATTAAAAAAGAAGATCGTAAAGAAGAGGAAAAGCTTGTTTTGCTATATAAAAAAATTGATAAAAGACTGGATGAGAAAAATGAAGAACTGAAAGAAGAAATAGACGCTTATACAGACATTGCTAAATCACTCATAACAAATTGGAATAAACTTGAACCCTTGAGTAAGGAATATTATCCTCTTGCTGAGTATTTATATTCCAAACTACAATCCCTGCCCGATATAGATTTTTCACCCGTTATTCTTCAATACTGTAGAACTATTGAGAACGAACTATTAAGGAAGCTGTTTATTAAATTTACTAAATTTCTGCTAAACAAATATGATCCTCTTGAAGACTTTTTAGTTGATGATTTATCTAAAGATGGAAAAGGGAAAGACAAGCCAATAAAACAATTTGCACATATGATCATCCAGTGTAGAGACAAAAATGACGACGAAATAAAATACACCTTAGGAACTATGCATTTTATTCTAAATTATGCGGCTTCTCAAAAAAATAAAGAAACGAGTCCTTTAATTAAGGAGTTTGTTGACTATATTGAAGATAAATTTGATAGTAAAATCGTACTTTCGACAAATTATTTAAAAGAAATAAAAGATATTATTGACGATTTTAGAAACAAGTGTGCTCACCCTTCTAAATTAAGTTTTAACGAAGCGAGAGAATGCAAAAAACGAATGCCGATGGATATAAATACTTTTATAGATTGTCAAAAATAATAACAACATGTATAAATTATCGCCTTCTGATTTTGCTTATCTTTATGAAGAATGTAAGCATTGTTATTATCTAAAAATAAAATATGGCATTACTCAGCCAAGCATGCCGATGCCAGGGGTGTTTTCGGCTTTAAATACCAGAATTCAGGGTTCTTTAGTTGGAAAAAACTTTAACGTTTTATCCCCTAGTTTGCCCGACTGTCAGGTTATTTTCCAGGAAGGATTTGTTGAATCAATTCCTATTCCCGACACTTCTTGTTTTATTAAAGGTAAGTATGATCTTCTATGTCAGAATTCAGATAGTACTTATACTTTAGTTGATTTGAAAATAAGCCAAGCGGATGTGGGTAAAATTGAAAAATATAAAACCCAATTAACGGCATATAAATACGCCATGGAGAATCCAAAAAGTAGTAATCCAATTAAGATTACTAAAATGGGATTATTAATTTTTTATCCCAACACAGTTTCTTTTGAAAATGAGAGTGCTAAGGTTGATTTTCCGCCCAAATGGTTAGAAATACCCGCCGATGAAGCTGCTTTTGTGAATTTTATTAAAGAAGTTGATAAACTTTTAGCTGGTCCGCTTCCAGCAGATAATCCGGAATGTAAATGGTGCAAATATCTTAAGGAGAATAAAGAATCAATGGGTGATCAAGAGAAATTCCCATTTTGATTAAATGCTAATATTGCTTAGTGTTGAAAAAAGCTGTTAGTTTTATTGCACCGGTTCTTTTTTTGATTTTAGCTCTTGTTGTTTCATTTCTCCTTACTTCTCCGTCTCAACCTAAATTTGTAATCGATATTCTGTTTTATACAAAAGTATTAATATTATTTTCTCTTGTCTTTACTCTGACTTATTTTATTGATATCGCTTTTTCCGGCTTCAAAAAACCGGTAGTTAAGCTAATTACTTTTGGGATAACCTTTATTCTTTCTTGTTTTTTATTCTTCATAGAAGACAAGATAACCAAGGACAGTCAACTGAATTTTGTTTTTCAAATATTTTTAGTGGTGATTGTGGGAGTATATGTCTTTTATTTTATCCGCTGGCCCCTAAAAGGTATTTTTTATTTAATTAAAAAAATAAAATGGAAATTTGTTCAAAGCTTTGTTGCCTATATTGAACACTTGATTGAACCAATTTATTATTTTCCCTTAAAACTAGTTACTTATTCGACTTATTATCTAATAAAATTTTTAATTAAGGTTACGATTGAACTGATTAAAATCATTATTGATGCTGGCAAATTTACCTTTAGAAGTTTTAGAAATTTTCTAAAATCCTTATTAGTTTTCTGTCTTGGCTTATATGTTATTGCCTCACTTTTTGTGATTGTTGATTATATTCGGACTCAATATGGTCAATACGGCAAGTTTTTTTGTTCGGCTGGAGTTAAAAATAAATTAAAAGGGACGGTGGTGAGGGTTGTGGGTGGTTATTCTGAAGGAACAGGTTTTTTTATCTCAGAAAATCAAGTGTTAACTAATTTTCATGTCATTGCTGATGAACCTAGTCCTAAAATAATTTTCCCTAATGGTAAATTTATTACTCCCATAAAAATTACTGGTGATAAAGATGCTGATTTAGCTATTTTATTTACCGAGTATGAATACCCAGAGATGGTTATGTCACTACCTAGTAAAATTTCCATCAAGGATGAAGAACCGCTTCTGGCAACTGGTTTTGCTATGGGAACAGATTTAGCTGGTAAAGCCACTGTCTTGAAGGGTAATTTTGCTGATTTTAGGGAGTCAAAATATGAAAGTGTCAGTTATATTCAAACTAATATTTCTCTAGTGGAAGGGATGAGTGGTGGCCCACTGACAGACCAATGCGGTCAGGTGGTTGGGATAAATACTGCCGGTCTAGCGGGATTATCAATGTTTATATCCGGAAGTGAAGCCAAAAAAATAATTCCTGATTTTTCAGATCAAGAAATTGAAAAAATTGATGTCGATCCCAGTAAATCACCGGAAGATGCAGTTACTGCCTTTTATACTTATCTTAAGGCTAGAAAAATGAAGGAGGGTTTTGATCTATTAAGCCGGGAATATCTTCAAAAGACTAATTTTGAAGAGTGGACTAGCCGATTTAAGGATATTTTGGATGTAGAAATTGTTAAATCAGAAAAAGTGGAAGATTCAAAAGATACTGTTAATGTAAAATTTGGCACTAAAAATTGGGTGACTGAAGAAACTGAATTTCACTATTACGAGGGAACTTGGAAAACAATTTTTGAAGACGGGAAATATAAGATGCTGAAAAGTAATATTAAAGAAATTGAAGATCCTGATTTTGATTGGTTTTATGACTAATTATCCGGTATCAGTTATATTTGACACCGTAAATGATATTATGAGTTATGGTCAAGATCAAAAAGATAAAAAAATCAGATGATCCTAGGGTGGGTGATAAAAACTTAATCCCAAGAAACGCCGCCATAATAGAACAAACCCTAGATTCTCTAGGAATAACCGCCAGGGTTGCCGAAGTAAACTATCGACCAAAAGATACTGAATTTTGTCTTGAAATAGCGCTAGGTACGCCACTCGAAAGCATTACCAAGCTACATAAGGATGTAGCCATGGCTTTAGCTTCTCCTACCGGTGATGTTGATATTGAAGCCCCAATTCCTGGACGATCTTTGATCGCAATTAGATTGCCATTTGATAAGCAGAGGTATGAGGCGGCAATTAATGCTTTTAAATTGAGGCAGAAAGAAGAAAAAAGAAATTCCAAAAAAAGCCGTACCACTGACAAAACCAAAACTGACAGACCAGAGTTTCCTAAAACGATTCGCGACTATCTAGCTGTAGTTTTTTATATTATTGCCGGTATTTTGGATATAACTACCCAGTACCTGCGTAAGTTAGGTAATTTTATTGAAGGCAGAGATCGTCAATTTTAATTTATATAAACATGCTGACTTATAAACCATCCCAAGAAGCCACTATAGAACGCGATGTCATGTTTGATGAGGCGGTTAAGCTAATCCAAGAAACTGGAGTCGCTTCGGCCTCGCTTATCCAAAGACGTTTAAAATTAGGTTATGCCAGATCAGCCCGACTTTTAGATGAGCTCGAACAAAGCGGAATTATTGGAGAAGTAAATGGAGCTAAACCCAGAGATATTTTAATTCCACATAAAAACAGAGAAGGTCAAACAATTATTCCTAAAAAAGAACCGAGTCCAGTAAAAATTGAGTTTGAAGAGACATTAGCTAGTTGGAAAAAGACAAAACACGCCGACAATGTATCTGAAAATTTTAAAATTGAACTTGGAATTGATGAAAATAAAAAAGAAGTAGATTTAAATCTTGAAAAATATGGCAACTTATTAATAATCGGCTCACAATTTACCTCAACTGTTGACTTGTTAAATAATATATTAACCACTAGTATGGCTAAATATTCACCTAATGAATTGAAATTAATTGTCATTGATGGCGTTAAAGGCGATCTGATTGTCCCCAATCAAGCTTCTCATTTATTGACGCCAATGATTGTCGAAGCAGAAAAGTCCGTTAGTGCTTTAAAATGGTGTGTCAATGAGATTGAAAGACGGATGAAACTGGATAATCTAAATCCTCAAGCTAAGGTTCTAATTTTGATCAATTCACTTAATCAAATTCTAAATTTTTCTCCATCAGAGATTGAAGATAATATTTATCGGATCATGGTCCAGGGAAGAAAATATGGCTTCTATTTTATTATCAGCACTGACTACGCCAATCCCAGAACAGCCAAATCAATTATAGCCAATAGTCCAGCTAAACTAGTCTTCAAGCCAACGGATAAAAAGATTGCTAGAGAGTCGGGTATACCCGAAGCCATCGAGCTTTCATCACCCGATGAGGCTATTTTAGAAACTATGTATGAAGGCAAAAGAAAACTGACAATCAATAAAGTTGATCCAAAGAAAATCTATAGAGAAATATTTGAATAGTGTTTTTCTATATCTATAAATATCTAAACTTATTCCATCAAATATACGCTTATTTCTTTATAAATTTTGTTGTTTCCATTAATATTTTGACTTCACCATTACTGTAAATATTTCTGTGATTTTCATTATCTTTATCCAAATTATTTAGAGCGCTGTGTACTAAGTTATATCCATTAGTAGAGAGTAATTCATTTATCTTTTTCAATAACTCTGGAGACATATTGATCATTACTCAATTATATCCTGAAATATAATTAACAATAGTTTATAGGTACTCATTTAGCTTAAATAGTAATATTTTAAGAGCCTGATTTTGAAAAAACACCAGTGAACGATACAATCCGCATATATGACAAAAGAAATTATTTACAACATGTTGATATCTGGTATTAAGGGATTTTTTGAAGGACTATGGTCCCTGCTTGTTGCCCTTCCTTGGTGGGTAAAGATTTTAGTAATTGTTTTAGTTTTATTTCCAATTTTCTTTAATAGATATAAAGGAAAAAGATATTAATGGACTACCTAAAAGACCGACAATATTATGAAGATTTATATGATTTACACACTATCGAAATTTGTATTGATTGGGTAAAATTAGCTTTAAAAAAGTGTAAAGAAGACAAGATTTTTAGTAAATTTCCAAAAAAAGATAAGATAAGAGGTAAAAATATTTTGATTGAGTTGCCACTTTATTACCAAAAAGGTGAACGTTATAGAGATAAAGAAAAGACGATTAACGAATGGATAGAAAAAGACAAAAATAAACAAGATAAATTTGACGACACAAGAGAACTGGACAGTATTTTTTGCCAGGAATGTAACTGGGCAATGAAATTAGAGGGAAAAAGTCTGCACGATTTTTCTGATGAACCATTAAGAATGCTTTTCTTTTTTGAGTGTCCTAATTGTCATAAACGAAGAGGTATTTTTGATGACGGAGAAGAATATAAAAGTAAACCAAGACTCTGTCCCAAGTGCGGTGATGAGCTTAAAATCAGTTATAAAAATGAAAAAGAAGTTTCATCCTTTACTGAAAAATGTAAAAGTTGTGATTATAAACTCGAAGATAAAACCGATTTTAAACTTTATGACGAAAAACAGAAGAAGAGGGAAGAGAGAAAAGAATATTTATTAAATAAATATCGTAAAGAATGTTGTTTAACACCTGAAAAGGGTGAGAATTATGTTTCCAGTCAAACCCAATTAATAAACTCAATCGATCGAATTAAAGAAACGGAAAGAAAAGAAGCCGATCCTATTTACCAAAAGGCCAGAGCCTTAAAGAAATTGAAAGTATTTGATATGGAAAAGTTGTTAAAAGAAACCTTGGAAAAAGAAAAATATATCGACCTTTCCTTTGATAAACCCGAGATTACTAAGGATGTAGTAATTCCATTCTCGGTTCAGGAATCGGACACTTCAAGAAGTGATTATGACAGCCAAAATAATCTAAAAAAGTTGATTAAAAAGACCTTAGAAGATACCAATTGGCGATTAATGAGTGATGGAATTAGCCAAAGGCTTGGGATATTAAATGGTAGAATCAGGGGCTACGAAAACGAGGATGATTTAGTAAAAATTGTAAAATATGCAAATGATCAATGACTCTAATCTTACAAAACTCAAAACTGGACTATTATTTCTAGATTTCGACCAGATCAACAAGGAGCCAGAATATGAAGCAATGGGAAGACAGACAAAAAAGCATTCTGTAATCTCCAAAAGATACCAATATGCTCAGGATTTAGAAAGGTCATTCATCGAGGCAAAACTTACCTCCAAGCTATTGCTTGAGGTAGATAATCTAATAAATGTTGATGAAAAAATATTTGAGCCTGAAGAAATAATTTCATACTACGACGGAATATTCCTGGAATACATTCATCAAATAAAAGACAAACTTTTCCGATTAATATGGTGGATAATTCAAAAGGATGATGTGAAGAATAAAATAGAAGAGCCTGACTCAATCAATCTGGGAAATTTTAAATCATATAAAGACATATTACTTGTGATAGGCATTAAAAAATATTTGGAAGATTGGAACCAAGGATTATCTAGCGGAATTGCAACTGCCTTAAGAAAACGGACACAACATCACCATTTTATTAGTAGGCTGCAATTGAACGAAGACTTTCAAAAAATCAGGATGTCAAAGTCAATGCTTTCTTCGGCTTCAATTGGGTACTTGTCTGAATACGGAAAAAATAAAATGAAACAAATTGGTGAAGAATCGTATAAAAAGTGGAGAGATGACGTAATTAACAAACAAAAAAATACATTGGATCAAATAGAAAGTAATTTAGAAAATGTGTCTAAGAAACTCATTGAGTTTTATAAATTTCCCATTGAGCCCAAAAAACAAGCCGAAATATTTAATACATATGCAGAACAGCAAAAAAAATTTGACATTGAAAACAGCACGTCTTTAGCTAAGATCGATGGGGCAATAAAAGGTCTCATTGACACGTTTATATTACATACAAAGTCATTTTTTAAAGAACAGTTAGTTTCAATTTACCTAGTAGGAAGTGTACCTCGCGGCGAGTTTGTTCTGGGTTCTTCAGACATTAATATCGTGATAATAACCAATAGTGACGCCTTTGACTCTTTTCCATCCAGAATGGATCCACTAATAAAAGTTAGATTTTTCAGTGAAAATAGCTTTTTAAGTGAAAACAATAAGAAATGGAGATTTATTTGTTGGTCTGACGGACTTCTTATTGAAGGTAAACAGTTTAAATTTAAAAAAGATGACTTTCCAAAGCCCGGTACGTTTTTAACATTACTTCTAAACAGCAATACTATTGATGAATTAGAAGAATTAAAACATAAAGTTGCTAATTTGAAGTCACCATCAAGAAAAATAATGCGGTTTTTCTGTTTAGAGGCAGTCAAATTAATGCTGGATTTTGGTTTTGGTGTTGCAATGGCAAACAAACCTTTTTACTCATCCAGCAGAAAAGTCAAAATTGAATACGTCAAAAAGATGTTTCCGTCGGCATTAAGACAAACAAAAACATTTGAAATTATATATAAAGGGGCAACTGTTAATCAGAAAGATTACGTTTTCATGTTAGACACATTTCTTAAAAATGCGAGAAAAAACTACACCAAGCTTTCTGAAGTTGCCCAAAGTGCCGTAGAGGGTTAGTTATATCATCTTGTATATCAAACAATATCACCGTTTCGGTTCATTCCTTTTTTATAGTGTCTCATTTGTCTCATTTAGCTTCAAATCTTTGATAGAATGAGACAGTGGGTAAGAGGGTGTTATAGGGATAGAAAGGTTCCAGACCCCAATGCTCCGCCAAAGGGTCAAAGTTCTATGCGACCCCTGTGGTATAGTAACTTTTCCCCAACCTGTGTTCTTTATTTTTCAAAAGCAACATTTTTTGTTAGATAGCCTATAATACGGTAAAAGTGGTAATATGTATTATGAATTTCGTAACCCTTCCGAAACTAAAAAATGGCGACAAGGTGGCAATCCTATCACCATCTTTTGCCGCTCCGGCCGTTTGGCCTCATGTTTACAAGCTTGGCTGCCAACGTTTACGTGATGTTTTTGGTTTAGAACCTATTGAATTTCCCACCACCAGGAAATTGGGTGCAAGCGGTGAAGAACGCATAAAGGATTTGGTTGATGCCTTTGAAAGTAAGGATATAAAAGCAGTAATTGCTTCTCTTGGAGGCGATGACCAAATAACTTACATAAAAAAACTACCCAGGGAACCTTTTATTAATAATCCAAAACCATTTTTTGGCTATAGCGACAATACTCATTTCATTAACCACCTCTGGTTGAATGGTATTCCCTCATTTTATGGCGGTTGTTTGTTTACTGAATTTGCCATGCAAGTAAAAATGGACGAATTTACCGTTGATTATTTAAACCATGCTTTTTTTGATAATGGTTTTTTTGATTTAAAGTCCAGTCCGACATTTAATGATATTGGCCTTAACTGGAACGACCCATCAACAATAAACACAAGAAGGAAACATCAACAAAATCCATTTTGGTCATGGGATTCTCTAAATAATTCTCAGGGCATTACCTGGGGTGGTTGTGTAGAATCAATTGATGATATGTTGCGCCACGGCGCCACTATTCCCAACCTTAACGATTTTAAAAATATTGTTTTATTTTTAGAAACTTCAGAAGAAATTCCTGATCATTTTTATTTCCGTCGTGTTTTGCGTGCTTTAGGTGAACGGGGGATTCTAAGTAATGTTCAGGGTCTGCTTATTGGGCGACCCAAGGCGTGGGAGTTTAATAAACAAAAGACAGATAAAGAAAAAATTATCTATAAAAAAGCCCAACAAGAAATGGTTTTAGAGGTTACTAGGAAATATAATGAAGATATTCCTATAATTCAAAACATAGATATTGGTCATACTGCCCCCCAAATTCCCTTGCCGGTTGGCAAAAAAATAAAAATAGACTCTTCAACTAAATCTATTCAAATGGAATTTTAATTAATAGATATTTTTTACATTGGAATTATCATCTTTAGCCTGTTTTAGTGAAAAATAGTTGAAATATCTGATAAAAATAGTATCATACCCTGAATGAGCCATTTTAAACCAGAATTCGAAACACTTATTGTTCCCGGTTTTAAGCCCTTGATAATTAATAATGGAAATGAAGAAGGGGCGTCAACTACAGACAAAAACCCACAAAAAACAGTTATTGAAACCAGAGTATTTACACAGGCCTTTACAAAAAATAGTGAGAATAAAACAATACCAACCATGCAATAAGGGAAACTATGGTTTAAATGAAACATTATGGTAACAGAATCTTTTAGAAAAATTGACGCTCATAGTCATTTTGGTAAATCATATTTCGGCCCAGATAGTATTCCGCAAGACTATCTTAATAACGCTAGAAGCTTAAACATAATCGCTTCGGTCATTTCACCGGCTCCAACACCAGAAATAAAGAACAATGAATTGATTTTTAGACCCTGTATCTGGAAACCGCGAGAATCACCAAACCAAGTTCAGTATGTATCACAGGAAGAAAACACCTTAACAGGTGAAACTATTGAAAATTCGGTTCAAAGAAATCCATATTTTGAGACCAATGAAAAATTAATTAATTTTGTCCGTGAAACAAATTATATCTCATCAAGCCCAAGACTAATGGTCATGCCCACTTATCACCCTCTCTTAGATGATTTAAAAAAATTTACCCTATTGCTGGATCAACCCGAGGTTGTCGCCATTAAGATTCATGGAATAGCCACTTTTACAGGACCAGAATCAATATCAAGACAAGCAGTAAAAGAAATTCAACGCCGCCAGTTGCCGGTTGTTGTCCATACCGACATGTACAAGGGGGAAATTACTAACCAACTAGACTTCGCGAGAGAAATGAATCACCCTCGAAAATGGGCCCGATGGTCTATAGAAAACTCAATTCCTATACTTTTGACACATGGTGCCCGTCTTGACATCGAAACTATGAAAATTATTAGAAATAAAAAAAACATTTTTGTAGGCTGCTCTCCTGATTTATATCTTTTTGAAGAAAGAACCCATTCTTTGGCTGTTCCGACAAACAATTTTCTTTCAGACCTGTTCAATCTTACCTGTCCCGAACAATTAGTTTTTGACATTGATTTCGGCTGGAACTTAAAAAACACAAAAACAGGGTTCGAAAAAGATTGGGACATGGACAAAAGGATAGAGCTTAACGCTAAAAACAAAAAAATTATTAGACGGGATCTAGAAAACATATATTTTAACAATGCCTCTAATTTTTATAAAATATAGATAATTTAGAAAAATATGAAAGAAATTATTGATAAAATCGGCGACAAATTCTCTTTAAACGATTTGGTTTCAGCTAAGCTACAGCCCTCTGACTCACAACTTTTGCTTTCCGAAATGTACCGACATCAAGTCGAGCGCATTAGCCCCCCAGAACTTTTAAAAAAATATCAAGACAATAAGTTTATTATCAGCGCGTCCATTCCCCAGTCCGAAGCGATTAAGTTGGACGAAAAGTGTTTTTCTTGTTTACCAAGTGAATTTGAGAGTGTTGAGTTTTCACCAGTTGCCCCTCTGGGTTTAAATAGTGTTTTGTCAAACTTAAGTCAAAACATTATCATGTCTTGCGTTAGAAATGTAGAAGTAATGGCTGATCCAACAACGGCGATGGCCTTGGAGTGTTCTTCCAGAAGAAGGCAAGATTCCACTAAACAGTATAATCTTGCGACCACCATGAGATGTTTACGGTTGCAACCTTTTGAAAAAGAAACCGGCTTCACTTCTCATTTTAGAGTTTTCGCTTTGGGCTCTTCAGATAGATACTCAAAAGATATCTCCAGTACCCTGCTGTTAAAGCAACTTAACTCAACTCTAAAAATCATTGATGAAATGAGTTGCTTTACTGAAAGTCCAGTTCAAAAGTCAGTTTATATCTCAAATATTTCTCTTACAGAACAAATAATTAGTAAATTGTCTGCAGATAGGGCCTCAATTGGAAAGCACACTCAGGATAAAAACTTCGATTTATTTAAATATTTATCAATTGACAATCCTTCTCAGGTGAATTCAATAAACCAGAGTGAAAACTCGTATTTATTAAATAACTTTCCCCAAGAAATGGAAAAGCTCCGCAACTTTGAAAGCAATTTTTTGCCAAGTCTCAAGGCGAAATATCCTGAAATCAACTTTATATTTGACCTGAGTCGAATTGCTGGAATTGGCTATTACAATGGTGTCTGTTATAAGGTTCTTTGTACAAATCAGGACAACCTGACTGTCCCCATAGCCGATGGCGGTTCTTCGGATTGGGTGTCCCGACTATTATCAGACAATAAAGAATGTTATTTTTCTACCGGAATCGGAACAGAGTTATTTTACAAGTGCTTTAATAATCGCCAACATTAATATATTTTTATATATATTCATTATAATAAACAAATACATGCCAACACAAAGGTTTAAATCATTTTTTAAAGATTATTCAACTAATGTTGACCAGGCTGATAATCAATATTTCTGGAAACTTTCGGACGATATCATTCAATCAATTATTGAAAAAAATATTGGTAATCAGATAAACAAAAACACAACTATTTTAGATGCAGGTGGTGGGACGGGAAGGTGGATTCTTAAGTTTTCCAAAAAATATCAATGTAACTTTATACTTTATGATTTATCAACTTCCATGCTTGAAGTTGCGAAAAATAAAGATTCAATAAAAAAGCTCGGCGACAAAATCAGAATTGTAAATGGTGATTTAGAAAATATGTCAGCCATCAAAGACGCCTCAATAGACTACGTTACTAGTATTTATAACCCGATTAGTTTTGTTAAAAATGTTGAAAAAGTATTCTCAGAGTTCAATAGAATACTAAAAAAAGACGGTTTAATTATGGTCATGGGACAGGGTTACTATAACGCCCTTTATTCAAAAATAAATAATTATGTTGCTGATACAAAAGAGCTTGAAGAGTTGTTGGGCAAAAGTCTCGTCTCGTGGAACAAAAGCGTTCCCAAACTTAAAGTTTTTACAAAAGAAACGCTTGAAAAATTAGCTACATCCAATAATTTATATCCGGTTAAAACGTATGGAATACCAATTTTTGCTCAGCCACAGTTTGAAGATTTTGATTCTGAAAATAAACAAAAGAGTCCTTTGTCAAACAAGTTAGAAATAGATAATAAATTCTATAAAGCAGTTTTTGAAATCGAAATGGCTTTCAATTCTCAAGATTCAGTTGTCAATAGGGGAATGAATCTTATGATTGTCGCCAAAAAGAAATAATTCTTAAAACGCAGATTCAATGCCGTTAAACCTCGGCAATAATTGGCAATCTCTAATATCATCGTGTTTTAGCAACCAAAGAATAAACCTCTCGATTCCCATTCCGAATCCAGATGTCTGTATGGGATATTTTTCCTTCATATATATGTACCATTCATAGGGTTTTTTATCCACATCGTGAATATTCAAAGCTTTTTTCACCTCCTCTCCGTTGGAGTGTCTTTGGCCAGACCCAATCGTTTCACCTATTCCCATGAGGAGGTCTGCGTTCAAGGCCTTAGTTTCATCTTTTGGATCAAACTTTTGATAGAAGGGTACTGCCATGTGATCAAAATTCGTCAACCAGACGTAGCCATTAAAATGGCCTATTAGTTGTTTTTCACCCGCCGAATTTATTGTCCTGAACATGCCATTATCTGTTACGTACAAAGGACTGTTGTCTAATATTTTTACCGCTTCATCAAAAGTACACCTGGGAATAGATTTAGCAATTTCTAAAAAATTTGTCAGATGATTTACATCTCCCGCAATATCAACTATTTCCTTCTCGCATTTTGACAACAAATGGTTGACTAAATATGATAAATAATTTTGACACAATTCTATTACGTCATCTAACCCGCCGGGTATCTCCGCCTCTGAGTGGAGGAACTGCGACAAATGTCTTTTATCAGCCTTTTCTCCTCGAAACGACGGAGCAATGTAATATGCCCCCTCCTTGTTTAGCCTACAAGCATATTCCAAAAAAAATTGCATTGAGTCCGCTAAATACGTCTCTACCCCATCAATTTGTATTTTAACCGGAGTTGAATCACTTCCTAGCCCCATTGGGCTGGAGATTGAGCCGGTTGTAATCGGAAAATGAAAAAATCTAATTCCCTTTTCCCTGTAAAAATCTGACGTTGCCCTAGTAAATTCATCCTGAATTATACATAAACTTTTATACCACCTACTTTCCAACACCTTCTGGTAATGGCTATCTAAATTTGTCCATGATCTCGGTGCTTTTACTGTCATATCTTTAAAAATTGTGTCTTATTATACGTTATAATTTTAAAAAATTATACTCTCAAAATTAATAATTTTGAATAAAATCCGGTATTTAATTTATACCAGTATTGAAATTTCCCATCTTTCGGTATAAAATATCACATGTATCCGGAAATACTAAAAAGCGGTGAATCCATTGATGGGATTAATTTTGCTTCAGAGAATCTTGTTCGGGCTTATAATATTGCCTCAAAATCACACGAAGGCCAGCTCCGTAAATCCGGTGAACCATACTTTAATCACTGCGTCGAGGTACTTAAAATAATCAAAAACGAGTTTGGAATAAATAATGAAAAATACCTCATTGCCGCTCTCCTACACGACACCATAGAAGACACCCCCTTAACACTTAAGCAGGTTAAACAACAATTTGGCCAGGAAGTGGTTGAGTTGATTGAGGGGGTAACCAAGCTTGAGAATGGCGACGACAAGGACACTCTTTCTAAAGTTTTGGACAAAAGTTATCTTAATCCCGGAGTCGCTGTTATTAAATTGGCCGACAGACTCCATAACATGAGAACTTTGGCTTTCATGAAACCGGAAAAGCAATATATAAAATCCAAAGAAACCATGGAAGTTTACACTAAATTAGCCGAATCATTAGGTATGTGGGAAGTTAAAACTGAACTGGAAGATTTAAGCTACCAATATCTTAGTCCCAAGGATTATTTAAAAACCAAAAATCAAATTGACAACGACCCTCGACGGAATCCGCTCTTCTTAGCTCACATAAAAAGCGGTTTGGAACAACTTCTCGAAGAAAAATCCTATCAGGGAAGTATTGAAAGTAGGTTCAATGGTTATTGGGCCTTAAAACACAAACAGAAAAAAGATGCCATGCGGGGTGTGTGTGACCCAAACAATTTTTCAGGCATAAATGATCTTGTCAGTTTCCGCATTAATTTATCTACCCTTGATAATTGTTATTCTTTTCTAAAAAATTTACATGAAAAGTTCGGTGAAATGGTCGACTATGACCGTTTTGACGAGTTTATTGGCGCTAATGGACGTATAAATGGTTATCAAGCCATTCAAACGACAATAAATTTCTATCAGGGGCCGGTAGAAATTGCCCTGGTCACTCCGGCGATGGAAGAATTTAATAACCACGGAGTACTTTCTCTAATTAAAAATAACCAGCAATCAGAATTAAAAAAATATGTTTTGAAACTGGTCTTTACCCCCACTGGTGGTATTAGATTTTTGCCCAAAAATGGCACTGGCGTTGACTTTGCTGCTCTAATCAACCACCGCCTCTTGGCTGATGCCGAAAAAATCTCTGTCGATGGCTTAGAAATGCCCATTTCTGCTATCATCCCCAACGCCAGTACCGTCGAGGTAATTACTGGACACGAATCCAGACGTGCCCCTCTTGCTGATTTGGAGGAATTTTGTGATCTTCCTGAAACCCGAAAAATCATTTCAGAACAAAGAAAATTGGCCATAAGAGACAAATTTATCAATCAGGGTAAAGAAATTATGGAAAAGATGCTCTCTCCCCGCGGTCTTCTTGACCTTTCTGATCTGGGAGACACTATCAACCCAATCCTTTACAATTTTGGTTGTCAGGGTTGTGATGAACTTTATTTTTTGCTTGGAAACGGTGCTCTCGATGTTAATGAATTAAAACAAGAGTTAAATCACTATAAAATCAACAAAAAAAACCTTCAAATGACTTCAATTAAATTAAGTGGTCGCGATCAACCAAAAATTTTGATTGATGTCATCAAATTAATCAGCGACATGGATGCAAACATAATTCATATTAGCCAGGAAAATCAGGATAATATTTTTAATCTTAGAATTATTGTCAAAGGATTGGTCCCCTCGGATACGGAAGAAAGTGTAATAGACAAAGAAAAGGAATTTAGGGAAATATTAAAGGGGGATTCCCGTTTCACTTCCTGCTACGTTGTCTAAACAACCTTCTCTTGCCAAAGTTGAGTCTTACGTTTTACAAAGAACTCTCAAAAGTTTGTATCCATCCCCGCCATTTTTCATTGTCCACTTGTATTTCCCATATTCTCTTCATCGCATATATTATAAAAATAAGAATTGTACAGCAAGCTTTCCAAAACCTTAAAAACAACTGCCAATAAATTTTTCCGTTGTAGAGAAGTACTTGAAACGTTGGGCTAAACTAAAATAGTAGGTATTTGTAATATATCCTATATTGTGATAAAATCCCGCAATGTCTATTAAGGAGGTAGTTCGTGATGTCTAAAGAACTGTCAATACTGTTTCATGCAGACTTATGGCATGACTCCTAAGAATTCAGAAATTATAGCCGAGCCCAAAGAAGCCATTGCTCAACTGCTATCCTCAGCAACCTATCATCCTGATTCTGTTGTTATGTTGGCCAGCGAAACAGATGCCTTCATGAACAAAAAAAATACTGAATATTTCAAGAGATTAATTAACGAGTGGACAAATAGCAAAATACCCAATCCCATCGCCATGGTAACCAAATGCCACATACCTGACGATTTTATTAAATTTGCCCAAGAATCCGAAGCAAAAATAATCTTCTATTTAAGTTATTCCGGTTTAACCAAACCCATCGAACCAACTACCAGAATCGAAGATTTGAAAAATAACTTTATCAGATTAAAAAATGCAAACTTACCAGTCATTCACTATTGGCGACCATTTTTACCTCAAAATTCTTCACCTGAAATTATTAATGAAGTGGCCAAAAATGTTGTTCCCTATGCAGACTGTTCCATGATAAATGGGTTAAAAATAAACGACGGAATTATCGAAAGACTAAAAACATATTGGCCAGAAATTGAAAAATTCAAAGGTATTGACGAACAAATTGGTTCGGTTTGGCCCAAAGGTACGAGAGAATATCTTAAAGACTTTATGTCTGCTGAGTATCCAAACTATCCAATATATTGGACAAATTCATGCGCCGTTTCTCACCAGCTTAATAGGCCTGACTTTAATGCCTTTTTTGGTACTGTTTACTGTGGAAATTCCAATTGTCCTCCCAAACAAAGAGACCTCTGCAAAAAAAATGATATCCCGGTTGCATCACGCGAACCTGAACTTAAACTAGCGCTGGATAAACTTAATATCAAAAATGACTACAAAATCACCGGAAACTCAGTTGTTATGGAAGGTTCTTTAAACCATGCACAAATAGTTTATTTACGTCAAAGAGTAAATTCTCCAATCATTGCCCCAAAATATATCTGTACCAATGAATGGAGTGGAATGGTCCTGCAAAGACCAGATATAGAAATTTAAATAATATATGAACCAAGTCAAAGAAATATTTAACCAAACACTCTTCGTCAAAGAAAAATTCAAAAAAATAGAAACTAAAGAATGGTCTACCAAAGAGTTTGGCACAGAACTAATGGTTCAGACGGGACATCTTAGCGATATTCTTTTGCGTCAGGGTTTCAAACATAACCCATACAACATTGACGAAAACAACAAACATCTTGGCGACGAAATGTCAGATATTCTTTTAAACACTTTTTCGATTATAGACACCACAGGCATAAGTCCTGAATCCTTAACCAGAAGCATTCAAAATGAAATTAGTTCAGGCACTTTAGTCGAGTCGCTAGATTGGAAGCAAGTCGGGGATTTTGGAATCGAACAAAGCCGACAAGAGTCTCCGGAAAAGCCAATTGACCAATCTCTTTTTGAAAAAATTATTAAACATTCAAGTGAAATGTTTTTCCTTACCAGAAATGAAGAATTAGTCTTAGAAGATATTTTAAACACTGCCACCAAACTAACCATCAATACTTTTGCTCTTGGTAAATATATGGAACTGAACCTACCCGGTTATTTTGACAAGATGACTGTCGAATCAGAAGCTTTTGTTGATCAAAAATATCTTAAAAATATCGAATCTTATCCGTATAAAGTCGCTCCCATCAATCTGGTAATTGAAGAATCAGCTCTACCTTTTCTTGAAAAGCCACCGGCAATTAAATTGCCAAATGTTGAGCCATTACCCTTCCTATTATTGAGATCAAGTGGACTTTCTTGGGCTGACTTCACTCGAGAAAAAATACAAGAAGGCGGCTTTTCCATTGATCATGAAAGGGAAGTTACCGACTTTGAGGTATTAGCCAGACATCTTTATCCCGCTTTTGCCGATAAAGAAGAAACCTATCTTTGGTTTCTAATTTCCAGAAAAGCCTTTCCCGAGAATTATAATATCGGCCACGCCTTTGTTCTTTCGGAAAAAGACGCCGAAAGATATGCAGAAATTGACTCATTAAAAAGAAAAATCAGGTCC
>LBTB01000008.1 GCA_000989305.1 Candidatus Shapirobacteria bacterium GW2011_GWF2_37_20
ATGGAATGGTCCGATAAATATAAAAAACTTGGAGTTCGCACTAACGCCGATACTCCGAAAGATGCGGCTGTTGCCCGTGATTTCGGTGCCAAAGGTATCGGTCTTTGCCGTACTGAACATATGTTCTTTGAAGCCGACCGTATCTTTGCCGTTCGTCAAATGATTGTCTCTGAAACGGTGGAGCAACGCAAAGCCGCTTTGGCCAAGATTTTTCCCATGCAAAAGAATGATTTCAAAGAGTTGTTCCAAATTATGAAAGGTTTTCCCGTCAAGATTCGTTTACTTGATCCGCCTTTACATGAATTTTTACCCAAAACTGAAGCCGAAATTGAGGCTATCGCCAAAGAAATGGGTATTAGCGCCAGTAAATTATCACAAAAAGTCGACTATCTCCATGAACTCAACCCGATGATGGGTCACCGAGGCTGTCGCTTAGGTGTTACATTCCCCGAAATCTTTGAAATGCAGGTTGAAGCTATTGCGCAGGCTGCCTGTGAATTGGTAAAAGCTGGCGAATCTATCGTTCCTGAAATCATGATTCCCTTGGTTGGCGAGTTTAACGAACTCAAATGGCTCAAAGACCGTTTGGTCCCCATTATCGAAGCCACCATCAAAAAACATGGCGTCAAGATGACCTATGAAATTGGCACTATGATTGAAATTCCCCGGGCCGCCCTTACCGCCGACACTATTGCTACCGAGGCTGATTTTTTCTCCTTTGGTACCAATGACCTAACCCAAATGACTTACGGTTTTTCCCGTGATGATGCCGGAAAATTTCTAAAAGATTATTTGGACAAAAAAATTCTTCCCGAAGATCCTTTCAAAAGTCTGGATACTATCGGGGTGGGAAAGCTAATGAAAATGGCGGTTGAATTAGGCCGCGCTAGCAAAAAAAATCTCCACATTGGTATTTGCGGAGAACAAGGCGGCGATCCGGCCACTATCAAATTTTGTCATGAAATAGGTTTAGATTACGTTTCTTGTAGTCCTTACCGGGTACCAATTGCCCGTCTGGCTGCAGCTCAAGCCGCTATTGAAGGGGAAAAATAGTTTTATTTTTTCAAATCTGAACCTTTGACCCAACAAGTTCTTTGCCCCAAATCAATCTTTTCACCGGTAGAGGGATTTTCACCATAAATATTTGGTACTTCAACCTGAACATAACCCTTTTCGTTAGGAGAAGAAAAATCTCCTTTTACGGCGGTGACCACAGCACCCTCGCCAATTTCACCTCTATTAACCTGATTTTTTTCCGCCAAGGCTCTGCTAATTCTGGAAACACTAGCCCCACCGGGCATATCCCAACAATTAGTTTCATTAGTTACAGTTAGTTGTTGCCCATCTTTAGTACATCCACCCAACATGGTGGCGGACAATAATAGTGAAGCGGCAATCATTCTGGGTGTTTTTTCCATATTTTTGTTTATTATAACTAAACTACAATATTATCCCATAATATTATTAATTTGTCAATATAGTAGAAATATAGGATACTTTGTGATAACATACATCTATGACTGAAAAACAACCAAAAATAGTAGCATATAATTTTCGCCTTCCTGCCCCCACCGATAACAAGTTGGTATTCAACTTGAAAGTTGTCGGAACTACAGTAATTTCTTCACACTGTCGCCCTTGTGATTTAATTAAGGTTTGTTTTGGTCAAAAAGGAAACAAGACTGGTGAAGGAAGAATTAATCTGGATTTGCCTATCGCTCAAAATCTTACCCCCGAAGCTGCCCAAAAAGTTCCCTGCGGCGCCGGTATCGAAGTTGTCCAAAGAAGATCTCCTCGAAATTAAGTGACTTTTTGATAAAATATGGCTACCAACGACCCGGTAGTCAAGCGGTTAGACAGCGGTCTGCAAAACCGTTCAGGTGGGTTCAACTCCCACCCGGGTCTCAAGAATAAACTAATTCTTTCACATCCATTCTCGTACTTTTTACTCTTTCAGTCACCGCAATTCCTTTTTCGTTATAATATTTTTTTTCAGTTCTGCTAATCAATGGTAGTGTAAAAGTATTTTGTCCGCAACCAACTCCGGGGCAAATGTCTCTCGGTGGAAAGATTAATTCTTCACAATGAGGACATTTTTCGCCAATCAACTGATACCTCTGCTGTTTTAATCTCCAGTGTCTGGGTATTTCCATTATTCCTCCTGAAAAACTTTTATTACCCAATAACCCAAATAAACCAAAATTAGTCCTTGAATAAAAACTGCCAGTTTAAATACTCCACCGGTCACTATCAATAAGCTCCGATATCGAATCAAATCGTAAATAATTCTCAAAATTACATACAAAAATAGGGGAGCCAAAGCCGTCAGGCTAATTAAAAATATCTGTGATTTATCCCGGCTCTCCCTTAATGCTTTAATAGTCAGATAAGGTTCTCTCATCAACTCATACCAATTCCGTCCCAAAAAATACCCCTGCCTAACGCTTATTAGGGCTGTTAGCCTGAACAAGTTTTTTACTCTTTTTTTTATCATAAACCCAAAGGTCCTGGAACTGCTTTCTTGCCCTTATTAGTCTGGATTCCACTGCTTTAATACTCAGTTTCATCATTTTGGCAATTTGACTGCTTTTCCAATCCTCTACATATTTAAGTCGTAAAATTTTTCCATAGTCTGCTCTTAATTCCTTCATGGTCTTGCTTATTTCACTTTTCAATTCTTCTTTTAGTACATCCCTCTCCGGTGTCAGGGCTTCTTGGGCAATTTCTTCAAATTTTGGATTAACCGAAAATAAAATAGTTTTCAGTTTCTTTTTCCGATAATAATCAGTGATTTTATGTTTAGCAATACTGCACACAAATGAAAACTCACTGCACTTACCATTAAAATTTGGCATAGCCTTGTATGCCGCCAATAAAATGTCCTGAGTTAGTTCTTCCACGACCCCCTCATCACTAATTTTCTGTCTTACAAATCCAGCAATGCTCTTCTGATATTTTTCTACTAACATTCTCATTTGTATCGATACTTTAACATATTTATTCCTCCTCCTTTTTCTGGGAGGGGTAAGGGGTGGGTTTTTTCCTTTTTTAGCTTATACTTAATTATGATTTTGTTCTCTGCCCAAAAATCACATCCACTGTATCCTTTGGCACGCTCTTTGCGTCTCGACATTCTTGAAATGATTAATCACGCTGGTTTTGGCCACATTGGTGGTTCTTTGTCCTCAGTTGATATTTTAATCTCTCTCTATAATTCTGGTCTTTTTAATTTTGACAAAGATCATTTTATTCTTTCCGCTGGGCATCTCTGTCCCTCTCTCTATGTTGTCTTGGCCCAACAGAATAAATTCCCCCGCGGGGAATTATTGACTTACTCTCAGTTTGATTCCCGTCTTCAGGGTCATCTCAATTTAGACACCCCTGGGGTTGAATATGCTTCCGGCGCCTTAGGTCAGGGCTTGTCCTTTGCTTGTGGTTTGGCTCTGGGAGACAAAAGTCATCACACTGTTTGTTTGACTACTGACGGTGAACACAACGAGGGTCAGATTTGGGAAGCCATCGCCTTCGCCAATAAATACCACCAGGGCAATCTTATTAATATTGTTGATTGCAACGCTTATCAGCTTGGTGGTTCTACTGCAGACATCATGCCTCTTGATGAGTTAGCCGCCAAATATATTCGTTTTGGCTGGACCGTTACGACTATTGACGGTCATAATTTTTTTGAGCTGGAATCTGCCCTAAAAAAGGCCAAATCATCAACCATTTACCCCGCTTGTATCATCGCCAAAACCACTATTGGCAAAGGTGTTTCCTTTATGGAAAATAAGTTTGAATATCATGACGTCAAAGATTTACCTGAGGATATCTATTTAACTGCCAAAAATGAACTCCAAAAATATTGAAAACAAATCTATTCGTCAAGCTTTTTCTGAGTCTCTCTTTGCCTTGGCAGTTAAAAATCCCAATATCTATGTTGTTGATATCGGGCTTCGTCCCTCACTCTATCTTGATAAATTTGCCGCTCGTTTCAAGTCTCGTTTTATCGAATCTGGAATTGCCGAATCAAATGCCGCCGCCGTCGCCGCTGGCCTGGCCGCTTCCGGAAAAACAGTTTTTTTAACTTCTTTTGCTTGTTTTTCTCCGGCTCTAAATTGGGCTGTCATTAAACAGTCTATTTGTTACAATTTCCAAAACGTTAAAATAATTGGCTCTCACGCTGGTTTAATGAGTGCCGACTTAGGTGCCAGTCATCAGATGCTTGAAGACGTTGCTCTGATGCGTTCCATGCCCGGCATGGAGGTCTTTGCTCCGATTGATGCTGTCGAAATGAGCAAAGTTCTCCCTGTTGTCGCCCACAGTTCTGGCCCTGCCTATATTCGCTTGCCTCGCCCTTCAACTCCCATTATTTTTCCCAAAAATCTCTCTTTTACTATTGGCAAATCGCATCTTTTGACTCAAGGTCAGGATATTACTGTTTTGGGCTATGGCCCAATTTTGTCCCAACTATTTTCTGACGATTTTAAAAAATTCTCTTTAGAGATTATTAATTGTTCCTCAATTAAACCTCTTGATTCCGAAACTATTCTAAAATCTATCAAAAAAACCGGCCGTTGTTTAGTTATCGAAGATCACCAAAAAAACGGGGGATTGGGTGATGCCGTTTCTAATCTGATTCTCAGTTCAGGATTAAAATCTAAATTCATTCATCTGGCTGTCGATAACTCCTTTGGTCAATCTGCTAAAAACTATTTCGACCTTTACCACCACTTTGGCCTTTCACCCCTGGCTATCATTGGTGCCATAAAAAGCTTATTATCAAAAAAATGATTCCCTTAAAACAACTACTTACTGATTATCAAAAGAAACACCAGGCCCTCCCGGCTTTTAACATCGATAGTTTTGAAATCTATCAGGCTGTCGAAATGGCCGTGGCCGAATTATCTTTGCCCTGTATTGTTCAGCTTTCACCAAAGGAAGATTCATTTATTCACGCTGAGAGACTGCTGATGCTGGTCAAAAAGGCTAATGCTGAAGGTCTCCCTATTTATCTCAACATGGATCACGGTGTTGACGTCAAACGATTAGAGTCCTGCCTTCGTTTGGGTTTCGATATGGTCCACTTCGACGGTTCCAAAATGGATTATTTAACCAATCAATCCGCCACCAAATATTTTGTCGATAAAGTCAGATCAACCTATCCTGATGCCTTAATTGAAGTTGAGTTTAATCACATTAATTTAGTGGGCACTACTCCAGATTCTGATTCTTTCACCGATCCCCAAAAAGCCAAAGAATTTATGGCCACTACCGGTGCCGATCTCTTGGCCGTTTCGATTGGCAACTTTCATGGAGTCAACCTTTCTACTCCTGAACATCTCAACATCAGTCTTCTTTCTCAGATAAAAGATACTCTTGGCGATACCTTTTTAACCCTTCATGGTGGATCCGGAATTTCTCTTGACCAAGTTCAAAGCACCGTTAATT
Organism: Candidatus Shapirobacteria bacterium GW2011_GWF2_37_20; assembly: GCA_000989305.1. GTDB lineage: Bacteria > Patescibacteriota > Microgenomatia > UBA12405 > UBA12405 > UBA12158. Next base: position 5,449 of record LBTB01000008.1, read on the forward strand.
TAGGTGTCGTTAAAGTCAACATTAATACCGATCTCCGTCTGAAGTTTATCGAATCTCTTCGTCATCAGCTGACTCTTCAAAATAGTGAAAAAATTTACGAGTATCTTGATCCAGTGGTCTCCGATGTCAAGGAAGTTATTAAACAAAAATTAATTAGTTTATCTCAAAATGTTTGACGTTATTTCTATTGGGGCCGCTACAGCCGACATTTTCCTTAAGTCAAAAAATCTTTTAGAGAGTTCCCGATATCTTTCTTTAAAACGATCCAGTAAAGGTGAAGTTTCTGACTCCCTAATTTGTTCCGGAGGCGGGGCCACCAATTCTGCTACAACTTTTTCCCGTCTTGGATTAAAATCAGCCGTGCTTTCCCTTATTGGAAGTGACCCCTTGTCGGAATATATCAAAAACGACTTATTAAAAGAAAAAATTGACACTCAGTTTTTGGTCAATAACAAAAAAGATAATACTGATTTTTCCGTAATTTTAGTGGCCTCTGACGGTATCAGGTCAATTCTCACCAATCGGGGCTCTACTCGACTAGAAAGCAGTAATATTCCAATGACAAAACTTAAAACAAAATGGTTTTATATTACTTCCCTTGAAGGAAACTTAAGCCTCCTGGAAGAATTAATTGGATATGCCAAAGAAAACGACATTAAAATTTCTTTTAACCCCGGACTTAGAGAATTAAATCAACGTCGCGAACTAATTCCTCTCCTAAAGCACCTCGATTTTCTTCTGTTAAATCGCCAAGAAGCTGAGATATTGGCCAATCTTAGTCGTAAAGATATATCCTTTTGGGATAAATTAAAAACATTTTCTCCACTGGTTGCTGTTACCAACGGTCGTTTGGGTGCCAAAATTATTACTGGTAACGAAAGTTATTATTCACCGATTAAAAATATTCATCCCGTCGATGAAACCGGAGCTGGGGATGCTTTCGGTTCTGCCTTTGTCGCCGCTCTTATCAACGATCGTCCCTTGCCCGAGTGTCTGGATTGGGGTATCAAAAATTCCGCCTCTGTCGTCTCCGCCCTTGGCGCAAAGACTGGAATATTAACCATTAATAAAATTCGTAATTCATAACTATCTCTATGCTTCCTAAGCCCGATAAATCCTCTAAAAAATCATCATTAGAACAACTCGATTTTGTTGAAACAATTAATGACGCTGATAAAACCAAAAAGAAACGTCTCTCTATCCTCATTTTTTTATTTCTCACTGTTGGTGTCAGTTTTTGTTTTATTGCCTATCGTCAAATAAAAAATACTAACTTTGAGCAAATAAAAATTCCCAATCTTTCTCTTAAACTCCCCACCGTCTTTCAGTCAAAATTTTCTCCAGATATTCCCCAAAATTGGACTTTCGAAGTTTTATCAACCGGTACCACTCTGTCTTTAAAGACGGTAAATCCCACTCCGTATGCCAAAAAATATCTTCCCAATGGCGTGGTTGTCTCTGAAAAAACTAACTCCACTCCTGATTATTTAGAAATTGTTTCTTCAATTTCCACCCCCAAAACTAAGTTTGAAATCTATGCCAAGATACCCGGTAATATCAATTCCTCCTCTCCTGAAATTGATGTTTTTTCCCGTCTCGTCGAAACCTTTTACTGGCACTTACTTAATTCGTAGTCAATGTTGGTGTTACTGTTGGAGTTAGACATTTAACCCTTTTCTCCCCGCCTTCATAAAACCACTCTCTTTTTCCACAGGCCTCACTTTGATATAAGCCATTTATCCGAAATCAAATTTTTCATAGTTCGACTCCAGATCGGAGTTGCCCCTGAAATCCCCGAGGCCACCCAGCTCATCGGAGTACTGTCATTATTTCCCACCCAAACCGCCACTAAGTATGATGGTGTCCATCCGATACACCAATTATCCTTTAGATTATTGGTTGTTCCTGTTTTTACCGCCACCTTTTTTCCCCCAATATGCAACAGTGAATTTGATCCAAAAATTGGTGATCTGGCTTGATCATCGCTCAGGGCGTCATTGATTAAAAATGTTTCTCTTTCTCCCGCCACCTCCTCCGACTCTATCTTTTTTTGATATATAACTTCTCCTAAATAATTATCCACTTCCAATATTGGATTTATGTTAACTTTTTCTCCTAAATTTGCAAAGATACTATAAGCCTGTGACAACTCCAACATTGTCACCTCTCCGGCCCCAAGAGCCAAGGATAATCCAAACCTTGATCGGTCGCCCCAGGTTGTAATCCCCATTTTTTCCGCCAAATCTATCATGTTTTCCACCCCATTTTCTTTTAATAATTTAACTGACGGAACATTTAACGAAGAAGCCAGGGCAGTTTTTAGGGTTATTGTTCCTAAATACTTTCCGGTGTAATTTTGAGGAGTATAAGTTTTCTGTCCCGGAATTTGATAACTTACTGGGCTGTCGTCAATCGTGTCCCATAAATTTTTTCCTTCCTGCAAGGCCAGCAAATAATTTATCGGTTTTATCGATGACCCGGGTTGTCTCAGGGCTTGGGTTACTACATCAAATTTTCCATTAATATCTTTGGCAAAGTAATCTTTTGAACCAACCATTGCTAAGATATCACCGTTTTTTACATCTAAAACTAAGCTGGCCCCGTTGCCAATTTTTAAACGTCTGACTTTTTCTATTTCTTCTTTAACAATTTTCTCAGCCTCTTTTTGAATCTCTAAGTCTAAACTGGTTTTCACTTTCAGACCCCGTCTTCCCACTTCGGTAAAACCTAATTTTTCTAAATAATTTTTTACATAAAATACAAAATGCGGTGCCAAGATATTTCTCTCATCTTCCAAGATTTTAATTTCCGTGTTTTTTGCTTCCTTAGCCCGGGCTGAGTCTAAGTATCCGACACTTAGCATTTCATTTATTACGTGTTCTTGTCTTAATTTAGCCAGCTGAAAACCCTCCTTGTTAAAGGGGGAGTATGAACCGGGTGCGGCTGGTAGTCCTGCCAAAAAAGCGGCCTCAGCTAAGTTCAGACTACCAACCTCTTTTCCAAAATATCGATTACTTGCTTCAGCTACTCCGTAAACATTACCCCCATAAGGCACTTGGTTAAAATATCTTTCCAAAATCTCATCCTTACTTAAGATGCTTTCTAGCATTACTGCCAGGATTGCCTCTTTTATTTTTCTCTGAAAACTTTTTTCCCCTGATAAAAACACATTTTTCACCAGCTGTTGAGTAATTGTCGACCCGCCTCTCAATTTATCCTCATCATTTTTTCTGAAGTTATAAATTACTGCTTTGAAAATTCCCCTTAGACTAAAACCATGATGTCGGTAGAAATCTTTATCTTCAATGGCTATAGTTGCCAATATTAAATCTTTAGGAATTTGATTAAAAGCTATCCAGCTTCGGTCTTCGTTTTCATAAAATTGATATAAAAGGTTGTTGTTTCGGTCATAAATTTTTGTAGATAATTTTGGCGGATTATAAATTTCATTTACATTGGGTAAATCCCGCAAAACTGTCTGATACGTCCACAGCAATACCCCGGTTATTAAAAGGGTTAACAGTAACAGTGACGGATATTTCCACCCAAATTTAAACTTCTTTTTATTATTATTTTTAATAATATTTTTATTAAAAATAAGTTTCTTTTTCTTTTTTTCAAATTTTATTTTTGGTAACTTGAGCTTAATCTTAGGTATCTCAATCTTTCTTAGCAACTTAAAAAATTTTAATATTGGTCTGCCAATCACTATTAAAAAGTTAATTGTTGCTCTCATCTTTAGGACAATCTAAACAAACCCACTTGCCAGTAATATCAACCACGCTCTGTTTATTTTGCCACTCCGCATTTGGGTTATCTTCTCCCTCCGCCACTATTTTATTAGTGGTTTTATCAATCAAAATATTATTTTGTAAAGATATTCTTAAGGTTGGTACATATTCTTTTTTAAACAATTCATTGTGAGACTCGCATCCTTCTTCTGGTGCCAATTGTCCTGTCAAATTACAGACACTCATGGTCAATATTCCGTCTGGTTTAGTAAAAGTCTTGACTGCCCTATTTTCTAACACCTTTGTCATGATTCGATTCCAAATTGGAGAGGCTCCAGTTGTTCCCGAAGTCACCCCACCCATTCGGCTATTGTCGTTATTACCCACCCAAACTGCCACCACAACTTCCGGAGTAAAACCTATTGTCCAGTTGTCCCTCAAATCATTTGTTGTTCCGGTTTTTACAGCAACCTCAGGATGTTTTTTAATGTTTAACATTGATCCTCTTCCGAAAACCATACTTCTTGCTCCGTCATCTGACAAAATATTAGCAATGATATAAGCAGTTTCAGACGATAACACTCTTTCTCCTGGAACATACTTGTATTCTTCTAGCACCTGGCCTGTTTTATCGGTAACTTTTAGGATTGACACCAAATCTTGTTTAATCCCCATATTAGAAAATACTCCGAAAGCGGTTGCCATGTCTGTCATATAAACCTCACCTCCACCCAAAGTCAGAGACAATCCGTAGTCACTGGAATTTTTAAATGTACTAATTCCCATGGCTGACGCCGAAGCCACAAATGTTTGTACCGTATTAAGGCTAAGCATTTTTACTGCTGGAATATTCAAAGAATTTCCCAGTGAATTTCTTAAAGTTTGGACTCCATGATATGCCCCACCATAATTTGTTGGACAATATTGTTTTTGGTTTTCCACTTTAAAGCAAGTCGGGTTGTCGTCAAAAATCGAAGCGGCGGTTGCCTTTCCCGTCTCAATTCCTACGGCATAGTTTAACGGTTTTATTGATGAACCTGGTTGTCGTAGAGCTGTAGTTACATTATATTTGCCATCGATTTCAGTATCGAAATAATCTTTTGAGCCCACCATGGCCAATATTTGTCCACTTTTGCTGTCGGTTATCAGTGCCGCCCCATTACTCACTCTCTGTTTTTTCAGTTTTTCAATTTCGTCAGCCACTTGTTCTTGGGCATAATTTTGAATGTCCAGATCCAGGCTTGTCCAGACCTTCAAACCCCCCTCGGTCACTTTTTGAATTCCGTACTTTTCAATTAATTTTTCTCTAACATAAAACACAAAATGCGGCGCCAAAATACTATTTCTGTTCAGGTTATAGTCTAACTTTTCATTTTTTGCGTTCTCATATTCTTCGGGACTTATATATTTCAATTCTTCCATTCGTTTAAGTACCATTTCTTGTCTGTTTTTAGCCGCATCCGGATGGGCAAAAGGGGAATATCGGGTTGGTGATCCGGGTAGTCCGGCAATCAGGGCAGCTTCTCCTAAGCTCAAATCTTTAACATCTTTGCTAAAAATACCTTTTGCGGCTGATTCTACCCCCCACATTGTTCCCCCGTATGGTGTTTGATTAAAATACATTTCCAGTATTTGGTCCTTACTATATAAGGCTTCTGTGGCAACTGTTAATATTGCCTCTTTGATTTTTCTTTCCCATGTCCTTTCCGGGGTTAATAGGGCATTTTTTACCAATTGTTGAGTCAGAGTTGATCCGCCCTGAAGTCTTCCCTGAAAAACTGTTCTGAACAATCCCCGAACTATTCCTCTTATATCAAAGCCAGCGTGTTTGTAAAAATTACTATCCTCAATTGCCAGTGTTGCCTTTATTACTTTATCTGGAATCTGTGCCAAACCTACACTTGTTCTGTTCTTATCAACATATATTTCATAAAGCATTTTTCCATTCCTGTCCATTATCTGTGAAGATTCCGAATACTCACCAGAACTGAGTTTTTTTGGGTTAGGAATATCCTTAAGCAGGCTATAAACAAGAAATCCCAAGATAATTGCTATTCCGAGAAGTATTATTTTTTTTCTCTTAGTTTGACGAAGGCTCTTCTTTTTTGATTTGTTCTTCTTTAAAGTCATCGATATATTTTTGTAATAAAAGATATTTTTGATTATTAACTCCATCTTTTTGACCAATCTCCCTAATAATTTCACTATAGGCCAAAGTGGAATCCATTATTTGGATTATTATTTGCTTGCCGGCGGTGTCCTGATTCCTCATTTCCCCTACCAGCTCATTTGCATATTTTAGTTTATCCACCGCCTTCATGCCAGTCTCAAGTGCTATATTATATTTTCCCTTATTTGCCAAAGTTCTTGCTTCGGCGATTCGTTTGTCCGCTAAAATCAGCATAATTTTTGCTTCTCTCTCTTTTCCAACGCTGAACTTAATCCATAACCAGTCCCTAATTTCTTTAAAAGAATAAAACACATTATTTGGCAACATGTTTGTCTGTGGTAGCTTATAGATTATTTTATCTTCAAAAAATACCGGCTCAACTCTAAGCCTACCCTCGCGCTCATCTCTGTTCATTATTTCCAATGTTGCCCGTGACATTGAGACCAACAAGATTCCGGCGGCACCAATAAAAACCGCAAAAATTACTATCAACGTCTTAATATTCATCTCTATCATTGTACCTCAATTGTCTTCGTGAAAAAAAGCTTGCCCTCTTTTGATAAATTTTTGTTTTTTCCTTGTTTTACTCCACATATAAAGGTATTGTCCCCAAAAAAGGACTTTGTTAACTATCCTCCAGCAACTAAAACCCTTTTTGGATCTTAGACCCAAAATCTTACTTGTCGCCTTTCTTTTATTTCTTTCCTCGTATCCGGTGGCTAGATATTTTTTAACCCATTTATTTTCTTTTAAAAAACTTTGATAAGTATTGTCCCTGTCCAAAACAACTTTCATTAATATCAAATCTGTCGCATTTTTTAAATTTCTTTTATGTTTTGGAATTGTTAAATTGGCTCTGTCTAACCATAAATTAAAACAAAATTCATTATGCTTTTCCCTTTTTTTGAATTTTCGATGGGGGATTTTATTCCACCACACGTAAAGTCTTAAATACAATCTCCACCACCACAGTTCATCTTCTTTAGTTATTACCAACAAATCAATGTCTTCACTCTTCTTAGCTCCTTCGGCCGCCACCGTTCCTGTTACTCCCACCATTTTTATTCCCCTCATTTTAAACAGGTGTTTGTTGACTAAATCTTTAGCCAAATAAAGTTTTTCTTTCCAGTCCTTATCCAGGGCTTCTTTTTCGCCTCGCCCCTCTATCTTGCTAAAGTCGTAAATTTTTGTTGAAATCAGTCTTAAAAACAGCTGTTTATCACTTAACTTTTGGCCGTATTTACTGGCATACCCCTTTGTTCTCTTTATTGCTTTTTCAAACTCGTCCATTATCGTATTTTACCCTCTTCTTGATATAATACCTAAGTCCCAAATGAATAAAAGCACCAAAAGATACCGTTTTTATGAAATGATTCCCGGAGTTTTTGCCTGGTTCGTTATCATCTTCCCCATCTGGGGATCCATCCTTGTACCCAAATGGGTAGCCTATTTTGTTCTCGCTTTTTTGGTTTATTGGCTTTATCAGTCTTTTAAATCAGCTATTTTGGCAATTATTGGTTATTTTAAAATCCAGGGAGCCAAAAATACTAATTGGTTAGAAAAATTTAATGAAGATTTCCGTGCTTCTTGGCTACGGTATCGGGATATAAATCACGTTGTTATTATTTCTTCTTATAAAGAGCCCACAGATGTCATTGAAATGGCTTTTTCCAGTTTGGCCGCTCAGGTTGACATTAATTTAAAAAAAATTCACGTAATCTTGGCCCAAGAAGCTCGAGCCGGACAGGAAAATAATCAGACAACTATCAATTATTTTCAAAAAAGATATGCCAAAACCTTCGCTTCTTTAACTTTTACTGAGCATCCCGCCAATCTTCCCGGAGAAATCGCCGGAAAACATACCAACGAAGCTTGGGCGGCCAGATATTTCAAAAAACACTTTATTGAAAAGAAAAAATATAAAATTGAAAATTTTACCTTGACTTCCTGTGACGTCGACACTATCTTCAATCCTAAATATTTTTCTTCCCTGACTTACAACTTTGCCTCAAATCCCGACCGATATCTAAAATTTTGGCAGTCTCCAATTTTTTGGCACCATAATATAAATAGTGTTCCTGCTCCCATCAGAATCATCGGTGTCATGGGTAATGCCATTCACATTGCCAACATCCAGGAGCCGGATGGTCTATTTTTTAACTACTCTTGCTACTCTTCGTCTTATAAATTAATTGATTCTGCTGGTTATTGGGATCCGGACATGATCCCGGAAGACTGGCATATCTTTCTTCAAACCTTCTTTTCCACTGGTGGCCGCACTTCTGTTTCTCCCATCTTTCTGCCCACTGTTGTAGATGCTCCAGACGGTAAAAATTATTTTGCTGCACTCAAAAATCGTTACAACCAGTGTGTTCGTCATGCTTGGGGTGCCACCGATATTGCTTATGCCATCGAGCAATCTCGACTTCATCCCGAAATTCCCTGGCTTACCCGTACTCTCCGGGTATATAAACTAATTCAAACTCATTTTATTTGGTCTAGTAACTGGTTTATTTTGACCCTTGGTACCTCTTTACCTGTCGCCTTAAATCCCTATTTTTTTAATACCACCTTTGGCTATAACTTACCCCGTATTGCCAATGTAATTTTGACAATTTGTCTCATTCCCATGGTCACCCTCATCGTTCTCGACTGGAAGCTTCGTCCCACTTACCAAAAACAGGGTTTTTGGAATTTTATTAAAAACATTATTCAATGGCCTCTGATGCCTCTAGCCACCCTGGCTATGTCAGTTCTACCAGGACTGCATTCACACACCCGTCTCTTGTTTGGTAAACGTCTCGAGTATAAAACCACCGACAAGGGTTCTAGTGTAAAATAAAATAGTATGCTTTATGCCATATTGTTTATCCTCTTTCGACTGCCATCACTTTTTGAACCTTACTGGTATGGTGACGAGGGTATCTATTTAGCTTTAGGTCAGGGGATTCGTCGAGGTCTGTTACTTTTTCAGCAAATTCATGATAACAAACCGCCGACTCTCTATTATCTGGCTGCATTTTCTCAGACCGTCTTTGGCTTCCGCCTATTACTCCTCCTCTTGATGGTTCCGACGATATATTTTTTTAATCGTTTAGCTAAAAAATTTCTTTCTCCTCGTCAAACCACCTTTTCCACCTTTCTCTTTTTAATTCTCACCTCTATTCCTCTTATTGAAGGTAGCATTGCCAACGCTGAAGTTTTTATGCTTTTGCCCACTATTTTAGCGTTTTTAATCTTTCTAAATTATAAAAAATCCTATCTCTCATTTTTGGTCACTGGCCTCTTGTTGGGTATTGCTTTTACTATCAAGGTCCCTGTCGCCTTTGAGGCCGTCTTTCTCGGTCTTTGGATTCTAATTTTTCAAAAACACAAAATCAAAAAATTATTTCTCTTCTCTTTCGCCTTCATCCTTCCTATCTTTTTATATTTAATTTATTTTGCTCTCAAAGGTGCCCTGCAACCCTTCCTTTTCGCCGCCCTTCTTCAAAATTTTGGTTACCTCTCCTCCTGGTCGACTGGTACCCAACAATCTTCAGTTGCTTCCGGTGGTCTAATTTGGCGCGGCTTAATCCTTTCGATTACTTGGGTTGTTTCCTTTTTCCTTTATCATCGCCGCGTTATTTCAAAAAATCTATTTTTTCTCTCCGCCTGGTTCTTTGCCGCCCTCTTTGGTGTTTTACTTTCCGGACGTCCCTATCCCCACTATCTAATTCAGATTCTGCCTCCTCTCTGTCTTTTACTTTTTTACTATTCCAAAGCCAGACTTTGGATTTCTTTTATCTTAATTCTTTTTATCGCTTCTCTTTTTCGTTATAAGTTTTATTTCTATCCGGTTTTTTCTTATTATAGTAATTTTTATACCTATGCTTTGGGTAAAAAAAGTCTAGACTCCTATCGACAATATTTTGGCTCTGAAATGCCTCAAAATTACATTTTAGCCAATAAGATTAAATCAATAACCTCTCCGGAAGACAGAATTTATGTCTGGGGAGACCAATCTTATTTGTATCCCTTAAGCGATCGCTTACCTTCGACAAAATATATAGTTGCTTATCATGTTGTCGATTTTAATGCTTATGATTTAACCATTTCCCAGTTAAAAGCTATTACTCCAAAATTAATTATTTATTATCCTCAGCCCTCCCGTCCCTTTCCTGCTCTGGACAATTTAATTTCTGATTATTATTCCTTAATCGATCAAATCGGCCCGGCTTATATCTTCGAACTTCGTCAATAATCTATGAACGTTGTCTCTTCATTTTTTGGTAAATTAGGAAAATTTTGGCAAACTACTCTAAATTCTCGACTTCTCCGTTTTACCATCCTTCTTTTTATTTCTCAGATTGTTTTAATTATTTGGTTTTACAACCAACTTCCTCCGGAAATTCCCTTATTCTTTTCTCGTCCCTGGGGAGAGTCTTGGCTTTCTCCCACCTCTTCAATTTTCATTTTACCCCTATTTTCCCTTATCACTTTTCTTACTAACTATTTTATCGCCCTCTATTTTTATCAGAAAAAACTCATCCTTTCTCAGCTCTTAGTTATTTTCACCTTTATCATTTCATTATTTTCTACAGTCTCGCTCTTAAAAATTATTAGCCTGGTCATCTAATGTTTTCTCAATTGCTCCTAGTTTTGGTCTCCTCTGTTTTAATTTCATATTTTGTCACCCCCTTAATTATCAAAATTTTTCGATCCCACAATTGGGTCGAAGACCCTCTTCTTAAACAACGTAAAAGCGGTAATGCCACCGCCACCACCCCGGTTCCCCGAGGCGGCGGTCTGCCAATTTTTATCAGTGTCTTTATCACCTCCTTAATTTTTCTCCCCTTTGATAAACATCTTCTGGGCATTCTTTTGGCTTCATTTTTTGCCTTAATTATTGGACTTATGGATGACGTAAAAGATATCAGTCCAAAATTTCGTTTATTCACCAATCTACTGACAGCTCTCATTGTTGTTTCTTCAGGAATCGGTATTGCCTATCTTTCAAACCCCTTTGGGGGCATTATTGACCTTTCCCAGCCTCAATTACATTTTTCTTTTCTAGGTTCTCACTCGATTTGGATTTTAGCTGATCTTCTGGCTGTTTTCTGGATTGTCTGGTGTATGAATTTTATTGGTTGGGCCTCTGGAGTTGAAGGGCAATTACCCGGTTTTGTTTCCATCTCCGCAATTTTTATCGGTATCTTGGGTATGAAATATTCCGGTGACCTTACTCAATGGCCGGTCATTATTCTGGCTTTTACGGTTGCCGGTGCCTATTCAGGCTTCTTGCCTCATAACTTTTATCCTCAAAAAATTATGCCGGGCTATAGTGGTAAAAGTTTAGCCGGACTTCTTTTAGCTATTCTTTCGATTCTTTCCGGTGCCAAGCTTGCTACCTTAATTTTTCTTCTCGGTCTCCCTATGCTTGACGCTATCTTTGTTTTAATTTATCGACTTTACCATCACAAGTCTCCTTTTGTTTCAGACAACAATCATCTTCATCATCAGCTTTTAAAAATTGGTTGGGGCCGTCGTCGTATTTCGGTGTTTTATTGGTCTCTAAGTTTGATTCTGGGTTTCCTCTCCCTCATGCTTAATAGCCAACAAAAATTTTATGTTTTTATCGGCTTGGCGATTATATTTTTCGGAATTACTCTGAAATTTTTTCGGCGTATTTAGCTGACACCCAGGCATTTTTTCCCTTATAGACAATTTGATACCAACCACTTTCCTCACTCACAAATTCATAAGTTTCACCCGGATTTGCCCTGCCAACTTCCAATGACCCGTTACTGGCTGTTTCCCTGACCCGAAGCCATCCGGTTTCCGTTTCTTTGATTCTAATTTTAGGCCCCAAAATCCTTGTCGGTGTCGGACTAATGGTAATTGCAGTTTCTATTTTTTTCTCTCTTTCCAGTTTTGCATCAATTAACAATTGGTATCCCTTAACCACTCTGACTATTAAATTTATACTTTTATATCCGGGGTAATTAATTGATAATTTTCTATCACCTTCACCTACACTTTCTATCTTTGCTGGGCTATTGTTTTTTATTTCCCCATCGATATATATCATTGCCCCGCCGGGATTTGAGTTGACTAAAATACTGCCGTTTTCTCCGGTTTTTTCCATTGATAAGATATATCCGCTATCGACATCTTTCTCAAAATCCCAACTTATTACCGAAGTGACATTATTTTCTAGTTTTATTTTTCTTTGCCAAATTTCTCCTTCACCGTCGTCGAGTCTTATTTCGATCTCTCCGGGTTTTAGGGTATTATTTTTGTAAGGCGTCATTCCGCTTTCAACTCCGTTAAGGTATACTTTTGCTATGGGATTTGAAGCAATTTCTACTCCGGATTTATCAATACCACAGGCTCCTAAAACTAGGCTGCTCAAAAATGCCACCATTACTAAGCTGATATTTTTTCCTCTGATAATCATTTCACTTCTCCTATTATATTTTATTTTTGCTCCTAAAACCCTTTTATCTCCCTTTATTTCCTCAATCCCCATTTCCAACCCAACAGCCACTCCTATTCCCACTCCCATCCCCACTGTCTTGCTGGGCTTAGTTGGCGACCTGGGATTAGGTCGTTTTATTACTTCTACTGCCCGTGACAAAAATGATTTCTCCTGGTCTTTTCAGGGAATTTCCCCTTGGCTTCTGTCCCACGATTTCAATCTTGCCAATTTAGAAAGTCCAATTATTGCCGATTGTCCCCGGGGTTATACTGGCACCTTTACCTTCTGCGGAGATCCCCGATTTCTCCCTTATTTAAAATCAAATAAATTAGTTCTGAATCTAGCCAATAACCATATTCTTAATTATGGTGCTGATGGTTTAACCCAAACTAATAAATATCTATCCCAAAACGAAATTACATATTTTCCGGATTTTTCACAAAAAACTATTAATGGAATAAGTTTTGGTTTTCTCGGTTACGATTTTATTACTTATCCCAATTTATCTACCCAAGTCCTAATCAATGACATAAAAAAATATGATTCAACGGTTGATTGGCTGGTTGTTTCCATCCATTGGGGTAATGAGTATTTGCCTCAAGCCGAAAACTGGCGGGTTAATTTAGCCCGTGAATTAATTGACACTGGAGCCGATATTATTCATGGCCATCACCCCCATGTCTGGCAGTCTTATGAAATTTATAAAGACAAACCCATTTTTTATTCTTTTGGCAATTTTATTTTCGATCAATCCTGGTCCTACGAAACTTCACATTCCCAAATTGCTGAGCTTAAATTATCAAAGACAAAAGTCGAAGAATTAAAACTTTTTCCTATTGAAATCAAATTCAACACCCAACCCTGGTTAATGCCTTAAATACATTTTGGCTGATATTCGCCTTTTTGATTTAATTCCAGAATTCCGTTCCAGGTAAAAAATTTCTCACTCAAAGGCCTGATTCTTAAAGATTGACACAACAATTGTTTTTTTAATTCGCTTTGGCTGTTTATCACTAAGAATGCTACCAGCATGGTCAAGAAGACAATTGCTCCTGACCACCAATAAAAGTTTTTATCCATTTTTTATTGCTTTAATTGCTAAAAATAACGGGAATTCAGCCCGCGCTTTATCTTCTATTTTAGCTCTTCCGCCTTCAGATTTTTTATCTGAAATCCATTCTTCCATTTTTTCAATCAAAAATCCATTATTAAAAAGCATCTCAGTAAAGGCAGACAGGGGATAGTGGTAACTATATGAAACTTGGTTATCTTTTTTGTCAAAAGGACTCGATTCTATCGGTATTTCCAGCGGCGACATATAAGAATCCATCGTTCTCACGTCTTTGTCCTCTTTCATTTCCCAGCCACTATGTTTGGGAATTCTAAAGGCCGGATGATTAATTACCAATACCAGCTTCCCGCCACTTTTTAATAACTTACTAAAATTTTTTATAGCTCCAAATGGTTTTTTAACATTTTGTAGAGCTAAAATCATTACTCCCTTATCAAAACTTCCGTATATTTTTAATTCCTTGCACACATCATCAATCACATAGCTGTGTTTTGGATTTTTGTCCAAGAATTTTGCTTCTTTGATTAAATCAACTGACAAATCCACTCCCAAATATTCATTTTCTATTTTTCTTCCCAAGACCCCTTGTCCACAGCCAAAATCAATTACTTTCTCCCTGGGCTTTAAATCCAATAGCCTCAAGGTATTAGGTAAAATTACATGCTGGTGATAATAACTACCCTCAACCCCGACACTTTTTTTATACCAGACCCCGACATTTCCCTTCCATGCTGTTTTTTTAGGATCGTTGTTCCACATCATCCCAGTTTACCACTTGCCACCATTGTTTTACATATTCTGCCCGATTATTGAGGTAATCTAAGTAATACGCATGTTCCCAGACATCCAATACTAATATTGGTGTCATTCCGTTTAGTCCCAATAAATTATGTTTTTCCAGTTGTCCGACTGTTAAATTATTTTCAGTGTCTTTCCATAAAACCGCCCAACCAGATCCTTCAACACTGGTTGCTGCCAGTGAAAATTCTTTCTGAAAATTTTCAAAACTGCCAAAATTTAAATTAATTGCTTCTAAGATTTTACCCGAAGGTAGATTATTTTCTCTAACCTCTCTCATATTGGCGAAAAATATTTCATGAATCTTGGCCCCATTATAGTTAAAACTAAAATCTCTCATTACTTCCCGATTTTTTTCAGGTTTTTCCAAAGCCGCATTAGCTCCATTTACATAAGCCACATAATGTTTGTCATGATGTAACTCCATAATCTTTCTGGAGATTACTGGCTCTAAGGCTTCAAGAGAATAAGATAGGGGAACGATATTTAATGCTTTCATACTACTACCATTGTAGTACGAGTTTTCACTCTTTGTCAAATGGTAATTTTTCTTAATTCTCTTTCTTCTTCGGCCAAATCTGGATTAAGATAATTACCACCAAAAGTCCCAGTGTTATATTCATAAACCACAACTTCAAATCAATTTTTCCCTCAGCCTTTTCCTCACTCTTTGTTGCCACCACGCTTGGTTCAACGCTTAATTCTTCAGTTGCTGTTGGACTTACTTCAGTTTCTGTTGGGGTTATCATTTGGGTTACTACTTGGGTTACCACCACGGGTATCGGTGTCGGTGTTGGCGTTGCTGTGGTCATTATTTTAATCAGGTTTGGATCGACCTTCATTTTGATTAAAGTTGGAATAGGTGTTGGTGTCAAGGTAACAGCTGGAGCTATCGTTGGGAAATTAATATTAGGAAGCGTTAATGCTGAGGTTCTTTTTGAAAAAACATTGAAAATTAAAACAAATAGGACGATAGCTCTAATTGTGTTTTTCATCACCTATATTATATCTCTTTTGTCAAATTGGCGTCAAAAAGGGGTATAATTGCCTGTGATTTTAATTAAAACTCCTTCTCAAATTGATGGTATTCGTGCTTCTTCCCGTCTTGCCACCGCCACCCTCAAATACACAGCTTCTTTTATCAAGCCCGGAATTTCAACTGAATTGTTAAATCAAAAAGCTCACGACTATATTATTTCCCATAAAGCTCAACCAGCACCCCTAAATTACAACGGCTTTCCCAAAAGTATTTGTACTTCTATCAATAATGTTGTCTGCCATGGTATCCCCTCACCAAAAGAAATTTTAAAAGAAGGAGATATTGTTAATATCGATATCACTACCATTTTAAACGGTTATTTTGGCGATACTTCGGCTACTTATCCCGTTGGTAAGATCAATCAGGAAGCACAACTTTTAATTGAAAGAACAAAAGTCTCGCTGGACTTAGCCATAAAATCGGTCAAAGCCGGTAAATATTTAAACGAATGTGTCGGAAAAACTATCGAAGATTACGTCACTCGCTTTGGCTATTCTGTTGTCAAAGATCTCGGTGGCCATGGTGTTGGCATAAACTTTCACGAAGACCCTTTTGTCTTTCATTTTAATACCCTCAGAAACCATATTCTTCTCAAGCCTGGTATGATTTTCACCATTGAGCCCATGATAAACGCCTCTAAAAATTGGCAAGTCTATATGGATGTTGACGACGCTTGGACTATCCGCACTAAAGACTCTTCTCTCTCCGCTCAATTTGAGCATACCGTTTTAGTCACTCAAAATGGTTGTGAGGTATTAACCAAATAAAAATATGATTCTACTTGATGGCAAAACTTTAGCCACCCAAATCACTTCTGAGCTCAAGCAAAAAATAATCCAATCGGGGTTAAAAATTAATCTAGACATTGTCTTGGTCGGCGACGACCCTTCTTCTCTAAAATATATTGATCTTAAGCAAAAAAAAGCCGCTGAAGTTGGCATTGGTGGTCAACTCTACCACCTTCCTGTAGTCGCCGTTTCTGACTTACCCAAACTTGTTGCCGCTCTCAACGAGAACCACGAGACTTCCTCCTTTTTTATCCAATTACCAATTCCCGGTCTTGATGATCCCTCCCTTATTCTCCGCCAGATTCTTCCTCAAAAAGACGCTGACGGTCTCAACCCCAATTCCGGTGTTTACCCGGCTGTTGTTAAGGGCATTGTTAGACTTTTAGAGAATTATCAAATAAATTTTGACCAAAAAAACATCGTTATCATTAATGATTCTGATCTAATTGGACAACCGTTAAAAAAATATTTTAGTCAGTATACTTCCAACATTACCCTCCTCAACCGCCAAAGCCTTGACCTTACTCCCCATACTCTACAGGCGGATATTCTTATTTCAGCCACTGGTGTCAAAAATCTGCTTACTGCCGACATGGTCAAAAGCGGTGTTGTTGCCATTGACGTCGGAGGAGGGGATATCGACTTTGAAAATGTTTCAATAAAATCATCCTACATTACCCCCACCTTTGGTGGTGTCGGTCCCATGACCGTCGCTTCACTTCTTGAAAATACGTATCTTCTCACTACCAGATAATTTATTTGTGAAACCCTTCACTTGGGTTCATATTCTTTTTTATTACCCAAATCTTACCGGTGTCTTTTGAATTAATTATTTTTACAAATTGTTTTGCAATCTCATTTGGGCTAATCGAGTCGTCAATATACTGAGGAAAAAATTTTCTATAACTTTCGGTTGCAGTATCTGACGGTGAAATACAATTAACTTTTATCTTTTTTTCTTTCAATTCGTCGGCCAATCCAATAGTGAAATCTTCAATAGCTCTTTTTGAAACATAATAGGGTAGCCAACCCTTTCCTCCATTTTCAAATGTTCCGGATAAATTTATAACGTTACCATCAGACATCAATGGTAAAAGTTTATTAACTAAAAACATCGGTGCAATAATTCCCACGCTCATTGTCTCAGTCAATATCTTTTCTTCAAATTTATCAAAATCAATTCCGGCGAATACCTTATCTTTACCATGCCATACACCGGCAATATTGGCAATTAAATCAATCCGTCTCCTGTCATTTTTTATTTCTTCGACTAATTCAGTTATATCTTTAATGTCAGACAAATCACATTCGTATATTTTTGCTGTTCCACCAGTTTTTTCAATTTCTTCTTTTGTCTCGATTAATCCATCTAAATTTCTTCCTACAAGACCAATTTCAAAATCGTTTTTTGCTAATTCTAAACTTACTTCACGGCCGATTCCGGTAGAAGCACCAGTGACAATTGCATATTTCATTACCAATTATATTCTAATTACTAATTATTCTCCTAATTTTTTTCACCCCTTCTTCTGCTTTATTCGGATCAAATAAAACTGTTTTCCAATTCATTTCTGTTGGTTCGACTAAGTTTTTTTCCTTATCATCAATAAATAATACCTCTTCTGGATTAACTCCAGATTCTCTCTGGGCGATTTCATATATTTTTCTATCGGGTTTTTTGGTATTTACTTTGTATGACAAAATAACTGATTTATAATTCACCTTTGGTACCCAATTATCTTTTAAGGCCGCTTCCCAAATCCCGGAATTAATATTTGATATAACCCCGATATTTATTTTTCCATCCAGCTCATAAAGGAGATTATTTATTGGTTTAATTATTTCATAATCCGAAACCCAAGCTCCCTCAAAATCATATCGCCTAGCTTTTTGTAAATCCAAACTAAAATTCTCAATACATTTTTCCCAAAACAAATCAGTTTTTATTTCTCCAACGGTCAGTGATTTTTCAAAACCATTGTAATATTCTATAAATTCATTTAAATTTATTTTGAAATCATGGCAAACTTTATTAAAAACATTATCGTACGTTACCAATACATTTCCAAAGTCAAAAAAGACTGTTTTTATCATTGTCCTGTCCCTCTTCTGTACACTGCCGCCCAGGGGACATAACTACTCGTATAAGTTTTTTGATGAATTACTTCCCCGTTTCTGGTTACCGTCCAATCAAATGCTGTCTTTAAGCCCGGAACCCTGCTTTCATCTTTAATTACTTTTCCTACCGGTAGTGTCGGGTCATCAATCCACACATCCGGTGGCGCCGCGACTGCTCCCCATTGCTTGTAATTGCTAATTTCTGTTTTCCGGCCATCGGATGTTCCGTAAATTTCATAAGCTAATTTTTTGTTCACCCCATCATAGTAACTTTGAATTAAAACATAGTGACCGGTATCATTTACAAATCTTAAGTCCGGATTTGGGATAAATACTGTGGCATCAAATCCCGGTTTTGTATCCTCTTCATAATAGCTAACCCGGTAAGCATGTGCCTGTCTTTGGGTAATATCTAAACCAGCATCAAGCATGGCTCGAAATAAAGTCGTTGATACCTGACAAATTCCGCCCCCCACATCCAATTCAGTTTTACCCTGCCTGATCACGTAAGCCATTTTATAGCCATTATTTAAACTTACTTCACCTAAGTTTTTTATGAACGAAAAAGTGTCTCCCGGTGCCACCAAAACCCGATTAATTATTGAAGACCCTTTTTCAACATTAAAATTTCTAATTTCACTGCTATGTTTAAAACTTGAAGTACCCCGTCCCAGCAATTCTTTTATTCCCAGGTCATTCACCTCAGCATTTTTGATTTTGGCCTCTGATTTGACCAGTGGTAATTCGGCTGTGATTATCTTTTCTGTAGATATTTCCCAACCGGGAAAATCACGCCTGATACTATTCTCAAATTTTTCCCCGTCCAAATAATAGCCTTGTTTATCTGGTTGAAATTCCAATACTTTTCCGTTTTCAAATTTAAAAACTGCGTCCTGAGGCTCCTTCTTTAAACTTTGCTGTAAATTTTCTACATATTCATTAATATTGCTTTGTTGGGAACCACCATCAAAATCCACCCAACTTATCAATGTTTTATCATTTATACTCACCTCTATTTCCCCGTCTTTAAAAATAACCGTTTTTCCGATTAATTTTTTTGCTCTTTCCATCGCCGCTTCCTTCTCTTCTTCGCCTGGTAATTTTCCAATACTTTCCAGTAATATGTTTGAACTTTGCTCTAATTCGTATCTTTCTAATTTACCCAATACACTTTCTTTAAATTTTTCTCTGTTTGTTTGTACCCCCAATTGTCCATCGACAATGCTTATTTTTCCGTTTAATGTAATTTCCGAAGGAATAAAAGGTTTGTCAATTTGAGAAGCAATTTCTTCAATTATTTGATTTGTTTTTTCTTCATTACTCCTTATTGATAGACCAAAATCTTTATTTTCAAAAAAGGCTTTAACATATTTTCCTGCTCCCTGTTTTAAACGACGGAATAATAAATTTGAAGCGGTTTGTTCAGTATCTATTTCCGCCGATATTGAGGCCAAGTCAATCACAAACACCCTCTCGCCTTCGGTAAACTTTAAGTTTCCTTTCATTGGAAATTCTTCTATCAACTTTTTTTCAATTTCTTTTTTCCCCAAAAGCGAATAGTCTCTACCCAAAACAGTTGTTCCTTTACCGGTTTTTCCAAAACCAAATGCCAAAGGCGCTATTACTCCCGTACCCAACAAGAACAGGATGCTAATTATAATTAATATTTTATTTTTCATTTCTTTCTGTCCATTGCTAAATTAGCTAGTTCATCGGCTTTAAAGTTATATTCTCTTCTTATTTCTTTATATTCAATCTTTTTCCCCGAACTTAAATCCTGTGCTACCAGCCAAAGATTTTTTAAGTTTGATGCTTTAACTTTGTAGATCTTTTTCATCTGTCTGACCAGTAATTGAGAATCAGAATTAATTTCTACCTCCGCTTCCGGAGCCTTTTCTTCAATCCAGGTCAAAGCTCCGATTAAACCCATATATTCCGCTTCATTGTTTGTTTTTATTCCCAAAAACTTGCTCTCTTCATAGACACTTTCTTTGTTTTCATTTTCAATATAGACTCCGTAACCTGCAATTCCCGGGTTACCTCTGGCTCCACCATCCGTAAAAACTTTCAACTTCATGTCACTATCATACCAAAAAATACATTATCCCTATACCAAATGACACTGTTATCAATTGCCACAAACTTTCTTTAATTTTACTTTGATGGCGGTGAAGCTCGGGAATTAAGTCGGAAGCCGCCAAATATATAAATCCACCAGCTGTGATGGCAATCAATTCCTGGTGTAAGTTGATACCTTTTCCCATTAGCCACACTATCAATACTCCTATTAAACTAAAAAACGCCGAAGATAAATTTACCAGGGCCGCTTTTTTTAAAGTGTACCCACTGTGAACTAAAATTGCCAAATCTCCGATTTCCTGGGGTATTTCATGTAGTAACACTGCCAAGGAAGTACTAATTCCCAGTGGGGTACTAATCATAAAACTACTTCCAATAATCAAACCGTCTATTAAATTGTGAATTGAGTCGGCCGCCAAACTCATTCCTGCTAAGCTATGGCCTTGATGACAGTCGGTTTCATGGCAATGTCTCCACTTTAAAAATTTTTCCAAAACAAAAAAAATCATAATTCCCCAAATTATTCCCAAACCCGTTTCTTTTGCTCC
Source organism: Candidatus Shapirobacteria bacterium GW2011_GWF2_37_20 (assembly GCA_000989305.1). GTDB lineage: Bacteria > Patescibacteriota > Microgenomatia > UBA12405 > UBA12405 > UBA12158. Next base: position 26,249 of record LBTB01000008.1, read on the forward strand.
CCTTATTTCTAAAGCCTCAGGAATTAAATGTAAAAAAGCATCACCCAGAAGTGCCCCGGTTGCTAATCCCACCAAAGTTAACACCTCTTCCTTTAATAGCTTCTTTCTGGCTTTGAAGAAAAATATTCCCACTAAAGACACCAGGCTCATTAACAGGGAAGCACCAATTGCCATCAGTATTGGATTCATGGATTCCATTTTACTCCCATTTTTCTCTCCAAGCTGGTTATAATAGTATGTGGAAATAAACGATTTTAAATCACCCCTGCCGCCTCGTCGTGTCGACGTTCTTGACAGAGAAGCTCCTCTTACTCCTCCAACTGAAACCATTTCCGGTCCCAAGCCTGTTGTTTCCTCCGAGAAAATCCCTAAAAAATTTCCCCCATATTACCTCTATGGTGCCATTGTCCTTATTGTCATTTCCCTTGCCCTGCTGGTTGTTAAGGTTCTAATTCCAACTCTAAAAAATAATAATTCTGCTCCAGTTACTCTGACCTATTGGGGTCTTTGGGAAGATTCCAGTGTTCTTCAGGGAATAATTTCTGAATTTGAAGCCAAAAACCCAAAAATAAAAATTTCCTACAAAAAAAACGACAAAACTGATTATCGCAGTCGTCTCGCTGGTCGTTTAGCTAAAGATCCGGAAACTGAAGAAGTCCCGGACATCTTTAGAATTCACAGCTCCTGGTTACCCATGTTCACTGACAATGTTGTCCCACTACCTGCCGCTACCGTTACCGCTCTAAATCTTGAACAGGATTTTTATAATGTATATAAAAATGATCTAAAAATAGGCAACTCATATTATGCTGTTCCCTTGATGTACGATGGCTTAGCTCTTTTTTATAATAAAGATTTAATTCAAAAAGGTGGAGTTGATTTACCTAAATCTTGGTGGGATTTGCAAACGACTGCCGCCAAGTTAACGGTTAAAGATGAAGCCGGCAATATTCAGATTGCAGGCGTTGCTATGGGTTTAACTGACAACGTTGACCATTGGAGTGATATTGTTGGTCTCTTACTAAAGCAAAATGGCGCCGACCTTCTCAAGGACAACCCAGATAATGACGCCAAGATAATTGATGTCCTTTCTTACTATGTAAATTTTCGAAGTAAATACCAGACCTGGGACGAAACCCTTCCTCCTTCCACCCAGCTCTTCGCTCAGGGTAAATTAGCTTTTTACCTTGCCCCTTCATGGAGAGTCTTTAATATCCAGGATCTAAACCCCAATCTTTCATTTGAAATTACCACCGTACCTCAATTACCAACCCTTCAGGATATCTCCGATTCTTCCGCAAACTCTACCGCCAATCTTACCAATATTCATTGGGCTACTTATTGGGCTGAAGCCGTCAACTCTCAAAGTAAACATCAAAAAGAAGCCTGGAAATTCTTGGAATTCTTGGCTTCCAAAGATTCCTTGGAAAAAATGTATACTGCCGCCTCTCAAATCCGAAGTTTTGGAGAAATTTATCCCCGGATTTCTTTGAACAGCAAAATTATTAGTAACCCCAAAATTAAACCCTTTTTAGATTCGGCCAACAATTCTCAAAGTGGTTATCTGGCTTCAAATACTTATGACGCTGGTCTTAATACAGAACTTAGCAAATACTTTGGTGACGCGATTAACGGTTTAGTTGTCAACAACAGCGACTCCATTTCAATTATGACCGCTCTGAAAAATGGTCTAAATCAAGTGGTTCAAAAATATCACCTCGAATGATCCTTATAAACTATAAAATATATTCAGCCACCTTTGGTGATAAAGCTATAGAATTAGCCAAAATTATCAAAGAAATTAGTGATAAATCTAAAATTAGAATCGTCATTACTGCTTCGGCTCTCGACGCTTTTAGAATTCAGCGTGAGAGTGGCGCCGAGGTTTGGCTCCAAAATATTGATGAATTTAATGAGGGAAAGCACACCGGTTGGATTTCGGCCCAGCAGGCCTTTGAGCTGGGAATCAAAGGAGCCTTGATCAACCATTCGGAACATAAGATCTCCAAGGGAAAAATCGCCAAAATTATTAAGCACAAACCAAAAAATTTTGAAATAATGTGTTGCGTTTCCTCAGTTAACCAAATCAAAAAGTGGACCAATAAATTGAAACCGGATTGGATCTTGTATGAACCACCAGAATTAATTGCCAGTAAAGACAAATCAGTTGCTACAGAAAATCCGGAGATGATTAAAGCCGCTGTCACAGCATTAAGTAAATCAAAATTATTAGTTGGCGCTGGTGTAAAAAGTCGGGAAGATGTCAAAACCAGCTTAAAAATGGGTGCCCAAGGCGTTGGTCTTTCCAGTGCCTTTGTCTTAAGCGATAATCCTCGGGAGCTTTTGCGGGAGATAGCTTCGGGCTTTGATGTTATAATCTAAACATACTATGGCATCAATCGATAATCTTTTAGTTTCCCTTTTTGTTGACGAAGTTGTTGGCGGATTTTTGGTCACTGTTCCTCCGGGTCACGTTGGTTGTATTTACAGCATTTTTCGTGGAGTTTTAAAGAATGTTTGGTATCCAGGCATGCATTTTAAGATCCCAATTATTCATCGCGTCAAGCTTTTTAATGCTCAATTAATCGAATATACTATCGCCAAAGACGTTTTTCTTAAAGACAACAAAGAAATAATGGGCGATGAGCTTATCCATGCTGTTACTGCTGATAATAAATTCGTGGCTGTTGAAGCCACCGTTCTCATTAAGCTTGACACTGATAGACTACCGGAAATCTGGCAAAATATTGGTGAAAATTTCGTTTCAAAAGTAGTTAGGCCTGTTACCCGTAGCCGCATTCGTAAGGTTTTAACTAATCATAGCCTTGTTAAATCACTTTCAACTGATCGTAGCCTGATTGAAGATGAGGTCAAGCAAGAACTTCGCGATTCATTAACCCAACACGGTCTCTACGTCGAAAATTTCTATCTCAGTTCCCTTACTCCTATTGATTCACCAATCAACATGGATGAAGGTCCAGAATTACCCAAAGACATAAAGGAAATAAAAAACGAAAGACTTATTTCTGGACTCCGCACAGACTCAACCCCCACAGAAGATCAGTCCCAGAATCCCTCAAGATCCTCCCTGCCTCATTCATAGTTGCCCCACTGGTTACCACGTCGTCTATCAAGATTACTTTTTTAGGAATTGTTTTTATATCACCTACTCTGAAAGCATTATCGATATTTTTTTGTCTAAGTTGGCGATTTTTTACACTTACCTGATTTTTTGTTTTTATGTTCCTGGTCAAAGCGTTGTTTACGCATTTTAAGTTTAAAAACTCAGCCAAACCCTTTGCTAATATTTCACTTTGATTAAACCCTCGCCAGTTTTTTCTTTGCCAATAAAGGGGGACTGGTATTAAGCAAAAATTTTCTTTTTGCCAATATTTGACAACATTGGGATAGCTAATTTTTAACTTATTTCCCATCAATTTTGCCAATTCCTCGACAGCATCACTTACAAACCCATATTTTACTTTCTCCACAATTTCTTTCATCAGGCCATCATACTTATAGGTAGAAATTATTCCTTCAAATAATTTTTTATGACTCAACAGTCCACTCTTCATTTTATTTTCGCACAAATCACATAAATACCTTTCTCCTCTTCCACACCCAAAACAACTTCTTGGGAATAGCCACTCAATTATCATTGACATTAATTTAATTGTAGAATACTTTATGGCTCTTACTAAGCGTATAAATGCTTCATCCGTTCTTTTAGACTTTCTGATATGGGCACTTTTAAGTCTTTTCGGAATGAGACTCTTTTTAACAGTATTTAACAATCCTATTGTTGGTCGGGGTAATTGGCACATTGCCCATGTTCTTTGGGGGGGCTTGCTCATGCTGGTGGGTATAATAATCTCTCTTGTATATTACGGGAAAAAATCAATTAAACTTGCCTCTATTCTTGCTGGAATTGGTTGGGGTTTCTTTATTGATGAAATTGGTAAATACCTTACCCGTGATAATAATTATTGGTTTCGACCAGCCATAATTTTTATCTATATTTCCTTTATTCTCCTCTTTTTTCTTTATCGCTTTTTAGAAAAAAAATCCCGTCAAACTCGTTCTTCTTTGTGGCACGAGATACTTGAAGATTGTGAAGAACTAGCTGACAACGATTTGGAAATAACTGAAAAAAAAGAACTATTACAAAAAATTGATAAATTTAAACGACTATCCTCATCTCCTAAAGAAAAAAAACTATTATTGAATTTACGCTCTCTGGTTATCTCGACAGTTGCCAAGAAAGACAAAAAAACTTTCAATCTAAGTAGGCTTGTTGCCACCACTCTTCGGGTAACTTACAACCGCCTTTTTAAGAAAAAATTAGTTTTTTATGCTTTATTTACCTACAGCCTTTGGTACATCATTGATAAATCTATCGACAGCTTCAGACTCTTTTTTAATTCCAACAAACTTTTAATTCTCCAGGATTATTATAGTCATTATGATTTTTTTTCCAAAGCTGATGTCTACATGGTTACCCTAAAGTTTATTATTGAAGGAGTGGTTGCCGTTTTCTTTGCTGTTGGACTTGTCTATTGGCTCAGGGGAAGAACAATTAAAGGTATTAGATTTTATCAATGGGGTTTATTAATAAACATTTTTATTGGCTCCCATCTAAAATTCTATTTCGAACAATTTAGTGGAGTTTTTTCTTTGATTTTAGCCTTCGTCGTTTGGACCTGGCTTGATAAATATCGTCGGGAAATATCGTCCATATTGCACCGACCTTCTTGAAATTATAGGCCATTTTTGCTATAATCCCTTACTTCGTGGAGATGTAATGAATTGACGGAGTTGTACTTTAAAAAACTGCAAGCCGACTTTGATTCATGAGTCGTTAAACAGAGTCAAAACAAACATGCCAAAAAAACTTTTGGTGTTGACTTAACCGCGGTTAAAGAAAATGTAAGCAATTACTTTTCCGCACCCAAGGCTACTAACTTAGCTTTTTGCTAAGGTCATCCATTAGTTAATCCTCCATTCTAGAGAAGATTAGCTAGTGTAAATTAAACTAGAATGCTTTTTTAATTATCTCGATTTAATTAAAAACCAAGAGGGGAGTAATTTCCCCACCAATCGACATTCCGGCACTTTTTGTAAATTTCAGTCGTCGGAAGCGTAGGTCAAAATTTATTAAGCTTGTAGACGTTTTTTATAGTCGGCTTTCGGACCCCGGGTCACTCTCGGGCATCTCCTCTAAATTCTTTTTCTTTTATCTTCTCCCTCTTCTCAAACTTCCTCATCTTTCTCCCAATTCCAATTTCCATCTTAAACCAAATTCCCTGCAAAAATATGGCAATTGGAATCATCATATATTTTTGGTTGCGATAAGACTGCAACTTAGCAATTTCTTTGGAATTTAGAAGCAATTTCCTCTCACCACTTTTATCCTTTTCTTGGTTTTGACTATATTTATAGGGTGTAATTTCCAAGTTTAATGCCGTCGGTATTCCGTTTATGACTTCAACTTTTGCCCCTTTAAACTGAACCCCGTTTACCCGTAGTGCTTTGGCATCAGAACCGTTAAGAACCAAGCCGGCTACGACTTTGTCGCTAAAGTTATAATCTAATGAATCTCGGTTGAAATATTTCATTTAATTCTTATTCGATAAATTTTTCCATTTTTGGCTAAGACTAAAACTGCTTTATTTTGGTTTTCTATTCCAATGTCATTAATTTTTCTTTCACCAAAATTGTACTTGCCTAAAATTTTACCATCTTTACCGTAAATTACTACTGTGTTTTCATCAGTTACGTAAGCTAAAAAGTTTACCTGCTCACTTGTCTTTAAGCTTTTAGCAAAGCTTTGACTTGTCAGAGCGCTCATCGCAAATTTTTCCTCTACACCCCTGTTGTAGCGATATATTTTCCCAGATTTGCCCAGCACCCAAATACTGCTATCAATACTCATCCCAGTCATTTCTTCAGCCAAGACAGTTTCTTCCTTAAGCCATTTCTTTCCTTCACCTTCGTTTAATTTCATTATATTTTGATTTCCGTTATCTAATACGTAAGTCAACCCGTTCCAACCGGTCATTTCTCCCACAGTTGCCACTCCCCCTATTTCTGTTTCAGTTAGCTCATTTCTTTTTATTTCATAAATTTTATTCTGATTGTAGCCATACCATTTTTCTCCGTTATTAAAAATTCCTAATTTTTTCCATTGATTTTAGATTAGGATCGACCGCATTTACTTGCCCCAAACTTTGACTCCAGAGATATGCCACCCCGCCTCCTACTGCCATTCCCTTAAACAAATCCTCGCCTTCTTTGATCAAAGAGGTGTCATAGGCCACTTCGTATTCCGTATTTTCTCCCCCCAAACTTTTTTTGATTTCTGTAATTTTATTTCTCAGTTCCGCCAATTCCTGAAAGTATCTTTTTTCAGCTACACCGGCGTTGTTGGTTATCGATTCGGCATTTCGTGCCAATTCCAGAGCCGTTTCAATATTTAATGTTCTGACCCCTTCAATTTCTTTAATTTTTTCCTCTACCCCGCTTTTTATTTCCTCAAATTTCTTTTTTTGTTCGGCCTCTGTCCTTTTTTGATAACCTAAAAATGTTCCCACTATCAACAACAAAAAGACAACTAGTCCCAAAATCAAATTGACACTTTTGTTATTTCTTTCTTGAAAAAAGGCCCTTTCTTTAACAAAAATTTCCTGTTTCTTTTCCACCTCTTCTCCGGGTATTTCTATCACTATTGTCGCCCCTTCAAAGTTTTCTCTAATATTTTTATTAAATTCACTTTCAGCCTCTTGGCTTAACAACCAAATTTTGTCACCTGTTTTTATTTTCCCCTTAACCTTATTCGCTAATCTGGCAATTTTATTTTCCCTAATCAAAATCACACTTCCGCCCCCCTGTATATAAATTTCAGCTTCTTCCCTGTCAATATTAACTCTAATTTCTTCTGAATCATTCCTCAACTCAACCCTATTTGTCTCCTCAATCCCTTCCCACCCCTTTTCCGCTCCCACTGGCCCAATTAACTTACTTACCTTATATTGCATTAAAAAATGATACTACAAAATGATCCAAGCCAGAAATACCAACAGTATTGCCACTACCAGGTGTATATACGAAAAGACAATTAAAATTCCATTGAATTTATCTCTAACATTTCTTGTCATGGTATTCACTTGTTTAACAATTACTAGGGCAAAAATAAGATATATCAAAGACCCGACTATTCCGAATATTTTTTCAACCAAGACCAAATAATTAGTAAAATCTGGAAACATTATCTTACCCTCCCTTCAAGAGTCTCTCTCTCTTCCTCTTGTCTCAACAGTTGAAGTACTTTAATAATTTTTTCAGGATTAGGAATCATTTCAAATTGAATTTCTGCCACTTCTGCCGCTGTTTGGATGTATACCGTTCCGTAGTTAAACATTGTTTGGCCAAGACCACTTACTCGGGACGTAACATCCTGAATCATTGACAGTTTTGCCTCAGAAAATTTTTTATCAAGTAGGTTGTTGAACGATATGTCTATAACTCTTTCGTCGGTAATTATATACACATCAAAATACCACGACAGAAAATTTTCAAAAGCATAGGCAAAAGTAATCAAATACCAGACCAAGACACCGATAGTCTTAAATCTCGCCGGTATGTCATCAATTATGGGTATAAATCCAAGAAGACTTGGGGCTAGTACCAGCAGGATGCTTATAATTATCCAGGAGACGTTAGTAAACCAGTGTGGTCTGGCCACCAAAATTATTTTTTCCTCGGCAGCTCTTTCTTCAAAATCAAAGACATGGGGGTTTACTAAAAGCGAAGATAGAGAATGTTTGGTATGCCCCACAATCCCGTATATTCTGTCATTTAAGTCTCCGGTAATATCAGTTTTTGCCACCATCTTCTTTTTCTTTGTCTTGTTGATGTCTTTAACCATGGCTGGTTCTACTTTATTTTCAACAATCTCATTTCTCAGCTCTCTTTTCGTCTCAACCATATCATCCGGTGCCACCATGTCCAAATTCTTTGCTCTTGTCATTGCCCTATTTTAGCATCTGATTAGCCTCAATCAAATCGGCGATATTTTTTGCCAAAAATTTAGAGTTACCTCTCTTTGGTAAATGCAAAAACAAATTTTTTGTCTCCAGTCCCTTTCTGTTAATAACCAGCTGTGTCTCAAACGCAATCCAATTACAATTATAAGTTCCCATGTTTTCAGTAATCTCAAATAATTTCGGTTCATACATTTCAATTTCCGGTAAACTTAATTCAATTTTTATTGGGGCGAGGGGATAAATTGATTCTTTACCATAAACGTTTCTGGCAATTGTTTCAATTCTGATTTTTTCTCCTTCCCCGTAAAAATCTCCCAAACCAACAATCAGGTCATATTCATCGTTTTTTATATACTTGTTAGCAAAAGTTCTGGGATGTCCAAAAATTACCTGATAATTTATCCCTAAGCTTTGGGGTAAATATCGCTGTAAATCACTGTAAACCCGTCTTGAAATATTCGTTCCCCATTGATTGGAAAAAGCATAAATAAGAATCATCTATCTCATAGTATAATGCCATTATGAAGCAGGTGGAAAAATATCCTCTTAGTCCAGTTGAGCAGGAGCTTTCTTTTATCTCTTGGTGCCGGAAAAATGATATTCGTAAGCTACTATTTGATGGTGACGATACCCTTTGGGAAACCAAACCAAGATTTAACATCCAGATGGAAAAATGTTATGACCTTCTGGCCACTGTTGATATTATGCCGCGGGAGAATTGGAAATCGGAAATAATCAGTATAAATGACTCTTTGTTTGAAGCTCACGGCGTCAATCCCCAAAGATGGAATCTACTTGTTGAGGAACTGGCTCTTCGATACCCCCTAAAACCGCTTGTTATCAATCAAGCCAAAGATATTTTTTCAAAAATTTACACTACTCCCTTGCCTTTTGTTAAAGGTACTGAGGAGGCTTTAAAATTTTTCCGAAAAATAGGCAAACCTGACATTAATATTGTTACCCATGCTGGCAAAGAATGGACCTGGAAAAAATATCACTGGCTAAAACTCGATCGCTTTTTAGACTGGGACAATGTTTATCTGGTTGATGAAAATGGTCACAAAACCAAAGAATCTTGGTTGGGGGGTATGGACTACTTCAAAGTTGAACCAGTAAACTGTTTAGGAGCTGGGGATAGTCCTCGGGCAGATATTAATCCACTCTGTGAACTTGGAGTTGAGCACTGTTTTTTAATTCGTAATTCCTTTGATCTCTGGTCCCTTCATCAACAATCTGTTGATGAAACAAAAGTCAGAAGTATTCAAAGCATCAATGATCTACGTTACCTTGGTGCCGAAATTATTTTCAGAAAATAGACTATTTTTTAACCAGATTAAACAAGCCCGATTTGATTACGATAGCGCCAGGAGCGCGGAGGTTAAATATGGTTTTAAACATCTCACCACTAAATGTAAATTCTCCCTTATCGGTCGATACTTTTACATTTTTTGTAAACCCTCCTGTTGAGTAATCAACGCTAATAGAATTTATAGAACTAATTGGTCCGCCCTTATCTCCAACTTGTCGTCTCAGCTCATCTTTTGACCAGGCGTTACCGTCACAGCTACCGATACAGTCTTGAACTTGTGATAAATGGCCATAGTCATTAGCCTTCGAGTAGTACAAAACGGCATTGATAACATCACTAAATTCCTCACTGTTTAGCCACGGATGGCTTCGCCCATAAGATGCGTTACTTCTGGTTTTGTACCAGCCTTTATAGTACCAAGAGGAACCAGCTTGTTTTTCATAACTGTCATTTGGCCAACAACCCTGGTTTCCACAACTTGTGTCCCAAATCTGTGGAGTCGAATGACCATTAGAAGAGTAGGAAATTAAAGATCCTCCGGCGGTTGAGGCATACATGGTTGAAAAGATATTTCCAGTACCGTTACTTTTTATCACCATCCCCTTTGTGTCTTCTACTGCTTGTTTCCATCTCCCCGGAGAAGCTAGACGGGTTTTGCTGTAGACCTGACAGGCCTCCGTTATGCAAATTGTTCCGGCTAAACTATTTGTGGAATTTAAGGCGTAAGTTCTGGCGGCAATTGCTTGAGCCTTCAAGGCTTCGTAACCACCCTCATCACCCCACCTAGCCGGCATTTCGGCAATTCCCACTAAATAGTTGTCTTCAAAAGGTAAGCTGCCGATGCTGGTTTTTATTGATCCATCCGTGTTGATTTTTTCAACCCTGATATCACCGTAATAGGCTTTTAAAATTGTTTCATAATTTTGCCCCGCCTTAGCCCGACCAAAGGCTCCGTACTGACTCATTCCTTTTCGGTGAGGTGCTCCAAATGAAAAAGCCGCAAAAGCAGGGGAGAAACCTGGATTATAATCTGCTCGTGAAGCCGGATCCTCAGAAGATGACACATCTCCCACTGAAGTGTTAAACATCGCCGTTTTTTCAGCAATTAAATTTTGTTGTCTCTGGCTCAGTTCTGCTTTATAAGTCTCGGCCTTGTTGATTTCTCCACTCAAAAATCCAAACCTTTCTTCCATGCTCTTCTTTAATGCTGCCAATTTTATTTTTTGGGCTTCCAGATTTGTTTTATTTTTATTTAGAGTATCTATTTCCAGGGAATACCCCGTAATTACGTTCTTGTCCTGAGAAATTATTGATTGATACCAAGTATATTGCTGAAGGATATTATCCGTACCTTGGGACGAAAAAAACATTACTAAAGGTGAGAATTTTTTCGAATTAATATAATATTTTCGGACTCTTTGATTCATTAGAATTTTTTGGACTTCTAAATCCGCCTCTTTATCAATAAGTTTTTGAGTCAAAATATTCATTTGTTTTTCAGCACTGGAAATTTGAATTTTTGCTGTCGATATTTTTTGTGCCAATCCGGAAGACTCAGATTTCAGGGGTGCCATTGATGCTTCAATAGCGGCGATTTGTTTTCCCAAATCTTCAATTTCATCTGCAAATATATTTCCCTTTCCTAGCACCAAAAGTCCTACCATTACCACAATTATTAATACTATTTTTTCAAACTTTTCTTTCACTCTTTCATTCTACCATCTGATATACTTAAGGCATGAAGTTGCCCTCAACTATTGGTGTTTTTGCTGGTATTACCGCTACCTTTTTGAGCTCAGTCAAGCCGGTGTCAGCCATGGAGACTTTATGTGCCGATGGAATTAGTGTTAATACCGCCCTTGGTTGTATTCCGGTCCAGATGGATAAATTTATCGCCTGGCTGTTACCTTATCTCTTCGGAATTGGCGGCGGTATTGCTTTTCTTCTCATCATCTACGGTTTTATTCTCATAACCACCAGTAATGGTGATCCAAAAGCTGTTCAGGGGGCCAAAGAAACCATTACCTCTGCCCTGGTTGGATTACTAATTTGTATTTTTGCCATTTTCCTCCTACGATTAATTACTGTCGATATATTAAAAATTCCCGGTATTTCCTAATATGGCTTACAACAGCTTAGAAGCAAAACTTCCATCCTACGCCAATACCGGTTTTAAATTTGCTGACAAAAATTTAGGTGAAATTGTCAGTCAACTATTACCTTATATCTATGGTATTGCCGGTTTAGCCCTCTTTGTGATGCTGATTTTAGGTGGAATCACCCTGATGACCGCTGCCGGTGATCCTGCTAAAAGTAAAGATGGTTATGGCAAAATTAGCGCCGGTCTGATCGGTTTTTTGATTATCTTTGTCTCCTATTTTGTCGCCCAAATCGTTGAAGTGATCCTTGGAATAAAAATCCTTTAAACTATTTTCCCATTCTTCTTTCCCGATCCTGATACCAGATTATTACCTTTTCCATTTCTTTTGGGCCAAAATCCGGCCACAGAATATCGGTAAAATACAGCTCAGCGTATGACATTTGCCACAGGAGAAAATTACTCAATCTAAATTCTCCGCCTGGCCTGATTACTAAATCAGGATCCGGTTGGTTTTTAGTATATAAATAATCAGACACTAAAGCTTCATCAATTTTATTTACCGGCACTTTATCCGCAACTATCCGTCTAATTGCCGTCACTATTTCATCCCGACTGCCGTAATTCAAAGCCACGTTAAACTGTATTTTTTCTTCGACCACCACCATTTTAATAATTTTTTTAATTGCCTCCTTGACCTTAAAAGGAAATGCTTGAAAATTTCCGATTACAAAAAATTTAATTCCTGATTTTCTATACTGTTCCGCCTTTTCTCTGACAATTTTTATCAGTAAATTAAACAAACCTCTAACTTCGCCTGGCGCTCTTTTCCGCCAGTTTTCCGTCGATAAGGCGTAAACGGTCAAATTTTTTATACCAATATCCCGACAATACTCCACAATTTTCTGTAAATTCTCTGATCCGGCCTCATGACCCTTACCGTCAGGTAAATTACGTTGCCTGGCCCATCTCCGGTTGCCATCCATAATAATGGCGATGTGTTTTGGTAAATTATTGGGATCTATTTTCTTTTTAACCATATCTATTAAGTCGTTACTTTATTTAAAACTATTTAATCTAAGTTGAACAGGGTATTTTACCACAAAAAATCCCCCAAAATGGGGGATTAGTTGAAATTCAGACTTCATTATTAGCCAGATTGTTAGTACCAGAAAGGTAATGAGTAGTTCCAACTTTCGCTGGAACAAAACCTCAAAGGAGGTGATCCATCCGCACCTTCCAGTACGGATACCTTGTTACGACTTAACCCTCATCGCTGGATTTACCTTAGCCCCACATAAAGTAGAGTTTTGGGTACCCCCAACTTTGCTGATTTGACGGGCAGTGTGTGCAAGAGGCGAGAACGTATTCACCGCACGCTGCTGATGTGCGATTACTACCAATTCCGGGTTCATGCAGGCGAGTTTCAGCCTGCAATCCCAACTGAGGGCTAGTTTAGGGATTAGCTCCACCTTGCGGTCTTGCAACCCTCTGTTATAGCCCATTGTAGGATGTGTGTAGCCCTGGATATAAGCATCATGATGACTTGACGTCGTCCCCTCCTTCCTCCTAACAAAATAATGCTAGGCAGTCTTCTGTGACACAATAACACAGAACGGGGGTTGCGCTCGTTACCTCACTTAAGAGAACAACTCACGTCACGAGCTGACGACAGCCATGCAACAGCTGTGTACCACCCTCGAAGGATGTCCCGATTTCTCGGGATTTGCAGGTACATTTCAAACCCAGGTAAGGTTCATCGCTTTGTATCGAATTGAACCACATGCTCCACTGGTTGTGCGCCTCCCCGCCAATTCGTTTGAGTTTCGGCCTTGCGGCTATACTCCCCAGGCGATCCGTTTAACGCGTTTGCTAACATCCCCCCCAATAAAAATTGAGAAGAACTAACGGACAATGTTTACGGCTAGGACTACTCAGGTCTCTAATCTGATTTGCTACCCTAGCTTTCGTCTCTGAACGTCAGTAAATACCTAGTTACCCGCCTTCGCGCTTGGTGTTCTTTTTAGTATCCACGGATTTAACCCCTACACTAAAAATTCCAGTAACCCCGATACCACTCTAGTCTTCCAGTATCCTGCCCCTCCCCTCGATTAAGTCGAGGTCTTTGAAACAAGACTTAGAAAACCGTCTACAGACCCTTTACGCCCAATAAATCCGAGTAACGCTTGTAGCCTACGTATTACCGCGACTGCTGGCACGTAGTTAGTAGCTACTTATTCTGGTGGCCTTCATGGCCGCCAAAAAGGAGTTTACAACCCTAGGGTCTTCATCCTCCACGCGGTGTCGCTGCGTCAGACTTTCGTCCATTGCGCAAAATTCCTAACTGCTGCCACCCGTAGGTGTATGGGCCGTGTCTCAGTCCCATTGTGCCAGACTCTCCGCTAAGAGCTGGTAACCGTCATAGCCTTGGTAAGCCGTTACCTTACCAACAAGCTGGTAGTAAATAGGCCGTTTTCGTAGTGACTTGCGTCTTTCACCCGTAGGCGTATGGGAAATTACCCCCTCTTTCGAGGGGCTATGCCCCGCTTCGAAGTACGTTCCTATTTTATACTCACCCGTTTGCCACTATCCGGCGCCCTTCACCAAAGAATTAGAGCATCCCTTGGTGAAGAACGAAAGATCGTTCGACTTGCATGTCTTAGGCACACCGCCAGCGTTCACCCTGAGCCACGATCAAACTCTTAGTACAAAAATTGAAAATGAAATACCGAATATATCGGTGTCACTTTCTGGTACTAACGAAATGGCTAAAAAATGAAGCTGAATTTGTTAAAGAACAAGAACAAAAATAAGTCCCGATTAAATCGGGGTAGAGGTATTATATTATAAATTTACAATTTGTGCAGTAGGTAAGTTGATTTCCTCAGCAGAAGTAAAAATGGTTTGGTATTTCCGGCATATCTCAATCACTATCTGTCTGTGATTTTCGTCTAATTCTGAAAAAATATCATCCAGTAATAATATTGGTTCTTCTTTATATTGTTCTTCAAGATAATTGATTTGAGCCAGCCTCAAAGCTAAAACAGCTAATCTCTGTTGTCCTCTTGACCCCCAAAACGCCAAATTTTTGTCTTCAGTTTGAAAATCAGCATAGTCAATTGAAAAATCATCTAAATGTGGTCCGCATTTACTGTGTCCTGCCGCAACTTCTAGAGGATATAGTTTTTCCAGTTTTTCCAAAGTTACGCTTGAAGCTTGATACTTAATATAAAATTTGTTTATTTCCTTGTCTTGGTGGCTAAGAAAAAAGTCGTTTGCCGATTTAACCCAATTAAATCTAAGATTTTGAATAATTTCGGCATTTTTTATCAAAGATTGGTCCCAATAGAACAGTTCAGTTTTTTGTGCCTTACCGGAAGCGATGATATCGAGTAACTCATTTCGGTGTTTTAGAGCTTTATGGTACTGAGATAGCGCACTAGCATAGCGCCATTCTATATTGGCAAATACTCCGTCCAAAAATTCTCTTCTTCGCCCCGGCGAACCATTGACCAACCTGATATCTTCAGGCTCAAAAACAACAATTTTTGCTTTTCCCCAATATTTAGCTCTGGTTTTTACCACTTTATCAATTAAGAATCGTCTTTTTAAGCTTCCACTATCTTCTCTCCACAGTTGAACCTCAATTTCGCTTTCACCGTCTTTATCATTTATTTTTGCTCGCACGCTACTTACTTTTTCACCCCATTTTATCAATTGTCCTGAGCTTGATGATCTAAAGCTTTTACCGGAAGATAGAAAGTAAATTGCTTCTAATAAATTCGTTTTTCCACTTCCATTTTTTCCTAAAATTAAATTAGCCTTTTTATCAAACTCCACCAACTTCTTGTCGTATGACCTAAAGTTTTGTACCAATATCTTGCTGATATACATCTTCTGCCTATTATATCCGATAATTCCAAAATTTTCCTTAAGTCCAACTGGTAGGAGTTGAACCTACTTAAAACGGTTTTACAGACCGCTGCCTTACCGTCCGGCACCAGTTGGATGTGAGTGATTATATCAATATTTTCCCAACCAATCCATGACAATAGTAAATTATCATTCTCCGGATCTACTTATATCTTATAAGATAGTATATTATACAAAAATGGTGTATAATTATCACTAACTATGACCGAAAGAATGGTTAAATTAGATAAAAACGTTATATTTCCTACAGGTTATCCTAGAAAAGAATCTTCGATTAATGTTGGAAGGGTAACAAGACTTGAGGACTTGTCTCTTTGGGATATTATGGTTGACGATATTGATGGTCTCCTCTTTGTATTTGAAGGCAATCACCGTGTTGGAAGAGCTTTAGAATTGGCTGAAGGACAGGAAATACCCTTAGATGTTGAGCGAGTCTCTTTTCAAAGAAAAGCTGAAATATTAGCTTTTCAGGATAAGATGGCGAATAACGGAATAAGAAATTACCCCGACTTTATTCAAAGAATGCAACAGCTCAGAAAAGAAAAATAATCTCTCATGCTGATTAAGTTATACTAGTTTCATGCGTCTCATTTCTTGGAATCTGGCTGGTATGCGTGCGGCTATCAAAAAAGGTCTCTTCGATTTTATGGAAACTGATAATGCCGACATTTATTGTTTTCAGGAGGTTAAAGCCCGTTCAGATCAAGTGCCCCTAATCGAATGCCCTGACGGTTATCACAAATTTTGGAACCCGGCCGCCAAAGCCGGCTATTCCGGTGTCGCCACCTTTACCAAAATGGAGCCAAAGTCAGTCATCATTGGCGACCGAGACAATGATTGGGATGACGAAGGTCGGGTGATTATTACCAAATTTGATGAATTTACTTTGCTCAATGTTTATTTTCCCAACGGTCAACGGGATCTTGGTCGACTCAATTTTAAAATGAAATTTTATGATTATTTTTTGCAATATATTGACGACTTGCGGGACAGGGGAGAGAAGGTAATTTTCTGTGGCGATGTCAATACTGCCCACAGCGAAATTGATTTAGCCCGACCAAAAGACAACATTAAAACTTCCGGCTTCTTACCGATAGAACGTGCTTGGATGAATAAATTAGTTGCTCATAATTGGACTGATACATACCGTATCAAAAATAAAGACAAAATTGAGTATTCCTGGTGGTCTCAGCGCTCCGGAGCCCGTCCCCGAAACGTTGGTTGGCGCATTGATTATTTCTTTATTGACAGTGCCCTAAAATCAAAAATTACTGACGCTTTTATTCTCCCTGATGTAATGGGGAGTGACCACTGTCCGGTTGGTATTGAGATAAATATTTAGTGTTAAAATTAATTATGATAAATTTTGGTCCTGATACTGATACCTCACCAAAACTATGTTTTGGCCCAGGAACCATCGGTGCTATCGATGAAGGCTAAACAATAAACTTTTTTGTACCCTCTCTTTTTAACCACAAATTATTTTTGTGCCAGTTATTGTCATAATGTGCGAGTAATTCCCAAAAAGATTTCGAATGATTTCTGACCGTCAAATGCGTCAATTCGTGCAATATAATATGTTCAAAAATTTCAACCGGCAATAAAATTATTTGCCAATTAAAATTCAAACTACCACTATGTGAACATGACCCAAATCGTGAACTTTGATTTTTGACACTTACTTTTACATAATCCAAATCATATTTATTTGCCAATCTTTTTACATTTTCTTTAATTAATCTTAGTGCTAAAATCCTCATTTTTTTATCAATAATTTGCTTAATTTTACTTTTTTCAGAGTAATTAACAAATATTTTTTTATCGATAATTACCAGTGAATCTCTCGAACTTTTCTTTGTCTCCACTTCGTAACTCTCTCCTAATATTGTTATCTTCTTAATGTTACTTAATCTTTTTTTATGTTTTAGTTTTTCGTTTTGATTAAGAATCCACTCCCGGTTATCGCTTAAAAATTTTTTAATTAAAATTTTAGGTGTTATCCATGAGGTACTGATTTCAATTTTGTTTTTTTCTTTTAATCGCAGTCGCAGTGATCTCATCGACTTTCTCTTTATCTCCAAGCTAAACTCTTTGCCTCCAATTAGAATTTTTTCCATAAATGATAATATATTATAAGGGATGATATATATTGCAGCAGATCACCGGGGTTTCCGGCTTAAAGAAGAGCTTAAAAAATGGCTTGAAACAGAATTGTACGAGTTTCGGGATTTGGGTGCCATCGAATATGATCGGGATGACGACTATCCGGAAATTGCCATTAAATTAGGTGAAACCGTGGTCCAAGACCAGGGTCGCGGTATCCTCATTTGTGGCTCCGGTGCCGGTGCTTCTATTGCTATCAACAAGGTTGTGGGCATTAGGGCTGGTTTATGCACCTCGGTCAAACAAGTTATTGCCGCCAGAACTGACGATAATATCAATGTTCTTTGTTTAAGTTCTGATTGGGTTTCCGCAGAAGACAATCAAAAAATCACCGAAAATTTTTTAAATACTTTTTTTTCTTCAGAGGAGCGTCATCTCCGTCGTATTAATCAAATAAAAGACTATGAAACTAAGAAGCGTTAACGAAGTTTTACCCCAAACCAAGGTCGTTTTACGCCTAGATCTTGATTTGCCTTTTTCGGATAATACTATTTTAGACAATTCCCGGCTTCATAAGTCTCTTCCTACCATTGAACTATTGCTTGAAAAAAAATGTAAATTATTGATTATTGGACATCGGGGTCGTCCTAATGGTGTTGATGAAAAACAAACTCTTCGACCGGTCTATTTAGAATTGATGTCTCTTTTGGGACCAGATAATGAAAGTCTGATTGAAAGTGTTTTTCTCCCGGAAATTAATCTTGAACAAATTGATCAGGCCATGGCCATAAATCAAATTGTATTCCTGGAAAATCTTCGTTTTTGGCCTGGAGAAGAGAGTAATGATCCCGATTTTCTCGCTCCCTTAACCACCCTTTGCCAGGCCTACGTCAACGATGCCTTTGCGGTTGCTCACCGCACCCACGCTTCAATCACTCTCTGGCAAAAACTCCCCGGTTTTTATGGTCTTAGTTTTTTGGATGAATATTCTCACCTGGAAACATTGACTAATTCACCCCATCCTTTTACTCTAATTTTAGGTGGGGCCAAAGAAGACAAGTTAAAACATCTCGATAAACTTATTTCTGTTTGCGACCAAATTTTGATTGGTGGCAAATTACCCCAATTTTTAACCTTCACTGATTCCAAAATATTACCGGCCACTTTAACTCCTGACACCTTTGATATTGATGCCCCCTCAATCAACAAATTCACTGAAATAATAAATAGTTCAAAAACAATAATCTGGGCAGGTGCTATGGGTTATTATGAAGATCCAAAATATAGAAACGGTACTGAAAAAATTGCTTCTGCAATTGCTAATACTAATGCCTATAAAGTAATTGCCGGTGGTGACACTTCCGCTTCTGTCGCTAAATTAAACCTCAAAGACAAATTTGATTTTATCTGTTCCGGTGGGGGAGTTCTCCTGGAATTTTTAGTAAATCAAAACTTACCCGCTTGGTCAAAATAGAAATTTGATTTGTTGTATCATTAATTATGGTTACTAAAAAATTACGGATTGGTATCAATGGTTTTGGCCGTATTGGCACCGTAGCTCTCCGAGCAACTCTAATGGAAAAATATGATGTCGAAGTTGCAGCCATTAATACAAAAGGGGATCTTGACATGGAGGCTTTTGCCTATCAATTTAAATATGATTCAGTTTATGGGCGTTTCCCTGGAAAAATTTCTTTTTCGGAACCGGAAAAAGGTGGAGAAATCGGCCGTTTGCTAATTAATGATTTAGCTATTCCTTTTTTGGTCGAAACCGATCCTTCTCGAATTCCCTGGAAAAATTATGGTGTCGACATAGTTTTGGAGTGCACCGGTGCTTTTACCGATTCAAAAGCTGCCCTCCATCTTAAGGGTGGTGCTAAAAAAGTTATTATTTCTGCTCCGGCCAAAGATCCTAAAATTCCCGTTTATATCTTAGGAGTTAACGAAAATTCATATCACGGTGAAACTGTTATTTCCAATGGTTCTTGTACCACCAACTGTGTCGCTCCGATTGTAAAGCTAGTCGATCAAAAAATTGGCTTTCAGGAAGGCGCTTTAACCACCATCCATGCCTATACTACCAATCAAAATATTGTCGACGGTTCCGGTAAAGATCCTCGTCGAGCTCGTGCCGCTGCCATCAATATTGTTCCCACTTCAACTGGCGCCGCCGAGGCAGTTATCGCTTGTTATCCTGAAGCCCAGGGCCGCTTTATCGGTACGGCTATCAGAGTCCCTGTTGTTTGTGGTTCATACTCTGATCTAACTTTTAAATTAGTCCGTTCTACTACCATCGAAGAAATTAACACTATTTTCGAAGACGCCTCTTGTCAAACAACTTTGGTTGGAAAATTAAAAGTTTCTTATGAACCACTGGTTTCTTCCGACATTATCGGTAATAATGCTTCTTGTATCATTGATTCCCGGATGACAAAAGTCGTTTCTGATGACATGATTTCCATTGGTGCTTGGTATGACAATGAATACGGTTACTCCTGTCGCCTTATCGAAATGGCACTTCACATATGGAAATAATTCCTACTATCTTAGAAAAAGATTTGACCCTAGCCGAAAACCGTTTTTCTCAAGTAAAAAATCTCTCTTCTTGGGTCCAAATTGATGTTACCGATAATGTCTTTGTTCCTGGAAAGAGTATTGAACTGGAACTCTTTTCAAAGTTTGGTCAAACATATTCCACTCTCTTCGATATTCATCTTATGGTTAAAGAACCAATAAATTGGATAAAAAAGTGCCTCTTTATTGACGCCTCTCGAATTTATGGTCAAGTGGAAATGATGTCTGACCGGGAACTCTTTGTTACCGAAGCTAAAAACTCTGGTCTTGAAGTCGGTTTAGCTTTTAATATCGATACTCCGATTGACAATATTCCCTCAGAATGCGATTTAATTTTATTAATGGGTCGCCCGGCCGGCTTTGGTAATTACCCCCTTGATGAAAGAATTTATCAAAGGATAGTCGAAGCCAAAAAATTCGGAAAAAAAATTGCCCTGGATGGGGGAGTCACTCCAGATAACTTCCAAAAACTTAAAGACTCTGGTCTTGATATCATTTATTTAGGTCAATATTTCTTAAATTTAATTAATGAAAAAAAAGATCTCTAAACGCCCCTTTCATGTAGCTTTTTTTGGTGACGGTACCGCTAAAAAGAAGGACTCATTTTTTGTTGATGCCTACGATACTGCCCAGCTTTTAGCTAAAAATAAATGTACCATCCTCAACGGGGGAGGCCCTGGTATTATGTTGGCCTCAACCTTGGGTGCCACCTCTGTTCACGGTCGGGTTGAGCTGGTTGTTATTGACAAAGAAAACCAACCCTTAAAGCATTATGAAGGTCAATCCGAGGAAAATGTTTTGGCGGCCAATAGAACCTTTACCCTTAGAACCTATGAAGGCCGTCTTAATAAGTTAATTGATTTGGCTCATGCCTACGTTATTTTTTATGGTGGTACCGGTACTTTGGCAGAAATGTCTTTTGTTTGGAGCGAAGCCAAATTTGCCCATCCTCATCAGAAACCCATTATTTTCTTTGGCAAAAAGTGGCGTAAAGTTATTCAGACCATTAACTCTCAACTCAAATTGGAAAAAATTGAAACCAAACTCTGTTACTTTGTCGACAAACCTGAACAGGTCTTAGAGATTTTAAAAACTTATTCTAGATTTTATTCCAAATAGTCCTGTAGTTTCTTTCTTCTACTTGGGTGACGCAATTTTCGTAAAGCCTTGGCTTCAATTTGTCGAATTCTTTCACGGGTAACGTTAAATATTTTTCCCACTTCTTCCAAAGTTTTTGGAGTCTCTCCCATTAATCCGAACCTTAAAGACAGTACCTTGGCTTCTCTTTCGTCAAGACTCTCTAAAACTTCTTCAATTGACTCTCTTAATAATTCTTTTGAAGTTTCCTCATAAGGGCTGGGTTGAGTTGTGTCCTCAATAAAATCTCCCAAAAATGAATCCTCATCATCTCCTACTGGGGTAGCCAATGAAGTTGTGTCTTGAGAAATTCTGTAAATTTCCTCAACTTTTTCCACGGTTATTCCAACTTCGGCGGCAATTTCTTCAATCTGTGGTTCTCTTCCCAATCTTTGGGTCAAAGCTCGGGTAGCTTTGTAGACCTTATTAATCGTTTCTACCATATGAACCGGAATCCGGATTGTTTTTGCTTGATCGGCAATAGCTCTGGTAATTGCTTGTCTTATCCACCAGGTGGCATAGGTTGAGAATTTAAATCCCCGTTTCCAATCAAATTTTTCCACTGCTCTCATTAAGCCCTGATTACCTTCTTGGACTAAATCTAAAAAGGTCAAACCCCGGCCGATATATTTTTTGGCAATTGACACTACCAGTCTCAGATTGGCGTTAATTAAATCAGCCCTGGCTTCGTTGGAACCTTTTTCAATCGCTTTTGCCAATTCCACCTCTTTTTCAAAATTAATCAAATCAATTTTTCCGATTTCTTTTAAATACATTCTCACCGAATCCATGCTGTTTTTTTGTGACAACAAGGCCAGTAAATCTGCACTGCTTAATTTTCCTTTTTCTGAATCAATTATCTCCCTTGATTCCACCTTATCGAAAACATCAATACCCTTGTCAAACAAGTAGTCAAAGAGTTGATCAATCTGTTCAATATATTTTTCCGGTTCCGGGATTAAAGCCAAAATTTCATCATTGGTTAGATAACGAAGTTTTTTTGCTTGAGCAACTAATTTTGTTTTTATTAGAGATATATTTATTGTTGCTGCCATAGCTTTATATTCTATCAAAATTTTTCCTCTCAGGACCTAGCTCTTTGCAATATTGCCAACTTGGTCAATATTTGAGCGTACTGGGCCTCTACTTTGGCGATTTTGTCTTCGTCTTCTGAGGCTTCGAGATTAGCAATTATACCACTTAATACTTTTAGCCTGTCTTTTAACTCTAATTCCTCAATTTGTCTAAGTATTTTACCCCTTTCTTTCTTTCTTTCCTCGCTCGTGTTTTGTTCCTCAAAAGCCTTTAAATATAGATTATTAAAAGTTTCTATTAACTCTGCTTCTAATTTTCTCACCACCCTATCAGCCTCAAATTTTTTAAGCTTTTTTATTACTTCCCCGATTTTTTTAAATCTTAAGGTTCGCCATTCCAATTTTTTAATGGCTAATTTTGGTTTTCTCATTCTCAAAATTAGAGTCATCAATCTTTCCTCAAGTCTTTCTCTCATATCGCCCCGTTCAATTTCTTCCTTACCCTCCTTTTTAATCGGTATAATTCCGTTTTCTGCTTTCAGATATTTTTTAAATTCTTCCACTACGCTGTCTTCATCAGAATTTATTGCCAAAGCTACTTTTCTCAAATAATCAGACCTGATTACTAGATTATTTATTTTTGCCAAAAACGGCAGAATAGTTACCAGTACTAATTTTTTACCTCTGGGACTTTCTACTCCATAATTTTTAACACTCGACTTTAAAATAAAATCCCAAATAGTATCTGCTTCTTTTAATTTTTTCTTAAAAAATTTCAAATCGCTCTTAATTGCTTCATCCGGATCCTTATATTTTCCTTCTAAATCGAGCACTCTTATCTCAAAATCCATTTTATCAGCTAGTTCTATACTCCTAATTGATGCCTTATTTCCGGCAAAATCAGAATCTAGTCCCAAAATTAAAGTATCAGCATATCTTCTGATTAACTGTAGTTGTTCCTCCGTCAACGCCGTCCCCTTAATCGCCACCACGTTTTCTATCCCTGCCTGAAAGGGACTAATCATGTCCAATTCTCCCTCAACGATTATGGCTAAATTTTCCTTTTTTATTCTTTCTTTGGCCAAGTTTAAACCAAAAAACATTTGACTTTTATGGTAAACCTCGGTTTCCGGAGAGTTGATATATTTAGCTAAATTGGCATTAGTATTACCAGGCAATATTCTTCCCGAGAATCCTACTACTCTATCTCTAAAATCAATTTGGGGAAAAATTAGCCTATCTTGAAAACGGTCATAAGTCTGACCTTGTCGGTATTGGCTTTTACCAAAAGAACCATTTTTCATCAGGTCTTCTAACAGAAACCCTTTTTTAAGTAAATAATTGATGATTAGGCGACTGTCTTTGGGAGCATATCCCATTAAAAACTTATTAATAATTTCCAGGCTTATCCCTCTTTTTTCTACGTAAGCCAAAGCTTCTTTTCCCAGCTCGTGACTTTTAAGGATAAAATTATAAAATTTTGCCGCTTCTTTATTTATTTCAAACAATTTCTTTTTGATCGATTCTTCTTTGTTTAATTTACCGCTTCGGATTAGTTTAATTCCTGCTATTTTTGCCAAGTCTTCCAGTGCGTCCTTAAAATCAATTCTGTTGTATTCTTCCATAAAACTAAACACATCTCCTGCCTTGCCACAACCAAAACATTTATATATTTGCAATTCCTGGGAAACAATAAAAGAAGGAGTTTTTTCCTGGTGAAAAGGACAACAGGCCACAAAATGTCTTCCCCTTTTTTTTAATGGTACAAATTTATTAATTACCTCCACAATATCCAGTTTCTTTTTTATTTCTTCAACCTGATTCTCCACTAGCCTTATTCTATCATCTATTCATTAATCCCAAATTCCTCTAACACCTTTTGAATTTTTTCAAAATATCCCGGGAACACTAGATATTTTTTCAAGTCCTTAACTTCCACCCATTTATATTCTCTGAACTCATCTTTCTCGGCTTTTATTTCGGCTTTTTCTCCCAAATATTTTACTAGAAATCTTACTCTTTCTTGACCTAAATAAGTTTTTCCGTGTTTTGTAAATCTATCCATAATTACATCTTCCGGCCAATTATATTTATCCAGCTCCCTGCTAACATTTTTAATCACAAATTTTTCACTTCCCAATTCTTCCTTAAGTTCTCTTAAAATTGTTTCCTCAGCTTTTTCTCCCTCATCAATTCCACCACCCGGAAAATCCCACTCATTAGGCTTAAAACTATGTTTTTGAACAATTAAAATTTCATCATCCTTGTTCAAAACTAGTGCCACCGTACTCTTTCGGTAAGTTAATTTATTAAAATCAATTTTCATTTTTAGTGATCTCGGTTTGTCAAAAATTCTGGCAAGTATTCCAAATAACTTCTTGCAGGACTCTCTTTTAAAAATCCTAATTCTTTTTTAAAATAATCCGAAGCTTCTACAGCAAATTTATTCATCAATTTATCAGCATAATCTAAACTACCGTATTCTCTCATTTTTTCTATGACCCAATCGACCTCAGCACAACCTTTCTCTTGTCTGGTTTTTGTCATTATCTTTTCTAGTTTTTCCTTATCGTTTCCCTTAATTGTTCGCATTAGATGGGCCAGCATAATCGTTCTTTTCCCTTCATAAATATCATTTCCACATTGTTTTTTCTGTCCGCAAAAATCTGAAGTTAGGTCCAAAAGGTCGTCTTTTATCTGAAAACAATAACCGGTCAATTTTCCAAATTCATAAATTTTATCCAGTTCTTCAGTAGTAGCTCCGGCGATGATGGCACCTTCTCTCATTGGTCCGGCTACTGTGTAATATCCGGTTTTACTTTCTAAGACTAATAAAATGTCATCGTCAGTTAAATCCTTTTTATTTTCTTGTGCCCACTTTATCTCAATAGTTTGTCCCAAAACAGTTCGATTTAACATTTTGCAAAATTCTTCCATGATTGCAAAGGTTTTTTTATCGCCAATTATTTTCCTATTATCCTGTAGCATCTGCCACATTAATATATGCAAGGCATCGCCGGCGTTAATGGCCAATTCTTCGCCATACATTTTATGAAGGGTTGCTTCACCTCTTCTCTGTGCCGAATCATCTTCAATATCATCATGAATCAAAATCCATTCCTCAGACAATTGTTGGGCGGCCGCTGCGTTCAACAGTGACTCTCTTGGTGCCCCCATCGCTTCACCGGTAAGCATTACCATGCAGGGTCTAAAATATTTGCCCTTTCTTTTGGGGTAAGTCTCATATATTTTCTGATGATAATCTACCAAGCATTGATATTTTTCTTTGGGTTGACACACTTTTTCAAAATCAACAATCTTTTCCAAATTCTTTTCAATTATCGGCCAGATAATTTCGCGGTATTCCCTAAGTAAATTAACAAAATCTTTGTGTTCCATATTCCTTTAGTCGCTGTTAGTTGTCAAAATCTCCTTTTTCTTTGCTTGAGCTCCCGCCCTAATCAATATTTTGTCAAAAGTATATGGTGACAATATATACAGCACTTCAAAGGTAGCTACCGATAATTCAAAGGCACAGGGGATTTGATTGGTGATGAAAAATGCTCCAGCTCCCAAAATTAAAGCGTTTCGAAAACCTCCTTTCATTTTCCCTCTAAAGACCTTATTTATTGTTTCATTCTCCACGCCCCTTTTCCTGGCAATCTCTGCATCAATTCTATGTCTGGTATAACTGGCGTGCATGACTGTTAAAAATGTACCAATGGCAGTTATTAAATTCATGGTCGTGTTTTGTCGCGTCAAATCAGCTACCAGGACCCAACCCTCAAAACTCACCGGAAAATTTCTTAGAAGAATTATTGAAAGTATTAAAATTGTCCCACTAAATCCACCACTTTGGACCATTAATTTATTGTAATTAATTCTAGCCCCAAGTAATTTTTTATTATTAGTTAAAAATATTCTAAAAATTCTCCATAAAAGTTTTATTGCCGCAAAAAACAAAGAAATTCCCAACCATATAAATAAAATTGTTTTCCAGTCTACACTAACTGTTTCAGTAATCTTAAAAAATGGAAAGTTAAAATTTGTTCCCACCAGAGGATAATCTGGTCTTGGTACCCACCCATACAGATATGTTGGACTTATTTTTTGGGTATAAAAATCTATTAAAAATATTCTTCCGGCTGACAAAAAGGCGATAGCGTTGACCACAAAACTAAAAATATAAAAAATAATTCCCAAATCACCCTTTCTCACTTTTTCCGTAAATACCAAATAAGCCTCATCGCTGCTACTTTTTTCTATTCCTTCTTCGAAATCCTTAAAAGATTGTGACAATCTCATCCCAATAAAACGTAGTGGTAAAAATACAATGTTTTGCGTTACTCCGATTAACAACACTGAAACCCAAACTTGTCCCGTCAAATAATATAGACTAAAAAATGCACTAGCATAAAGTCGAAAACTTCCGCCCCTAAAAAACCAAATCAAAACCCAAATTAAAAAAATTACCAGTAAGGTTGTTGCCAGAGGCATCAATAATCTACTATTATCTATCTTTCTAATATCTTTGAATGTTGAAGTCACGCTGTTGGAATTATAGCAACTTTGACCTATACTTTTATAATGCCTGAAACCAAGGAAAGAAACAAGGAAATTTCTCGTGACCAAATTGAAGCCAAAACTATCTTGGTTGATATTGGCCGGGAAAACATTGGCAAAGAACCTGTTCCCCGTGAGATAAAAACCTGGATGGAAAAAGTTGAGCAGGCTTCGTCTTCCCAGCCTCAACAGGTAAATGACGACACCGGTCAGCCACTGTTGACCCCATTTAACCCCCAAGACCCCAAAATTGTGCTTCCTGTTACCCGAAAAACTTTTGTTGCTGGTTTCAAAAAAACTTGGTTGGATGCCAGTCGTTGGCTTTCTGTCTTTTTATTTCGATTTATTAAAATAAAGAAAGGTAATGTCACTTTCAAATCCGATGATAACATCTAATATTTTCGAAACTTTGACATCGTGGTTCCTTTCGCTCTTAATTTTGTTGGCTGTTTTTTCCCTCCTCTATTTTTTGGCCTATGCCCTGATTATCTGGTATCGTTGGCGTGATCGTGAAAAAAAATCCTTAGAATTAGTTACTCTGCTAGTAGCTGTTCCTCAGGATAATGAAGTTAAAATCGATGCCATGGAGCCAATTCTTGGCGCCATCGGTAGCTTCTATAAATCAGCCCGTTTCAAATTTCTCCAAACACTTATTTCTCAGCCAAGTCTTTCTCTGGAAATTATCGGCAACAATCAAGACATTCGTTTTTATATTTGTTTACCCGAAAAATATCGAGACTTGATTGAAAAACAGATCTATAGTGTTTATGCCGGCGCCGATATTCAGGCTGTTGATGAGCCCAATATTTTCTCCGAAACCGGAAAAGTAGAGTCAGTTTGGCTTGGGTTAAAAAAACTTTCTTTTTACCCCCTAAAAACTTACAAAGAAATTCCCACCGACACTCTTTCCGCTTTTACCTCAGTCCTCTCAAAACTTAGTCCCGAAGAAACCGTCGCCATTCAATTAGTCCTCTCACCAACGGACACGGCCTGGGCCAAGTCGGGTAAGAGTTTTATTAGCGGCACTAAAAAATCAGAATCTAATCCTGAAAAGGCAAATTATAAAGTCGATGCCCGGCAATTAGAAGCCGTTGAGAGCAAGTGTAATAAAACTGGATTTGAAGTTGCTATCCGTATTGTTGCTGTGGCTCCCAGTAAAGAAGTCGCCAAAATAAATCTTTCTAATGTTAAAGCCTGTTTTGGTCAACTGGAATCTCCCTGGAACAAATTATCAACCCGAAAAACCTATCTCAAAGCCCAATTTATTGATGATTTTGTATACAAATACCCGGTTATTTTTTGGTATAAAAATAAAACTATTCTATCAACCGACGAAATTGCCTCAATTTTTCATTTTCCCAATAAATCGGTTGAAACCCCAAACATATTTTGGATAAAGTCAAAAAAAGCTCCTGTTCCCCCTGATGCTCCCCAGGAGGGGATGTATATTGGTGACAATTTATATCGCGGTGTTACCAAAAAATTCTGCATTACTCCTACTGATCGTCAGCGTCACTTCTATATTGTCGGACAAACCGGTGTAGGTAAATCCTGGCTCTTGGCTGACATGGCCCTTCAGGACATCAAAGCCGGTCGTGGTGTCTGTTTCATTGACCCTCATGATACCTACGAGAGTATTCTCGAAAGAATTCCTCCTGAGCGGATAGAAGACGTTATCTATTTTGATCCCTCTCAAACTGAACGCCCCATGGGTTTCAATGTTATGGAATGTGATCGTGAAGATCAAAAAGATTTTGTTACCTCCTCCATCATTAATTTGATGTACAAACTTTACGATCCTTATAAAACTGGTATTGTTGGTCCACGTTTCGAACATGCTATCCGTAACATCATGATGACCGTCATGACCGAAAAGGGTGCCACTTTTATTGAAATCGTCCGCTGTCTGACCGATCCTTCCTATGTTCAGTATCTAATGCCAAAACTTACCGATCCTATGGTTAAACGATATTGGACTGATCAGATTGCCAACACCAACGATTTCCATAAGTCAGAAGTCCTGGATTACATTGTTTCTAAATTTGGACGTTTCATCACCAATACAATGATGAGAAATATTATTGGCCAGGGTGTTTCTTCATTTAATTTTCGGGAAGCCATGGACAACGGTAAAATTCTCATCATTAATTTAGCCAAGGGTTCAATTGGTGAGGAAAATTCTGCCTTTTTGGGTTTGGTTTTAATTCCAAAAATTTTAATCGCTGCCATGAGCCGTCAGGATATCCCCGAAGAAAAACGTCGCGACTTTTATCTCTATGTTGACGAATTTCAAAATTTTGCCACTCAGGACTTTGCTGTTATTTTGTCCGAAGCTCGTAAATATCATTTGAATCTGACTGTTGCTAATCAGTTTGTCTCCCAGATGGACGATGAAGTAAAAAATGCTGTTTTCGGTAACGTCGGCTCAATCTGTTCCTTCCGTGTCGGTAT
Organism: Candidatus Shapirobacteria bacterium GW2011_GWF2_37_20; assembly: GCA_000989305.1. Lineage (GTDB taxonomy): Bacteria > Patescibacteriota > Microgenomatia > UBA12405 > UBA12405 > UBA12158. Next base: position 55,493 of record LBTB01000008.1, read on the forward strand.
CTCCGATGCTGGTTTTTTGGTTAATCAATTTAGGCCGGAATTTAATGAACACGATCTTTTAAATCTTGGTACCGGTGAAGTATATTTGAAAACCATGATCGAAGGTGTTCCCAAGTCACCCTTCTCTCTTAAAGTCGCCGCCGCTGAAAAGAAAAAACCTGGTAATCCTGAAATGGCCGAGATGATCAAAAAATTATCTAGCTTAAAATACGGTCGTCCCAAAGCCATTGTTGAAGCCGAAATTGCCAAACGCGCCAGATTATAGTTCTTTTAGTTTGATTCCTCTTGATTCTTCTTTCGAGTCGATCAATTCCAAATATTTTTCAGTTGTGGAAATTCTTTTGTGGCCAACCACTTGAGACACCACGTCTAAAGGTACCCCGGCTTTAAGCTGGAATACGATAAAAGTATTTCTCAAATCATTTACCTTAATTCCCTTAATATCAGCTTTATTAAAATATCTGTTCAAAAGGCTTCTGATGTTTCTGGCCAATAAAACCCGACCGGTTTTAGTTATAAAAACATTTTTATTTTTGCTGTTATCAGCCCGAACTTCGTCTAAATATCTCTTTAGTGCCACTTTGGCTGAGTTATTTAAAGGCACCTCTCTTGAGGGGTGGCTTTCGTAGCTCTCAATTAAAATCCCGTTTTCTTTAACGTCTTCTACTTTTAAATTTTCGATTTCCTTGATTCTCAATCCAGCCTGAAGCATTAATTCCACAATAGCTGAAGCCCGAATATCATTTCTACAGGCATCACGAAGGGATCGATATTCAATTGGTTTTAGAATCTTGGGAATATCATTTTCATACTTGGGATGTTTGACATCACCGGAGGGATCGATGGTTATTTTTCCTTCGTCTTTCAAAAAAGAAAAAAAGTTTTTAATCGAATTTAATTTTCTGGAAACTGATTTGGCAGTATAGCCATTTTCGGTTAAATCCTTTTTAAACTCTTCAACTTCCTTTATTGTGACCAATTCGACCTCGGTAATTTGTTTTTTTGCCAAAAAAATTGCCAACTGATTAATATCGCCTTTGTAGGCTACAATAGTATTAATCGACTTGCCCTTCTTTTTGAGGGTGTCTGTAAACAAGTTTAAAGCATCATTTAAAGCTAAATTAGACATAATTTTTTTATAAATATGTCTTATAGTACCATATATTAGGTCATTAAACAAGCAATGTTAAAAAAACACTTATATCGGCTAATTTTCATCATTATCATTGTTTCGTCTATTCTTGGTATCTATAAACAACTTAGCTTACTGACAAACGCTTCACAGCAGATTTATGATTTAGGTCAAAAAATTTCCGCCGTGGTAAATAGAAACAACGCCTTAAAGAAATCCCTAAACCCTTAAACATTTACTCACCTTATTTCTTGTGCTAGAATCCAACAGCTTAAAAACAACATGCGGGGTAGTGTACGGCTGCACGTGAGGCTCATAATCTCACAGGCCGGGTTCAACTCCCGGCCCCGCAACTAACAAAGAGGTCGTCATTAATTTGACGGCTTTTTTGTTTTTTAAAAACAGGGCATTATTGGTATAATTCTCTAGTTTTACTTGGCAGGGTAGCTCAGTTGGTTAGAGCACGGCATTCATAACGCCGGGGTCGCGGGTTCAAGTCCCGCCTCTGCTACTTCGTTTTGGGCATGTAGCTCAGTTGGTTAGAGCGCCGATCTTATAAGTCGGAAGTCCATGGTTCGAGTCCATGCATGCCTACCTAAAGTCAATTGTCTCTATTTTTCTGTCCTCAATTTTAAGTAATACCCCTGGTCTCGGGTAGTCAATCAAGTCATCTCTCTCGAAGGTGTTTTTTAACAAATAACTCTTCAATCCGGCAATTACCGCCCCGTGAGTACATATAATCACCGTTTTATTATTTTTTGAATTTAGTTCATCCAAAAAATTTCTTATTCTTTCACTAAATATTTCAAATGATTCTTGAGCCAGTTTACGACTAAACTCATTTATTCTAGAATCCGTTTCAAAATTCTTACCGGTAATTTTCGTAACTATTTCAGTAGTCTGTTTACAGCGCAGATATTCCGATGAAACATTGAAATCTGATTTAACCTCCTTAAGGTATGTGGCCAGTTTTTTAATAACTGGAATCCCTTCGGGTAAAATCTTCACTTCAAAGTTATTTATTGGATAATTTGTTCGGTTTTTTGAATTATAAGTTTCCCCGTGTCTAAAAATATAGTACTTCGTCATTATATTCCCATTACTTTTAACATCTCACTTAAAGTTTTTTGAGCCTCAATTTGGGCTTTTTTACTACCTTCATCGATGATCTGCTTAATCAGTTCATCATTTCCTTCAAATTTAG
>LBTB01000009.1 GCA_000989305.1 Candidatus Shapirobacteria bacterium GW2011_GWF2_37_20
AAAGTTTATAGGTGAGAAAAGAGAGGAGGAGGGAGAAAAAAAGCAGACTGATAGTTTTTGATAGTTTATAGATCATTTAGTAAAGCCCCATTTAGGATTAGAAGTAATTTCAATAAATAAAATATCGGCGTACATTTGATTGGCAAGAGCATTAGGATGGCCTTCGGCTGGACTAATTTTAAAACTGTTATAAAGGTCAATATTATTGTTCCAATATAATGAATACTTGGGAATGTTTTTTCCAATTTCTGAGGGCAGAATCTTTTTATTGGAAGCGATTAGGTATTTATTCATAATATTGAAGCCATCACTGTTGTTAATAATATAATTGTCAGCGGCAAAAAATATAGATTGGGAATTCGAAAGTAGTTCTAAAGATTTTTTAAAAATACAAATATTAGTGGGATTTTTTAATGATTTGACTTGGAGTTCATTAACAATTTTATCGATTTGATCTTTGGTGTAACCATCATCTGCTAATTTATAAACATCAACATTTTTTAGGTTGATAATGTTGGTGTTAGGGTTAGCTTGTTGACAGGAATCAATAATCTTTTTGTATTTTGGAATTAAGGCACGATTTGATGTTGGTTCAATAAAAGCATCGTTTTCGACCATCGAAAAAATAAAAAGATTAGGTTTTATTTTTTGATTATTTATTAGATCATACCAATATAAATAATCTAAAATACTATCACCTGGCCGACCGAGAGTAATTATTTTGGTGGCTTTTATTTTATTTAATTTTTTTTCAAGGATTTGGGCAAATCTTTGATTTGTTTTGATACCAGTACCCCAGATATATGAGTCACCAATAATGGCGATGTTATATGATTTTTCGGTAAAGATATTTTTGTTTGATACAAGGTCGACCATGTTTTTAATTCTTTGGCCGAAGAGAATATTGGTTAAGGGACGGAATTTCTGATAAATGTTTTTTTCTACTAAACCAAGTCGGTAACCATGAGCGATACTTTTTCTATAAATTAATTTATCGAAAAAGTACTTTTCGGCAACAAGGTAACAAAATTTATAGCTGAGAAGGCAAAGGAAGAGAGAGGCGAAAATGACAGAGGTAGTTTTGATGAATTTATTCACGTCAAAAAAGCATGTAGACGAATGATGAAATTGGTGATGTTTGAGTAAAAATTATCATAATTCCGAAGATGAAAAATATTATGATTGGAGGTATTAGCCACCATTTTTTGTTTTCTAGAAGGTATTTAAGTAAGTCTTTCCACATTTTATTTTTTAATTAGATAATTACCGAGGACTAAATAATCGATTTCGGTATTTAAGAAACATTTTATCGCATCTTCGGGGGTACAAACAATAGGCTCACCTTTGACATTAAAAGAAGTGTTGAGAATAAGGGGAATACCGGTTTTTTGATAATAGCTTTTTATAAGCTGGTAGTATTTTGGATTTGATTGATCGTCAATTGTTTGGAGGCGGCCGGTGCCATCGACATGAACAACTGCCGGGACTTTTGATCGGACCGATTTTTTAAAGGGGTAGACTAGAAGCATATAGTCAGCCGAGATGGGGATATTCTTATCGGTAATAAAATAGTTTTTGGTATGTTCACGAAGAATAACCGGAGCAAAAGGTCGAAACATCTCCCGGTGTTTTACTTTGGAGTTGATAATGTCTTGCATTTTTCTATCTGTGGCGGCGGCTAAAATACTGCGGTTACCCAGAGCCCGAGGACCCCACTCAAGACGACCTTGAAAATAACCGATAACTTTTTGGGAGATTAGTAGGTCAGAAAGAATGTTGTTTAATTTTTTTTGATCAGAAACAAGTGTGGAGGGTAAATTAAATTTTTTTATGGCAGTTTTAATTTGCCAAGGTGTAAATTCAGGACCAAGATAAGGCGAGGGAAGAAGTTTGGGGAACGATTTTTTAAATAGACGGTGGTAGGTATAAAGTGCGGCACCAAGAGAGGCACCACCATCACCGGGGTCGGGGGTGATGTATAAGTTTTTAAAGGGGGTGTGGCTGAGGATTTTGCCATTGGCCAGGGAGTTAAGAGCGGAACCTCCAGAAAGGATTAAATTAGGTGAAGGGTGAAGCTGGTAGAGACGGTTTATTAGAGAGAAAAGTGCTTCTTCAAAGACTAGCTGAGTGGCGGCAGCAATATCCTGATAGCGGGAATTCATTTTAGAGTCCGGGATTCGGGCGGGACCATCAAGAAGTTGACAAAGTTTTTGGTTGAACATAATTTCACGGTACTCAAAAGAAAAATATGAAGTATCGAGCTGAAAACTATCGTCACGATTAATTTTAATTAATTTTTTAATCTGTGAATAATATTTTTGTGGTTGGCCGTAGGCAGAAAGTCCCATGACCTTATATTCATCATTATTGACGGCAAAGCCAAGATAGGAAGTCATGGCGCTATAAAATAAACCTAAAGAGTGTGGAAAATTTATCTGTTTTTCTAATTTTATGTCAGAATTTTTAGCAAAACCCATAGTGGTGGTGGCCATTTCACCAACACCGTCAAGAGTAAGGATGGCGGCTTCACTAAACGGTGAAGTAAAATATGAAGCGGCGGCGTGGGAAAGGTGGTGGGGAAGAAAAAGAATTTTTCCACGGTAATGGAGTTCATTTTTTAGAATTTCGCGAAGACGGAGTTTTTTTAATAACCATTCAGGAATAGTGTCAAAAAATACTTTTATACTTTTGGGAAAATGAGAAATGTGCTGTTCGAGAATTCGGGCAAACTTAAGAACTGGCTTTTCATAAAAAGTGATATAGTCAACCTCGTTGATAGCAATACCAAGAGTATTTAAACAGTATTCGATTGATTTATAAGGGAAAGCATTGTCGTGTTTGAGGCGGGTGAACCTTTCTTCTTGGGCAGCGGCAATAATTTGACCATCTTTGATAATGGCGGCGGCACTATCGTGATAAAAACAGGAAATACCCAGAACAATCATTAATACATCGCCTCCGGTGGAGAATTTTTAGAAAATTTTTGCCAACGAGAAGAGGTGGGGTGGCGGGAAAACCTATAAAAGAAATGACCGAGAGAAATTCCCAGAAAATAGATAAAAAAAATGCCAATAAAAGTGGTCAGTTTTAATAAAATTTGGGTATAAAAATGGAAAATTTTTTTTAAAAGCAACCAAAATTGAAGCATGGGTTATTGTAGCATTTGAAGCTCAAGCAAATAGGCAGTATTGGCTTCTAGGTAGAGATTTTCTGTATAAGTTGAAGCAGAGACGGTAATAGATTTAGAGTTGGTATCGCCAAGATATTTGGATGTTTTTAATTGATATCGCCCCGGAACAAGTTCCCGATAAGTAATGGGAACCGTTTCGACATGAGAATTTTTCGGATCGTAATTGACAATTAGTGTCTGCACTGTGCCGGAGTTTTTTGAAGAGAGTGAGGTAACCCAAGAGCCATCGCCGGAGGAGGATAATTGCTGACCCTGGAGTCGATTTAAAAACTGGAGGGCGTAATATCGAGGTTTAGGTTTTTGATTATGAGTCAGAATACCCCAACCGGTAGACTTTTCGGAACGAGGCGAAGGTCCGTCGATGGCTTCAAAGGTAAAGAGACGATGAATTTTTCCATAGAGTTGAGTGGAGAGGGAAATGAGATGGATACCGCTTTGGGCGTTGTCGTAACTTGCGTCAGGGTCAGAATTGGGGCCGACTTCGGTAATCAGACGTTCAATGTTGAAATACTGAGGATAGTCGGAAAGAATTTGATTCAGATTGTCAAAATCTGTTAAATAATCACTGATGTTAACGGAATATTTGTGCCAAGAAATAAAGTCTAAGGGGAGATTGTTGGCGGCGGCGGTTTTAAAGAGAGACTTGATCCAGTTTGGATAATAAGCAGTAATAGCAGGACCACCAACCTTGTATTGAGAAGGAGAGGCACCCGTAGCCACTGCTCTAGAAGTTTTTATATAAAGAGTGGAATAATTAGGATCTTTACTGTAATGCCAACCACCAAAGAGATCAGGCTCGTTCCAGACCTCGTAGTAAATACCGGAAATGTTTTTTTCAATTGAATAACGATGGGCGGTGGCGGTAATTAAATTGGTCCATTGATTCCAGTCACTTGGTTCTTTCGAATCTGGAGTATAGGAAAGGGATAACATGGGACGGGCTCCGGTGGCCAAAATACTATCGATAGCAGAATCAAGGCGGGAAAAATCATAATTACCATTTCCTTGATCTACTTTGTAATAGTCGAAGAGATGATCGATGCGAATTAATTTTGGTTGTAACAATTTTAATTGACTGATAATTGGCTTAATCATGTCATTTGCTTCTTCTCCGCCTTGGGCGATGTTTTGCCAAAGGGATTGAGAAATTTTTGTTCCGCTTTGTTGGGTGTCAATAACAATATTGGCCGGAGTACCAGCGGCTGACTTACGAAGATCAAGCAAGGTTTTAGGAAGGAAGTAGGCAATCAGGAAAAGAACGGGTATTAATAGTAAAATAGGAAAGACTTTCCAAAAAGGAGATCTCATACAAAGAGTATATCTATAAAAATATGTTTTGGCTAAATAATAAACAAAAAAAATGGTGGGATTTTGTTTTGGCAATGACTGAGAAAGAAATTAAATCGAGATATAAAATGGCCGTATTTGGGTTCTTGTGGATATTTTTAAACCCTTTATTGCAGATGTTGGTTTTGGGGCTAATTTTTCAGTTCTTTGTACCCATCAAGACAATTAACTATTTTGAGTTTTTGTTTCCAGGTTTATTGATTTGGAATTTTTTTTCCTATACGATCACCAAAAATACGCCGATGTATATCAATGAAAGGGCTTTGATTCAAAAAGCAAAGTTTCCCAGAGAATCGATTGTGTTGTCGATTGTGTTTTCAAATTTATTTCACTTGCTGATATCGTTTTTGATGTTTATGCTGTGGACACTACTGGTAAGAGAGGGGGTCGATTTGACAAGATGGTTGGTACTGCCAATAGCGGTTGGATGGTTGACGGTTTTAACCAGTGGTTTATCTTTGCTTTTTTCTAGTTTAAACGTGAAGTGGCGGGATATAAATTTTGGAGTTCAGGCAATAATGCCACTGTGGTTTTATGCAACGCCGGTGGTGTATACGTTGGACTTATTGCCAAAGTGGATTGAAAGGATAATATATTTGAATCCGATGACGGCCATCTTGGGACTTTTTAGGTGGTCAATTTTTGGAATGGCAATTAGCTGGGAGCCGATAGTAATAAGTCTGGTGATGACGTTGATAATATTTGTAACAGGAGTGGTGGTGTTTAAAAAAGAAAGCCCATTTTTTGACGATTGGATATGAAGAATAAAACAAAAAATATAGCAATTAAAATGGAAAATGTGGTAAAAAATTACCGGCTTTTTCATGAAAAGGCGACTTTAATAGAAAATATTTTAGGTAAAAGTAAGAAAGAAAAATTTGCTGCTCTGAAAGGAATTAGTCTGGAGATTCGAAAGGGAGAAAAGGTGGGAATAATAGGGTCCAACGGTTCGGGGAAAACGACCTTGTTGAAAATAATTGCCGGGATAACGACATTAAATTCCGGAAAGTTATTGACGGAAGGTAAAATCGTTTCTTTGATTGATTTAAGTGCCGGTTTTCACCCCGAATTAACCGGAGAAGAAAATATATATATAAACGCCTTGTTGGCAGGAATGGACCGAAGTGAAATGAAGTCAAAAATAAAGGAAATTATCAAATATGCGGATATAGGAAAATTTATTGATGCACCCTTATATACCTATTCATCGGGAATGAAATTAAGGTTGGGGTTTGCGATCGCAGTGGCGGCAAACCCCGATATAATCATTCTGGACGAAGAAGTTTCGGCGGGAGACGAAGATTTTCAAAGAAAAAGTATGAAAAAAATTGACGAGTTTGTGAGAGAGGGTAAAACCCTGTTGGTGGTATCACATTGGATGGATTTTTTAAAAAAACATTGCGAGAGGATAATATGGCTGGATAAAGGAAAGATGGTGGCCGATGGAGGAATGAGGATTTTAAATAGATATCAGAGTGGGGGAAAAAATAGTGGATAATAATCAAATAGTAATTGTCGGGGCAGGATTAAGCGGTTTAACTCTGGCTGAAAGATTTGCGACTGTGGCTAATAAAAAAGTGTTGATAATAGAAAAGAGAGATCGTATTGGGGGGAATTGTTATGATTTTTTTGATAAACATGGAGTTTTGGTTTCGAAGTATGGTCCGCATATCTTTCACACTCAAGAGAAGAGGGTATATGAATATGTGAAAAAATTTGCTGATTGGGAAAAATATGAACATCAGGTTTCCAGTTTTGTGAAGGGGAAATTAGTGCCAATCCCGGTAAACATTGAAACAATAAATTTACTTTTTGGAACAAAAATTAATAATGGCGAGGAAATGAGAAGGTGGCTTGATGAAAGAAGAGTAAAGGGGATAAAAATACCAATGAATAGCGAGGAAGTGGTTTTGGGGAAATTGGGAAAAAAAATTTATGAATTAATGTTTCGAGACTATACAAAAAAACAATGGGGAATATCACCAAAAGAATTAGAAAGCGAAGTTTTAGCAAGGATACCCATAAGATATAGTTTTGAAAGGGGTTACAGTTCGAATAAATATCAAATCAGACCAAGGGGTGGATTTACGAAGATGATGGAAAAGATGATTGAAAATCCAAATATTGAGCTTAGATTAAATACAGACTATTATAGCTTTGCGGATAATATTCCATCCGGGTCGAAATTGTTTTTCACTGGGCCGATTGATGAATTTATCAGTTACAAAAGCGGTAAGCTTTATAAGTTGCCTTATCGGTCGGTAAAATTTGTTTTTAAAAGTTTTCACAAAAAATATTTTCAGAAAGTTGGAGTAATTAACTATCCGTCGATAAAAACAAAAATGTCAAGGTCAACGGAATATAAGTATTTGACCGGTCAGAAGCATGATTGGACAACCATATCCAGGGAATATTTTTCAGGAAAGGGAGAGCCGTTATATCCCTTGAAGAGTTTTGAGAGCAAGAAAAAATATGAAGAGATTGCAAAGATAGTCGGAAACCTTAAGGGGATATATTTTTTAGGAAGACTTGGTAAATACAAGTATATCAATATGGATCAAGCAATTCTTGAAGCTTTAAATTTATTTGATGAATTATATTATGGTGACAAGAAAAGATAAAAGGATTTGGGATATAGTAATTTTGTCGCCGCACATGGATGATGCGGTTTTGTCTTTGGGACAACATCTTGTTAATTGGCAGAAAGAAAACAAAAAAATCAAAATAATTACAGTGATGACCAGTTTTGGTAATGATGAAAAGATACCGTTATATTCAAAAAAATATATTTCCAGTTCCGGATTCAAATTAGTGAAAGACTTTGGAGAGGCGAGAATTTGGGAGGATATTGGGGTGATGGAAAACCTGAAGGTGAAGTATGAACATTGGGGTTTTGTTGATGCCGGTTTTCGTCGCAATGACAGAGGTTTTACTTATCCAACCAGAAGGGGTTTGTTTAACAGAAAAATTAGTAAAGGTGACTATAAAATGGTTGCCGAGATTTCAAAAAAAATTGCTAAATTGAAATCAAAAATAATTTTGATTCCTGCAGGCGTTGGGGGACACGTGGACCATTTGATAGTAAAGAAGGCGGCGGAAAAATCAAGTAGTAAAACAAACAGGTTATCCTATTTAGAGTCACCATATTTATGGGAAAATTTTAATTTTCTTGAAATATTTAAGAATATTTTCAAAATAAAGAGTATTTTCGCGAAGGTGGGGAGTAAGAATAAATTGTTGAAGGGGTACAGAAGTCAATGTGGATTGTGGGGTGATTATAAATTTCCATATGTGGAAATAATAGTGAAATGTTAAAAGTATTTGGCTTTATTAAAAAAAATCATATCTCAATATTATTTGGGTTAGTGGTCTTGGTGGCAGTGTTTCTAAGGTTTTATAACTTACCAGAGAGAATGTGGTGGGAAGGAGATTCAGCCGAAGATATAACGATTGCGTATCACATTTCGAATTTCGGGGAAAGCATAAGGACTGGAAGAAGTAATGTTGGGGGTGGTGAGTTGATAAAAAACTCGTATTTTTATTTTTATCTTTTGGCGGGAATACATTCTTTAGGAGATTCGGCTTTGAGTGTGGGGGCATTTTTTGCGTTAAACAGTGTTTTGCTGGTGGTTTTTATATATTTTGCGGGAAAGTATTTTGTAAATTCAAGATTGGCTTTAGTTTTGGCGGTGATGGTGACACTCAATTCATATTTAAATTTTGTTTCGATAATTTCCATTTACAACATCATTAATTTGATGGTGGTGGGAATGCTGTGGTTGTTTTTAAAGTTTTGGCAGAATCGCTCGTGGAAATTTTTTATGGGTTATATTTTGGTTTTATTTGTAACCTTACATGGTAATTATTCAGTATTAACAATTTTCCCAATTTATGTTTTCTGGGGAATAGTTGGTTATTTTAGAGCGACAAGAGAGAAGGGAAAATTGATTAAATGCTTAACAATAATTTGGCCACTTAGTTTACTGGGACTGTGGATGGTGGTGACTTATCGAGGGGGCGGGATATTTGACCAATTTAAAGTGGTGAATTTAATAACTAGAAGTGGTTTGGGAATGGGGGAGTTGTGGAATAATTGGGAGCAAATTTTAACAGTATCGGCAGGATATTTATGGAATATGACAAATACTTGGCTAATTGTAATTTTTTATAGTATTGTTTATTTGGGCTTGGGGTTCTTGGTTATTTATGACTATCGACAAAGAAATTTATTTTTTCAAAAGTCAATTTTTCTTTTAAGTTTAATTGCCGGTATTTTTTTGACCGGTTTTATGGGTGGGGGAGAGACGGTGGATAGGTATTACGTTTTATTTTATTATCCACTATGGTTGTTAAGTATGGTTTATGTGTGGGGGAGATTTTCTAAGTTTGGATGGATATGGAAATACGGGGTTGGCTTAATGGTGATTGTTTGTTTAATAATGGGAATGAACATTTTGGACAAAAACAGGGGAACAGGTTTGATTAATAGAAACAGTAGCGGAATGAAGGAATCGGAGCTGTTGGCGGATAAAATAATGAGAGACAGTAAGGTTAATTTAATCGATAATTATAATATTGTTTTCTACAATAAACATACTCAACTTGATCACTTTGGGGGATCTATCTTTTGGTACCCGATTGAGAAAAGGTTGGGCACACAAAAAGTAAAAATAGTTGAATATTCAGGCGGTGAGTATTTAGAAGAAATTAATACTTCCAAGGATAGCTATTTGGTTTGTTATGATTATGAGAGTTCCGGTAGGTGGGTGAGATTTAACGACTGTGAAAAATTATTTATAGAAAAACACGCCGACAAAAAATATAAGATAATCAAGGTTGAGGAGGGGGCGGAGGGGGATTGGTTTTATAAATTGTATAGAATTAAAGAACTTTGATTTCTTGGGCTAATTTAAGTATCTGATTGATTTTGTTGGTCCAGCTGTTTTTACGAGCCAGATTTCTTTGCCGTTGCTGAAGATTTTCTGGCCACGGCTTTGAGAGGATTTGATATATTCTTTGTTTCCAGGATTCAGACGTTTCTTCGATAAATACCAGGTTGGGGAAATGTTTTAATTCTTCGATGGGAGTGGCAATAACGGGCTTGCCTGAAGCGAAATATTCAAATAATTTCATGGGATAGGAAAACCGATTGAAATCATCTTTGGTGTCGTAGGGGATAATGGCGATATCAAAAATATCGATAAATTGAGCTATGATGTTTTTAGGGATGAGTTCTATGTGAGTAACATTTTTAAAAGAAAACAATTTTTTGTTAAGTTTTTCAAGAGACTTGAGGGAAACATTAATGTCCAAGGAGGGTGGTCCAATGAAGATATAGTGAATGTCGGGCGTATTTTTAATTAGTTTATATAATAGTTCGTAATCAAGGCGGTTGCTGATGGCTCCGATAAAACCAACCTTGTTGGTAAGCTTTTTTAGTGTGTTAATTTGGGGGTGAAGTTTACTGGGAGTTGAGACGAGTTTAAAACCTTGAGGGACAAGATTTATTTTTGTTTTAGGTGAAAGTTTTTGGTAATTGTTTTTTAAACAAGAAGAAATGGAGGTGATAAGACTGGCCTTTTTTAGTAAATATTTTTTTTGATCTTGAAGTTTTTTGTTTATTTTTTTATGCGGTGAAGTGAAGAAGTCAACGATATCGTAAATAAGGTTTTTGGAAGGAAGGGAAAATTTAATAAGTGAAGTGATTTGGGGATAAAAAATCCAATAAGTTGGGCGGGAGAAATGGCGAAATAAACAGATTATATGAAGTAGGTTGAAGGAGAGATAAATATTAAATTGTTGGGCGAATTTAAAACGGTTAAAGGGGATTATTTTTAGAGGCGAAAAGGAATAAAGATTGGGGGAAATCTTATTAAGGCGGTGGGTAAATTTGGGAGCTTCGTTAATATAAAAAATATAAGTCGGACAAGATTTTTTAGATAAGATTGATGCTGTTTGAATAAGATAATCGCAAATGGATTGTTTATTATTGATTTCAGGGATTATAATTGGACGATGCTTGGACATTGGCGTATTTTAACATCGTTGAAGCTTGTCGGCGGGATATTTTTAGTGGGGTGTTTATTTTTGCCTAATACAAAATTTTATTTTTTAGCATCAATTCTGTTAGTTTTGATTATTTTTGGAGTAAGTAGGTCTTGGGAAAAGGTGGTGATATATGGGTACTGGTTGTTGTCAATATATTACGTGGGACAATTGTATGTTTTTCAGGTAATTAGGACGGAAGAGTTGTATCATCCGCTTTATCCCAACGGACGAAGCCTATACTTTAAATTTACCCCGCTGTTGGTTTTAGGGATGACAATGATAATTAGCTGGACAATCAAGCTGATAAAAGAAAAGTGTCGGAGCAATTGGTTGATCGTAATTTTGTTGATGAGTGTGCTGACAAAATTAATTTCAAGTTTTATGGGAAACGAGATTTTGCCGTGGTGGGTGGAAATGGGGAAAATTATTAATGACTTAAGCCTAGTGATTTGGTTATGGTGGGTAACGGATTATCTGGGTCGGGTCAAGACAGAAGAAAAAAAATATTTTTGGGACTACATGGGTAAAATTTTGAAAATTTCAATTATTGTCGGATCAATAATAGTGATATTGCAGGTATTAAAGGGTTCGGTTTTGGGGTTGGTGGTGGAACAAAGAACTGATTTACCATTTGACGGAAACGCTTGGTTACCAAGAGTGGTGGGAATATGGAATCATCCGAACGAGGCGGCTTTCAATATCTTTACTTGGACGATTGCGTGGGCTTTGATAGAGATAAGGCAAAGAAAAAAATTAGGTGAGGTTTTAAATAGGTGGTTACTGATTCCTTTAACGGCATTGTTGTGTCTACAGAGTCGATCGATATTTCTGGGAATGGGGTTGATTACATTGTGGGGAATATATTTTTATAGAAAGGAAATTAGCTGGAGCAAGATATTAGAAAAAAGAATTAAGGGGGTGAAATCTTGGTTAATGGTGGTGACAGTTTCTTTGATATTGCTGTTTATTGGGAACTCCTTTGTGGTTTCAATAACGAATTTGGGGGAAAATAGTGGCTGGGATACAAGACAAAAATTAATTAATGTGGCAAAAGATTTAGCGGATAAGCATTTATGGTGGGGAGTGGGAGAGGGTAATTTCATTCCGGTTGCTTTTAGGGAGGATAAAAGCGGAACAATGAAGGCTTTTCCGGAATCAGTTCACCAGGGATGGGTGTTAATTTTGACAGAGAAGGGAGTAGTGGGTTTGTCTGTATGGTTGATTTTTATATTGACAATAGTGTTAGCTTGGTGGAAAAAGTCGAAAAATAATATGGAATTAAGATGGTTGTTTTATGTGACACTGTTGACCCAATTTGTAGTGATGATGTTTCAGCCTTTTTCAAATATTTTAATGGTTAATTTGGTGGCGGCCATGCTATTATTGGCAAGTGAAGAGAAAAGTTTTTTTTAATGATTTAAGGGTGGTTGATGTCCTTGGACTGTTGGTATTTTTGGGGATAATGATGATGGCATATTTATTCTTACTTAGAAGGGGGGAATACGTGGATGTAGTGTTGAGAGTATCGCAATCAGACTTGATTAATACAAATACAGGTGGAGTGTCGGCGACTTTACCGGCTTGGTATTTAGAGAATTTTAAAGAAGATGACGTCAAGTTAAATAAGTCGAGCATCCTGATTGTAAAAGTTTTTGAATACCAAAATAATTCGAATGAAAAAATTGTTTATTTAACCCTGAGAATGCAGGCAAAATTTGATAAAAATAGTCAAACTTATTCATATGAAGGGATACCTCTTCTGGTGGGGAGTTATCAAAACTTTAGATATGAGGGGGTGATGCTTCGGGGTATTATTCAAAAAGTGGGCGGTTTGGACCAAAAAAGAGAAGAAAAGACACTTATGGTCGAGGGAAAAATGGAGGTGGAAGAATATTTGGCTAATAAATTAGTAAAGGGCTTAAGTATTAGTGATAGTAACGACAGGGTAATCGCAAAGATAGAGGCAGTAGAGACGTTCCCGGCGGGTGGGGATAAAAAAGTAATTAAATTAAAACTAAAAATAGTGGTGGAAAAATTTGATGATATCTTTTTGTATGGAGGGGAAGAGACAATAAAGATTGGTGAAGAGTTAAACTTAGATTTTTGGAATTTTAACGCGAGGGTTTTGGTAACTGGTTTTGAAGAGGTCGTTGATAACAAAGAGTAAGGAGCTGTTGCATTTGTTGATGGTAAGGGCTGATACTTTTAACTCTGGGGTCGATAAGATAGACAAAGTTATTAAATTTGGCAGATGAAGTGCAATCTGGGTTTTCGGATATTCTTGTAAGATCAGTTTCAATGATTGAGGCGGTATCGAAATCTTGAGAAATTTTGTTTAAATCTTGTCTTGTAAAATTGGAATTTAAACGTAAATTTTCCCAGGGAGGCATGACTAAAATATTGGAAGGGTAATTGTGTGGGCTCGCCTTGGCATAGTAGGAGTTAAGGTTGAGGATTAAATTTGGATTAAGCCAAAAAATAATTAAGACAAATAGTAACAGTTTTTGATGTTTTTTGTTGAAAGATTGAAGCAAAAATAGGTAGAAATATAATGAGAGTGGCAAGAGAAAGCGGGGAATAAAAAGGGAAACTTTTGGGATAAAGTGATAAAAGAAAAATCGTTGAGACAGAAAAGGAAAAGAGGCCGAGATGGCAATGGTTATGAGTAAGGGGAGGGTAAAGGTATAGAAAAAAAGTTTGTTTCTTTTTGATAAAAGATAAACAAGGGGGATAAAAATAAGAAAAAATAATAAGGCAACAAAAAAGGTGGAGGAGGTGAGATTATTGATGTCTGTTCCAAAACCCAAGCTAGTTAAAATGGTATTGGGAATGTTTGTAAAGCTCGGAGAATTAATCCAGGCGGCATATTCGACATACTTTTTGTAGGTAAAAAACCCTTTGGTGATAAAAAATTCAAGGGGGATTAGGGTAAAATAAAGAAGATTTTTTATATTTTTTTCACGGGAATATTGGTAAAGATAAAGACAAAAAACAGGAATAATCAAAGAGAAGGAAAATAAGGTTGAAAGAAGGCTTAGTAATAAAAACTTTTTGTGGTTAAAAGGTGAAGAGTTTAAAAAAAGTTGGATCAAGAGAACGGAAAACATAAAAGTAAGGCCATACATTCTGAGTTGCCAGCTCATGTGGATAAAAAACGGATTTAGGAGTAAGACTGCAAGTAAAAAGTTGCTCTTTGTCTGGCGATAAATGAGGTAAGAACCGATTAGTACTGGAATGATCGAAGTAATGGTTCGAAGAAGAAAAAGATTGGTGGAGAAATTAAGAAGGATCTTTAGGAGCAAGTAATAGGCACCGGGGTGGGCTTCCGGAGGTTGAAAGATTAGTTTTAAGGCAGAAAAATTATTGGCAAAATAGAGAGAATAAATTTCATCGAGCCAAGGTGCTTGAGTAAGAGCGGGGTATAATCTAAGACCAAGGCCGATACAAAAAATAGCAACAATTAAGAGATTATTTTTCATGAATTTGATCTGAAAAGACTTGTTTTAACTGACCACAAATATCAACTTGCTGGTGGTGTTGAAGAATGGTTTGTCTGGCTGAATCGGAGATGTTTATTTTTTGGGATTTGGGTAATAAATAAACTTTTTTTATTATTTTACATATGTTTGAAAGGGTGGCTGAGTTGATTAGAAAGCCATTTTGAGAGTCATGGATAATTTCGGTGATACCGCCAAGGCGAGTAGTGATAGTGATAAGTCCGGAAGACATAGCTTCCTTGATAACGTTTGGATGAACATCATGGTTATTCTGGGAATCGACAATGGAGGGGAGAATAAAGTATTGGTGGCGGTGGAGCAATTTAATTAGTTTTGAATTATGACCAATGGCACCGGTGAGGTGGATATTGTTTTGAAGATTGTTTTTTAAAATATAGTTTTCTAATTGATGTTGCTGGCTACCGTCACCAACAATGGTCAATTGGATATCAGGGAAAGTAGATTTTAAATGATGAATGGCTTTTAAAAGAAGAGGATAACCTTTGGCTTCTTCAAGACGACCAATAGAAATTATACGAATTTGTTTAGGAAATTTTTGAACGAGAGGTGGCTGGAAAAATTTTGTGTCAATTCCCGGGGTGGAGATAACGTGACATTTAGTGAAATATTTTTGAGGAAGTCTGGTGATTTTTTGGGATTGTTTGAGGGAGTGGTGAGACTGAAAAATAATAAAATTAGCATTTTTAACTTTAGAAGTAAGATATTTATTTTGAGCAAAAAGGTATTGAGTGTGAATGATAATGCCACAGGGAATATGACATAAGCGGGAACAAATTAGGGCCAAAAGAGATGGACTATCTACTTCGTGGGCATAGATTAAATCAAAATTGTATTCGGTTAAAAACCTGGCAAGGAGAGGAGCTTTGATAAAGATTCGAAAATGGTGAAAATTAAAGAATGATATTAGTAGAGATATGGACTGAAAGTAGCTAAGTGGTTGATGGAAGAGATAATAAAGATGGGACGAGAGAAGGGAAAAAATTTTTGGACCGATAATTTTTTGAGTGATTTGGTAAAGGGGAAAATGGATTCGTTTGATGTGGGGATGAACAGGTGGGGTAGAGATTATTTTCTCGCAAAATATTTGACCCTCGACTCCGAGTTGTTGAAGATTGAGAATTTCCTTGGAAACAAAAGTTTCGCTGAAAACCGGATAGTGCAACAAAAAAAAGGCAACTTTCATTTTATTTGATAGGTGGATATCCCGGGATGGTAAGTCCACTGGTAATTTAACTTATTAAAGTAAATGCGAGGACAGAGACGACGAAGAAAAGGGTTTATTATTCTGCCTATTATTCCTACAAATCTTGGAATATATGGTAAAAGGGGATGAATTTCCTGATAATATTTTTTCATGGCAGAAGTTTTTTGTTGAGAGTGGTGACGAAAAGAAGCCAGAGGGGCTTCGAGAGTGACCAGGGGGGAATATTTGGCGAAGCGACGCCATAGTTCGAAATCCAAACAATAGTGTCGGTTTGGTATCTTGGCTTCGGATTTTTTCCAGAGAGATTGACGCCAAAAAGTACCCTCCTGGGGAATGAATCCAAGGCATTTTCCATGATAAAGACCAAGACGAAGAAAAAGGGGCACTTTACCAAAATGAAGACCGCTTTGAATTATTTCATCATCTTTGTTGATGATAGTAGACTGGCTAGTAAGCCAATCCAGATGAGGATATTGGGAAAAGAGTTTAGAGACAAGAGCCAGGGAATGGGGAAGAAGAATGTCGTCACTGTTTAACCAGCAAAGAATGTCGCCGGTGGCGTGTTTGAAACCGATATTGAGAGCATTTGCCTGGCCAGAGTCTTTTTTACTCTGCCAAAAAGTTAAGTGTTTTTGATATTTTTTGATGATTTGGAGACTACTATCTGTTGATTTGCCATCGATAATAATGTATTCCAGGTTGGGATATTTTTGTTGAAGGACAGAAAGAATGGTTTTTTCTAAAAATTGGCCTTGATTATAGGAGGGGGTGACAATTGAAATTTTGGGAAAGTGTTTGCTCATACTAGTTGATATTATAAAGGTATGAAGGAAAATAGAATTATTCTATTTGATTTGGGATTAAGTACTCTAAATTTAGAGGAGACCTTGGGAGAGATTTTAAAAAAGGTGGGAGAGAAAAAAGGCGGAAGGATATATTGTTGTACTTTAAACGAGGCGGTGATGGCTAGTGAAGATAAATTTTTTAAAAATTTATTGAATCAGGGGGATGTTTTGACTGCCGATGGAATGCCGTTGGTATGGTTGATGAAATTGAGGGGTGTTGGGGCCCAAAGAGTATATGGACCGGACTTACTGAAAGAATTTCTGATATTAAATAAAAAGGGGAAGATTAAGTGTTTATTTATAGGGAATAAAAAAAATAAGGATTACTTTGAGCATTTTGGTAAATATTTAATTGCCCCTTATAAGAAAAAGTTTACGAACAATGATTTTAATAAGATAGCAGAAAGGGTTAAGAAGTTGGAGGTTGACTTGGTGTGGGTTAGTCTTGGCGGGAAAAAACAAGTCGAGGTAAGTAATGAGCTGAGTATGAGGTTATCGGACAAAGTGTTTGTAACTGTGGGCGCGGCGTTTGATTTTTTGTCAGGGGTAAAAAAACAGGCACCAGTGTGGATGAGAAATTGGGGACTAGAATGGTTATTCAGATTAATAAGTGAGCCTAAAAGATTATGGAGACGGTATTTTAAAATTGGCTGTTTTTTATTGAATCGTATGAGTAATAGGGGGTAAGATTATCAATTTTTTGAAGCATGACCGGTCGACCCGGGAGAGGGAGATTGTCGTTAAATTGTTTAAAAAATAAATTGCAATAATTGTTGTTGATAGGGTTTTTTTGGCATTCTGCTTTTAGGTGTTTTAGGGCCTGGTCTTTTTGACCAGTAGAAGAGAGAGCATTGGCGTATTCAATATGAAAATCCATCAAATCCATGGAAAATCGATTGGCTTCTTGAAAGTAATATAGAGCTTGGTCGTATAGTTTGGCATCGAATTTTATCAGGGCGAAGTGATAGAAGGTTTTAGCAATGGGGAGAGTTTCGTGCATTGGTCCGGTGGAGTGATTTTCGGTGTTAAGATTGTGGCTAATAAGTGAGAGGAGTCGGTCTAACTCGTCAAAACGTTTCTGATGAAGATAATAATCGGCCAATTGAGAGTAAAGATCAAGATTTCGCCAGGGATCAATTTCAAAAATTTTATAATAATAGTCTTCACTTTGAGGCAGAGGATTATTTTTTATCTGTTGACGGTAAGAAGCAAGTAGTTGGGTGTCGGCGTCAGAGAGGGGAAGATATCTAGGGTCGATGAGACTAATGAGGGACTGTCTGCTTCCGGGGACGGAAAACTGGTTTTTGTTCAGGAAATCTTGACAGTTTTGGGAAGAGAGGGGAATCTTTTGGCACTCGACTTGAAGTTGATTTTTAGCGAGATCCTTTTGGCCATATGACCAATAGGCATTGGCAAGCTCAATTTGAAATTCGGCCCAGCCTTTTGAAAAATTCAAAGCACTTTTAAAATTATCAATGGCGGTTTCAAATTCATGATTGTTCCACTGTAAAAGTGCGGTTTGGTAATATATTTTTGCCAAGGGGATGGTTTCTTTTACGGAGTAAGTAGTTGAGATAATATTTTTGTCTATAAAGGAGAGGAGAGAAGTTAATTTATCTTGTTGATTTGTCTGAAGATAGTAGGTGGCTAGTTGGGAGTATTGAGCCAAATTTTCTTTTGGAGAAAGTGAAAAAAGTTGATAATAGTATTTTTCGCTTTCCGGAAGGGGAGTGGTACGGATTAATTCCTGGTAAAGGAAAACGTCGTGTGCATACAGGGCAAGGGTGCGGTTTAAAAATTGGGAGTCGAGAGCAAGAGAATTATCAAGACTGATAGGGTCAAAGCGAAAGCTCGGTAATTTTTGATTGTTGATATATAGTATGTCGGCTGTGGTTTTGGTGAGATAGTGGAGACATATGATAATAAATATGGCGAGAGAGTAAAGGGAGATATATTTTTTTGAGGAAACTTTTGAGGACGAAACAACAACCTGAGGGTTTTGATAAAAAACATAAAACAAGGATAGGCAGAAAATACCCAGTGAATTCCAAGCCGGGTCAAGGAGGGTGTTGATGAGGGCAGTTAAGGCAATTGAGAAATTCAAAGGATGGCGGTGAAGTTGATATCTGAGACTGAAGAGAATAAAGGCAAAGAAGATAAGAGTGTAAGGTAAGCCGTTCAGGGCCAGCGATTCGAGAAAATAATTGTGGGCGTAATTGGTGTTTGAATAGGGCAGGTTTTCATATTTTTTATTGATATAGAAAAAATTATTTGGACCATTGCCAACAAGGGGAGATTCAATAAAGCCATGGATGGATTGTCGCCAATACTCGAGACGATTTCCGCCAGGGCTTTTTAGGGTTGATTCCTGGAGATATAAAAATTGATTGGTAAAGTAAGCGACTAAAAAAATAACAACCAGAATGACCAATGGTTTAAAAATGTTTTTTATTTTGGGAATTAGGAGATAGGCAGAACCAATGGCGAGGGAAATGGCTCCGGAGCGGGAGTTGGTAAGGATTAGAACAGTAAGGAGAAGAATCAAGGAAAAGTAATAAAATAATTTGTTTTTTAAACTAATCGGGGAGTGGTAAAGAAGTTTGTAAATAACAATAGGAATGGCCATAATAATGATGTCAGCCAAGTAGCTGTGGCCCCAGATTTGGAGAATGAAGTTGTCATTAAAAGGCCGAAGAGGAAGACTAAGCAGAGACAACTTATTTAAAAGAAAAATAGATCCGTAGACTAGGGATGAATAGTGAATAAGCTTAGAGAGGACGGTGTCTTTTATGTTGGTAAGACAAAGGTTGAGGAGGGTAAGGGTAAAGAGGAAACGGAAAAAACCATAGTAGGAAAAGCCAATATTTTTGGCGAAGATGGTTGATACTATATATAGTAAGACAAGGGTGATTTGAAAGAGAATGAATTTTTGATGAAGAACGAAGGGTGGAGAACGACGAAAACGAGAAAAGAGGAAAAATGAAATGATGGCACCATAAAGAATAATGGACTCCAGATAATCAACAGATTTTCCAAAAATGGGGGTGATGACCAGGAATAAAGCTAGTAGAAGACTAAAAGACATAAAAAGATTATATATTTTTTATAAAAATAAGGGTAACAGTGATAAGTTTTTTAGGATAATTTTAGACTGAAAGAATAATTGTTTACGTTTGATATATTGACCTGAAATTGTAAACATGTAAAACTGATTATTAGTAGTAGTTTATATAACTAAAATTAAAAACAAATGAAAAGAAGCGGTTTGGCTCAAATCCCCTTAATGATTGGATTATTGTTAATGGCGATAGCTGTACCGGTAGCCACGAAGCTGGTGCAGACGAATCAGGAGAACAGGGGTAAAGCATACGAAGCTCCGGAATGTGTATATGCTACTGATTGTGGAAAGGTAGCTGAATGGAAGTGTACGGCTGGTAAATGTGTGAGAATAACAAGTCCAACCTTGGGTGTTGGGACAACTAAAGTTTGTACACAACGTAAATGTGGGGAGTTTGGTTCTTGTTTAACTTATAAAATTTCAGTTAGTTCGGCTGCGGCATGTCCATCAAGTAATTGTACGAGCGATACGAATTGTCCAAAACCGACGAGTGTACCGGTAGTTGCAACCGCAACAAAGATACCAACACAAAGCCCTATATCAACGCCTAATCCAATTATGCCTAGTCCGACGCCGGTAGTGGGGCCAGGGCAATCTGCTGCCTGTAAAGCTGTGGGGGGAACTTGTTTGAGTTCAAGTTTTCCACAATGTCCTTCGACAACGGCAGTTGATAATAGTTTAGGTTGTCCTGTTGCGTATTACTTGACTGCTGCTGTTCAGGGTTGTTGTGTGCCAGCTAATAAGCCAATTGGAGCATTGTGTACTTATGATTCTCAATGTAATTCAGGAAACTGCATGAAATATGCCAATGAGCCCAAGAGATGTGTGGCTAAATTAGCTAACGGAGAGAATTGTAACGTTGCAAGTAATTGTGATTCCGGGAGATGTGTTTATGTCAATGCTTTCACTTTGAAGTGTGCTCCACTTCCAGATGGAACTATATGTCAGGCAAATGAAACTTGTGCATCTGGAATTTGCTATATGGGTAAATGTGAACCATCAAAACCAACTTTGGGAACGTGTTCTGCAAGCCAAGAGAATCAATATAGGTGTGATAATGGATTTTCGACATCGTGTAAGAAAACTTCGGATAGTCATATGACTATTTTTTATGCATGGTTTAGGATGGGGGATTATTGTACAAATGGTTGTGATACAACTGCTGGTGCTAATTTTGGGAAATGTAAGCCAGCTCCGTCAGCAACACCAATTCCTACTGTGGCAGTAAGTCCAACGGCAACTCCGACACCATCGGCATACACTTGTACTAAAACTGCTGGTCAGCATTGTTTCACAAACGCAGCAACTTGTACTGAAAACGGTGGAATTAGAGGAACTGGAACATGTCAGAGTAATCTTTATTGCTGTAAAACAACAATAGCTCCAACGGCGACACCAACACCAAAATCACCAATTCCTCCATCATGTGATTGTGTAGCTGGCAAATGGACGGGAAGTCTCTGTACGGATGAATCCCCTGAAGATACTTGTGGAATAGTGACTCCGCCAGCGACTTGTGATCCGGCAAAATATAAAGGTGATAAGAGTGGGGATATTTGGCTACACTTTGATGATTCTTATACTGCAGGGTGTATCTGTGGTGGTGATTACCATTATGTTTGTGCTAATCAGTTTTGGGCTTGTGGTGATGGTAGGAAAGATACCAATTGTCCTTCCTGTATAGCCGAATGTCCGGATAGAAATGACAAAAGTTTATTACTTAGTTGTACTCCATCTGATTCTGATGGAACTACCTTAGCAATTAAGTGTAGTGGAGTGGGATTGAAGGCTAGCTGTGGTGGAAAAACATATTGTTGTCCATCAGTAGGTGCCGAGTGGACAACGGATTTGAGTAAATGTGATGGAGGTGGTACTTGTACTCAGTGTGCTGGTAAACCTGATGCTAAAGTTAAAGGTGATGCTGACTGTTCTGGGGCGACCAATATAAATGACGCTTCCATTTGGAGAAGTGAGTTTATTGAAGGAGAGCTGGGAACGGTGATCAAAAACTCCTGGAACGCAGACTTTGATTGTAATGGTAAGGTTAATTTAAACGACATATCAATATGGAGGGATAACTTTATCAAAGGTTTATAAAATTAATATGAAAAAAACAACAATACCTCTAATAATCTTTTTGACAGTTGCCTTGGTGGGTGGATTAATGTTGGTAAAACAAAATCAAGAAACCAGAAAGGGGGCTTCTTTTGCTAATACTAAATTAATGCTACTACCCAGTGAAAAAATAATAAAAGCAGTGGGGGAAGTAGTACCGGTGAAAGTATATTACCAAACCGAGAGCGGAGCTAAGGTAGATGGGGTCCAAGCCGTGATTTGCTATGGTGACGAGTTGACTTTAAATGCAGATACCGGAGTAGTGGGTAATACTGAAAACGGCTTTGAAGCGGAACCAATAGTGAGCATTAAAGATGGGTGTGCAACCTTGGTGACTGCATCTAAGAAAGCGGCTGACCAATTAAAAACAACTGGTGAAGCTTTTGCCATTAGTTTTGTAGCGGCTAAGGCAGGGGAAGGAAACTTGACAATTGATCAAAGTAAATCGATGGTGACTGGTGATAATGCAGCCAGTGCTACCGATAAAGAGATTGCCATTACCGGAGTAGAAAATACAACATATCAGATTACAGGAGGCGGAAGTGGAAATTGTAATAGATGTAGTGTGTTATTTGATTACATGAGAACGGCCTGGACGGCCGAGGATTGTTCACTGGATCCGGTTGGCCTGACTATTACCAGAACCTATGATGCAACTTGTATGGCGCCAGCAGATACCAGAAAACCATTACAGTGTTCGAGGTGTAGTGTTATAAACGATAAAGAGTATGTGTGGTGGGAGAGGGCTGAAGACAAGACTTGTGCCGATAATCCAGCGACAGGAGCAACAGTATACCGGGCTCCAAGAGAAGATTGTAGTATTAGTGGAGTGGTTACTTCCCCAATTTTGAATATGAAAGGGTCCTTTGGTAATGTAAAGGTGGCTGACGGAAAGTGTGCCGTTAATTGGCCTTTGCAGGTAATTGTTTTAAGTAACGGAGATACAAAAGTTTACACGAATGTAATTGGAAATTTAGTTACTTCAACTGGGGGCTTAAATATGTATCAGGGTAGTTTGCCTTTGGTTGGATTCAATCATTTAACTGATGTGGCTGTATTTGTTAAAGGTCCTAAGCACTTACAAATGAAATATGCGATTCAGAATCAGACTGGTCCTTATGATAAGGCTGGGGGAGAGCTGACATTGACAACATCAGCAGAAACAAGTCCCTTGTATGATTTTACCGGCTATCCGATGTTGGCGGGTGATGTAGTAGGGGCGACAGTAAATGATGGTCCCAACGGAGAGATTAATGGGGTTGATTTTGCCTATGTCAAAAGCAGGTCCCTTCTTCACACAACTGTAGCTGAGGGTGGATATTTGAAAGCTGATTTGGACGGAAATTGCCAGGAAGCTTCAAATGATGTTACTGTTTTAAAATTATCCCTGGAGAAAAAACAGGGTGAATTGTATTAAAAAATATGAAAAGTAAATTATTCTGGCCAATAATAATTGTAGCGATTGTGATTATGGTGGAGAGCGTGATGTTATTGTCCAATAATCAAATAAAAAAGACCGAATTAAGTACTGATACGATGGATATTACCCCAACAGAGGAAGTAGTGAGTGAAGAGGTACTAAGTTTTGGATGGTTGCAGGAAGAGGGAAAAGCAATTTTGGTAATAACGGCGAACGAAGAAGTGGCAATTGACGCAATTGATTTGTATATGGCTTATAACAACACAAAGATAAGTGCTGTAAAGAATTTGGGCGAATTACCTAAACCCAGCTTCTCAAAAATTAGCACCGAAAATTCTTTGGTAGTGATGAATTACTTAATCGGTGAAGAGGGAGGTTTTGTGATGACACCCGGACAAATGGTACAAGTAGCCCAACTTGATTTGAGTGTAAATTCTGGAGATGTGGGTGAGCTTTCAATTGATTCCAAAACTCAAGTAGTTGAAAATGGAAGCGCGGAAGTGTTACCTTTTAATAGTCAAAAATTAATAATTAATGGTACTTTGTAATGAAAAAAATATTGGGCTTAATACTAGTTGTTTTTAGTTTAATAATGGCGCGGCCAACAATGGCTGCAGGTCCATTGTTAAAATTTAGCCCAAGTACTGGGAGTTATAATAACGGAGATACCTTTTCGGTGACGATTGGAGTAGACTCAGGAACTGAGAAGTCTCAGGGAGTTGATGCGTGGGTGACCTTTGATGCAACAAAGCTGGAAGTAGTTTCAATAGAAAAAGCGGCGACACCGGCTTTCCCTTTTGCTTTGGGAAAGAATATCTACAATGATACTGGTAAATTTGATATCTCTTGTACTTCTACTGATATGGGAACTTATGAGGCAACAACGCTATTGGGAGATTTGGTGGTGGTGACTTTTAGAGCCAAGGCAACCGGAACAGTAAACGTGAATTTTACCTGTACGGCCGGATCAACAATTGATTCAAATATTTTTAACATGTCGGCCTTAGATGTAATAAATTGTGCCACTAATGTGAATGGAGTTTATACAATAAATGCTGGGACAAACGCAGATCCGACAGCGACACCAGTTCCTTCTTCTGGAAGCGATGAAGTATTGCCACAAACAGGTAGTATTGGTACAACCTTGGGATTGCTCATTTTTGGAATTGTGGGAGTATTATCCTCGTTGGCTCTCCGTTTTCTATGATCAAAAATAAGGTATCGATAAAGACAGTCATAATAATAGTGATATTGCTGTTAGTGGGAGTGTTGGGGGTTTTGGGAATAAATACAGCAAAGACATATTTGAGCGGAGCTTCGAGTGATATGACACCCAAGAATGTGTTGGCAAAGCCGGATGAAGAAGGGAAGAGTGCTGTTATTAGCTGGAATTCAGACAAAGAATCAATGGGTATTGTAGAGTATGGAACGACACCAGCAAGCTTGTTGTTAAGAGCTCCTGAAAGTGATCAGACAATAAACCACAGTTTAACCTTATCTCCTCTAAAAGCTAACACTAATTATTATTTTAGAATCAGAGTGGGTGAAGAAGTGTTTGACAATAATGGAATTCCGTATTCTTTTAAGACAAAAGCTGGAGTTGTTCCCACACTGGTACCCACAGTGGTGTTAGTACCGACAATGCCGGTGGTTTCTGGTTCCGAGTGTAACCGAACTTCGGATTACAATAAGGACGGAATAACCAATAGTTTGGATTACATGTATTGTTTAAAAAATAAACCCAGCGGAACGGTGGCGGTTCCGAGTCCTGAAACAGGCAAGTGTCCGGGTGGGGTTGATTATAATAAAGACGGAGTCATAAACAGTCTGGATAAGTTAAAGTGTTTACAAGATAATAAATAGCGGGTAAAATAGGCGTGTATTAAGGAGGTGAGCTAATGGCAATAGTTGTCAAAAGAAAAAAAGGTGAGTCGAAAGACGATATTATTGGTAAGTTCCGCAGACTGTGTCTGGAGGAAGATATTACCGAAGAAATCCGAAAAAGAGCAGCATATGCTAAGCCTTCAATTGGTCGTTACGCAAAGAAAAAAATTATTTTATGGCGGGAAAAATGTCGTAAGAGAATAAAAAAATCTAGAAAATATGTGGCGTGAGCAAATTAAAAAAGAGGCGACTGAAGCCCTAAAATCCGGTGATAAAAAAAGAGTAGAAGTACTCCGATTTTTAGTGTCATTGATTGATAAAAGGGGGCTCCAGTTGCCTCCGGACGCTTTAACTGAAGCTGAAGAAATCAATGTATTAAGAAAGGAGCTGAGAAACAAAGAAGAGGCCAGAGAGATGTTTTTGAAGGCGGGAAGGGAAGATTTGGTTAAGGAACAGGATTATGAAATCGAAGTAGTGAAAACTTATTTACCCAAAGAGTTAGATGAGGCGGAGCTGAAAAAAATTGTTGAAGAAGTGGTGACGGAAAAGGGAAAGGTATTTGGAGTGGTAATGGGGGAGACGATGAAAAGAGTGGCGGGTAAGGCCAATGGAGAATTGGTGTCAAAGATAGTCAAAGAAGCACTGTCATGAAAAATGTAATTTTGATTAAAAATCCGAAAAACTGGGGTTTAGACAGGAACGAGGTATTAAAGAAAGCGGTTGAAGCATTGGAC
>LBTB01000010.1 GCA_000989305.1 Candidatus Shapirobacteria bacterium GW2011_GWF2_37_20
GCGTCGAATTTTATCTATTTCGCTTTTGTCTTTTAAATGATTTAAGGCTTTACCGTTGATAAGAATATCACCACTACTGGGTTTGATTTGATTAAGAATTAACTTAATGAGAGTTGATTTTCCGGAACCTGAGGGGCCGGTAATGAAAACAAAATCTCCGGGACTGACACTAAGATCCAAGTCCTTAAAAACACTGATAGGACCGTAGTTTTTTGTTACTTTATCAAAAACAATTTCCATTTTTTATTCGATGACTTTGATGCTACCTACATCCATCAACCAGGCAGTTTTACTGGATGAATTTGTTTCACCTTTTACTTCGACCTTACGCCCAACAAATAAGTCAAGATCGACGACAGAAGAGGTCAAGGAAGCGCGTTGAGTGACGCCACCTTCACGATTTAAGATATGAGTACCAACTCCATTAATCGAACCTTTTTCGATAGTACCGGTGGCAGAATCTTTAAAAATTGTGGCTGTGTCTCCGTAAAGAATATTGGCTTTAATCTCATCCTTGTTTTGAATGTCTTCAGTGCTAATGGCTTGTTCTTGGGTTTGGATGCTTAAACCACCGGCAGATTTTGAAAAAGGAAAAAGTCTGGAAGCCCAAAAACCGGTAGATAAGGCTAAAATTAAAATTATGGCAACAATTTTTAACGAAAGAGATGGACGGAGAGGACTAGGACTTGACGGGTTTGGTGATAGATTTGGAATATCCATAAAACCAGTATAGCAAAAAATCTATAATGGAAGTAAAGATTTTGAAATATATTGCTGGAGTCGGGAATAGTCTTTGTCCTGAGGAATAAATACCCAC
This sequence comes from Candidatus Shapirobacteria bacterium GW2011_GWF2_37_20, assembly GCA_000989305.1. Classification (GTDB taxonomy): domain Bacteria; phylum Patescibacteriota; class Microgenomatia; order UBA12405; family UBA12405; genus UBA12158. The sequence continues at coordinate 818 of LBTB01000010.1, forward strand.
TGGGAATTAATAAATTTTAGCGGATGATAAATCAAATCAGTTTCAGGATTTTCGCCAGTACTAATGGGGTAGCGAATTATTGACATATTTTTTAAATTAAAACCATATTTTAGGGCATAAGCTATTATCTCGGTGTCGGTAAAATTATTTTCGAGACTCTGCCAAAAATTATATAAATTAAAGACCAATTGTGGCCTTTGAGTCAGGGTGCCACGCAACTTATCTATCAGGGCATTAATTAATTGTTGCTGACGTTCAATTCGCCCAAGATCAGTGCCGCCGTTGACAGCAGTATCGGCGCTTTTTCGGGATCTAACAAATTCGGTAATGTTACTACTGTCAAGGTGAACCCAGCCAGCATTAAATTCGATGGTTTTATAAACAGGAGCTCCGGATTCCGGATTCTGAATATAGGCTTCGTTGGGATATTTTTCGTCCTTAAAAGAATTTTCCAAAAAGATATCGACACCACCAAGAATGTCAGCCAAAACTTTAAGGTCATTGGTAGAAAGTATTAGAACCCGATCAATTGGTTGACCAAAAATTAGGGAGAAATTACTGGATATATAGGCATATTTTTCCTCATCATTTGTTTTGCTTAATGAAAGAGGGTAAATTTGGTTGATTTTGGAATTAGTAAAATAACTCCAAAGGTCACGAGGAAAAGTAAATAAACTTATTTTGTTTTGAGGAAAATCTACCTGAGAAAAGATAACAGTATCTGTGGTTTCGGTTTTCTCCAACCAATCATTGCGACGATCAAGACCAAGAATCATAATGTTTAATTTATCCGAAGTTTCGTTTTGTCGGAGGGCACTATATATAGTGGCAGGGAAATAGAGGAAAGATCGGTTAGTTTTTCGAGAGACATAGAAAAGAGAGATCGTAGTAATTAAAGCAAAAAGGCACAGTGATATCGCTAAGATTAGGATAATTTTTTTCATAATTTAAGTTCAGCTTCAATAAAAGCGTCAAGGTCACCATCCAAAACACCAGTGGTGTCGGAAGTTTCGTAACGGGTCCGTAAGTCTTTAACCATTTTGTAAGGATGAAGGACGTAAGACCGAATTTGGTGACCCCAACCGGCAATAATATTATCACCTTTGATATCACTTTTTTCCTTAGATAGCTCAGCCCGATTAATTGCCCAAAGTTTTGAGACTAACATTTCCATGGCCATAAGACGGTTTTGCTCCTGGGAACGTTGACTTTGGCAAGCAACGGCGATACCAGTAGCCTTATGGACAATCCTGACAGCAGTGGAGACCTTATTTACGTTTTGACCACCGTGACCTCCGGCCCGGTAGGCGGCAAACTCAATATCTTCTGGTTTGATGTTTACTTCAGTGGCATCCTGGATTACCGGAGAGACTTCCACTTTAGCAAAAGAAGTTTGTCGAAGTTGATCCGCATTAAAGGGTGAGAGGCGAACTAAACGATGAACACCGTCCTCACCGTGAAGATAACCATAAGCATAGGGAGTGGAAACCCTAAAATAGACTGATTTGATACCGGCTTCGTCACCCGGAGTAATATCAAGAAGCTCATATTTCCATCCCTGGCGATCAAAATAACGCATATACATCCTTTGTAAGATCGAAGCCCAGTCCATAGCCTCAGTTCCACCCTGACCTGAATGAATGGAAAGAATGGCATTATTTGGATCATATTTACCTGAAAGGTAGGTTTTTAGTTCAAGAGTGTTGATTAATTTTTCAACCGCTTTAATTCGGGCGTTTAATTCCTGGGATAAAGATTCATCGGGCTCTAAATCTAAAATTGCCGAAAATTCCTGTAAGTCAGTGATTTCTTTATTAATATAGTCAATGGATTCAATGGTTTTTTGTAAATCGGAAAGTTCCCGCATAACTTGGGAGGCTTTTTGAGGGTCGGTCCAAAGAGAAGAATCCTGAGACTGAGATTTAAGAGCTGACTCCTGTTTAAGTAATTCAGAATAACCCAGCTTCTTTTGAAGTGAGAGCATCTTTTCGTGTAATTCGGCTAAATTCATTTCTGACTATTTTCAATATTATTAATGATTTCCTGATATAGCTTGGTCACAACTTGTTTTTTAATGTCGACTAATTGAGAATTGACATAATCAACAGCTTGTTGCTTGTAATCCTCAACCAGTTGAGTCGCTTTGATTATAACAGGCTCCGAACTTATCCCCAGAATATTAATATTTTTGGCATCAAAATTAGTATTTAAAGAACTTTTACCGTTTGACAGGTAGTTGATGGAGAAATAGATGATTAGGGCAAAAAAAACCCAGCGAATTAGGACTCCTAGATTGAAGTTAAACTCACGGTGTTTTAGTTTCTTGGACACAAATTAATTGTATCATTTGGTATTTAGCCATTCGATGATAGGAGTGTCCCCGTAAAAACACTTGCTGTTTTTCGGATCAAAACCAAGAGGAACACCAATGCCGGCACTAGTATCAATTTCCGGACACTTTAGGACAGTTTCTTCAAGTAGTTTTTGGTTATTCTTATTTAAATATACTTCTTTTAGAGATATTTTTAGCCTGGAATCAAAACCATTGTCTTTGATGTGATTTTTTACATTTTCACAATGAGGACAGCCCTCTCCCCAGAATAAAATAAGATCGGCTTCTGAATCCGAAAAATTTTGAGTAACAGTTTTTTGGGAATTAAAGAAAAAATAGGCACCAATAGTTACTAAAATTAATATAAGGGGTAGGATTTTTTTCATTTGGTTTTAGTGGTAATTTCAATAATTTTGTCACCCTGAGCAATTTGATCCAGAACATCAAGTCCAGAAATTACTTCACCAAAATTAACGTAATCACCGGTTAGGTGCTGACAACCTTCGGTAGTAAAACAAATAAAAAACTGACTGTCGTTGCTGATTTCTTTGGTGGCAGGAGTGCGGGCCAGACCAAGACTACCTCGTTTGAACGGGATCTGATTAAGCTCAGATTTCTGAGAGCCGCCGCCAGTACCGGTACCGGTTGGATCACCGCCTTGAGCCATAAAACCGGAAATGACCCGGTGAAATGTCAGTCCATTGTAAAAACCACTATTTGTCTTTTTCAAAAAATTGGCGACAGTATTGGGGGTTTCTTCAGAATATAGTTTGATAACTATCTGACCCTTGTTGGTTTTTAGAGCAACTACAGAATCTGTATCAGGGACAGTAACCGAAGGGTTTTGGGTGATGGGGGTTTGAGGGGTCATAGTGGGTGTGGGTGAAATTTTAACTGAAGATTTAAGCGAACAGGACGATAATAATAACCATGAAAAAACGGCAATTAAAATTTTCATAGTCTATTTTATCAAAATTAAAGCCCGAGAAGCACCCTGATCAATATCCTCTTTTTTTTGTGAGGGAGGAAAATCATGAATACTCTCCATAAGAGTGGAATATGAATAATGAAAGTAAGCTCCAAACTGGGTACCCACATCGTGAACAATAAATTCTTTTTTTCCGTCATCGTAGCCCAATATTACTAAGTTGTGATACCAAGGACCACCGCTTTTGAAGTGTTTGTTTTCTCGGTAAAGAGTCTTGCCATTAGCAGGAATGACAATGGGGGTATCCTGGGATATATATTTTTTTATATCATCAATACTTGGATTTTCGATAATTTCGGGGTTATAACCCCACAATTTTTCTGAAAGAATAGCCATTTGAGAGATATTAACGTCATGGCTCCAGCCTTGTTGAGATTCAAAGACAAACATTTCGTTTAGGTCCGTGACCATTTTTTCCAGAGAAGGGGAAAGGGATTGGTGATAATAATGAACGGTAAGTAGGGCAGATTCTTCGCAGGCGTCCTGCCAAGGTTGCGACCAATTTTTTTCCGGTGCCTGAGGGACAAAAACTGTTTTGATTAGGTGTTTATTGGGTAAGCCGTTTTCTTCAATGGTGGTGAGGACGGGAACTATATTTTCGACGATGCTTTGAGGTGAGGGAAACTGAGGTCGGTTTGTATAAATAAAAACGGAAAGAAGGGATAAAACTAGTATTACAATAGAAATAAGAATATACTTAAACATAGTTAGTATTTTAATGGTAAAATCGACGGATGCAAATTTCGAGTGATATTAGGAATGTAGCAGTGATTGCCCATGTTGACCATGGCAAGACTACTTTGGTCGACGCACTATTAAAACAAACCCATTCCTTTAGGGAAAATCAAGATGAGATGAGTATGGACAGAATAATGGATAGTAATGATTTGGAGAGAGAAAAAGGAATTACCATTTTGTCAAAAAACACTTCTGTATTTTATAAAGGAGTAAAAATCAATATCATTGATACTCCCGGTCACGCCGATTTTGGCGGAGAAGTGGAAAGGGTATTGAATATGGCTGATGGGGTATTGCTGATTGTGGATGCGGCTGAAGGTCCCCTGTCTCAAACAAAATTTGTTTTAAAAAGGGCCCTTGATTATGGCTTAAGAGTGATTTTGGTAATTAATAAAATTGACCGAAAGGACGAAAGGTCTAAAGAAGTAGTTTCGGATACGGAAAATTTGTTTTTATCATTAGCTTCAGACCCAGAATTGTTAGATTTTCCCATAATTTATGCTGTTGGCCGTGAAGGAAAAACCTTTTATGAGATACCGACTGACTTTAGCGCTAAGGGTGATACCACTCCCCTCTTTGAAACAATTTTGAAATATATTCCCTCCGCGGTTAAGAACCAAGACAAGCCATTTCAAATGCTGGTGTCCGCTTTTGAGAAAAATGGTTATTTGGGAAGATTGGCGGTGGGGAGAATAAATCAGGGAAAAATAAAAAAAGGTAGCTTTGTGTCCTTACTTAATTCCGATCAGAAGGTAGTGGGTAATTTTAAGGTTGAAAGAATGTATGTAAACGAGGGAATAAATAAAATTGAAGCCGATGAAGTTGGGAGCGGAGATATTGTCTACTTGGCCGGAGTCAACCAAATCGAAATCGGACAAACAATAACTGATTTAAATTATCAGGTTGCCCTACCGACAATCGAGGTGACCCCACCGACATTAAAGGCGAGCTTTGGCCCAAACACCTCTATTTACACCAAGGACGAATCCCGATTTATGACAAGTAGAGAATTAAAAGAAAGGCTTTTAGAAGAAGCTGAAACAAATTTGGGCTTAAACGTGGAAAACGATCAAGGTGACAGTATTCGAATGATTGTGTCAGGACGAGGTGAATTGCATTTAGCAATATTGATTGAAAAGTTACGTCGGGAAGGGTACGCCATGGAAGTAGGAAAGCCAGAAGTAATTTTAAAAGAAATCAACGGACAATGGTGTGAACCATTTTCTGAATTAACAATATTAACCCCGGAAGAGTATGTGGGGACAATTACGGCAGAATTGGGTAAGAGAAAAGGCAAAATGCTGGATATGATTACCGATGATAAAAGTGGTATAAAAATGATTTATAAAATATCTGAGCGGAATGCCTTGGGATTAAGAAGCTCGTTGATGACTGAAACAAAAGGACAGGTTTCAATCAGCTATCTATTTTTAAATTATGAGCCAAAAGAAGCAGAAAACTATAAAACCAGAAATGGGGTAATGATTGCCTCGGAGAGCGGAAAAGCCTTGCCTTATGGTATAGATTTAGCTCAAAAACGGGGAATAACTTTCGTGGAACCAACTGAGCCTGTTTATGAGGGTGAAGTGGTGGGTTTAAGACCGGTAATTGGTGACTTGGAAATTAACATATGTAAAGGTAAACAGTTAACCAACATGCGTTCATCTGGCAACGATGAGGCTATCACTTTAGCACCAGCTATAAAATATAGTATTGAAGAAGCTCTAGATTTTATTGAAAATGATGAGTTGATTGATGTCACCCCAAAAGCGATTCGGCTGCGAAAAAGATTTTTAACTAAGGTTGATCGGGTAAGAGCGGAGAGAAAGGAACATTGATTTGAATTGGTTTAGGCAAAAGCTTCTGGACATAATCGTTGATAGTTTGGCCAAAATTTATCTTCGAAAGAAAATAGACAGTGATTAAAATAACCAAAGCAGTGCCAATAGTGTAACCAACGGAACGAAATACCCCCGACATTAATTCACGGCTGGCAATTCGACGGGTACTAGTTAGCTGATCAAGGCGATGATTAATTTTTTGAAGCTGTTGAATTATTTCTTCGTCGTAGGTCATGGTTTTATTTTATCAGCAATCTTACTAAGCTCCTCATCGTTGACCCGAGGACCATTATGAGAAGAGATATAGCCTTCATATTTATCAAATGTCTTTTCAACCTGTGAATTATGTTGTTGCCATTCATTAGTTTTTGTCCCATGCATTGGGAATAATTTTAAATGAAGATGATCAACCCCAAAGCCTTCAGCAATCAAACCGGTACGTCCAACATCATCAAAACCAGCATCAATCAATTTGGCAACTTTTTTAGCGGCGACAATAAAATCAGCCAGAACTTGATCGTCATTATCGGCAAAGTAACTAGGTAAATGTTTTTTGGAAGCAACAACAGTAAAACCGGGGGTATTAGGAAAGATACTGAGAAAGGCAAGGTGCTTGTCATCTTCCCAAATTTTGTGTGCCGGTGATGTACCGGCAATTATCTTACAAAAAATACAATCGCCCATTGTTTAATTATACTAGGCTTTTCCAAGTTCGGGGTGAAGACGAGAGATGGCACGTAAAACTAATCTTTTTGCTTTGGTTAAAGGCTGAGGAATTAAAGCTCCAGCGGCGGCCATATGACCTCCTCCAAAACCGGTGGCTGAAGCAATGGCGGCCACATCAAATTTTTCTGAATCCCGGGTGCGAAAACTAACTTTAACTTTGTTTTTACCGGCTTCAATCATGGAGATGCCAATTTCCCAACCAACAACTGACTTAAGAGTGTTGGCAATTTCACTGTTGACACTATCGTCTGAATTTAGATTGTTTTTATAGACAAGTTTTTGGGGCAGGGCAGAAATGGCTACCCGATCATTAAAATAAGTTTTAATATTATTAAGGTGAAGTCCCAATAATTTGGGTCTTTCCGGACGATCATTGTTTTCTAAATTAAAAATAGTTTGACTAAAGTTGGGAGCAATTTTTGTCAACTTGGCACAAATAGAAAAAGTTTTACTGGAGGTTGAACTATATTTAAATCCCCCACTGTCGGCGTAGATTCCGGCAAAGAGACAGGTGGCAATTTCGGAAGTAATTTTAATTTTTAATTCGGTAAAAAGTTCGAATAAAATTTGGCAGGTAGCGGGGGAAGTTTTGTCAATCAAGTTTATTTGACCAAAACCAGTGTTGCTGGCGTGATGATCAACAACGATTGTATTTAAGGCTTTGGGAAAAACAACTTTTTTGAGTTTCGAAATTTGTCTGGTTTCGGAAGAATCCAGAATAATGAAAAGATCATAGTCTTTTACTTCTATATCAAAATAATTTTTTGAAAGAATTTGGTCGGCACCCGGAAGAGTCATTAAATTTGGTGACAGATTAGAGTCGCCGGAAATTAAAGTAACATCCTTATTTATACTTTTAAGATAGTGAAAAAATGCCAAGACGGAACCAACAGAGTCTGCATCAGGACCAGGATGAAGATGGAGCAAGACGTGACGGGACTTATCAATGGCAGATTTAATTTGTTGCGGAATTGAAGGCATAGCTATATTTTACCCTATTTCCGGGTAATGACACTTTTTGAATTTTTTACCGGAACCACACCAACAGGGATCGTTGCGACCTAAAGCCTTGGAAATAACTGGTTCACGGGTAGGAAGTTCCAGCTTTTCCTCATTTTCCTCGTTTCCGGGAGTAACTACTGGTTGGCTTGGATCAACAACCTTACCCCTGGTTTCAGTGGCCTGAGCCGGAGCGGTAACAGGTGCGGCAACAGGCTCTAGTCTGAATAGCATTCTGGCCAAATTAGATTCGAATCGACGAAGCAGAGCTTGGAACATATCAAAACCTTCCTTTCGGTATTCAATCAAAGGATCCTTTTGAGCATAACCACGAAGTCGGACACCGTCACGTAAATCATCAAGTGCGGTTAAGTGATCGACCCAAAGCGGGTCAAGGGTTTGAATAACGGCATAGGCCAAAATGTTGTTGGCTAAGTCGTTGCCAAAATAATCAACGCGTTGTTTCCATTGATTATCGAGAAGGGATGTTAAAAGAAGTTGAGGGTTATCCGATTTCTTTAAGTCTTTGATCAACTGAATCCGGTTGGCACTGGAAATAGGAAGAATTTCGGAAAATTCTAAGGCCAGCTTATCGGCTTTGAAACCCGATTCGAAATCCTGATTTTCAGCAACCAGGTGATTAATTTCCGAGTTTAAATATTTGAAAATATTATCGTGATTCTTTTGAGGATCATTTTTGGCATTGAACAAAGTATCATCACGAAGTCTGTAGATGATTTGTCGCTGTTTATTAATAACATCGTCGTATTCGACCAAAGACTTGCGGATATCAAAGTTGTAACCTTCGACTTTGACTTGAATCTGTTCCAGTACTTTGGAGACTAAGGGGTGAGTCAGGGGGGCATCATCGGGCATGTTGAAACGGGTCATTAGGCCCGAGATTTTTTCACCACCAAAAATACGCATTAAATCATCGTCGAGAGCCACATAGAACTGTGAAAATCCGGGGTCACCCTGACGACCGGAACGACCGCGAAGCTGATTATCAATACGCCGGGATTCATGCCGTTCGGTACCAATAACATACAATCCGCCAAAGCTGATAACATCGTCGTGCTGTTTTTGCCAAGTTTCAGGTGAAAATTTATCTTTAGGACCACCTAATATAATATCGACACCCCGACCAGCCATATTAGTAGCGACAGTAACCGCACCTTTCATTCCGGCATTGGCAATTATTTCAGCCTCTGACTGGTGATTTTTAGCATTAAGCATTTGAAAGGGAATCCCTTTGTTCTTTAGCATCGAAGAAATGACTTCATTTTTAGCAATACTAGTAGTGCCAATTAAAACAGGTTGACCCAGATGATGTAATTCTTCAACTTTGGCGGCTATAGCGGCGTATTTACTGCGCTGAGTTTTGAAAATTAAATCATTATCATCGGTTCTTTTGGTATCTCTGTGGGTGGGAATAGTAATTACATCCAGGTTGTAAATCTTTTTAAACTCCTCCGATTCAGTGGCGGCGGTACCGGTCATGCCGGAAAGTTTTTCATAGAGACGGAAATAATTTTGAAAAGTAATGGTAGCCCAAGTTTGAGACTCCTGTTGAACCTTAACGTTTTCTTTTGCTTCAACGGCTTGATGAAGACCATCAGACCAACGTCGGCCCTGCATTAAACGGCCGGTAAATTCGTCAACGATAATAATTTCATTATCCTTAACGACGTAATCCTTGTCTTTGTGAAAAAGAGCCCGAGCCTTAATAGCATTTTCAATATAATGAATTGTTTCAAAAGATTCTTCGTATAAATTGCTGACACCCAATACTTTTTCCACTTTTCGGATACCGAACTCCGAAAGGGTGGCGCTTTTTGATTTTTCATCGATAACATAATCGGTTGGTTGTAAACCAGCGGAAATTTGGGCAAATTTATAATATTTTTCAACAGGTTGATTGTTGGGAGAAGAAATTATCAACGGCGTTCTAGCTTCATCAATTAAAACAAAGTCAACTTCATCCACGACAGCAAAATAATGGTCAGAACGCTGAACTTTTTGACTAAAATCCCCCACCATATGGTCACGGAGATAATCAAATCCAAATTCATTGTTGGTGCCGTAAGTAACATCAGCCTGATAGGCTTCTGCTCTGGATATCGGACGAAGATGAGCTAGGCGGTCGTCAATTTTTTCACTGGGATCGGTATATTCCGGATCTAAAATGAAAGATTCTTCGTGAACTATGGCCGCAGTTGTTATGCCTAAAAAGTTTAAGGCCTTGGGATACCAACCAGCGCCAACGCGGGTAAGATAATCATTTGGAGTGATAACATGAACACCTCGACCGGTTAGAGCGTTTAAATAGGCCGGAAACAGAACTGAGTGGGTTTTTCCTTCTCCGGTGCGTTGTTCGGCAACTGCACCCTGGTTTAGGGAAATAGCTGCCATCAATTGGACATCATAAGCTCTTTCGCCGATAGTTCTGAAAATGGCTTCACGGACAACGGCATAGGCCTCAGGTAATAAATCGTTAAGCTTGACACCTTTATTTATTTTTTCCTTGAATTCGGTTGTTTTTGCGGCAAGTTTTTTGTCTGATAGTTTTTTAATTTCAGTCTCAAGAGAGTTGATTTTGGTCACCAAGGGTTTATAGCCATTTATGTGGCGCCGGTTATCATCAACTAAGTTTTGCAGAAATTTGAACATAGGTAATTTTACACTATAAATAAAGCAAACCTCCCCAGTGGAACGACAAATGTCGTCCACCGGGGTTGGGTGGCTCCTCTACAATTTAGGGGAGATAACTTTAAACCCAGTGAAGGGCCAAAGTACCTCGGGGATATTTATACTGCCGTCTTTGGTCTGAAAGTTCTCAAGGATGGCCAGGAGAACTCTATCGGTGACGACAGTGGCATTAAGGATGTGGACATAGGTATTTTGACCGTCGATTTTAACTTTGGTATTCAAGCGACGGGCTTGATAGTCAGAACAATTACTACATGACTGAGTTTCACGAAAGGCGTTTTGCCCAGGAAACCAGGTATTGGTGTCATACATACGGCGATTTGGTTGAGGTAAATCACCGGTACAATTTTGGACGACTTGATAATGAAGGCCAAGTTCTTGCATGATTTCTTCTTCGATGGCAAGCATTTCCAAACAGGCGGCGTCGGAAATTTTTAAATCAGGAAGGGTAAAAATATTCATCTCGACTTTATTAAAGTTGTGAACACGAAGCATTCCTTTCATATCTTTACCATAAGTACCGGCTTCGCGGCGAAAACAGGGGGAGTAATTGACGTATTTTATAGGTAAATCTTTTGAGTTTAAAACCTCATCCATATGGTAGGGAACAACGGAATGTTCAGAGGAAGAGATGAAAATGAGGTTGTCTTCAGGGCTCGAATAATAAGCCCCAAAAAGATTTTTATTACTGGTATAGCCACATTTCCATTCTGTTAAAGCATTAACCATGGTTGGAGGAATCATGCCCACAAAACCTTTGGCTACTAATTTCTGGAAAGCATAAAACATTAGAGACATTTCTAAAACAGCACCCTGACCCTTAAAATAACCAAAACGGGAACCGGAAACTTCAGCCGCTTTTTTAACATCAAGAATGTCGAGTGCCTCACCCAGATCAATGTGATCTTTGGGGGTAAAATCAAAAACAGGTTTTTCACCAACAGTTTTTATAACAACATTGTCAGACTCGTCTTTGCCAACCGGGACATCATTAGCCGGAATATTGGGAATTTGCTCTAAATAAACAAATTTTTCAGCATTATTTTTTAATAGTTTTTCTTCAACAATTTTTATTTGATCTTTTAAGACTTTTCCTTCAGAAATTTGATCAGAAGTGGGAGTACCCTTAAAGGATTTGGAGAGTTGATTTTGTTTGGCCCGAAGCGCTTCAAGTTCCCCGATTATCTCCAAGTATTTTTTGTCCAGAGTAATTGCTTTTTCTAAAATAGAAATATCTTTTTGACGGTTTTGTAGTGCCTTCTTTATAGTTTCAGGATTCTCTCTAAGGAGATTGATGTCTATCATGAGATTGGGGATATTTTAGCACAAATATACTTGATTTTCTCCGCAAGTTTTTCCGTAACAAAATATATCTTTCTATGTCTTACATACTCAGTGTGTCTGAGATTAATAAATATTATGCCTTAAATTAGGTAAAATATAACAGTTTTGTTTTAAAGTTATTAAAACACAAAAAGGTCTTATAAGTTTATCTCTGGGGCTATTTTCCGCATCGAATCTAAACAAATTTCAATAAATTTTTCGAGTGGAAGGGCTAATTTATCGGCATCCTGACACAAAATTACTTCATCCCGACGAGTGCCGGCGGCAAACTTTGGCTCCTTTAAAAATCTTTTTAATACCGAAGAAGTTTTTACATCGGCTAATTTCTTGGTGGGATAAACTAAGGCAACAGCAACAATGAGACCGGTCAGGGAATCGGCGCAGCGAATGGCCCAGCCGGCTTTATTGGCGGGCTTACCCTGACGGGCATCGTGATCTTTTACTATTCTGTCAACAATCGGAGGAATTTCCAGACTAAATTTTTGTAATACTTCGATAGTTTTTAAGGGATGTAGTTCCTTAGTCTCGCCGGCATAATCAATATCGTGAATTAATCCGGCAAGAGTCCATTCTTCCCGGGTTGGCTCCCCTACTTCAAGTTGATTTTGAGACTGTAAATAATCATAAATACCGCCCATACAAGCCTCGAGAGCCAGTGAGTGATAAAAAATGTTGCTTTCTAAATTAGCCTTGACGGCATCTAAATATTTTTGTCTATCGAAGGTCATGGTTGTGATAAGATTAGCATAGAAGGAGGTACAAATAATGGATTATATAAGAGCCGGAAAAATTACTCATTATTTTGACAAGATTGGGGTGGCAGTTCTGGTAGTTTCTGACAATGTCATCAAAATTGGTGACAAGATAAGAATCGGAGAACTTGAAAGGGGAATTGAACAAGTCGTCGACTCGATGCAACATGAACACCAAGCAGTATCCGAAGCAAAGGTGGGTGATGAGGTGGGACTTAAAGTAACAACTGCCGTAAAATCAGGGGATGTTGTCTATAAAATTAACGAGTAGAGGGCATGTTTGAGATTCGATCAACTCGAGAGATCAGATCATCGATGCCATCATGATAGAGAAATCTTCTGGGACAGTAACTGATGTCATAATTTCCGTAAGAAACGGAAAAGATAACGGGTTTTGTTAACTCGGGGTGTTTGATTAATTCTTCTGACATTTTCCGAGCAATCAATTCACCCCCTTGACGATTATCAGTAAGATTATGATCGAGAAGAATTACTAAGTTTTTTCTACGAAGATTTTTAGGAATATTTTTTACGGCTTCTTGACACATCCCTGATATGTCAACCTCAATACCTTCCATTTCTGCCTCAAGTTTAAATGAATTGGCGATGGCGAAATCATCATCAATAATCCAAAGATTTTCAATTTTCATTTTATTTCAAATCGTAGGTGTTTTTGGTCTCTTCACTGAGTTCGTATTTGACCTGGGGAAAAAGGGTACCTTCACGGGCTGTAATGTCTTCAAAAAACCAAAAAAGTCGTTCACTATAGCCGTAACCCGAGGTAGGTGGCATACCATATTCCAACATTTCCACAAAATCGATATCCATCATCTGGGATTCTTCGTCACCCTTTTCCCGATTATTCTGTTGTTCGTTAAATCGATTGAATTGGTCGACGGGATCATTTAATTCGGAATAACCATTGCCCAGCTCAGAACCGGCAATGATAATATGGAAACGTTCTGTTAAGGTCTCGTCATCTGACCGTGATTTGGCTAAAGGCGAGGTAAATTTCGGCTCATCGATGACAAAGGTTGGACCACTGATTTCCTGACGGATAATTTTCCAGAGATTGTCGACGATTCGACCCCGATTGTTTAAGCCGGTGGTATCAAGATGTTGTTCTTTTAAAATTTTTAAGATTTTTTCTTCACTATCATTGAAAATATCAACTGAAAAACGTTTATTAATTAAATCACCATAGCTAACTCTGTCCCATTTTCCAGCTAAATCAAAGGTATGCTTGCCTTTTGTAAATTTAGTTTTGCCGTAAAGTTTTTTGGCAATAAATTTATATAACTCTTCAACTAAATCCATATTTTTGGTGTAGTCAGCATAAGCCCAATACCATTCGGCACTGTAATATTCCTGAAGATGTTCATCATCAATACCTTCATTGCGAAAATTTGGGCCTAAGGTGAATATTTTTTCAAATCCACCACCAATAAGGCGTTTTTGGAATAGTTCTGTGGAAATCCGGAGATAATAATCCTGATCAAGTGCATTGTGGTGAGTAATAAAAGGTTTGGCATCAGCCCCACCGGTAACTAATTCCATAATGGGAGTTTCAACTTCGATAAAACCTTGTTCCTGTAAAAATTGGCGATTTAATTGCCAAAATTTTGATTTTCTGATAAACAAATCAATCCTCCCAGGGTTCATAACCAAATCAAGATAGCGACGTCTAAAAATAATTTCAGGATCCTGAAGACCGCTCCATTTTTCCGGTAAAGACCGGATGGCTTTGGATAATATTTTGATATCACCGGGAAAAACGGAAATTTCACCCTTAATGGATTTACTAACAGTACCGAAAACCTCAATAAAATCACCAATGTCGATTAGTTTAAGGTCTGGAGCACCAATAGTTTGATTTTTTGAACTGGTTTTGGACAAATCATTTTTTTTGATAAATATCTGAAGTTTGCCCGATTGGTCTTGGATGTGACAGAAAATTAAAGCTCCGTGTTCGCGCCAGGAAATAATCCGTCCGGCAACATGAACTTTTTTATCTTGAAGACTATCGTACTTTTCAATAATTTGCGCGTTTGAATAGTCTTTTTGGCTTTGGGCGGGATAGGGGTTTATTCCAAGATTACGAAGAGTCTTGACTTTTTCAAGTCGAATTCGTCTGATTTCGTCAAAAGTAGACATGACCTATTTTATCAGGCAATGGCGACGATTTTGTAGGTCAGTTTTCCGGCAGGTGCTTCAACTTCAAATTGATCATGAAGCTTTTTTCCCATCATAGCAACACCGAGAGGTGATAGAGAAGAAATTTTGTTAGCAGCTGGATCAGCTTCAAATTCGCCAACGAGATGGAAAACCCTTTCGGAATTTCCAGAAATTTTTATTTTTACTTTTGAGCCGATATGAACCGTAGTCGAAGAGCCGTTGCCACTGATGATTTCAAAGTTGTCCAAAACCGTCTCAATTGAAGCGATTTTGCTATTTACAACTTCTAACTCAGCTTTTAGTTGGGAGGCAAGACTGTCTTCTCCCGACTCATCGGGTTGGGCGACATCTTCGATTTTGACAATAAGTTGGTCGGCACGATCGTTAAGATTTGCCAACTCGGTCACAAGTTGAGCATGACCTTCTTTGGTTAGTTGATTTTTTGTCATAATTATTTACCTATAAAAAATCCTCTTACACTAAAAGCAGAAGAGGAAATGGTCTGTGACACGATATATATTTTTGTCACAGGTTCTTATGGTAGACTAGAAGATAAATTTTGTCAAATAAAAGTGCTAAATTTTTTCAGGGTTGTTCCAAAAAAACGGAAAGTTAGGATAAAAAAAGCAAAGGGGTTGATATTTTCCAATCCTTCTAGTGGTAAAAAAAGGTTATTCTACATAGCCAATATGTTGTTTATTTTGGCGTTAATTTACACCGCCTATTTATATACCCCCTTAATTTCGGCTATTTTTAAATATAAATTTTCAGATAAAACGGATGTTATCGTCAAAAATACCAATGAAATTACTTCGGAAGAATATATTATTCAGATTCCAAAGATTTTAGCCTATTCTCAAGTAGTAGAGAACGTTTCTCCTTTTGATCAGGCGGAGTACGATCGGGTGTTAAAGAATGATGTGGTGGCCCAGGCCGAAGGGAGTGACAGTCCGGGAAAAGGTGTGGGTAAATCAACATATATTTTTGCCCACTCGACAAATAATAATTTGGGGATGTTGAGAAATAATGCGGTTTTCTATTTACTGGGTGAACTACAGGCCGGCGATGAAATCTATATTAATTATCACGGAAAAGAGTTGAAATATAAGGTTTTTGAAAAGAAAATTAGTACCCCAAGTGATTTAAGTTATTTAAATTACCATGATGAAACTCGAGAAATATTGATTTTACAAACATGTTGGCCAATCGGCACTGATTGGAACCGTCTACTGATATTGGCGGAATTAGTAATATGACCCTAGACCTGTCTTTGGACCAAAGAGTTCATGATTACTGGGAGGAATTGAACGGAATTCTTGTCAAAAATAACTTTGATACCACAAGAATTAAGGAAGGGTATGATTTTGCATTTGAAGCTCACAAGGAACAGTTTAGAGTCTCGGGAGAACCATATATTTCTCATCCAGTTTGGGTGGCAAAACTGATTGCCCAAATCGGAATTGGCGAAGAAGCAGTAATCGCGGCTTTATTGCATGATTGTGTTGAAGATACTCCGGTAACAACTGATGATATCGCGGTTAAATTCGGAGATGAAATTGCCTTGTTGGTTTCCGGATTAACTGAAGTAAAGAAAAAAACCAGTGGAATTGAAGTTCACCACACAAACGTTGAAGTATTCAGAAGGTTTTTGTTTTCTTCAGTCGATGATGTTCGGGTGTTGATAATTCGACTCGCCGACAAACTCCATAACGGAATGACAATTGAAAGCTTACCAATAGACAGCCAGATTAAATATGCCAAAAGAGTTTTGGGGATTTATTCACCAATCGCTGAATATGTTGGTCTGCATTATTTTAAAAAGAGACTTGATGATATTGCTTTTAAAATTCTTTACCCCAAAGAAACGGAAAAACTTGAATTGATGATGGAGGAACAGGAAAAAGATGAAATTAAGGCGCTGAATTTGGTTAAGAGTGACATAGAACAAGTTCTGAAGATAAATAATATTAATAAAATTGAAATTCAGGGTCGAATAAAAAGTCTTTACAGTACTTATATAAAATTAAAAAAGAAGGGTGAAGGAAGCGTCAAAGACAGGGTGGGAATACGAATACTGACCGATTCGGTGGCTAATTGTTATAATATTTTAGGATTATTACACGCCAGATATGAATACATTCCCGACGAATTTGATGATTATATTTCCAGTCCAAAACCGAATGGTTATCGTTCAATTCAGACAACTTTAAATTGGAAGAACAAAACAACAGTGGAGGTGCAAATCCGGACTTTTGAAATGCATGAATTCAACGAATTTGGGCCAGCCTCACATATTGCTTACAAAATGAGTACGGATAATAAAAGCGGAACAGGTTATGAATGGGTAAGAGATTTAATTAATTGGCAAAAAGGAAGTGGTAATGTCAATAACTATCGAATAAACGTATTGAGTAAATTTATTTACGTCTTTACCCCAAAGGGTGACACTATTCAATTACCCGAGGGATCATCGGCCCTTGATTTTGCCTATAGGATTCATACCGACATTGGTGATCACTGCGCGGGAGCAAAAGTTAATAATAAGATGGTCAAGATTGGTCAGAAATTAAAAACCGGTGATATTGTAGAAATTTTAATTAACAAAAAATATAACATTAATAAAAACTGGTTGGACATCGTGATTACCAGCTGGGCCAAGGAACATATCAGAAACAAAACCCTATTAAGAAGCTAGTGATTTTGACATTAATTCTTTACGGTAACGATTAGCAAAGCGATGGGCTTCGTTTCTTAGTCTTTCCAGTAACAATAATGCTTCGGAACGGGCAGGGAGATTAATTTCCACCCAAGAATCAGCATTTTTAATCACTATTGTTTCAATTCTTTTGGCTAAACCAATAAGAGGTAGATCCGTAATAGGAGAGATGGCGGAAACTTGGGGTTTGCCACCATCAACAACAATTAAGTCAGGAGTCCCCCATTCCGGGTGTCGAAGACGGCGGTAAATTACTTCCTTCATCATAAATTGATCATCGGGAGTTGCCTTGGAACGAATTTTAAATTTTTTATATTCACTGGTATCAATATTACCGTTTTGCCAAACAACCATAGAGCCAACAAAATAATTGGTACCCATTTGGGAAATATCGAAACATTCGATCCGGTGAATATTTTTGATATTCAGATAGGGTCTAAGGGTTGTCTCTAAACTTTCAATGGCCTGGCTTTGTTTATCTTCAGGTAGATTAATATCGACATATAAATTTTTTAAATTGTGCCACCCAGAAACTATATAATTCAGAGAATCAATTTGGTCTTTTAAAATAAGCGCCTTTTCATATTCAACTGATTTGGAGGCTATCTTCATTTCTTTATTTAAAGAAGTTAGCAAGGATTTAAAATGACCGTTTAAAATTTTTTTAATTTTAATTATGTTTTGATGATAAGTTTTTGAATCAGGGTTTAATCCAGGACAAAGACCTAGATGACAATATAGACATGGTGTTTTTGGATGTTTCTCAACACTACGAAAGGGAAAAAGACGACGAATAGTTTTTAAAAGTGATTTGACAGAACTACCATCTGGAAAAGGACCAAAAATGTCAGCGTGCGGTGGCAAATTACTGGAGTGAGCCGTAAAGACAGTGGGGATTTTGGATTTAGAAATACAAATGTATAAATATGACTTATTGTCCCTAAGTTGTGAATTATATTTCGGGTGATATTTTTTGATTAAAGATGATTCTAAAATTAAGGCTTCCCAACAGTTTTCGTTTCAATAGAAGCAACCTGAGAAACTAAAGCTTTAGTTTTGGGACCAAGAGCATTATCGCGTTTGAAATATTGAGAAACACGTTTTTTTAAGTTAATGGCCTTGCCAATATAGATGATCTCCCCTACAGAATTCCGGTAGATATAGCAGCCGGGAGAAGTGGGAATATTTTGTAAATCAATCACAGAATATTATATCTTTAAATGCTTTTTCAAATATTGGCCGGTGTAGGAACGGGGGACTTTAGCGATGTCGGCGGGAGTACCAATGGCCACAACTTCCCCACCCTTTTCTCCGCCTTCAGGTCCGAGATCAATAATCCAATCACTATTTTTGATGACATCTAAATTGTGTTCAATAACCACAACCGTATTACCCATGTCAACTAACTTTCGCAAAACTTTAATTAGTTTATTAATATCGTAAAAATGAAGACCGGTGGTGGGTTCATCTAATATATAAAGGAGTTTACCGTTAATTCTTTTAACTAATTCCCGGCTGATTTTGAGACGTTGAGACTCACCTCCGGATAAGGTATTGCTTGACTGACCTAACTCTAAATATCCTAAACCCACTTCCTGGATCGTATTTATTTTGCGGCGAATGCTGTTTATATTTTTGAAAAAATCAGCAGCTTCATCAAAGGTCATTTTTAAAATTTCATGAACATTTTTTTCTTTATAAGTTACTTCTAAGGTTTCGTCTTTAAAACGTGAGCCATGGCATTGATCACAAGTAACATAAATATCGGCCAAAAATTGCATCTCAATTTTTATTTGACCCTGACCTTCACAGGCTTCACAGCGACCACCGCGGGTATTAAAGGAAAAACGACCGGCGTTAAAGCCACGAATTTTTGCCTCAGTGGTTTGGGCCAACAACTTTCTTATGTCATCAAAAACCTTGGTATAAGTGGCCGGATTACTACGAGGGGTGCGACCTATTGGAGACTGGTCGACCAGTAAAACATCAGCCAAGTTTTGTGCACCTTCAATGCTATCGTACTGCGGACTCCTCCATAGAGAGTGTCATGAACTAAGGTTGATTTGCCAGAGCCGGAAACTCCAGTAACAGAAATTAATTTATTGAGAGGAAAATCCACATTAACATTTTTTAAATTCCACTGACGACAACCGGTGATTTTAATTCTTTGACCAAAAATATTGTCCTGAGATGGAGGTGAAGTGATATTTAGTTTTCCGGATAAATATTGACCCGTGATAGATTTCTTATTTTTTTTAATGTCTTCTAACGAACCCTCCGCCACTATTTCTCCCCCATTTTTACCGGCGTAGATACCAAAATCGACTATATGATCGGCATGTTTAATAACATCTTCATCGTGTTCAACCACCACCACAGTATTTCCTAAATTTTTTAATTTTTGAAGAGTGGCTATAAGACGGTCATTATCACGGGAATGTAAACCAATAGTGGGCTCGTCAAGAATATAGAGAACACCAGTCAGACCGGTACCAATTTGGGAGGCCAAACGGATGCGTTGAGACTCACCTGAGGACAAAGTCCCCGCTTCCCGCTCAAGTGATAAATAATCCAGACCGACAGCAAGTAAAAATTCTAAACGGGAAAATATTTCCCGTTGGATTGATTCCAAAATTTCTTTTTCCTGAGCAGAGTCTAAGTGGCTGGGTAATTCTTTTATCCAATTAAACAAATTCTCGATTGAAAGTTGGCAAATTTGGGAAATATTCTGACCCAAAACAGTAACCGAAAGGGCATCGTTGTTGAGACGGGTACTATGACAGAGAGGACAACTCTCCTTTATCATATATTGTTCTAATTCTTCCCGAACACCTTCGGAGGGAGAATTAAAATAGCGGGACTCAAGCATTTTGGCTTTCCATTCAGGAAATTTAGTACGATCAATTTGGAATTTAGAACCCAGACCCTTACATTCGGGACAAGCACCTTGGGGTGAGTTAAAGGAAAATAGTCTTGGCTCAATGGGAGGAAGAGATAAGTTGCACACCGGGCAAGCAAAATTTTCGGAATACAGGGTTTCTTTAAATTCTTTAGGGTTTTGAGGAAAGTCAAAACCAGGATCATCAATTCGGGCAACAATGACCTGACCGTTACTTAATTTCAGGGCTAATTCCACATCATCAATCAGACGACTATATAAGTTGTCGGTATTTTTTAATGATTCCTTACTAACTGAAACGCGGTCACAAACAGCATCAAGGTTGTGTTTATTACTTTTTACAATTCCAAAATCCTGATACAGGTCTATAATTTTACCGTCAACGCGAAGCCATTTATAACCTTGCTTGCGGAGATTCTCGACTAAACCATGGAAATCACCAACTTTGTTTCTGACTAAAGGAGAAAGAATCAAAAAGCGATAGGGAGTGTTTGAAACTTCCTGTTTTAGGGTATTAATTATCTGAGTAACAATTTGTTTACTGGTTTGAGGCATGACCTCACGACCGCAATTAGGACAATGAGGGTGACCAATACGGGCAAAAAGTAAGCGGAGATAATCATAAATTTCGGTAACAGTGCCTACGGTGGAACGAGGGTTATGAGAAATAGCTTTTTGATTGATAGCAATTGAAGGAGACAAGCCTTCGATTAAGTCCACCTCAGGACGCTTCATATTACCTAAAAATTGACGGGCATAGGAAGATAAAGATTCAACATAGCGACGTTGACCTTCGGCAAAGAGGGTGTCAAAAGCCATGGAAGATTTGCCGGAGCCGGAAACGCCAGTAAAAACGACAAATTTATTTTTTGGAAATTCAAAAGAGACGTTTTTGAGATTGTTTTCCCGTGCTCCTTTGACAATGATTTTATCTAACACAATCTTCTATTTTACAGCAAAGTCTTCGGTTTGTCTTCGGGTGTTATATTACCTAGACTCAATAAAAAATTTAAGATAATCGTGGCCTTCTTTAATATTACCTAAAGTTAAAGTCACATTATCTTCATGCCAAATCTCACAAGCCAGCTCATGAAATTTTCTAAAAAAGATTCTTTGTCTGATGTCGTCCGAATGATCCATAAGATGGAGTTGCATGTTGGCTGAAACCGCAGTCCACCAGTCAGTGTTTAGTGATGATTTTAAAGTTCCCTCTAATTCCGGATTTCCACCAACTTTGTTTATTTCATCGGCACAACGAATGCCGAGTCCAGTCAGGACATCGATTGGAACATATTTAACGTTTGCTTCGGACATAAACGTATTATATCAATTATCTTTAGATATTATAGGTTTTCAATTTCTTTAATTTTATCGCGGAGCTTGATGGCGGATTCAAAGTCAAGATCGGTAGCATAAGTACGCATTTCTTTTTTAAGTTTTGAAATGTGAGATTTGCGTTGATTGGGAGTTAATGAAGATGGGTCAATCTCCAAAAGTGGAGTAATAACCAGGTTTTTGACATTAGCTTCAATGAGACGGGGACGGATAGATTTAATAATAGTTTGGGGAGTAATGTTGTGGTCTGTATTGTATTGAATTTGAATCAGGCGACGGCGGTTAACTTCTTTTATGGCCTGCTCCATTGCCAGGGAAACGGAATCAGCATATAAAATAACCTTCCCTTCAACATGCCTAGAAGCGCGACCCATAATTTGAATAAGCGAAGAACGGGAACGCAAAAAGCCCTGTGAGGCGGCATCTAAAATAGCTACCAGAGAAACTTCGGGCAAATCTAGTCACCGCTTCTTAACTTATCTAATATTTCCGTTCTTTCTAATGTTTCAACGTCGGAGTGAAGGTAGGCAACTTTAATAGGAACACCCGTCTTTCTTGGATCAGCCAGATAGGTGGCTAATTCCTCGGACATTTTTTTAGTTAAAGTGATAATCAGTGTCCGTTCCTTATTGACCATTCTTTTTTTAATTTCTTCTATTAGGTCAGGAATCTGATTTTTACTTTGACGAATTTCTACCGGAGGGTCAAGTAAGCCAGTGGGGCGGATAATTTGTTCGATCACATTATTTTTTGAATCTTCGATTTCAAAGGGGGCGGGAGTAGCGGAAACGTAAATTGCTTTTGGGATACGCTGATAAAATTCTGCCCATTTTAAAGGTCGATTGTCGTAGGCACTAGGAAGACGAAAACCATAATCAACCAGGGTTTTTTTACGGGCTAGGTCACCGGCATGCATGCCGCCAATTTGGGGAACAGTAACGTGAGATTCGTCAATAACTGTCAAAAAATTATCACCCCAAAGGTGGTGAAAATAATCAACTAAAGTATAAGGAGGATCACCCTTTTTTCGTCCGGTTTCAAAATAAATGGAATAATTTTCAATTCCGTTAACGTAGCCGACTTCCTGTAACATTTCTAAGTCATAGTCAACTCTTTGTCGAAGACGATGAGCTTCTAATATTTGTTTATTGGCTTCAAATTTTTTCACCGCCATATCACAATCAGAGCGGATTTTGGCCATAATTTCCTTAAGATCAGAACCGGCGGCACCAACATATTGTTTGGCGGGGAAAAGTTGATAATCTTTCAGATCAAATTCGTGACCGGAAATCTTGCCTTCAGTGTCGAATTCTAAAACAATTATCCAGTCGGCGTATGAGGGCCAAATTTCTATAGATTCACCACGAACCCTGAACTGAGCCCGTTTAAATTCTAGTTCACTACGAATATAAAAAAGCCCAACCAACTGCTCAAATAAATCACGACGATTCCACAAATCTCCTATTTTTAGGGTTAATGTTTTACCACCAAATTCCCTAGGATCACCAATATTATAGATGCAGGAAACAGAGGCAATGACAATATTGTCTGGGCCAGAGAATAAATTGGAGGTGGCCTCGAGACGCAATTTATCAATCAAGTCGTTTATCTCAACTTCTTTGGCAATATAGGTGTCTGAGGAGGGCAAATAAGCTTCCGGTTGATAATAATCGTAATAGGAAACAAAATAAGAAACTTTATTCTGAGGAAATAATTCTTTAAATTCCTGATAAAGTTGAGCGGCCAAAGTTTTGTTGTGGGAGATGACTAAAGTTGGGAGTTGAGTTTTTTGGATAAGATTGGCAATGGTAAAGGTCTTACCGGAACCGGTAACACCCAATAGTGTTTGTTTGTTAATTCCCTTTTCCAAATTCGAGACAAGTTTATCAATGGCGGCGGGTTGATCACCGGCGGGTTTCATGTCGGATACTAGATTGAATGGCACAAAGATATTTTATCAAAACTTTGGGTAATATTCGGGTGGTAACGCGGATAGGAATAGATTAATATTAATTTAGTGACAGAAATTTTAGCTTTTGTTGAAAAAGGGGAAAGTTTTGGGCGACGCTTGGAAATAAATTGGGGTGATGGTGGAACTACAATAATTAGGGATGGTGAAATAGTCTTGCGTGGCAAAGATGGAAAGACATACCAAGTTCCCCAAAACAGTGAACATGGTTTGATTTGTCGAGAGGTGGTGACTGAGAGTGGATACACTCTTCCGTAGTTGATTTTTGTGATAATACCGTCCATATTTAAGTAAGAAGTTTAACTAAAATATGGAGTACTACATATTTTAAGAGAAAAGATTAGAGATTACTTAACAGTGATGGATAGTTGGAAAAAATGGGAAATCAAAACAATTGATAAAAAAGATTTTCCCAAACAATTAAGGGAAATAAAAAATTGCCCAAAAAGATTGTTTTATAGAGGAAACTGGGATAATAAAATATTTGAAAAAAGTCTGGCAATGGTGGGAAGTAGAAGAATGAGCAGATACGGACAGGAGGTGGTCGCTAAATTTATGCCGAAATTGGTAGCAAATAAAATTACTATAATTTCCGGATTTATGTACGGAGTTGATACTGAATCACATCAAAAATGTTTAGAATTTGAAGGCAAGACAGTAGCGGTTTTGGGAGGAGGGTTAGATGTTTTGACACCAGCGGAAAATGGTAATTTATATAATGAAATTTTGGAGAAAGGGGGTTTGGTTGTTTCAGAATACGAGATAGACTTTCAACCAACGAGATGGAGTTTCCCACAACGAAACAGGATTGTGTCCGGACTGTCAACGCTTGGCGTTCTGGTGGTCGAAGCAGAGCTTAAATCAGGATCTTTGATTACAGCCAGATTTGGCAGAGAACAAAACAAAAAAATATATGCAGTTCCGGGACAAGTTACCAGTGCTACGGCCCAGGGTACAGATTATTTAATAAAAAATAATTTAGGACAAATAACCGTGTCGGCAGATGATATTACAAAAAATAAATTAATTAATTTGCAAGAAAAATTATTTAACGATTAAAGGTTGAGGCTTTGAGTATTGACGAATTGCGTTTAAAAATGGACAATAACGTCATAGAGCTGAACACAAATATTACCCTAATGTCTTTGGGTAATATAGTATTAAAAAAACTTATTTAAATAAATGACAGAAAAATTGAAAGATTTATATTTACGATTAAATAGGCCAATTATTGGCAGAGTGCTTCGACAATTTGGAAATTTTAACGTAGACCAACCAATAGACCAGAATAAAAGCGATAGTCAATTGTTCAACGAGTTAATCCAAAGCAGAGGTAAGGGTAAACCCCGTAGCGAAAAGGGGCTAAGGAAAAAAGCAAATCAGATGAGAAATTCTTAGAGATAGGGGGCCCAGGTAGTAATAGGGGCAGTATTGCCAATAATGAAATTAATGGCGTAAAGAATCACGGCCGGAATTAGAAGAAAAAATATAAGACGAACCTTAGGGGAAGCAATTTTTTTACCAAAGGCTAAAAAAACAAAGGGGTAGACAGGAATCATATAGCGGCTGATATCACGATGGGCAACAAAAATACTTGCTAAGGTGAAAATAAAAGGGAAAAGAAATAGAATATCAACTTTATGCTTTTTCCATAATTTAGCAACAGCAAAGAAACACAGAGCAAAAACGTAAATAACATCTTCAAGCCAAATAGTATTTATCCAAGTGCGACTACTAACAAAGACCTGATAAGGAAAAGGGGTAAGATGAAAGTTGTCGCCGGAGTGGAAGTAGGCAAAGAAATCCCCTGTTTGTAGAAAATAGTAATAAAAAATTCCCAGGGCAGAAGCCGGTATAAGAAGATAATAAAGATATCGAGTGTCAAACTTTTTAGTTTTTAAGTAGTCAATAAGAGCAACGACAAAATAGGCGGCAAAAAGCAAGATACCGGGACTTTTCAATAGTTGTGAAAAAACGGCAAAGATAGCCGAAACCCAAAAGTTCTTTTTCTTAAAAAAGATAATTGAAAGTAGAATAAAACTTAAAAACCAAGTTTCCGGAGCACCAACTAAACGTAAAACAAAAAGACGGGCGGGAAAAAATATGGTCAGAAATGCCAACCAAAATGCGATTTTTTCTTTAAAAAATAATTTATAGAAATAAAAAGAAACAAGAGAAAAAAGAAGGGAACCAAAGAGAGTCGCCAACAACATCGCCTTGGGGGTGGTGGTAAAAAAGGAGAAATAATTAATCAATAAAGGATAGCCGGGGAGATGGGCAGGATAGTATTCAAGCGGTAAAGGAAGGGAAAAATTTTTAGCAATACAGTCTTTTTGATAAAGACACTTGGCTACCACCATGTAGTTTGGCCCATCATAGTTGGCAAAAACAGTTTCCAGTGTGGTTGAGGGAAAACCTAACTTTTGGGGAAGATTTTTGTAGAATCCAAACCAAATTAAAACAGATGAAAGTAAAGTAATAGCTAGAAGAAGAGTGGGATATGTAAAAGGTTTTGTCTTCATGATTTATTCTATAACAGATTAATAAGGAATGTTTTTACCTGATTCATCATGGCATCTATTGGCAGGAAGACTACACTCATTGTTACAAGTAGAGTCGTTGTAATACAATTTGGGACAGTCACTTACGGATGGGTCGTTGTACAAAATGCACCGCTTGCTAGGAGAACAAACATAGGAGCATTGAACCAAACCGGTGTTGCTACTGGAAACACCATAGTTGTAGTTACAATCAGAGCCACAACCCCCAAGACATCCGGCTTTGGCGATAGAAATATCTTGGGAATTTGCCAAAATTGCATACAAACGAAATGACTGAGTGTCACCAGATTTTGTTTGGTAATAATAGGGAAGTTTGGTTACAGGATCACAGGGAAAGGACGACATTAATATTTGAGATTTATAAACAAGGGGCTGGCCACAGTCAGGAAGAGTCGCGGGAAATTCTTTGGCAGAATCATAATAAATCTCTAAATTAGTCTTTATTTTATTTAGATCAGTTTTTCGACGAGCGTCATAGGCCTTCTCGATAAGTTTTGGAATTGCTAAGTAAGAAGTAACAATGAGGGCAGATAAAAGAAGTACTGTAATTAATATTTCAAAAAGGGAAAAACTTCGAGATTTTTTTACAATCCTCATCTATAAATTATAGACTTTCATAATCAGATTTGCATTTTCTGAGATATAATAGGCTTGTCAGATTGACTGGCCCCATCGTCTAGCGGTTA
Organism: Candidatus Shapirobacteria bacterium GW2011_GWF2_37_20; assembly: GCA_000989305.1. GTDB lineage: Bacteria > Patescibacteriota > Microgenomatia > UBA12405 > UBA12405 > UBA12158. The sequence goes on from LBTB01000010.1 coordinate 27,588, forward strand.
GGACCGCAGATTCTCATTCTGCTAACCGGGGTTCGATTCCCCGTGGGGTCACCAAAAATGGAATCAAAAATAAAATTAGAGAATAGTCTTCCTGTTGAATCGGGCTGCTTGGAAAAATACAAAATTATTTGGAGATCAAGTGAGGTTGGCAGAGTATCGATGGTTAAATTTCAAATATGTGAACCGTTTACGCTCGGGTGGACATTTTTAAATGAAATTTGTATCGAAGCAAAATACAGGCGAAAAGGAATTGCCAAAAATGTACTAGAAAACATTGGATATGAATTAAGTGAAAATTCTCAGAACGGAATTTTGATGAATGCGATCAAGATAGAGGGCGCGAAAAATTTATATGATCATTTAGGCTGGAAAAGAATTAAGAATGACAATTCCTGGCAGGTATTGATCAATGTAAATGTCAGTGAATTCGTTATCAGAAAAACTTATAGCACTGTTTCGCAAAACTTAGTGAAGTGGCAAGCAAGTAGTGTGAACTAGAAGGGCATTTCGTCGGGAATAACAATATCTTCAACCTTGTCTTCAGATGGTGTTTCTTGGGTTTCAAATGAAGAATTTTCATCAGGAGATCGACGTTCAGTAAAGGGAATAACAGTATCGGCAACAATTTCACTAATATATTTTTTAGTGCCATCCTTGGCATCATATTGACGGTTATCGATGCGACCCGTAAGTGAAAGTCTCATGCCTTTTTTGACAGTATTGGAAATATACTCAGCTTGTTTACCCCAAACCACAACGTTATGAAAAGTGGGGATGTCGGTCCACTGATCATCTTTTTTGATCGAACGGTTGGTGGCGACACCAAAACTGCAGACAGCAGAACCTGAGGGGGTGTATCTAAGTTCGGGATCACGAGTAACATTGCCGGTAATTACGGCCATATTTATACTAAATGCCATAGTTTATATTTTGAAAAATTAACATATATATGACTAATTATACCTGATATCGTTTTAATAAAAATACTAATGATAGAATATTCTTTATGAAATTAATTGAAAAATTTAAAAACAATCCCAAAAATGTTTATTACTTAGTGGCGGCAATACTTTTTATATTGATTAATGTCGTCGGGCTGATTCTGTACCAGGCAAAAAACAACAACCCGGAAACTATAATAGTAGAAACAATTGTTGAGCCAAGTGTGACACCAACCGACGGACCTGAACCGACTGATTTTCCAACACCAACTGCAGATCCGACACCAACACTAAAGCCGACAATTAGACCGACGGCAACCGTAACCCCTAGCCCAACTAATACACCCACTTCCACCCCAACAAATACTCCTGATCCTACCGCAACACCAACAGGAGCACCAGCAAATACACCAGTACCGACTGAGACTACTCCTGTCCCGACATCAGCGGAGACAATTTAATTTTGTTTCAAATAATTTTGGATATCGGTAAAATTATATTCCCCAAGAATCGGGATCAAGATTGACTGCCGATCACTACTAACTCCCATTTTAAGAAAATTCTTGTCCGTGATAGCGATGGAATTTATTTTGTATTGTGAAAACTCTGAGGCCCTGGGAAGATAAGATTCCATTTGGGCAAAGGTCATATCAGTTCTGACATGATTGCTTAGAGTTTTGATAATGGGAATAATTTTTCCAAAAATATTTAAAGAAACTATTTTATTTTTGACAGCCTCAACAACTAAGCGTTGACGTTCTGAACGATTAAAATCACCACCATCGGTGGCTGAATGACGGGATCTGGTAAATTTTAGAAGAGTTTCCCCATCCATGTGTTGCAAGCCTTTGTCAAAGTGCAATTTTTCATAACGACAAGTAAAGAGCTGATCTAACTTATCTCCCGACAAAGTTGCTTCGAGGGCAGTTATTTCTTCATCATTTTTACCACAAAGATCGGTGGTACCGACATCTAGAGGATAAAATTCATCATCAAAAGTTTTTGCCACCTGAACATCCAAACCACCAAGCTGGTCAACGGCTTTGATAAACCCTGCAAAATCAACAGCAAAAAAATAATCGGG
>LBTB01000011.1 GCA_000989305.1 Candidatus Shapirobacteria bacterium GW2011_GWF2_37_20
TGGTTATTTTTAACCTTGTAATTTCCTGGTTTGTCGTTGCGATGAACGATTTTCGTAGCGATGCAGGGGCAGCGATACTAGCCATTCTTGAAGCTTTGGCATATTTGGGCTTGATTTTTTTGCACTCTCTTTTATTGGAGAGTCCAATAGTTCTACCTGCCAAAGTTGTCGAAGCTTGTACGTGGGTTTTACCAACGGTTGTTATAATGGCCAACTTTGGTCAAAGGTTATTTGCTTTTATGGCAAATAAATTTCCAAGGAAATTTAATAATGGATTAAGGATGGTGAATGGATAATTTGCGTTGGGGCTGGCCTCCTTTTGTTTTTTAAAGGAGGCAACTGCCTCACACTTTATTGTCTCCGGCTTGTTATTTTATTTTCAAAAAATAGTTTCCGGACATAAACGGGTATAATATGGGAAGGTTAAGCCTTGTATATCTTGGTTCGTTAATCTATACTTTTGTCATGGGATATTTTGGAAAGCTAGATGAAAAAGAAAAAGCAAAATCTCTTCGTAAAAAAGGTCTTTCATATAATGAAATTCAAATTGCAACTGGGTTGTCAAAAGATACAATATCGCGGTGTTGTAGAGATATTGTTTTAACTGAAAAACAGATTATGATATTAGAAAAAAATCGTAAAAACGGTCGACTTTTAGGATCAATCAGGGGAGCTAAAGCAAATCAGCAAAAAAGAATTTTATCGGAAAAAAAGTTACTTAGTGAGGGAATAAAACAGGTAGGGACTCTCAGTAAAAGAGATAAATTTATGTTGGGGATTGCTTTTTATCAGGGTGAGGGATCAAAAACAAATCATGCGGTAGAATTTACTAACTCTGATCCAGATTCGGTAGAATTTATGGTTGGGTGGTTTGAAAATTTTTGTCAAATCAAGAGAAAAGATTTGAAGTGTAGTCTTTGGTTACATGATAATTTAGATGAATCTGTTGCTAAAAGATATTGGATAGATTTGTTAAAGATAACGGATGCCCAATTTGATAAAACTTATTTTGCAAAAAATAAAATTGACAGTCCAAAAATTCGGAAGAATATTCACCTTTATGGAATAATTAAGATTCGATATTATGATTCGTCTAAGTTAAGGCTAATTTTGGGGTGGATTAGGGGTGTTTTAACCTGATTGTTTGAATGCTATAATTCTTGAGCTCTTTTAAAATTTTTTTATTCCCCCTTAGCTCAGTGGTAGAGCGCTCGCCTGTTAGCAAAATAGCAGCTTTCAGCCGTAAGGCTGATTGAAAAATCGGGAGAATTGCGTGAAACCTAAGGTATCGTAAGATGCTATGGCAACCCGCAGCCGAGCTCCGATGTCAACTAAAGTTTCATCGGAGAAGGTTCAGAGACTAGGTGATTACACCCTAGAGCACCCGAGTTCCGATTTATCGGAATATGATATAGTCCAAGCCTGATTGAAATTTCAGGGATACTTGTAAGCGATTGGTCCTAAGTTCGAGTCTTAGAGGGGGAGCACTGTTTTTTACACACGAAAAGTATCCATATAACTTGTTACCCCAGTTAGGATTCGAACTTTTGTATAATTCAGCTATGCCCGAAAAGCTAAAATTTAATGAAACCGCAGTCGCAAATTGTTTACTAAACAATTACGGTATTGAAGTGGTTCGAGTTGTCCCAATTGATGGGGGAGCCGACCAAAACGCTTTAGTCTTTAAGGTTGAATCCAGGGGATCAATATATTTTTTAAAACAAAAGCCAAGTAGTGTTGATGACAGTGCCCTTGTGGTTCAAGACTTTTTACACAACCAAGACATTTCTGAAGTTTTGTCACCAATTAAAACTAATGACCAAAAACTATCAGCCTCGATCAATCAATCTAAATTAGTTTTGTATCCATATATTGAAGGTTTTAGTAACGCAGAAAAACCTCTTTCTGAACAGAATTGGATTGAATTTGGTCAAACTTTAAAAAAGATCCACTCGGCAAACATTCCCGAATCATTACAAGGCTCCATAAGACTTGAAACCTACTCAACTAGATTTCCAAAAGATCTAGTCAGGATTATTAGCCAAATACATGAAGATTCATTCACTGACCCAACAACTCTTAGAATGGTTGAATTTTTTAGATTAAAAGAAGAAGAATTAAATAAACTATTGCTTAGAACCGATCAACTTTGTTCTAAATTTAAAGCTCAGTCACGACCACTAGTCCTTTGCCACAGCGATATTCATGCTGGCAATCGTTTTGTAGATAAAAATGGAGGTTTGAGAATAATTGACTTTGATGAGCCAATATTTGCCCCTATTGAACGAGATTTGATGTTTATCGGCTCAGGTATAATCAGACCCGACACATCACAAGAAATCGATTTGTTCTATCGTGGCTATGGTAAACCCGACTTCAGCCTGGAAGCCATTGCTTATTACCGGTGCCAAAGAATAATTGAAGACATTGTCTTGTATGCCGAGGACGTTTTGTATCGAGACATTGACGTATCTGACAAAGCAACAAGTCTTGACTGTCTCGTCAGTAATTTTAACTCTGGCGGTCCATTAGAATTTGCTTATCAAACGATAAAATAAAATCCTGTGGCATGGTTATTTTTTGCACTGTAAAATTTCAAAGTTTTCAAATAATATAGTTTTGAATGGTTCTAAAATCGTTCCAGAGAGCGAGCCCAGTTTTTTAATATGGACATGTTGGCACTTAATGTATCTAAAATGATAATATAAAAACATGTTTAAACCATTTGTACCATCAGATTTCGAAGTTCCAGAAAGGTTAGAAACAGATAAGTTCAGATTGAGAATGTTGAAGGTTACTGATGTGGTTAAAGATTATGATGCGGTGATGACAAGTGTCGACCATCTTCAAGGAATATTTGGCCCCCGTTCAAAATGGCCAACAAAAGATTTAACTTTTGAACAAGATTTAATCGATCTAGGGTGGCACCAGAAGGAATATCAAACCCGCTCTTCTTTTGCCTATACAGTTATGGATTTGGATGAAAGCCGGTGTTTGGGTTGTATGTATATCTTCCATCCGACAAAAGAAGAATTTGATGCGGAGGTTTATATGTGGGTAAGGGAAAATGCTCGGGATTTAGATATTCTTCTTTATGAGACAGTAAGAAAATGGATTTTGGAGAAATGGCCCTTTAAGAGAGTTGCATATCCTGGTAGAGGAATCAGTTGGGATGAGTGGAATAGGTTGAAATAGTTCTAAAATCGTTCCAGAGAGCGAGCACTGAAATTCAGGCACGAAAAGTATCCATATAATTCATCACCCCAGTTAGGATTTGAACTTTGATATGATTGGTTGATGTCTGAGGTGGATTGTTTAAGCTATAAATCTATTCCAACAAAACCTTTAAGAGAACATCCTCTTGGTGTGGAATGGAGAGACACAAGTCAACTCAGAGGAGAGAATGAGGTTGGAATATATGTAAATCAAGGTCATGCTAGTGTTGCCAAAAGGGGTGAAGTATTAAGTAGTGAAGGGTTTGGTCAGTGCAGTGGAGTCGTGTTACATAATGTGGATACTGGGGAAGCCTACTTAGCTCATTTATCGGATTGGAATCTGTCAGAATCTCAGTATGAAGAAATGAATAAATTGTCAAAAGGAAAATATAAATTATTGGTCTTGGTTGGGAAGGAAAGTCGAGTAACAAAAGATTCACTTATGAAAAAAGAAATTTCTGAGTTTCAGGAAAGATTTAGACAAACTACTCAGGGAGGAGAAATAGTATCGTCTACCGATATAGTTGTTGATTCTGGCGACAGACATTGGTCGATGGCTTATGATCCAAAATTGAAAGTGGCAAAAGTTTTCACCCGCAAGGGTAACATGGTACGGGAATATCAGTAAATCTAGGATTTAAAAGTTCGAAAATCGTTCCAGGAAGCGAGCATCAATCAAAATATACGGAAAGATACGCAATAAACGTTTTTATGTCATGATAAAATAGGGTAGTTGTAAACTTTTCTAAAATCATTCCAGTAAGCGAGCTGATATATTATGATATAGATATTGACTTCGGGATTTACTTCATTTGTTTGTGATATTATTAACTCGTGGAAGAAAAAATGACTTCAAACAAAAAGCCTTTGGATAAGAAGGTATTGCTTTCAACATTATGGATATTTGTAATGTTCAATTATCTTTATTGTGATGTTCTAACGCTAACGGATCCCATAAAACAAGTTGGCGTTAGGAGCATCCATATTGATGGAAATTCCGATTGCTATGGTTATTCTTTCTCGTATATTGAAATATAGAGCAAATCGTTGGGCAAATATGATTGCAGGCATAATAATGGCTGCTGTTCAGATATTGACATTATTTATCGGAATACCGACTATTTATTATGTATTTTTCTCAGCTATAGAAATTGCGTGCGTTTTGTTTATTGTTTGGACTGCTTGGAAGTGGAAGAATCCTGAAAATGTTACCAATAATAAAAAATAGGTTCTAACGTCGTCTATCCCTCCGAGCTTTGAGAACAGGTTATTCTTTAGTTGGTAAATTTGAAACTATTTATCATTTCAGAATCATAGTTTTGTTTATAGTTTGCCGAAGAAAATACTACTTCTTGCCCTACACCCCAAGTGGCTGCTTTATGAAGTTCCGGTGAATATTTTAGGGCGTAGACAAAATTAATTGGACATTTTGTTTCACTGAGGTCTAGGTCATCTCCCAGAATTTTTACATCATATGTCCCAGTTGGAGATAAGCTTTTAGTGCCGATTTTGCACCCAGAGCCATAGTTTGTTTTTATAAAACCTTCGAGCTCGTTGTCATTTTCAACTTTAGCAATGACAACATGCCAATTACTTGGCACAATTAAATTGTTTCCATTACCATTTTTCCACTGATTTGCTCTTTGTTGGATGGTATTTAAATCATTAATCGTTTTTTTGCAAACATTGTTAATAGGGTATTCATTAAAGTATTCATAGGTAATATAGGTTCCTTGACTATCATCGAAGGTGGTAACGGGTACCATAGCAACATCAAGTTTCCCATTGATACAGACACCTCCATACTCAAAAGACATTTTGGGTATTTTTATTGAAAAACCCAAAAGATTGTTGGAATAAAGATTCCAAGTATCGTCAATAGAGGTCAGAGTATTATTTTTTATTTGTGTTGGAGACGTGGCTGGATTGGCCGTTGTCTGGGTAAGCATGGCTGTTGGTGTAATCACAATTGCTTCTTGAATAAGTACCTGGCTTTTACCAATTTGAATACCAGCAAATATTAAGCCTACTATAATGAATAGTCCTAATGTTGTAAATAATATAACTTTTGACCAGTTGGTCGGTGGTGGGGTCGGATCTGGGGTGGGGATTTCAGGAGTTGTTTGGACTAGGGGTATGTTTTGTTGAGTTTCATTTTCCATATTTCAGTTTATCATTTTGTATCGGTAAGTTTTAAAACCGTTCCAGGGAGTGAGCCTAAGGTTTCTTGTTATAGCCTGATAATTTGTTTGTAACACTAAGAAAATCGGCGTTGGTATCGTATCGTAAATCTTCTTTTCTTTGATTATGACTAGTTCTGGCTTGGAAAAAATTTCTTGAGCGGTAACAATAGCCCCACAAGGCTTAAAATGATAAATACTGCTAATGGTGGAATCAATGAAGAACTTGATTCAGAGGGTAGAGTTAAACTAAGTCCGATCCAACTTAAAAAGTAAATCGGAATAAAGCAGAAAGCATACCAAGCCCACTTTTGTCCCTGCCTATAAGCAGTTATAGAAATGACTATGAGGAAAAAGGCAAAGCCTAAGTCGGACAAACCCCCACCTCTAAAATAGAAATTGTATAAGTTGAAAACCATAGGGCTGGAAGCTTTTAGTTCATCTATTGTTTTACCACTTATAGTCTGCACCAATGTTGGGTCTGTATTTAAGCCTAACGCATGAGGGATTCCACCGACTATGAACAATATTCCAATAACAAGGAAAACTATCCATGCATACTTTTCATAAAATTTTTCATTCACAGTGCTATTCATATTGTTAATTATGTGAGATGTCGGTAGTAATATCAAGTGTGTGTGCTAATTGTTACGACTGTTTAAATACGGAGTAGGATTTGTTAAGATTATTCTTATGAAAACCATGTCGAGCTCTTGCAATTGGTGCCGATGTGACTATGGATAGTAATACTGTTACTGGTCCAACCTGTGCTTCAACCTCAACCGCATCAACCTCTTCTTCCAATTCAGAGGTAGCCATTGCTTATTGTCCGCCAATTGCTGATACGGTTGTTACTCCGATGATAATTGAATCAAAAAGAGTTGATAAGGATAGTGTTTATATTAAATGGGGTCCTTATTCTGGAGTTGATACTTTTAATGTTGAATACGGTTTTGAAAATGGAAAATGGTTGTTCAACACCAATGTTACCGGATTTTTTACTACCATAAATGATCTTCCATCAAATCGACCAATTTGGATTCGGGTTGCTGCCAGAAATGATTGTCAAATTGGAGTTTATGGTGAGCCTAAATTTGTGGGATCACCAAGACTACCAAATACCGGATTCGCTCCTCAAAAAAATAATCTTTTCATTTTCATAAATCAAATAAAGAATTGGTTTTTATAAGTATTTTGAAAAAATATTTCAGATGGCTATTATTGACAATATTTTCCCTTGTTATTTTTTCTTTTATCATAATCAGTTTTAATTCTTCAGCGAATGATTTAATAAAAAAAGAGCAAGAAAATATTTCTTTTTCACCCGTTAGGCTTTTAATTCCGGTTATTAATATTAGTGCCAATATCCAAACCTTAGGAACTAATTCTAAGGGAGAGATGGAAGTTCCAACTAATATTGCTGATGTTGGTTTATTTAAATTTGGAGCAATTCCCGGGCGAATAGGTAGTGCTGTTATTGCTGGTCATTTTAATGGAAAAAATAATCAAGAAGGTGTTTTTTTTAACCTAGATAAATTAAAAGTGGGGGACAAATTGTCTGTTGAAGATAAAACAGGAAAATCTATCACTTTCATGGTTCAAAAAATAGAACTTTATGATTCTGGTTATGCAGATAATGTTTTCAATCAAAATGATGGTGTCCACCTTAATCTTGTCACTTGTGATGGTCTGTGGGATGAGGCAAAAAAAAGTTATAGCAAACGTCTGGTAATTTTTTCAGATATTTTAAAAGAATAACGAGCCCTATTAAGCAAAACCCTTATAAGGGCATATAATTGGTTATGATTAAACAATATTTTGTTGCCCTCTTTACATTTTTAATAATTGACGGAGTTTGGTTGACGGTAGTGGCGAAGAATTTTTATGCCAAACATTTAGGTTTTTTAATGGCTAAAACTCCTAATTTAGCTGCGGCCGGGATATTTTATTTAATTTATATTTTGGGAATGGTGGTGTTGATTATTGCACCAGCCTTACAAAAGGGGTCAATAATGACGGCAATATTGACCGGAGCTTTATTTGGATTGTGTGGTTATGCAACTTATGATTTAACTAACTTGGCCACGATTAAAGACTGGCCGGTGTTGGTGACGGTGGTGGATTTGATTTGGGGAACATTTCTCTCTGGAGCCGTTGCTGGAGTAAGTTATTGGATACTTAGCAAATGGTTTTCATAAATAGCGCTATATTAATCTGGGTATATATGACGGGATGGTATTTTGTGGCGATTTCAAAAAAAAGAAATGATGTGGCTGATATTGCCTGGGGTTTGGGATTTATATTGGTGACTGGTTTTTCTTTGATATTTAATCCAAATATTAAATTAATAATTTCTTTGATATTGATTTCTTTTTGGGGAATTAGGTTGGCGACTCATATTTATAACCGAAATAAGAATAAAAAAGAGGATTATCGGTATGAACAATGGAAAAATAAGGCATATATAAAAGTTTTTATGACGCAGGGGTTTTTTATGTGGCTGATGTGTTGGCCAATATTAGGATCAAAAGGTAATGTTGAGTGGTTTAATTTGGTAGGAATACTGTTGTGGATGATTGGGTATTATTTTGAAGTAGTGGCAGATAGACAATTAAAAAAATTTATCAGTAACCCAAAAAATAAGGGTAAAATAATGCAAAGTGGCCTATGGGCATATAGTCGGCATCCAAATTATTTTGGAGAAGTGACGATGTGGTGGGGGATTTGGCTTCTTAATTTTAATTTAAATTGGTGGACTTTAGTTGGTCCAGCAACGATTACCTTTTTGATTTTACAAGTATCGGGGGTACCTTTACTTGAAAGAAAATATAAAGATAATAAGGAGTTTGAGGATTATAAAAAAAGAGTTTCGGTGTTTGTACCATGGAAGCCAAAGAAATAATCGTTAATGACTTGATGCAGAAAAATTACCGGTATTTTTTGACAGAGCCGGTGGGAAAAAATTTTAACAAAATATTTGAACCAGAATTAACACCAAAAGAAATGCTGACAAGGGGAGTTTTTGGGGGTAAATATATGACAGATTGTCGAAATGAGTTTCCTAAAGATTGGTTTTTGGAAGCAAAATTGTGTCATGAGTTTCATGATCCTAGCTTAAATTTTTTTAAGGTGAATGCTTCTCAGTCATTGGCGATTTGGAGAAAAAATGCTTGGATTCATCTTGACGATCCTAGAGGCTGGTTTCAGTGGTATTGCCGGTACTATATGGGCAGGAGACATGAAGACGATAAAAGGCAAATTAAAAGGTGGTCGGCGATGAGGCGGCACTTAACTCAAATCAAAAATAGTTGTGCTCCAAAAGACATTAATTGCCGAATAAGGCAAAGGCAGGCGTTACTGCACTGGGCTTATGACTCCAGAATTATCTAGGGTGATGGTTGCTAATCTTGGAGATAAGATATATTGTATATGAACATGGGTTCATATAAGTGTTGTTCTAATGACAAGATTAAATCAGAAGAGGTGGGGGAGTTGTCGACTTTTTTAAAGCTAATATCTGAAAATAGTCGCTTGCAAATTCTTTGTATTTTAAAAAATGGAGAACATTGTGTCTGTGAATTAATGGAAGGGACAAAATTATCTCAAAGTTTAATCTCCCATCATTTAAAAGATTTAAAAGATGCGGGCTTGGTGGTGGATCGTAAAGACAGTAAATGGGTTTATTATTCTCTTACCTCTAGGGGTATTGAAATTACTAACTTAATTTTTAAGATAAAAGTATGAAAAATTCGACAGATATTAAAAAAATTGTTAAAGAAGAATATGGGCAAATAGCCAAGACATCGGCCCAGTGCGGCTGTGGCAGTTGTAGCTGTGGCTCAAATATGACCGTCCAAAGACAGTCAGGAGAGATGGGGTATTCGGTAGACGAAATGACAACTGTTCCTGACGGTTCTAATTTAGGTCTTGGCTGTGGAAACCCGACTGCTATCGCATCCTTAAAAGAGGGGGATGTGGTTTTAGACCTAGGTTCTGGTGCCGGTTTTGATGTCTTTTTAGCTGCTAAAAAATATTGACATGACCGATGAGATGTTGGAAAAAGCCAGGGAAAATGCTCAAAAAGGTGGTTTTACAAATGTGGAATTTAAGAAAGGCGACATTGAAAACTTACCACTTGATGATAATTCTGTTGATGTGGTTATTTCCAATTGTGTTATCAATTTGGCACCAGATAAAGCCAAGGTATTTAAAGAAATTTACCGGGTCTTAAAAACTGGCGGCAAACTAATGGTCTCTGACGTGGTTTTGATTAAGCCGTTACCGGAAGATTTAAAAAATGACAAAGATTTGTTGGTTGGGTGTGTCAGTGGTGCGATTCTAAAAGAGGACTATCTTAATCTGTTAAAACAAACCGGGTTTGTTAATATAACGATCCACAAAGAAGTCCCGGCATTTTTACCTGACTTTGGTTTGAGTATTACCTTTTCTGCTACTAAATAATCCAAGAGAGAGGAGTTTCGATTGGGTTTGGGGGAGTTAAGTTCTAATTGGTTTTGTTCCTCCATGATTTATGATTACTGCAGGTCTTCCGTGAACCAATCCAATTCTTCCAATTCTGGTTACTATTCCTTCTTTTTGGCATTCCTTGCAAAAAACATTAGTTTCATTCGGTAACCCCTTAACCCCGATGTTATCAAATCTGATTTCGTCAATGTAACACTTTAATAGTCTCCCGGCGATTACTTTTCTGTAGCGACCAAAGACTAAATGTCCCTTTTTACATTCAACATCAATAATTGAAATTGCTGCTATGGCCGTATTTTACAGAAAAAAGTCCAAAAGTTGTTCTAAGGAGGGATTTTAATTTAAGAGAATTTTGTTTTGATAGAGGTAGTCAGCGATCATTTGACTAATGAGAGTGACTCCCTTGACTGAGGGATGAATGTAATTGTGATAGTAACGCCATTTTTGTCTAAAGTTTTTTCGTAGACATTGATTAAGGGGATATTATGTCTTTTAGCATAGCTAATGTGATTTTCAATATAAGCCCGTCTTTCGTTGGCCCATTGAATTCTCATTTGGGGTGAAAGATCGACCACTCCTTTTCCGTAAAACTGTGAGGGGGCGATAGTAGCAATGAAGATAATTAGTGAATTGGGGTGAGTATCAGCTATTTTTGCTACCATTATGTCAAGGGCGGTGCTTTGTTTTTGGAGACCTATGTCTAGGGGAAATTCGGAAAGGGGATTGGTACCAGAGGATTCAATTAATATTATGTCAAAATATCGATCTAAAATGGCAGAAAAATCTTTACCCTGGTAGGCGGTGCTGTTATCAAGACGATCCTGAATAGAAAGAATGTTGGTAGAACCGAATCCATAGTTAAAAAGTCCAAAGACTTTTTTGGGATAATATTTAGCCAGATTGAGGCGTAAAAAGTCAAAATTTTCACCCAAAGCTTCAGTCATGGAATCATGTATGAAGAGGTGGTGGCAATTTGGGGCGGAAGGTACTGATCTATTAATTTATATACCTTAACTGTTGGGATGGGAGTATTAATTGGGAGTAATTTGACGATTGGTAGAACCTTTTCAAGTGGTTTTAGTCCTTGGGTATTATTAATTCCAATGACGATGAGTGTGGCAATAGATAGAAATATAATTACTCTTAAGATATTTTTATCCATATATATAGGATAGCACTATGACTTTGGGGATTGGTGATTTTTTCTAATTGACATATTTAGTTTGAAAAAAATAATAGTTGCAGTATTATTGTTTGTATGTGGACATGCACGACATGTAATAGGATTTTTGAAAAAACAGCCCAAGCTCATTCTTGTCAAAAAATTCCCCTTGAAGAACATTTTAAAAACAAAGAAAAAGCTAAAGAATTATTCAATTTTTTGTTTAAGACCATTAATGAAAAGGTTGGTAAGTGTCAAATTGTTTCTATTCCCTGTTGTGTTCACTTGTTTGGTCGTTATGATTTTTTAGCTGCACTTCCCAAAAAAGATAAATTAGAAATTAGGTTTGGTTTAAATCGAAAACTTGATAGTCCCAGACTCAAACAGAGTGTTCCTGTTTCTTGCAGTAGCGTTAAAAACTGTGTTGATTTGAGTAGCAAAGAAGAGGTCAATAATGAATTAATTGAATGGTTGAGTGAAGCATATTTTTTGAAAGAAAAAAACTAATATGAACGAGAATCTGATTGCTCCCTGTGGAATGAATTGTGGGTTATGTTTAAATTATTTAAGGGCTGAAAATAAATGCCCGGGCTGTATTGGTGGAAGGAAGGTAAACGGAAAATCTTGCATAAAGTGCGGGATAAAACTCTGTAAAGAAAGAAAAGGGGATTACTGTTTTGATTGCGATAAATTTCCTTGCGAGAGACTGAAACGTTTAGACAAGAGATATCAAGAGAGGTATGGAATGAGTGAAATAGAGAACCTAAAAAATATAAGAAAAAGGGGAATAAAAGTGTTTGTGGAAAATGAGGAGAAAAAATGGGTTAATGTTGATGGAACATTTTGCGTTCATAACAAAAAACGATATTCATAAGGTTTAAGGATTTTGAGGATGGTAGTATAATTATATTGTGAGTAAAAACCCAATTATTAATGCGCTGACAGCTTCGGTTTATATTATCCTGGTTGTTGCTGTTATGGACTTTGTAACACAACCTCTGAGAAACAGACCTGATACTTTTTTTGCTCCAATTATGGTTTTATTTGTGCTAACTTTTTCTGTGGCTGTTATGGCATACTTGTTTTTTTATCAACCTCTTCAATTTTTTATTGACGGAAAGAGAAAACAAGCGGTTCAACTTTTTTTACAGACAGTGGGAGTTTTCGGATTTACAACCGTTGTTTTATTGGCGTTACTTTTTTACAGAGTTTTTGTATAATTTTTAAGGAACTAAAATTATATTAATAATTTAATAAATACGTGAAGAAAGAAAAAAAATCGGCGGAAAGCTGTAAAGAATGGGGAATTAATAATTGGCACCATAGCTGTAAAAAATGTAACAATGGGGCAATTTATGGACTGAGTGTTGTTGGGGCACTGTTTTATTTTATGCAGGGGGCAACGACTTTTGGGCTGGTAGTAATGGGAATCGTAAAAGCATTTTTTTGGCCGGCCATTTTAATGTTTGAATTGCTAAGCTATTTGCAGCTTTAGAAATTTTAACGGTGGTTTTAAAGTGATGGTTATGTTTATATTTTATGAATAAGCATAATTTGGGTTTGGGAAGTGGAGAAAAATAAAGGTAAAATGGAGAATGAGGGAAAATGTATATCGGATAGTGAAATGTAATTATTGCGGGTCAAGAAACTATAAGGTTATTATTAAAGCGTCAAAACCGGTAGATTTTAATAAAATATTTTCAACTTCAAAGAGTGTAAGGGGTGTTCAACAGATAGTGAAATGTAAGAATTGTGGTTTGATTTATGTTAATCCCCAGATCGAGGTGAGAATGTTGAACAGATCTTATTCAAAGGATTCCAATTTGTCTTATGTTGATGAGGCTGAAAGTAGAATAGATACTTTTTGTGAATCGATTAAAATTATTGATAAATATTTTCCCCAAAGAGGCAAAATATTAGATGTGGGAGCGGGTTCCGGATTTTTTTTAAAAGTGGCCAGAGATGAAGGATGGAGGACTTGGGGAGTTGAATTAAGTAAATGGTTATCCAACTATGCAAATGAAAAATATTCTGTAAATATCAAACAGGGAACTCTTAAAGAAGCAAAATTTAAGGATAATTATTTTGATGTAATAACAATGTGGGATGTTATTGAACATCTACCAAATCCAGACTCAGAGTTAAAAGAGATATGTCGAGTTCTTAAGCCGGGTGGAATGTTGGTTGTCAATTATCCTGACATAGGAACTCCGGTAGCAAGAGTAATGGGTTCAAAGTGGTGGTTTCTTTTCTCAACACATCTATTTTATTTTGACCGACGTTTGATGAAAAAATTATTAGAGAAAAACAACTTTGAAAATTTTGAGTTTAAGGCATATTGGCAAACGATATCTTGGGGACATTTGGCGGAAATGTTGGGTTTATATAGTGTAACTTTTTCCAAAATTATTAAGAGAATCCTGGTGAGATTGGGTTGGGAAAAGGTGAGGGTAAGATATTATGCTGGACAAAACACGGTAATCGTTCGAAAAACTAGGTGAAAGCTGGTGGGGGCAGGTTGGGGTGGAAGAAAATGTAGTAAAATTGTTTAATGAATAATTACACCTGGTATCAGCAATTAATAAAACCTTCATGGTCACCGCCGGCATGGTTATTTGGACCGGTATGGACAATTTTGTATATTTTGATAGCAATTTCTTTTGGCAAAGTGTTTCAAATGGCTTTTCAAAAGAGGATTCTCTTCATTGTAGTCTTGCCGTTTATCCTAAATTTGATATTTAATGTCATTTTTACTCCAATACAGTTTGGATTAAAAAATAATTTATTGGCGGCGGTAGATATTATTTTGGTGTTGGTGACTTTGATTTGGGCAATGGTAGCAATTTATCCTCATGCTAAGTGGGTGGCATATATACAAATTCCGTATTTATTGTGGGTTTGTTTTGCAACTGTTTTGCAATTGACGGTGACGTATTTAAATAGATAAAATAGCGTATACTATAATTATGTTGATTTTAATACTGCTTTTGGTATTGGGTTCAGCTTTAGTATATATATCAAAGTATAACTTTATGCCGGTTTCAATTAATCTGGGATTTATTGCTTTTTCTGACGTACCTCTTTTTTATGTAATTGCGGGAGCATTGATAATTGGTTTGGTTTTATCTTATTTGGTTTATCGGATTCAGGCAATTTCGACATTTTTTGAAGTTCGAAGAAAGAACAATGAAATCAAAAAGAGTAAAGAAGAGATATTGGAACTGACGAAAAGGGTTCATCAGTTGGAATTAGAAAAAGAAAAAATGAAAAATGGATCTGAAGATTTAAAACCGACAGATCAAAACGCATTGTGAAAAAATTATTAGCCAAAATATATAAAGCTTTGCACCTTCCTAAAAATATACAGTTATTTTTAATGCGCTTTTTTCAGGATCAGTTTTTAGTAGGTACGACCGGAATTATTTTTAATGATAAAAACGAAATCCTTCTTTTCAAACATAATTATCGATCACATGCCTGGAGTTTGCCTGGTGGTTACCTAAAAGCAGGGGAACACCCCCGAGAGGGTTTGGAGAGGGAAATAAAAGAGGAGTCGGGCTTGGTGGTAAGTGTGGACGATGCTTTGAAAACTAGAACAGACCGGGAAGGAGCTCGGATTGATATGTGTTATACGGGGGTGTTTATTGGCGGCGAGTTTACCCCGACACATGAAGTATCGGAGTATGGTTTTTTTAACCAAGAAAATTTGCCATTATTGCGGAAAAATCAGGTATTTTTGATCGACGAGGCCATAAAGCAAAGAATTGAGAATTGACAAGTATTACAAGTTGTTGTACTATGTTAAGTATGACAAGTATTTTAAAACAACGAATAACCCTGTTTATGAAACCGTCTTTGGCTAAACACGCTCGGGCCCAGGCAATACTAGAAGATTTGACTTTGACTAAATTAGTAGAAAAAGCATTGGTCGACTATTTACCTGAAGAAATAGTAATCAAGAAATCTGAAATTTGAGTGATTTGTTAACAATTTAGAAAAGGTGGTGAAAAAGTATGACGACAATTGTAAATAGTCCGGCTCCGATAAACGATAACGATGGTAATAGTGGTTTATTAATTGCTATTTTCGGACTAATCGTTTTGGGTTTGTTATTTTTTTATTTTGGCCTTCCGGCCATCAGGCGAATGGGATCACCTCAGATCAATATTCCTGCACCTGAAATCAATGTTCCTAATGAAATTGATGTGAATGTGAATCAGACACCATAACTGATGAGAAAGGTTTACTTATTATTAAAAATGGAGAAAAAACTATGGGTATTTTACTTTGGATAATTTTTGGAGCACTGGCAGGTTGGATTGCCTCAGTTATTATGAAAACCAACAACAGTCAAGGCACCATGATGGACATCATTATGGGAATTTTGGGATCAATTGTCGGTGGTTTTCTAATGGGCATGGTTGGTCAATCTGGTGTTAACGGATTTGACCTATATAGTTTGATTGTGGCAGTGATAGGTGCAATAGTGGTTATTTATGTTGGCCGCATGATCCGAAACAGAAGATAGCAAATTTAAAAATAAAAGGTGGGGAAAAAATATGACAGAAATAATAAAAGAAACGATAACAACAAAAGAAAACCAGAGTAATCCTGTGGTAACAACTCCGGTAGAAAATGATGGAGATAGTGGTAATCCAATTTTGACCACCCAGGTTAAAACCGGAGCGTCGAATCGGGAAACCATTGAATATGGGATATATTTTCTTTTTGGTTTTTTGGAAGTGTT
This sequence comes from Candidatus Shapirobacteria bacterium GW2011_GWF2_37_20, assembly GCA_000989305.1. Classification (GTDB taxonomy): domain Bacteria; phylum Patescibacteriota; class Microgenomatia; order UBA12405; family UBA12405; genus UBA12158. The sequence goes on from LBTB01000011.1 coordinate 15,790, forward strand.
ATTGGCTTTCCGTTTACTTCTCAAACTGACCGGAGCCAGTTTATCAAGCGCTTTTGTCCGTTTTATCTATGGTGTAACCGGAATTTTTATCTTACCCTTTGAGGGAATATTTCGGAAAGGATACGCCCAAGGCGCAGAAACGACTTCGGTTTTGGAACCGTCGACATTAGTGGCAATTATTGTGTATATTATTTTAGCTTGGGGAATTGTCAAGTTACTACACATATCTTCCGGTGAAAAGCAAAGTTCTTAGGAAGAGGTTACAAATTTAGGAGGTGGATAGTATGGGAATAATAGACATTATTATTATCTTGTTAGTTTTGTCGTGGTTGGGGGGATTTTCGCTTCATATTGGCGGAGGACTGATTCATTTATTACTGGTAATTGCAGTAATCGTTTTTATAGTTCGTCTGTTAGGTTAATTATTAATTATCTACAGGGGGTGAATGTTAATGACATTTTCTTTGACAAATTTGAGTCCTTTGGCATCATTGGTTTTTGGAATATTGATTTTAATGTTCCCGAAATTAATTAATTATTTAATAGCCGCATACCTAATTATTGTGGGGCTTTTGGGATTGGGGTTAATCAAATAATTAATGAGACAAAAAATCGATTTTAAGGTAAATGAACCAAGTGGGGAAGTGGTCATAGATACTCTGGTAAAAGACAAGGAAACACAACTAGTAGATGAACACAAGATATTAGATGAAAACTTGGTGGCTGGTTTAGTGGGGAAATCTAACCGAATATTGGCTAGTGTGACATCTATTTTTCCTTTTGATTTGTTTCCCAACACGGTTAACGTAGAAGAGGGGAGAATTACAGTAATTGTTCGTAATTTTTTTCTATCTTCTCAGGTACATAGTGTGGATATTAAAGATATTTCTAATGTATTTATTAATTTGGCACCTTTTTTTGCCCAGTTGGTAGTTGTTTCCAAAACTTTTGCCAGAAATCAAATAAAAATAAAATTTTTGAAAAAAGACGAAGCGATTTTTGCGAGAAGAATGATCGAGGGCTTGAGGGTTTTTGAAAGTAAACAGATAGATACTTCAATTTATAGCAGAGAAGAATTAATTGCGAAACTTAAGGAATTAAGTACGACAGAAATTGTAATGTAGGGATATAATATAAGATATAATATTAATTTCACGGAAATGAATTTTTACGTGAGCTTGGGTGATTAGTAATTTTTATGAATAAAATAAGTAAGTTTGACGTTCTAATTGTGTATTCGGAAAAATTGGCTGTTAGCGCATCCGATGTCAACGTGGCAACAACCCCTTTCCAAAAAACTTCGAGTAGTGAATCCTATAGTGTGGTATATGGCTACTTTATGGAAATTTGTAGTAGGTTTGGTTTAAAAGCGGCTTTTACGACATCAAAAGATATTGTTGGACCCGGAACCTGTAGTAGTTTTTGGCAATTTAAAAATAATAAGTGGCTAAAAGTAAATCGGCCTTGTTTTTCGACTCTGATTTTTGATAAATTTTCGCCAAAAAGGATTGGAGTTAAGACCAGACGGGATTTACTGTTTTCTAAGGCTGAGATTAAACCCTTTAATGATCCGGATTTATTTAATTTATTTTTTGACAAGCAAAAGACTTATGAAAAATTATCGAAATATGCTATTCCGACTATTTCCCTAGGAGAGGGTAATACGTCAGCAAGTGTGGAAAAAGCGTGCCTGGCTTTAAATAAATTATTGGACCAACATCCGGATTCCGGAGATTTTGGGACCGATATTATAATGAAAGATAGGTTTGGAGCGGGGGGGAGACATATTTTTAAATTTAAAAGCGGTCAGCCGAAGAAAATGTTGGCGGCGATGGAGAGAAACCCCAAGGTGTCGTATATAATTCAACCTTTTGCATTATTCGATAAAGGATTTAGTTATCAAAAATGTTTTGCCTCAACCGATATTCGGTTGATTTATTTAAAAGGAGAAATTGTTCAGTCATATATCAGAGTGGCAAAGTCTGGTGATTTCCGGTGTAATGAACATAGAGGGGGTTTGTTGACATATTTATCAACAGATGAATTGCCAAAAGCTTTAGTAGCTAAGTCAGGCCTAATTGCTAAACTTTTGAATAAAAACTGTTCTCTGTTTACTTTAGATTTTATTATGAGTAATAGCGGGAATGCCTATTTTTTGGAAGGCAATACTGGTCCGGGTTTAGATTGGAATATGTCGCTGAAGAGAAATGAAATAGAAGCTAAAAAACTAATCCGAATGGTGGTGAGAGAATTAGGTGTTAGGGCAAACTACATAAATTAATAACAAAAAAGTCTTAGATAATATAGACTATTTGTAGTGAAAAAGTTTAAATGGCAAAAATATGTTTGGCCCTTTGTAGCCACAATCTTGATTGCGGGTGGGGGATTTTTGTATTGGCAGTGGCAAAGGGAAAAACTAGCATTGATAAACGAAAATATTGGTATCAGTAATAGCTTGAGTTCATCTTTGGCTTCAATAAGCGCTCAATTGACCTTATTGAAAGAGGAAGATCAGGTGGTAAAGAATAATCAGCTGGCGGCTGAGGTAAAACAAATTAACACGGCTTTCAAAAATGCTTCGGCGCAATATGAAGAAATGTTGGATTTACGTGACAGCGGGGTAAAAATTAATAAAATTGAGGTTCTTTTTGGACCACTATTGGCGGATTTGGCAAAGATGGATTACGGGGCGGCTACCTTAAAAACAGCGACTATTTCAGCTAAAATTAAAGAAGAGAAAGCAAAGTCTTTACCAATTGTTGGCGTTTTAAATTTGGCTTCTGTTCCTGAAAGCAACGTACCTCCGGGGAGTGGTTTTTCCCGACAAAAAGTAAAAGTTGGCGAGCAATTTTTTGTGGTGGATGTAGTGGCGGCGGACTTAAGCAATACCAGGGTAATTGTAGATACGGCTTCGGAGGGTGATTGTGGTGACAATTGTCCGGTTTTGCCACTGGCAACATATGTTTCCCGGAATGGAGCTATAGCGGGAATTAATGGTTCATATTTTTGTCCGGCAACTTATCCTACTTGTGCCAATAAAAAAAATCCCTTTGATACATTGTTGATGAATAAAAATAAAAAATATTTTAATTCAGATAATAATGTTTACAGTACGGTGCCGGCGGTAATATTTTCCGGAACTTCAGCCAAGTTTGTGAGTCAGTCGTTGCAGTGGGGTAGGGACACCGGTGTGGATGCGGTATTAGCTAATTATCCACTGTTAGTCAGTGGTAAGTCCTTGGCGACAGGGGACAGTAGTGATGAAAAATTGGCGGCGGCTGGAAATAGGGCTTTTATTGCCAATAAAGGGAGTATGGTTTATATCGGAGTGGTGCGGGGAGTATCAGTGGTAGGATCGGCCAGGGTATTGGTGGAAATGGGAATGGATAATGCCTTAAATCTTGATAGTGGTGGATCGACAGCTTTATGGTTTGGTGGATACAAATATGGTCCGGGTCGCGATATTCCCAACGCGATTTTGTTAGTGAGAAGATAAAATTATTTTATTTCCTCTTCGGGTGGTAAATACTCTTCGCCAGTGTCGGATTCGTTTTGACCGGCTTTTAACCAAAGAATATAGTCACAGCCGGTAGCCTTTTTGGCAAGCTTGTCCCAACCTGAGGTGGAACATTTTTTCATTTTTTTACCATTGACAGTGGTGAAGAGAACTAAATTTTCGCCACACTTGGGACATTTTTCATCCAAGGCTTCGGTGGTGCCGTTAATCCATTCGACATAATCACAACCGATAGCTTTTTTTGCTTCTTTATCCCAGGAACCGGCGGAACATTTTTTCATTTTTTTACCAAAGCGAGTGGTTTGGAGGATAAGGGCGGCGCCGCATTTGGGGCATTTCTCATCCAATTCAACCGGTTTTACTTCAAGCCATTTAACGTAATCACAGCCGACGGTTTTATGAGTCTGGGCATCCCAAGAGCCTTTGGTACACCTCTGGAGCTCACGGCCAGTAGCAGTTTTAACAATTTCACTTAATGGAGCACCACATTTGGGACAGAGATCAGTATTAGTCATATAGTTTTCATGTTAACACGATTATTTAAAGGATGTGGAGAATAGAAATGGTACTTTGCTTCATTTAGAGAATATTATTTACCGGATATTTTTTGGCCTGAAGGTGTCGATAATTTCTTTTTGTGATGAGGTGCTGATCTTGAGATAAGTTTTAAAAATTTGAAGCCAGGTATCAAAAGAAACCTCGGTAGGTTTGAGGCTGGTGAGTTTAAAAGTTTTTTCTAAAGTCTTAAGCTGAGGATAGGTAAATATTTTTTTATAAGAATCCAAAAATGTGGCTTGCCATTGATTAAAACCATAGATAATAAAATCACGATACTCCCTCTTATTTTCATTTTTAATAAAGGGAATAGGTCTTTTTTTGAATTCAGCAAAACCAATCTTTATTTGGGGTTTTTTGGTAAAAGAGCTGCGGTCAATATCGCCAAGGTTTTTTATTTCATACCAGGGTTTGGCTAAAAGCGAGCTTTGGGTTTCTTGGGGAAAACCAATGTATTTTTCAATTGCCTCTTGTTGCATAATAAAATACATTGAATCGGGAAGGATAGAAGAAGATAAGAATTTGCGGATAATTTGGGCGGTGAGACTAAAGGGAATATTAGAAAAAACCTTGTAGGGGACAGTGGGTAGCGTGCAATTTAAAAAATCTTTTGGAAGAATTTTTAATTTAGGGGAATTATTATTCAACTCTATAAGTTTTGCGGCAAGAATAGGATCTTTTTCGACAACAATTACTTGAGTAACGCGCTTTAAAAGTTGGTTGGTGATGATGCCTTTTCCGGGTCCAATTTCTAAAACAGTGTCACTTCTTTTTAAATCAGAGGCGTCTAATAAATCAGCGACCAAGTCGGGATATTTTATAAAATTTTGAGAGAGGGAATCTTTTTGGTGATAGGGCATATAATAGTATTATTTTAACAATTTAACTAATCAATGAGTTACGACATATTTTTATATAGAAAAGACGGAAATTTAAAACCAGTTAAAAAAGAAGAGGTTGAAAAAAGATTATATCCAGAGTTTAGAATATTTGAATTTAATCTTGATGAGAGTGAAGATGCGACGTATTTTTGGATTTATTATAGTCAGGACGCACAATGGTCGGGTTTTGATTTTACTTATCAAAAGGATGAGGGTTGCTATTGGGCAAGTTGTCCATATACAGTGGATAAGGATGAATTAGAGTATTTTAAGAAAGAAGTTAGGGATGTTGCCATTTTATTGGATTTTAAAATTAAAGACCCACAAATTAGCGAAGAATTTTTCGATCCGGCGGACTATAATCCCAATGACCCAAGAGGAATGAAGGCAATAAAAACGATTAAAGAGGCGATGAAACCGGAAAATATGTCAAAAATCCTCGGGCAAAAATTGGTTTCTGCCTATCCGTCAGAAGAAAATTCTGAGGATCGAAAAGAGACGGAACGGAGACGAAAGTTGTTGGGTATGCCGGCTGAAAGTAAATATTTTATTTTTTATGTCATTTTGTCAAAAAAACCAAAGACATTGGAAAATTTATACTTAAGTCTGGAAAATAGAGGTTTTTTTGCAAGTAAAGTTGAAAAAGGAGAACGTTTGATAGATGTAATCGAGAGAGAAATAAAGGAATTAATCGGTGGGGAAAAATCTAAACTAATAGGGATTGACGAGAAGTACGATTTCGCTTTGGACAGAGAAGGGAAAAGTTTGCCAAGAACAAAGCTGACATTTAGGGCGAATTATTTCGATGTTAAGGCCGTGAAAACTAAATACCCGATGGAATGGAAAGAATTGGGTAAATAATTTCGGTATACTTAGCTTGTGGGAGAAATGGTCTTAGTTTTAGATCAACAAATTGCCAATCTGTTTTATTCCTGGCGGAGTCCGATATTAACCGGGATAATGATTTTTATAACGAATTTAGGTTCAACTTTAATAATCGTGGTGTTGGGATTAGTGATTTTTTGGTTGATCTCGAGAAGAGATTTAAAAAAGGAGGCTTGGAGATTTTTGATGACCTTATCTGGTGGGGCAATAATGAATAATCTATTGAAGGAGATAATAAAAAGACCACGGCCGCTTTTAATATCACCATTAGTTAACGAAACTACTTACAGTTTTCCCTCTGGGCACACCATGAATGCGACAGTTTTGTATTTGTTAATAGTTTTTTATATTTTTAAGTTTTTGAAAGGAAACAGATTTAAATGGGTTTATGCGAGTAGTCTGATGTGTTTAGTTGTATTAATAGGAATGAGCCGGATATACTTGGGGGTGCATAGTCCCAGTGATGTAGTGGCGGGGTTTTTAGCAGGAGTTTTATGGCTGATAACGGTTGTTTTGGTAGAGAAATTGATGACTTTAGCAAAGAAGAGAAGAAGTGTAAAATGAATTATGTGGTTTTTAGTGATGATATTTTGGTTATTTGAGGGAGTAAATAGGGCTGAGGCGAAATCATATACAGTTGGCCCGGTAAATATTGAGGCCAGAATTAACCAGGATGGGTCAATGAAGGTGGAGGAAAGCAGGGTTTATGATTTTGACGGAGATTATACCTTTGCCTATCAATATATAAACAAGAAGGGAGAGAGGAGTGAAAAATATATCTTGAGGTCTTTGAGTGTGTCTGACGAAAACGGAGAATATACGACGACAACAGCAACTGATACTAGTAAGACGGCGGGAACTTATTATGTGGTCGATGAGGGCGATAGATACTATATTAAGTGGTATTACAGAGCGAGTAATGAGAAAAAAACTTTTAGACTTAATTACGAGGTGGCGAATGTGGTTACTTTGCAGAAAGACGTGGCAGAAATTTATTGGCAGGCAGTGGGAAGTGAGTGGGAAGTCAATCAAAATCAAGTTGAAATTAAGTTTATGTTGCCAGGTGGAGTTGATGGAAGTCAGATTCAAGCTTGGGCTCACGGGCCATTGAACGGGGTGGTGTCAATACCAAATAGCGGGGAAGTTGACCTAAAAGTGGCAGAATTGACGACAAAGACTTTCTTTGAGGCGAGGATTTTGTTGCCCAAAGAAACGTTTTATGGTGGAGCGATAGAAGAAAAGACAAAGTCGGAAATTATAGAAGAGGAAAATGCTTTTATTACCCAGACAAAGGCAAAAAAAGAAATAGAAAGGATAAGAGACTATGTGATGGGGATATTGTTTTTAATTCTGGCACTGTGGCAGATAAAAACAATTGTTGAAAAAATTAAATTGTTTTATAAGTATGGTAAGGATAAAAAATCACTCAGTGCGTCTTTGTCGGGGAGATGGTGGGAACCCCCAAGTGGGATTGATCCGGCCCAGGTGGAACAATTGGTGAGTGGCAAAGAGACTTTGACGGCAAAATCATTGACAGCGACGATATTGTCTTTAGTCAAAGATAGGTTTTACAAAATTGTTAGAAGTGACCAGAAAGAAGGGTTCATTTTTAAGAAGTACACATACTATTTACTGGCGATTGGAGAAAATAAAAAGAAGGCATCATCGATTCAACAGATGATAATGGAGCTGTTGGATAAAATTAGAGGGTCGACAGATAAAATTAGCTTAAACGAAATTAGCAGTTGGTTTAGAAGTCATCAGAGTCAGGCTAGAAATTTTTTTCTTAGAGATTTTCCCAAAAAAACCTGGGCTGAAAATATTGAGGAAGGGTATTTTGATAAGGAAGCAGAAAAAATGAAAGATAAGTATTTACCCTGGATTTCTTTGACTATTTTTTTCGTAGGAATATTTTTTGCAGGATTATCGGCTGTCTTTGGGTTAGTGGCGATGGTGGGAGTCTTTTTGAATATATTTTTGGCATTTTGGTTAATGGTAATTGGTTTTTTAATGTTAGCCCATGGCCATAAAAGGACTGACAAGGGAAGGGAGGAGGTGGCAAAGTGGATTGGTTTTAAAAAACACTTGGAGGAATACCGACAAACGGTAAAGGATCCAATAGATTCAGTGGTAATTTGGGAAAAATATTTAGTATATGGAACGGTGTTGGGAGTTTCTCTCAAAGCATTGTCGGAATTACCGATAAGTTTAAGTGCAAAGGAGGAGGGAATGGCGGGTTTATATTGGGGGGGTAATATAGGGTCGGGAGGTTTTGGTGATTTTGGAGGTAGTCTTAATTCAATTGGAGAAGCGATGAGTAGTATTAATAGCGCAGTAAGTTCAAGCTATGGAGCATCAGGAGCCGGCTCGAGTGGTTCTTCTTCCGGTGGCGGTGGCGGCGGTGGCGGTGGCGGCGGTGGCGGAGCGGGTTAATTTGTTAAAAATGGTAACAAGATAAGAATGTAGACAAAAAACGTGTTTCTAAGGGCTTTAAGGAAGGTGTTAGATAGTAAAAAGTTTTTCGATGGTGGTTTTTAATATTTTAGCTACATCATGGGCTAATTTTAATGATGGCATATATTTATTTTGCTCGAGATAGAGAATTGTTTCCCGGCGGACACCGACTTGCTTGGCTAATTGAGCCTGAGTTAGGTTTTCAATGGTACGATAAGCTTTGATTTTATTTTTCATGAGTTAGATTTACCTAACAAGTTATGTTATAAGTTTCTAACTATCTTGTCAAGAGATAAAAGGTATAAACACTAAAAAACCCGCCAAATAGGCGGGTTTTAGATTAGTCAATAAATTGATTAATAGCGGTTGCTGGAATAATTGTCACGTCGAGGTGGACGATCTTCCATGGGCTTAGCTTCATTAACTTTGACGGTACGTCCATCAAGTTCTTTGCCGTCCCATAGACTGATAGCTGCTTGAGCTTCTTCCTCAGTGGACATTTCAACAAAACCAAATCCTTTGGATTGACCAGAGAATTTATCTTTGATAATAACGGCGGAAACAACAGTTCCCGCTTGGGCGAAAGATGCGCCTAGAGTGTCTTCGGTAGTCTGAAAAGACAAGCCACCGACATAGAGTTTCTTATTCATTTTAGAAAAAACAAAATACTAAGAGGACGTATGCAGTATACGTTAATTGAGATAAAATAGCCAGAGATGATTAAAATTGAGGATTATGACTACCAATTACCCTCGGAACTAATTGCTCAGGAAGCCTTGAAAAATAGGGACGAATGTCGGTTGTTGGTGGTGGATAGAGAAAACAATGACACGAAGGAGGGAGTTTTTAAGGATATTGCCAGTGATTTGGGGGAAGATGATGTATTGGTGTTGAATGAGAGTCGGGTATTTCCCGCTAGATTAATTGGCAAAAAAGATAGTGGGGGGAAAGTAGAGTTATTATTGCTGAGAAAGACACGCGAAAAAGAATGGGAAGCAATATGTCGGCCAGGGCTAAAAAAGGGCAAGAGGTTAGATTTTGGAGAATTAAAGGGAGAGGTAACGGAGAATTGGGAAGAGGCGATAGAAATTAGATTTGAATTTGAAGGAGATTTTTGGAAAATTTTAGAAAAAATTGGGAAGACACCGATACCACCGTATATTCAGAACGACAGAGAAAATGAGATTAGAAAAGACTATCAAACAGTATATGCAAATAGTTACGGATCGGCGGCGGCGCCAACAGCTGGCCTGCATTTTACGAATGAATTATTGGAAAAACTATTGAAAAAAGGGGTGCAGATTGAAAAGGTAAATTTAGATGTGGGGCTGGGAACTTTTAAGCCAGTTAGTGAAAAGAACTTAGAAAGGGGAAAATTACATTCTGAACATTTCGAACTAAGAGCGGAGGTGGCTGATAGATTAAATTTGGCTAAAAAGCAGGGTAAAAGAATCATTGCGGTCGGAACAACTTCGGTTAGGGTTTTGGAAGCTATGAGTGATGAAAAGGGGAATTTACGAGGGGGAAGTGGGGAGACAGATATTTTTATCTATCCCCCATATAAGTTTAAATTTGTGGATTCGCTTTTGACCAATTTTCATTTACCAAAAAGTAGCTTGTTGATGTTAGTTTCAGCTTTGATGGGGGAAGCTTGGAGAGAGGTATACAAAGAGGCGGTAGAAAAACGATATAGATTCTTCAGTTTTGGGGATGCAATGTGGATTAGATAATATGTTATAATCTCTAGATTAAAAATTTATTTTATATATAATAGTTTTCCCTGAAAAATCGGGGCAAATGAGATAATAAAAACTATGAAAACAAAAACAGTAAACAGAACCGGTAAAAGTCTGGTTAAAAAAGCATTGGTAGTTGGCGCTAAAAAAGCCAAGGCAGTTGATAAAAACAGCTTAAAAGAAGCTAATGAGAAGGTAAGACTCGAAAAAGAGGCTCTGAAAGCTAAGGATGTAGAAAAAGTCGAGGCTAAGAAAGAGGTAACCAAGGAAGATAAAAAATATACTTTGACAATTGATGTTAAAGATTTGTTAACCGCAGGATGTCACTTAGGACACAAGGTTTCAAAGACAAACCCAAAAATTAAAGAATATTTATATGAAGCCCGAGAAGGGATTCAGCTTTTTGATTTGAATAAGAGTTTTACTGCTTTGGAAAAAGCATGTAATTTTATCTATAACGCTAAAAGAAATGGTAAACAGATTGTAATGCTGGGAACTAAACGTCAAGCTCGTGAGGTGGTCCGGAGAGTGGCCTTGGATGCCGGTGTACCGTACATTACTGACAGATGGGTAGGTGGAACTGTATCAAACTGGAGTGAAATCAAAAAAAATATTAAGAAATTAAATGATATTGCGACGGGTCTTTCGGAAGGTGGCAAGTATGCTCAATCCAGCAAAAAAGATTTGTCCGAACTGAATAAAGAGAAAACCCGTTTAGAGAGAATGATTGGGGGGTTGACTAAACTAGAAAACCTTTTTGATATTATTTTTGTAGTTGATGCTGGTTTTGAAAAAACGGCTATTAAAGAATCGAGAGAAAATAAAATAAAAGTGGTGTCAATTGTTGACACAGACAGTAATCCGGAAAAAGTGGACTATGCAATTACGGCAAACGACGACAATGTTAAAAGTATTACCGTGATTGTGGAAGAAATTGGCCGAGCTATGAAAGCGGCCGGAGTTAAATAATTTTATTTAAGAAATATGGATAATAAAAATATAATTGAATTAGTTAAGAAAATTAGAACGGAAACAGGATTGGGAATCATGGAAATTAAGGCGGCTTTGGAAGAAGCCAAGGGTGACGAGAAAAAAGCAAAGGAAATTTTAAAAGCTAAGGGCTATGAAAAAGCCGAAAAAAGAGCTGAAAGGGAAACTCATCAGGGTAGGGTGGCTACCTACACCCATTCTACGGGTAAAATTGGGGTAATGGTTGAATTACTCTGTGAAACTGATTTTGTGGCTAAAAATGAAGATTTTTTGGCTGTGACAAAAGATCTTTGTTTACAAGTTGCGGCCATGAACCCGAAAGATACGGAAACTTTATTGGAACAAGAGTTTATTAAAGACCCTTCGATGAAGATAAAGGATATGGTGACGGCTTTAAATGCCAAATTTGGCGAGAATATCAAGATTGGTAGAATTATTAGATTTGAGATTTAAAAAAAGCGAACAGTTGAAGCCCCGCTTGCGGGGCTTTTTGTTGGTATAATTGACTATGATAAATTTTGCGGATGTAAGTACTCGGATGGGAAAGATTACCGATATTTTTATAAATGATATTGGATCGATTCGAACCGGAAGGGCAACACCGGGATTGATCGAGAATGTGGTGGTGACAGTATATGAAGGACAAAAGATGAGACTTCAGGAATTGGGATCGATTTCGGTTCCGGATGTACGCAGTATTACCTTTGAACCCTGGGACAAGGAAATCATTCGGGAAATTAACAACGGAATTCAGGCGGCAAATATTGGAATGATGCCCTCGGTTGATGGAAATTTAATTAGATTGAGTTTACCAATGCTGACGGTAGAACAAAGAGAAGACTATGTAAAATTGTTGGGCAGGAAATTGGAAGGAGCCAGGGGAATGATACGGGATGCTAGGGCTGATTTCAGAAAAAAACTAATGGACGCCAAGAACGACAAAAGTGTTTCAGAAGATGAATTTAAAAAAGACGAGACTGAATTACAGAAAGTAACAGATCAATACATGGGTAAATTAGAAGAGTTATCCAAGAAGAAAGAGGCTGAAATTAGGGCATAAAAATTAATAGAGGTCGTTTTGCCACAGAGTATGTTTTTTTTGGAGAAGGGATGGAGGTATAAATATTTTTGAGGGAAGAGCTTGAGACGGCCAAAGGAGAGAATAACGGAATTTTGGGGTGGAAGTTGGTGCAAGTAAAGAGTTTTGAAGGGCTTGGGGGTGACTGAGTTGCTGGCAAAGTATAATTTCGTCAAAGATTTGACAAGAGGATGGTAAAAATTTTCTGATTTGATTTTGAGAAAGTGGAAAAGTATTGGAGTAATCCGAGGTATGTAAGCGTTCTACAAGACTGGAAGCGAAAAGTAAGCCTTTTGTTTTAAGTAGGTTTTGGGAAGCGATTTCAAGACTTACTCTTTGGTTTTTCATGAAGGGAAGGGAATCGATGAAGGTAACAACATCTACTTTCTTTGAAGGAAGATGGGGGCCATAAGAAAAATCGGAACAGAGGTAGATAACGTTTTTGGGAAAAAATAGTTTACTAAGAAAAATATTTTGGAAGTACATTTCCAAAGAAACAATTGTTAATTTTGGATGAAGATGTTGTAGTTTTGAGTAATAGTTAGAAATACCGGAGCCAACATCCAACCACAGAGAATTGGGTTTCAGTTGGCTAAAAGTCAGGGGTAAAAAAAAGAGGAGAGATTCTATTTCCTGATGACGGAAAAAATAGTATTTGTATTGAGATTGGGGCATGTTCCAGAGTAATTTAATGAAAATACTATTAATAAAATTATTTGGAGGTACGCGGAAAAATCTGTTGAAATGAGTAAAAATTATGAAGCAAAAAGTTTTTAACTTACCTAAATTTAATGAAGAATATAAAGCTTTAGATAATTGATTCTTTTTTAGCTGATAAACAATTTTTTTATGGTTATTTTTATGGAGATAGAGGATTCCAAAAATGATAGGAAATTCATCGCAATGACAAGAGACCGTGCCATAATCGACTTGATTTTTATTTTTTTTATAAATTTTGTTTAAGGAAAATTTTGAATTACAGTAGGGGCAAATGGTTAGTGATAATTGTTCTTTAGTCATAGATTTTACTGATGTCTGGTTTATAATGTTTTGAAGTGGATATAATCATCTTTGTTGTAGCTTTGTCTATTTTAGTACTAATACATGAATTTGGCCATTTTTTTGCGGCTAAGGCGACTGGGGTGAAAGTTGAGGAGTTTGGTTTGGGTTTGCCGCCAAAAATTATTGGTAAAAAAAAGTGGGGGACAATTTGGAGTTTAAATTGGCTGCCAATTGGTGGTTTTTGCAAATTGTTTGGAGAAGATCCTGGTGGAAAAGGGGCAAATAAAAGTAAAGATTCGTTTTTGTCTAAAAATCCATGGCAAAAAGCGCTGATAGTACTAGGCGGGGTGTTGATGAATTTAGTTTTGGCGGTGGTGGTATTCGCAACAGTTTATACGATTGTGGGGATACCAATTGAAACTGATAAGGTGAAGATAATTGGCATAGCTAAGGATAGCCCGGCTGAAAAGGCAGGATTAAAAGAGGGGGATTGGGTTAAAAACATTGGGGTGGCGGAAGTCAATGAA
>LBTB01000012.1 GCA_000989305.1 Candidatus Shapirobacteria bacterium GW2011_GWF2_37_20
TTTCCCGAGAATTATAATATCGGCCACGCCTTTGTTCTTTCGGAAAAAGACGCCGAAAGATATGCAGAAATTGACTCATTAAAAAGAAAAATCAGGTCCTCAATTGGCCCACTTCCTTTTCGAGTTCAGTACCAAGGTAAAAATATTTTGACTGACCTGCACCACATCCATGCTCCGGATCCAAAAGACTATAAAAACGAATACCAATATCTAGTTGCCCTATCAAAAAGAACATCTCTGTAAAAAAATGACTCGAGAAACCGTTAAACATCTTCCTTTTCATTTCGACATACCAATTGACATCAGAAAACAGCCCGAAAATCAAAAAATAATTAACACAATTTTGTCTGATTTCAATTGTAATGATGTTCCGGTTGAAATGGTGAGTGACGGAGATGTTCACTATGTGTATCGTGTCGAGGCATCTCCTCAAAAAAAGTTTTATATCAAGATTAGGAGAGAACATTTTAGATCCAATCCCAATATTTCTATCGACCCAAAAGAGATTCAAATGGAAAAAAAATCCATTGATATTTTAAACGAGTGTCTACCTGGTGTCGGTCCAAATATATTGAAATTCTATCCAGAATTTTCCACTCTTTGTCTGGAAGATGTAGTTGGCAAAAATGGAACCGCTACTGACTTACTTGTCAATTCTGATCCAAATGAATATTGGGAATTAGGGGAATTTGTCGGCAATCTTCACAGGTCACTTAAGGACAAAAAGGATCAAATTCGAGGTAATTTCGAAGAAATATTCTATAAAAACAGTTTGTATTATCGCTTAGGTTTTTTAAATATTCCCGAGGTCGATAACCTTGTTTTTGACCTATACGAACTTCCAAAACAATTGATTCATGGTGACCTGACAACCCGGAATATAGTTTGGGACAAAGAAAACCACAGTTTTCGTCTTTATGATTTAGAAACCATGCATAACGGCAATCCAATTTTTGACCTGGCCTATTTAGAAGCTCACATAATTCTTGAAAACTCTTCAAATCCGAGACGTCTCAAAGAGCTCCTAATAAACTTTAGGAATGCTTATAATCAAAACTATCCAATAACTGATGAAAATACCGAGATCAGATTAGCCCATGCTTTAGTCTTGCTCAGACTAAGAGGTAGCTCTACCTTTGAACCAAGAAATAAATTCAGTCATGCGGAGCTTGATAATTATTGCCAAAGAATAATTTCTCAACCAACTTCCAGACCTCTCACTTGGGATTCGTTATAAAGTCTCAACCAACAATAAACTTTTCAGGTTCTCCATAAACAGATAACAAGACTCCAACCCCAGCAAAGAAAACAAACAAAAATACCGAGGATATGAACAATATAGTCAATCAAATAACGTATATAATCTACATATGTCACAACTTTTTTTAACTTCAGCCAGTGATTACGTCATGGACGATATTGTCACCAAATTGCCAAAAAACGCCACAGAATATAATGTCGCCTTTATCAATACGGCGGCAGAGGTAGAAGCGGGGGACCATTGGTGGGTCAGGGCTGAAAAAGAAGCATTGGAAAAAGTTGGTTTTCATGTTGATGAATTTTCTATCAAAGATATGTCTCCCGACGACATAAAGGTAAAATTAGCCGATAAGCAGATAATTTATTTTTGTGGTGGTAATACTTTTTATTTGCTCGACCAGGTCATCAAAACGGGTTGTGGCGAAATTATCAAAAGAAAACTCAACGAAGGTGTCATCTATATGGGTTCCAGTGCCGGTTCCATGATTGTCGGTGTCCGCATTGATTTAATGTCAAAAATTGATGATAAATCCCAGGCTCCTGATTTAAAATCCACCGGCCTAGGTATTATCGACATTGCCATTTTGCCTCACTGGGGTAGTGACATCTTCCGCGAAGGTTATCTAAGCGACATCGAATCCATGTACACCGAGGGTGTCAAAATCATCCCCCTCACCAACCATCAATATCTCTGGGTCAATGGCGATTCAATGAAAATAGTACAAGTGGAAAGATAAATTAATAAAATAGTGTATAAAAGACATAGATGATTGCTAAACCTTTTTTAAAATGGGTTGGAGGAAAAACCAAGCTAGTACCTGAACTAGTGGCCATGTTTCCCAAAAAATTTAATAATTATTACGAGCCGTTTGTAGGCGGTGGAGCCTTATTCTACGAGGTGGTTCAAAAATATAAAGTTGGATTTTCCAGCATAAATGACATTAATAAAAAATTAATTACAGCTTATATTCAAATCAAACAAGATCCTAAGGGATTAATCAAATTTTTAGAAGAAATAGACAAAGAATATAAAAAACTTTCATTGAAAGAACAAAGGGGATATTTCAACTTAACAAGAATAAAATATAATGAGGGAAATATAGACGATACAATGACTGCTGCCTATTTAATCTTTCTTAACAAAACCTGTTTTAATGGCATGTACAGGGAAAATTCAAAAGGAGAATATAATATTCCCTTTGGTGATCAGAAAAATCCAAACATCTGTGATGAAGAAAATATATTAGCGGTTTCAAGATGTCTAAAAGACACAAAGATTACAAATCTTTCTTTCGAGGACTCTGTTAAAAAATGTAACAAGGGTGATTTGATTTATTTCGACCCTCCCTATTACCCAGTTAACGCAACGTCAAATTTTACTGGTTATTCAAAAAATTCATTCGGTGAAACGGAACAAAGAAAACTAAGAGATGTATTTATATCTCTGGCCAAGAAGGATTGTTTTGTGATGATGAGCAATTCACACACACCATTCATTGAAGAATTGTATAAAGATTTTTATATTAACTACCGTTATGCCGCTAGATCAATTAATAGCAAGGGTGACAAAAGGGGAAAAATAAAAGAAGTTGTCGTAACGAGTTACCCGACTTCTGGTACGGGTAATCCGATTTTGTGCAAGGGTAGATAGTCAAAGTAATACGAGCAACCACTTATAGAAATAATATAGTCAAGAACATCTTTATAGGCTGGTTTATCAAACCAATCCTTGTTCAATATATAAATATACTGAACCTCGACGTTTAACCTCGAAAGAAGTTTTCGGTATTCTTTTATCTTAAAATCGCAAGTTTGTAGTTTTTCATCCGTCGAACCAGCAACCTCCTGATGTTTTATTTCTAGTATAAAAAAGGTATTATTTACAATAACAAAAATAGAATCATCCGGTAATAACCTTTTTGAAATATATTTTTTATAGTCAATTCCATTTTCTTCTAAGTAATCATATAATTCAAATTTCTTAAACGTTTTTGCAACCTCCTCTCCCTTATAAAACACACAATGATTATCAACAGAATAGTCTTTTTTAGATGAGATAAACGTCAATAAATCGACTTTTCCTTCATAGCTTAATCCAGTCCTTGTATTTGCTCCGCCTATACCACCTTTTATCATATACGTGATTTTAACAGACTTTTATATCTCTTTATAGAAAGGTCAAGATATTCTTTTTCAATATCAATCCCCATAAATTTACGCCCGTGGGCGATTGCGGCCATACCTGTTGTTGAGCTACCGGTAAAAGGATCGAGGACGATGTCGCCTTCCTTTGTACTTGATAATATAATTCTATTTAATAAATCTAATGATTTTTGAGTCGGGTGCTTTCCAAAAGTCTTCTCCTCTTTTTTAGGAGTATATATCGCCCACACAGATCTCATTTGAAAACCTTTCTTTTTTAAAAAATCATCCGGCCAATCAGAATTTTTTACTAAGTCGTAATTAAACGTATGAATCCCTTTTTTCTCTTTTCTGGCCCAAATTAAGGTTTCATGGCTAGCTGTAAAGAACCTGCAACTTAGGTTGGGGGAGGCGTTTGGCTTATACCAAACAATTTCATTCAAAATCCGATAATCATTTAATTGTAAGGCGTATCCACATTGATAAATTGAATGATAGGTTCCACTAATCCAAATCGTCCCATTCGGTTTTAATACTCTTTTACACTCCTTTATCCAACTTATATGAAATTTTAAATTTTCTTCTAATCCCTTTCCCATATCCCATTCAGCTTTTTTGACACTCACCATCTTTCCGTTCTGGCAGGTAAAAGTTCCATTGGATAAAAAATAAGGTGGATCTGCAAATATCATGTCCACAGAATTATCCTTAATTCTCTTTAATACGTTCAAGCAATTTCCTTGATATAAACAAAAGTTTTTTTCCTTAAAATATGGTTCCATAAATAAATACTACGCCGAATAAAACCCGAAGACAATAGTATAAAATATAACAAATTATTTTTTGATAAATATTTTATAATCCCCTTATGAAAACACTCGTCGTCTTTTACTCCCGCACCGGAAACACTAGAAGAATGGGGGAGCTTATTGCCCAAAAACTACATGCCGATATTGACGAAATTATCGACCAAAAAAGTCGTAGCGGTATTATTGGTTGGATATTAAGTGGTCGTGACGCCATGAAAGAATATTTAACCAAAATTACTTTTACAAAAAACCCTGCTGATTACGACTTGGTTATCGTTGGAACCCCCATTTGGGCCGGCTCCTGCTTTTCGGACTTATTTGACCGAAAATAAAGGCAAAATTAAAAAAGCCGCTCTTTTTGTTACTGCCGGCGGCGAAGGTCCTCAAAAAACAGTCACCATTCTTGAAAATATTTTAGATAAACCATGCCTTGCCTCTGTCGGCTGGCTCGACTCCGAAGTCAAACAGGACGACTTGCAACCTAAACTCGATGGTTTTATCAAAGCTATTGGTAAATAATGCCCTGCTTTGAAAGAAACCCCGCCCCTTTATTGTATATATACTAGTACATAAGTATGTTTAATCGAAATTGCCAAAATTTGGAAGATAAGGAATTGGTGGCGCTGTCACTTCAGGACAGTCAGTATTTTTACTGTCTGATGAAACGCTATGAAGACAAGTTGACCAATTATGTCCGCCGTTTTACTTATCTTTCCGACGACGACATTGCCGATGTTGTCCAGGAGTCATTTATCAATACCTACCAGCATCTCAACGACTGCGATTGTAATTTAAAATTCAGCTCCTGGCTTTACCGTATTGTCCACAACCAAGCTATTAATTTTATTAAAAAAAATAAACAATCTTTAAAAATTGAAATGATCGACAATGACGATGAATTCGTCGATTGGTTGGTGGCTGACACCGATATTGAAAAAGAAACCATTACGAAACATTTTAATGATTATGTCACTACCATTTTAGAAAAATTAAAACCCGATTATAAAGAAGTCTTAATTTTAAAATTCTTCGAAGACAAAGATTATCAGGAAATTAGCGACATTTTACAAAAGCCCATGGGAACAGTCGCCACCCTTCTTTCCCGGGCAAAAATTCAATTCAAGGAGATCTATGAAAAAGAAAAAAAGTATTAGTGACCAAACCTTAAGCGTCATTAACCGCCGCCAAATAAAACCCATTCCCAGATGGGAATTTATCGCCAAAAACTGGGGCTTATGGACCGGCCTTATTCTCTGTTTAATTCTGTTAGTACTCGGCTTCGCCCTGTCTATTTTTGGTGTGGTGGGCAACATTATTGTCCCTTATCTATGGCTCTTTATTGCCGCCATCTTTTTTGGTCTGTCTTATTTTCTCTTTGAAAAAACCAAAGGGGCCTATCACTTTCCTCGCTGGCAGGTGGTTGTGGCCATTGTTGCCCTTGCCTTGATTGTCGGTGGCGCTTTTTTCAAAATTGGCCTCGCCAACCGTCTCGATAACAGTCTGGAAAACAATTTTCCCGGTTATCGTCGTGTGGTCCCCATGAGAATTCAGGCCTGGAGCAATCCCGGTTCCGGCTATTTATCCGGAACTATTACTAAGATAGTAGATAGTGACAACTTCGAATTAAAAGATTTTTCCGGAAAATCCTGGATTATCACTGCTAACAACACCTTAATCCGTGGCCGGGTCATTATGACCGTAGGGGAAGAGATCAAATTGATTGGCTCTCAAACTGCTGACAACGCTTTCAGCGTCAGAGAAATCCGTCCCTGGACTGGCATGGGTCAAAACATGATGAAAGAAAATTATTAATTGACTTGTATTACTAATAGACTGCGCGAGTCTTTTAATAATTTAAAATATTTCTATGAAAACTCAAATTGTTTTAGGAATGGCTGCTTTAGCTCTTGGGCTAGTAGCTGTTAAATCTTTTGCTCCTGTCCTCGCTTATCGTGGTGATGCTACCGTTAAAGGTCCCAATTACACCGAAGAGAGACACAATACTAATATTACCGCCTTCCAAAAAGGGGACTATAAATCATGGGCTGCCAACATGGCTGGCCGTGGTGCAACCAGATTCGTCACCGAATCTAATTTTAAAGAATTCGCCGCTGCTCAAGTAGCTGCTCAAAATGGTGATTCTACTTTACTCAACGCCTTCCGTAGCAAATACGGTATGGGACAGGGTAATGGTCAGGGTCGTGGCATGGGCATGCACACCAATCAGTAATTTTATATTACTCACAAAAAATACCCCCGAAATGGGGGTATTTTTATATCAATTCTTAATTGAATAAATTCACCAACCAGCCAAATATTCCCTTGGCCTTATTCTCTATATCAATTTTATTCTGTAAGGAAGTATTTTGATAAACCATCAGATCGATTGTTTCCTGGAGCTGTTGTAAATCTCCCGTATTTCTAATTTGAAGCTTCAGTTCTTCCAATTGCTGAATCATCAATCTGTTTTGCTCCATCTTTTGTTCTAATGACTGGGTTAATTTTTTGTCTGAACCAATCAATAATTTTTTAAGGGTACCTCTGGAATTTAATCCTTCAAAATCAGATTTTATCTGATCCTGAACTTTTAACTGATCCTGAGCGATAGCTTTAACTTCTTGGCCGATTCCACCCTTGGCCCCTACTGTGTCAATCAACTGATGTACCTGATCAGACACTTTGGTTAAGCTTTGGTTTACATCCTGATTAAGTTGCTCACTTTCCTGGGTTTTAACACTTAACTGTTGTTCCTCGCCTTGATTTTGGGTTTGAACCTGGTTTTGATTTTGAACTGCATTCCCGGTTGGGCTGACTACCTTTTGAGTATTAGTCACCGTTTGACCGCTCGAAACAGGCTGTGACTGTGTATCCGCAGAGCCTTTGGCTAACGCAGGGGTGATAGCTAATAAAAACAAAAAGGAAAGAACAAAATATTTTTTCATAAATTAAAACAAACTGATAACTAAATTAATCGTAGCACTATTCTCAAAAATTGCCATCTTGACACCCCCTGGGGGTGTAGTGTATGATTACTTTGTGAAATCAAATCAACAGCGTTTGAATAACATTGTTGGCCAAATAGAAGGCGTCAAAAAAATGATGGATTCAAATACTGACTGTCTCAAAGTTCTGACCCAGTTAAAGGCTATCAAATCAGCAGTTTCCGGTGTTATGGACTCAGTTGTTGAAGATAAATTTGAAACTTGTCTAAATTCAGTTAGTAAAGAAGATAAAAAATTATTTATTAATCTCAAAACCTATGTCAAATCCAATTAATGTCACCGGTCAGGATGCTTTCGTTACCGAAGTTATTAAATCCGATATCCCCGTTCTGGTCGATTTCTGGGCTCCCTGGTGTGGACCCTGTCAAATGATGGCTCCGATTCTTGAAAATTTAGCCTCTAAATTTGAGGGTAAATTAAAAGTTGTTAAAGTTGATACCGAACAACCTGACAACCAAAAGTTATCTATGGATTATCAAATCCAGAGCATTCCCAATATGAAGCTATTTAAAAGTGGAGAACTAGTCCAGGACTTCATTGGTTTCCGTCCCGAAGGCCCTTTTGCTGAAGAACTAAAGTCATTTATCGAATAAAAATATTTAGTATCAGCACAAAAGACAGGTATTCTCACCATTCCGTGCTAAAATAGGAACAATAACTGCAATAAAACGACTTCCGATTATTAGCGTCTGTGGTGGCTCATGCTCAGGTAAAACAGTTTTTGCTCAATTTTTCCAAAATGCTTTCGTTCTTTCCATGGATCACTTCTATGTCGGTAAAAAGTTTATGAAAGCCGACGCCAAGGGTGTATACGATTTTGACGCCCCCGAATCAGTCAACATCGAAGAATGCGCCAAGGCCGTCCAATCCCTCTCCGAAGGTAAAAAAACCACCATCCCTTTTTACGATATGAAATTAAGCGAAAGAACCGGCACTCAGGACATTCAAGTCAATCCTCATCATCGCTTTATTGTCGTCGAAGGTCTCTTTTCTTTTTACGAACCCCTCGGATCCTTAGCTAGTTTTAAAGTGTTTTTAGACACCCCTCGAGAAATTCGGGTAGCCCGCCGCATGCTTCGGGACCAATCCAAAGGTCGTTCTGACATCGAGACTTTAGCCTGGTCTATTGTTGTCGAAAAAAATCACGCCAAATATGTTGAACCCATGAAGCAAGCCGCTGATATCATTATTCCCTTTAGTTACAATCCGGTTTCTTTTTCCTAAAAGCAAAATTGCCCATTGTTTTTCCTCTTGACAATAATGTTATCTAGTTCTAACATATAGTTAGAAATAGTTAACACATAGATGCACACAAAAATCAAAGAATTTCGCGCTAAATTAAATTTAACTCAGGAACAACTAGCCGATGCTGTCAATGTTCGTCGCGAAACTATTGTTTTTCTCGAGGCCGGGAAATACAATCCCTCTTTAAAATTGGCCCACGATGTCGCTGTGGTTCTGAAAACATCTATTGATGACCTTTTTACATTTTAATTAAAAAAATATGATTGCAAATCCAAAATGGTTCTCTCCTCGAAAGTATAGCGGTTGGGGTCTGACCCCTAATTGTTGGCAGGGATGGGCTTACATTGCTCTGATCGCCTTGCCAATTATTGTAATCAGTAACTTAAGTTTACCTGCTTCCTGGTCAACCATATTTATCTTTATCTGGGCCACAATTTTTTCTCTCGACTTTATTCATATCTTTATCAATATGAAAAAAGACGAAAGAGATATCGCCCATGAGGCTATTGCCGAAAGAAATGCCATGTGGTTTATTGTCACCGCCCTTGCTTTAGGTATTGCCTACCAAGCTTCAATCAGTGTGGTCAAAAACAGCTATCAAGTTGATCCGGTTATCCTCATTGCCCTTATCGGGGCAACCATAGTCAAGGCTATTACCAATTTCTATCTCCGAAACAAATAGACTTTGTCCTAATTTAAAGCTCTTTTAATTACCTGATTGATCCAGTGATTTCGTAAATATTCATTTGTTTCCTTTCTGTTAATTTTTCTGGCCATTTCATAATTTTTTTCTGCCTCTGGCATATCTTTTCTCAGGTAAGCTATTGTCATTTTGGTTAAATAGTAATAGGCTGTTCTCTCATAAATTTCTCTGGCCTTTTCCAGATAATTTTCCGCCACCATCAGTCTGTTGCTAAAATCATAACGCCATGTTGACAAACGCACCATCCAGTCAGCTCTTGAGGTATACATACTAAACAAAGCCTCTTTTGTGTTAAACAATTTCTCAACCTCTTCCTCTGAAATGGGAGTAAATTTAGTTTGCTCAGGATACATCTCAACTATTTTTTTTGCGTAAAGTTCTGCAATCAACTTATAGCCTTTTAAATTTGGGTGCTGAGCGTCAACTATATAATTGTTTCCAATTAGCGCTGTTTCCGATTTTTCTCTCAAGTAATTAACCGTATCAATTATTTTTGTCTTTTTATCTTCGCCAATTCCTTTTATAAATTCATTTTGAGAAGACGTTGCTCTAATTGGCATCATGTCGAAGTCTACCGCCTTGGAATAAGCTTCCCAGGCTTTTTCATTTTCCCCCAATTCTCGGTACGCTCTACCTAAACGATAATATGTTTCTGCAAACCCCTTATCAATCTTTAACGCTTTCTCGTAGCTACTTAAAGCTTTCTGATTTTCTCCATTTTTTTCTTGAACTAAGCCTTCATCCATGTATTTTTTAAACTCTTCTTTTTTTAATTCATCACCCGTATAGACTGATCTGTTTGGCTCAAAATCAGCATAGTTTCCCGTTTGAGTAGAAATTACCACCGGCACCTGATTATTTTTTAAGTAAGAAATTGTTGATTGAACTTTATCTTCATAATTCTTCAATATTTCAACTCTCTTGTCAGCCTTCACCACTGGCACGTCAAAAAATTTCCGCTCATCAACCTCCAGTCTGTATATTTTAAAAACTTTAGCCACCTTATGTGCCAAACGGCTCCGTGAAACTAAAAAACCAATGGGGTTCGTATCGTCTTTTCTAAAAGAAAATCCATTTCCGTCTTCAAAGTCCTGATAATAAAGAAATTCATTATGTCCGCTGTAAATCACAATTAGAGACGGATAATAAATATTTTTCTGCTCTACCACTTGCCTAATTCTTCGAACAACTTCATTAAAGTCAATTCCTGGTATCCCCATGTTTATCCATTTTAATTCCGCTCCACCCACCCTTCCTTCAAGCATCTTTTCTACTAAAATTGGGATAGTATCGCGGTAAGGCTCTCCGTACATTGTCGACTCACCAAAATAGTAGATATTAAAAGTTTTTTCCGAGATTCCCTTTTCTTGAATTCTTTTTCTAACCGACATCTCATCGTATATTTCCTTAATAAAACCCGGTTCCTGATATTTTCTTTCCGGCAACATTTTTTCATCCCATCTGATTAATATTTCCAAGCCAACTAGTGCGACAAAAACTGAAAAAATAACCATCAAAAACCGAATTATAAATTTGGTTTTTATGTTTAGCACAGGCATAGACGAGTATATCACCCTCTAACCCCTTGCCTTTTTATTAAACTCCTACTAAACTAGTAGTAGTATGAAGCTAAAAAACAAGATAAAATCATTATTAAAATATGTCATTTTAGCCCCTTCGGGTTACAACACTCAGCCCTGGAAATTTAAATTAGGGGAGGACTTCCTCGAGATTCTTCCCGATTACACTCGAGCCCGGCTGAACACTGATCCGGATTATCGGGAGTTTTATATGAGTCTCGGTGCCGCCGCTTTTAATTTGGAAGTCGCCGCCAAGAATTTTGGTCTGACCTATCAAAAATCTTATCTTATTGATGAAAAAAAACAGAAATCTTCTATTCTATTTGAATTTGATGATACAAAAACCATTTTCCGCTATTTCCACTCGTCACACCAACCGTTTTCCTTATTCCCGACAAAAGTTATCAAAGGCTCTCATCAACGAACTACGTTTACTGCCTCTTCCTGACTCTGTTGAGTTTAATTTAGTAACGCGCCCTGGTGACATCAATGCTTTCGCCAAGCTCATTGATCGCAGTTTTTTACTCTGGTCCCGCCAACAGGCCTTAGTCGAAGAATTAGAAAATTGGCTTCGCGACGACTTGGAGTTTTCTCCCGACGGTCTACCCACCGGTGTTATTAATTTATATAAACTGGCTGTCAATTTAAAATATTTTCTTCACCCCGACGATCCTCAGATTAAAACATCCTCTCTCAAGAGTCAAAATTTAGCCAAAAATGCTCCGGCTTTAGCTGTTATTTCCACGAAAAATGATTCAGTTTCTGATTTTTTTCAAGCAGGGGAGTTTTTTGAACAAATTACTCTAATATTGGCTTCATATGGATTAACGACTGATTTTTTTAATTATCCCCTGACTCTCAAAAGAACTCGCCGGGAAACAGCTAAACTTATAGATTCCCCTCATCTGCCTCAACTATTATTTCGTCTAGGTTTTCCAACAATAATTCCGCCCCGCACTCATCGCCGACCTCTTAGTGAATTCCTGATTTCTTAAATTAAGGTAAAATAGGGGAATCTGTGCCCGTATTCCAATGGATAAGATTTTCCCCTCCGAAGGGAACGATGCGAGTCCGATTCTCGCCGGGCACACTCCCTATGTATTCCTTGACCGTATTTTAGTGCGGTATAATATCTTATGAATAAAATGCCTGTAAAACAGGAGAATCTCTATTACGATGAACGGTCAGCTGGCGGCATTGTCTTTAAAGTTGTTGAGTCCCGCGTCTTTTGGTTTGTGATTAAAACTCTTTCCAAAAACAAGCTCGGACGCAATGGTAAAAAAATTCGTCTTTCGGTTTATAAGTTCCCCAAAGGCCATCTTAATGCTGGCGAAGTCTTAAAACAAGCGGCTATTCGCGAAGTTGAAGAAGAAGGTCGGATTAAAGCAAATATTGTCGACAAAGTTGGTTCTCGCGATTATATTATTTGGGATGAAGCCAGTAATAGAAAAATCATTAAAAAAGTTACTTTCTTTCTTATGGAGTATCAGGCGGAAAGTAATCTTAAGTATTACGACATGGAAACAGTCGTTGCCCGGGAGTGGTTTACTTATGAGGAAACTCTAAAAAAATTGGCTTACGACTTCGAAAGAAATCTTCTAAAGAAAGCCAATTCTAAATTAACGGCTTTATTAAAAGCCAAGAAATAGGTAAAATACTGAAGTCAGCATGTTTTTTAACAATCTGGAGGGGTCGGATAGTGGTTCATTCCACACGCTTGGAAAGCGTGCGTCTGAATAAGACTCGCGGGTTCAAATCCCGCCCCCTCCGCTTCTGTAAATTGTCTAAAAAACGGGGGAAAGCTTTCTGTTATCGACAGAGAGGAGGGACAGACTGGTGTGTACGCTTTCAGACGGAACAGTCTGTGAAGAATGGGCTTATTTTAGGGGAGAATGTCAAAACAAATAGTTACTATTTGAAAACATCTTATTATTTTAATATCATTAACACATGAGAAAAATATTACTAACCACAATCATCGTTTTTGTTGTTTCTTTTTTATTTTCTTCAAATGCTTTAGCCCAGGCTAAAGCAAAAACCACCATCAAGCTTCCGGTATTTATGGTTGGTGAAAATCAAATCGTTGATAAGCCCATCGATGGAGATTTAATGATTTCTGGCGGTCAGATAAAAATTACTTCCAATATCAAGGGTGATGCCTATATTGCTGGTGGTCAAGTCGACATTAGCGGTACTATCAATGGCAACCTTATTGTCGTTGGTGGCAATATCACCATTTCCGGAAAAGTTTTAAAAAATATCATTGTCGGTGCCGGTCAGGTCAAAATAGATAACTCTGCTGACATTGGTGGCTACGTTTTAGCTGGTGGTGGAAAAGTTGATCTGCTTGGTCGTTTTTCTGGTCCCGTTAAAGTTGGTGCCGGTGATCTTTTGATTGGTGAGGCCGCCATTCTTAATGGCAATTTAGAAGCTGATGTCGGTACAACAAGCATTTCTTCAACTTCAAAAATTATTGGTGAAAAAAATATTCGGATTCACGAAACCAAAAAAGTTGATCGTTCCGAAAGAACAGTCAGACCCTTTCAAAAAGTAGTTGGTGTCGGAGAAATATTTTCATTTTTTAGCAAATTAGTCATCTTATTAGTTTTAGTAAAACTATTTGGTCAGAAAATAATTAAAACCGACGCCAAAAATTCTTTTTGGTCAAGCATCGGCTCAGGTTTGATTCTTTTAATCGTCACTCCCTTTTTAATGCTCATGCTCATGGTTACCGTTATTGCCCTACCCTTATCTGGAATAGTTTTATCTCTCTACCTTGTCAGTATTTCCTTAAGTGGAATTGTGACCTCAATTTTAGCCGGAAATTATATTTCCCAAAAAGGATATATAAAAACCAAAAATCTCTATTTTCAGAGTTTTCTTGGATTACTTCTGTTGACCCTCATCGGACTAATCCCTTTTATTGGAGCATTGACTAAATTCATTGTTCTTTTGTTTGGACTGGGAATCATATTTAACGGTCTCAAAAAATATTTTTCCAAAAACTAAGTCCTGACACCACTATTTTAGTTGACGAATTTGCCCGCCATCTTCGTTTTTGCTAATATTAATCAATGAACAATAAAAAAGTTCGCCTAATCGTCATTACCGTTCTAATTCTCATTGCCGCTTATATGTTGTACTCCCTTTATTAAAAATATGGCTATTCCCAAATTTAAACCACTTGCCAATGCCAGTGAGTCGACCAAAAAAACCGCTAAACCAATTCTCCTAATTGTTATCGCTCTTCTTGCCGCCACTTTTGGCCTTGAATCCTGCAACAACGACTGGGATTTAGGTAAACTGTTATCCGGCTCCACCCCTTCGGAAGCCAAAGTTATGAGAGATAAAGAGGGGAATGTGGTCACCTCTGGCGGTAAGTTTACCGACGAATATAATTGTGACGATTTTTCTACCCAAGACGAAGCCCAAAGATTTTTCGTCAAAGCCGGTGGTCCCAACGATGACGTCAATGGTTTAGATGGTGACAACAATGGCGTTGCTTGCCAGGCTTTACCCGAAGAAAAATAATCACTTACATTTCTGATTGTTTTAATGAAACTTCTTTTCAGAATTTATTTTGTTTTTCTTTGTCTTCTCCTTCTTTTTTCTTTCCTGGTCTATTATTATTCTTCAAAAATTCCCCAAGAAATCAAGCATTTCTCGGTCACCACCTTTAAGCCACTTATTTTGCCCACTTCAACTCCGACTATCACCAATAGTCCTAAGCCTACTCGAATTCCTTTTACTCCTACTCCCGTTGATTCCACTCCCTGGGGTGTGGCTCGGCAAACCGATGAACACACCTGGACTATGAAAATTGGTCTTGATCCAGTTATGGCTACCCCCGCCGAGATTCTTTCTGCCTTAAACGACTATCGCCAACGTTACGGTTCCCAAATATTAACCTTAGATTCGAAACTTGTTAGTTACGCTCAGTCCCGGGTTGATTATTTTTACCAAATAAAAAACATTGACGGCCATGCCGGTTTTAATAATTTTTTAGACAAAGAAGACGGTTTTAATAAGCTTGGCTTTACTTATCTTGGTGAAAACATTAGTTATGGTTACCGCTTAAACGGTGTTCATTTGATTGAATGGGTCTATGCTGGTGACGAACCCCACGACAAAAATCAATTGGATTCCAAATGGGACCATGTTGGCATCGCCGTCAGAGATACGGCCACTTGCCTGATTTTTGCCACTGGCAAGATGTAATTTATTCCTGAGGTGTCAAGTTTTTAAACTGTTCCAAGTCCATTTCCTGCAGGTTGTTTATCATTTCGGTGTAATCTATGAATTTCACATCATCCGGTATTGCCAGGTCTTTTTCGCTTAAGGCTGATGGACTACATTTATAATTGATCTTATTATCAAAACCCACTCCTTGTTGTGGGCTTTCACTTGCCTCTTCTCCCCCCTCAACCTTCTCATCGTTCTTTTCTATGTCCTCAATTTTCATCTTTGTCCCGTTTCCTTTCATGGCGTCGCTCCATGAATAATAATAAACGCCATCACTTACGGCATAAACCATCATTGTTCCGTCTTTATTGCTGATTTCTGTCGTTTGTTTAAATTTCTTCCCGTCGACAATCACTTCTCCTTTCATTACTTCACCGTCTTCGTTCACTTCGTAAGTACATTTTTGAGAAGAACCCAGACCTAACAATTCTTTTAATGATTTAGAGTTTTCAGTCGTGGAGGCTTCTTTATTAGTGCTTGTTCCACCCTCATCAGTTTTATTTGCTCCGCAGGCGGACAGAGTTAAGGTGGCCAGAACTAAAACTACCAAAAGATTTTTTTTCATATTATTTATAATTTTTAATTTCTTTAGCTAATTTTACTGCAAAATTTATTAAATCCCTAGAGTCTAGTCCAGCCGAACTTGATCTTTCGACACTTATAAATTTATTCTCTCCCAAGATTAAATATATGGTATTTATTAAGCCATTTTCCTGGTAAACCACCATATTCTTCATGGGAATTTCACTTTCTTCTTTAACGCTTCTTCCTAAAGCTTCTTGTCCGGCTTTTTGAATTTCGGCCTTTTGATAATCAAGAACCAAACTCACATATTCATTTCTCTCATTCCAAAAATAGGAACAGGCAAAGATGTCGCTGATATTTGATTTTTCCTTTCTCAAAATGGTCCTTCCTAAGACCTTTCCCACAAATTCACTCGTGAATTGTCCACAAATATCTTCCACTATGTAGTAGCTTTTATCTTGACGTGTTGCTTCTCCTGGGTATTCTACAAAACAATTTGATAATCTTTTTCCCTTATCACCATAACCCTCGATTACTATCTCCTCTTTGGTGCAATTGCCGCCACTATTATTTTCGGCCACTTTCATAATTTGCTCCGAACAACCCGATAATAGGCAAAAAGAAGTTCCAATTATCAACACTATCCATTTTGACAACACCACCTCATTTTATCATTGTTTTCTTCCACTCTTGCAGTTGACATTCGGGTTTCCTTCGTGTTAAAAATAGTCATGGAGTTAATCCGTCATAATTGGTTAAAGGGATTGCTAATCTTGGGCATCCTTTGCGGTTACTTACTCCTAAAATATTTGAACTCTGCCTTTCAAACAATATCTTGGTAACCGGTCTGTCCTATTTCCTGGGGATATTTTGGCCCTATATTTGGGAAAAAAAGCAAAAAGCGTTATAATTCCTCCATGGATTTAAAGCTTCGTCAGTTAGATATTTCAAAATTTCTTTATTACCTTTCCCGTCATTCCCGGATTTCCACCCGTCAGCTAAATCGTCTTACCGGTTTTCCGGAAACTTTTCTTTATTCACTCCTCAAAAAATACTCTGATATTTT
Organism: Candidatus Shapirobacteria bacterium GW2011_GWF2_37_20; assembly: GCA_000989305.1. Taxonomy (GTDB): domain Bacteria; phylum Patescibacteriota; class Microgenomatia; order UBA12405; family UBA12405; genus UBA12158. The sequence goes on from LBTB01000012.1 coordinate 16,575, forward strand.
AGAGCCAGCTTCCCGATTTTTAGTTGTAAAGCCTTTACTACGCTCAAAAACATTAAAGGAAGCTCAGGACAAAATAAACTCTATCCAAAAAATCGACAGAGATTACTTGACAGAAAATATAAACAAGGCCACTTCACTTCGTCCTCTTCCCGATCGCTCTCTTGACCAGTTTTACACTACTCCTGCCACCACTTTTCGTCGGGCTAAACTAATGGCCAAGATGGGGGATATTTATGAACGCCAACTGGCGTTTTTGGGTGATGATGATTTGACTTCAGTCGCTTGTGCCCTGACTCATCAAGCAAGATCTATCACCGTCTTTGAAATTGACGACCGTCTTATTAAATTGATTCGTGATATTTCCAAAAAACTCAACTTAGAAATCACTGTTGTTAAACAGGATTTATTAAAACCTATTGATAAAAAATATTTGGCTTCTTTTGACATTGTCTTTACTGACCCTCCTTATACCCCAAACGGTATTAGTCTTTTTGCAAATTGTGCCGTTGAGTTATTAACCCCTCAATTTACCTCCCGTCTTTATCTTTGTTATGGTAATTCTGACCGAGCCCGCGAGAGGGAAGTAGTTATCCAAAAAATTATTTCTGATTTTGGTTTCATGATTCACACTAAGTATTTTCAATTTAACCACTACGCGGGTGCCCAAAGTATCGGTTCCCAGTCTTCACTTTACCTGCTTGACTGGACCCCTCAACTAAAAACGATTAGCCTCTCTTTTGACAAAATTTATACCTATGAGAAAAATAAAATGGATAAAAATTTTCCCTTTTATAATCATTGGGAAGTCGAGACCACTGTTTTGCCCTCCCAAATAGTTGACGAAAAATATATTGACTCTCTTGTCAAAACCATTATCAGCAACTTAAAACTTAATGTTGTTTCCGCCTCAAAACACCTTTTTCCCGGCCATGGTGGTCTTACTAAAGTCTATATTTTGTCCCAGTCTCACCTTGTTGTTCATACCTGGCCCGAATTTTCTTCTATTCATTTTGACCTCATGACTTGCAGTTCCGGGGTTAGCTCCACCAACGTCAGGGCGGTTTTTTCCTCACTTCCTCACACTAATCACCCTATCTTTCGGTAAATTGGCACTGGTATTTTGTTTTAAATCATATAAAATAAATTTTGCATGAAATCATTGCGTGTTTTTTATCAGTTTTTGGGCAAATATAAATGGCGAATGCTTATTTTTTTAAGCATTTCTACCATTACCGTGGTCCTGGAAACCGTCCGCCCCTACTGGTTAAAAGGAATTTTAGACTCTGCTCAAGTCAATAATTTTACGGCTGTTTTTTATTTCTTAATTCTCTTTGGTGTTTCTACTGTCGGCGCTAATTTAGTTTCTGCCCTGTCTCTTTATCTTGGTGATAAGGTTTTAATTCCATTTTCTCGGGAAATTCGTGAAACTATTTTCCAGAAGGTTTTAGAATTAGATTTTGCTTATCATGTCAACAAAAACACCGGCTCCCTCATTAGTGCCTTTCGTCGCGGCGATGGTGCCATCTTTTCAATTTTCGATAGTATTCATCACGAACTTTTCCGGGTTTTAATTGCCCTAATTGTCACTTTATATTTCTTATTCAATGCTTCACCCCCAATCGGTTTTTCATTATTAATTTTGTTTATTGTCAATACGTTTTTAATTTGGTGGTTAATTAAAATTAATTTAAAGTATCGAAAAGATTTTAATGATGCTGAAGATAATCTTTCCGGGATTATTACCGACTCTTTAATCAATTATGAAACAGTTAAATTTTTTGCCGCTGAAAACAAAGAACGCCATCGTTTAGGAAAAAGTTTTGACACTTGGTCCGAAAAACTTTGGTCTTTTGCCAATTCTTTCCGGCTTATGGATGTCAGTATTGGTACTACTTCCGGTTTGGGCATGCTCTTTATCCTTTGGTTGGCTATTAATAAATTAAATAATGGTTTTAGCCTGGGTGATTTGGTGATGGTGGCCGGTTTTATTACCGGTTTCTATTATCAATTCTTCAATTTATTTTTCCGTATCCGTGACATCGCCAAAAGTATTACTGACCTTGATAAATATTTTGGCATTCTTGATAACAATACTCAGGTTCCCGACCCATCCTCTCCTCAGACCTTAAAAAACCCTCTGGGTAATCTCATTTTTAAAAATCTTGCCTTTGCCTATCCGGGAAACAGTGGTCGGGTTTTAGATAACATTAATTTAGAAATAAACGCCGGTGAAAAAGTCGCTTTTGTCGGCCGTTCCGGTGCCGGAAAAACTACTCTTTTGAAACTTCTTCTTCGTTTTTACGATGCCACTTCCGGTTTAATTCAGTTCGACGGTGTCGATATCCGCCACTTTACCAAGTCTTATCTTCGAAGTTTAATGGCTGTGGTTCCGCAGGAACCGATTATGTTTAACAACACTATCAAATTTAATTTGAGTTACGGGAAAGAAAAGGCTTCCTTTAAAGAAATTAAGCAAGCCGCTGCTGATGCCAATATTCTTGATTTCATTGAAGGCTTACCTCAAAAATGGGAAAGTGAAGTTGGTGAGAGGGGAATTAAGTTAAGTGGTGGCCAAAAACAACGCTTAGCTATTGCTCGAGCCCTGCTCGTTGATCCAAAAGTACTAATCTTTGACGAAGCTACCAGTAATTTAGACTCAGAATCTGAAAGAAAAATTCAATCAGCTCTAAATTTAGCTTCCAAAAATCGCACCGTCATCGTTATTGCCCACCGTTTTTCCACCATCCGCAATGCTGACAAAATTATCGTTCTTAGCAATGGAACTATTGCTGAAATCGGTAGACATCAGGATTTAATTAAAAAAGGTGGTCTTTACAAAATGCTTTGGACTCTTCAATCTAAGGGTAAACTTGTTTCAGGAAATGAAAGTTTAGTTGATACAAATTAAAATATTTTATGAAAATCGTTTACCAAGGATTCACCGCCTCAGGCCAAAAACTAATCATTCGTTATCCGCTGGCCCGGGATTTACTTCAAGTCTGGCGTTATTTCAATAAACTTTCAGCCGAAAAAACCTTTATTACCTATCAGGGTGAAAAGGTCAGCAAAAAAGATGAAGCCCAATGGCTTGATAAAAAAATAAAAGATATCACTCAAAAAAAACTAGTTCTTCTTTTTGTTTTCATTGATGGTAAATTATCCGGTGTTTCGGACATTACTCTCAAAGAAAGAGTTCAAAAACACATTGGTACTTTCGGAATTACTCTTGCTTCCACTGCCCGGGGTCAGGGGATCGGTAAGATTTTAATGTCTTTAATTATCTCTCAAGCTCAAAAAAAATTACCCAGTCTAAAAACAATCACCTTGGATTGTTTTGCTAACAACCAAGTCGCTCTGAACTTATACAAATCTCTGGGTTTCATCGAATATGGCCGCCTACCCAAAGGTCTCAATTATCGCGATACTCTTGTTGATGAAATTTCCATGTATAAACCTATCGAATGATTTCGTGTTCGAAAAATTTTTCCTGAAACTCAGTCTTCTCTTCGATTTCTTCATCTGAAACTTCCTGTCCTTCAGGGACCACAACTAATTTATCATCATCGTCTTTTAACCGGTGAACTATAGCTACCACTGTCCCCTTAAACCGTTCTACTGGTACATCAATCTTCAACACATAGGCGTCCAGATCCTCACCATCTGGTGCCTTAATTCCCTCAAGATATCCATAATTTACTGTGTATCTAAAATCCCATTTTGGGTGTTTGCTTCCAAGTTGTCGATCAATTATGACTTCGACATTTTGGCCTAAATATTTTTTTGCTAAATCCAATGATTCTGACATGATTGATTGTAACATTTTCGCCGTGCCTTCGTGATAAAATATTCCCATGGATAAGAGTTATTCTTCCGTCACCGAATCGGATATTTATCAATCATGGGAATCATCGGGTGCTTTTACTCCCAAAATCGACAAGAAAAAGAAACCTTTCTCAATAATTCTTCCCCTTCCCAACGCCAACGATCCCATGCACATGGGCCATGCCCTTTTTACCATTGAAGACATTTTAATCCGTTATCATCGCATGCTTGGTGAGCCCACCCTCTGGCTTCCCGGCTCTGATCATGCCGGTATCGAAACTCAATTCGTTTTCGAAAAAATGCTTCAAAAGGAAGGCAAGTCCCGTTTTGATTATGACCGTCAAACTCTTTATCAAATGATTTGGGGTTTTGTGGAGAAAAATCGTACTCTCAACCAATTTCAAATGAAGAAACTCGGCTTTTCTATGGATTGGACCCGTTATCACTATTCTTTAGAAACCCCAATTGTTGATAATGTTTTGGCTACTTTCAAAAAACTTTATGATGACGGTTTGATTTATCGTGATGAAAAAATTGTCAACTATTGTACTTTTTGTGGCACTGCCTTTTCCAATCTGGAAGTGGTTCACAAAAGTGTTGATTCTCATCTTTGGTATTTTAAATATCCTGTTGTTGGGCAAAAAGACCGTTATGTTACTGTTGCCACCACCCGTCCTGAAACCATGCTGGGTGATACCGCTGTGGCGGTAAATCCCAAAGACAAAAGATATTTAGATCTTAAAAACCAAAAAATATTATTACCCCTGGTCAACCGCGAAATCCCCATTATCTTTGAGGAAACCGTTGACATAAAGTTTGGTACCGGCGCAGTCAAGGTTACCCCTTCTCATTCTCCCGAAGACTATGACATGGGGAAGATTCATGGCCTAGAATTTATCCGTATCTTTGATTACGATGGTCGCTCAAATCAAAATGTTCCCCTAAAATATCGTGGTCTCTTTCCAAACCAGGTCAGGCAAATGGTTATCGACGACCTAACTGCCGCCGGTCTTATGGAAAAAATCAAAGATTATACCCACGAAGTTGGTCATTGTTATCGCTGTTCCCGTCCCATTGAACCCATTACCGCCCCTCAATGGTATGTCAAAATCGCCCCTCTGGCCAAACCTGCCATTGATGCCGCTAAAACCGGAAAAGTAAAATTCTTCCCCGTCCGTTTTAAGAAAACTTACATTGATTGGATGGAAAACATCCGTGATTGGAATATTTCCCGCCAAATTGTTTGGGGTCCCCGAATTCCGGCTTGGTATTGTTTAGATTGTCATCCCCAGATTAAGGTTAACTTTTTAGACAAAAATAAAAAGATTGTTTCCGGTTTTTATAAAGACCTAAAAGGTAAATATTCAGTCGAAGAAATAAAAAATGGTCTTCAATCCCTGGTGGCTCCGGTTGATGTTAGTTTTATGGTTGAGGAATCAATACAATGTTCGAAATGTCATTCAAGCGCCGTCATACAGGAAACAGACACTTTCGATACTTGGTTTTTAAGCGGCCAGTGGCCCCTTAATACTCTGGGTTTTAATCCCAAAGATCCATCAAAATCCTCTCCGGATTTTGGCTATTTTTACCCCACTTCTGTGATGGACACTCTTTGGGACATTCTCTTTTTCTGGGTTGCTCGAATGATTATGTTTGGACTTTACCTAGCCAAAGATGTTCCCTTTAAAACCGTCCATCTTCATTCTCGGGTGGTTGATGCTAGAGGTCAAAAAATGTCCAAATCTAAAGGCAACGTTATCGATCCTTTAGTCATGACTGAAAAATATGGTACCGATGCTCTACGCATGTCTCTGGTTTATGGCATCGCTCCGGCCAGCGACTTTGTTGTCTCTGAAGACAAGATTCGTGCTCAAAGAAATTTTGTCAACAAAATTTGGAATGCCTCCCGTTTTGTTTTGATGATAATCGAGCGTTTTGTCGAAAAAAATCCTAAACTCAATATTTCAACAACGATTGATATCTCCAAACTTAATGACGATGACAAAAATATTTTGACCAATTTAAATTCAATTATTTCTTCAACCACTACCAATATTGATAAATATCGTTTTGGTCAGGCTTCAGAAAATCTTTATCAATTTTTCTGGCATGATTTTTGCGACATCTATATTGAAAAAGCCAAAGATAGGGGAGAAGATGTTATTCCGGTTTTACTCACCGTCTTAATCAACTCTCTAAAATTACTTCATCCCTTTATTCCTTTTGTCACTGAATCCGTTTATCAAATCCTTCGCGATAAAGCTGGTTTAGAAGAGCCTCAACTTGTCACCGCCTCCTGGCCAAAAGAAATCAAGCTTTAGCAATTCCCAGTAATTCCCTCATCCGAATCAAGGCATTCTTGTGTTCTTCAATTTCAAAATGAGCTCTGGCTGGTTCCAGCTTTTTGATTAACCATTCCGCTAAAGCATTTTTTAAATCTAGTGGAAATAATTTTTCCGTCTCATAATCAGCCACTAAATCGGCATAATTAGTGTAGGTGACATTCCCGCCAAATTTTTCCGGTCTCTCAATAGTAAACTCACCGCTTTCTTCTCCCCAAAAAATTAATGTTTTTACCCAATTAAGAAGGGGGTTAAATTCGGTCACCTTTGGTGGTCCGTAGGCTTTTTTGATTTTATTTCTGATTTCCTCCGGAGTATCGTGGACAAAAATAGCACTATTTGGTTTTGATTTACTCATTTTTAGCGACTCTTCATCCTTACTGTCCGTATCTGGTCCGCTTAGTCCAGCTACTAAATTTTGATGAATTGCTACCGGTGTTTGGTGTTCTCCAGGAATTTTTTTAATTGCGTCTCTGGCAATCACGTGAGCCTTTCTTTGGTCCATTCCCGCGTGCGCCAGATTAATGTCCATGGTCACGATATCGGCCACCTGTAACGGGGGATAGAAAAGTGTCGCCATATTAACATCGTTGCCTTGTTTTTTACCCATTATCGAAATACTTCGAAGGTTTCTGGATAAGGTCACCTGTTTTCCAATTTCCATAAAATTTTGCCAATGAATCGGATTTTTTTCATACAAATCTTTTCCGCTAACAAACTCCACTTGGCTTTCATCAACTCCAAAGCATTTTAACGAAGCAATCAAAGCTTGTTTAAAATAGTTTTCGGAAGCCCAGCGAATATCTTTCCACTCACCCCCCAATTTATTATTGAGAAAACTATGGAAATCTGCCAAAAATATCTTGCACCTTATTCCTGCCTTTAAAAAGTCAGCAATCTTTCCCATTGACATTAGTCCGGTTCCCAAATGAACCAGACCTGATATTTCAAAGCCAATATAGTGATTAATTGTTTTTCCGCTTTCAATTAAATTTTTTAAATCAACCTCCGTCAACACCTCTTGGCAGTTGCGGGTAATTAATTTCATCTTTTCTTCTATAGTCATGCTCATATTATACTAGTATATGTCTACAATTTATCTTTTTCGTCACGGTCAGTCAGAATTTAATTTAAGTAAAACTTTTACCGGTTGGCTTGACATCAAGTTAACTCTATTGGGCATTGAACAAGCCAAGGCCTTGGGAGAAATGTTGAAAGACAAAACTATCAACTTAGCCTATACCACCCGTCTTTCCCGCGCCGCCGACACCCTCAAGGAAGTCTTGACTTTTCATCCTGAATGTCGTGAAACCATCATTGACGATCGAATAATTGAGCGCTCTTACGGTGACTTAAGTGGTCACACCCATGAAGAGACTATTGCCAAATATGGCCAGGAGCAATTTGATAAATGGCATCGTGGTTGGACCGACAAAGCCGACAACGGAGAATCTTTTGTTGATGTTGAAGTCCGTGTCCAATCATTTATTGATGATCTTAAGGCCAAATATAGTGGTCAAAATTTAGGCATTGCTATTTCCGCCCACGGAAACTCTATTCGTCTTTTTAGAAAAATTATGGAAAACGCCACCATTGAAGATTGTGTTTCCTGGACTATTCCCTACGATCAGTATTTCGAGTACGAAATCTAGCCTTCCATTTCTTCCTCGATTCTCATCAATCTGTTATATTTGCAGACCCTTTCCCCTCGGGTTGGACCGACTTTGATATATTCACTGCCCACAGCTACGGCCAGATCAACCATAAATGTATCATTTGATTCTCCGCCACCTCGATGAGAGGGAACTGTCCACATACTGTTTTCCTTTGCCTCGATACAACAATCAATTGTTTCACTTACTGTTCCTGCTTGGTTTAACTTAATTAAAATTGCGTTAGCCGCCTTCATTTCGATTGCCTTTTGCCATCTTTTCATGTTTGTGGCTGTCAGATCATCAGCAATATTTGGCATATTTCCTATTCTGCCAGTCAATTCCACCCAATTTTCCCAATCATCTTCATCCAACATGTCTTCAAAGCTAACCATGGGGTATTTCGTCAGCCAGGGTAAATAATATTCGATTAATTCTGTCCCGCTTAATACTTTATTCTCTATTTTTAGATTATATTTGCCCTCCGTAAAAAATTCTGAAGCCGCCGCATCAATTGAAATTCCGGCGTCAACCCCGGGAATATAACCGGCATTTTTAATTGCTTCTACTAAATATTCTATTGGTTTTTCGTTCGAGCTTAATCCACTTGGAGCAAAAGCACCCTCGTTTCCCACATTTGTCGACTTTCCCTCTCTTTTCAAAATCTTCTTTAATGCTTCATAAATTTCCATCTCTATTCGAATATTTTCCGCCGCACTTTTATTTCCCATCGCTGCCACCAAATATTCTTGCAAGTCGGTACTGTCAGCCGCATGTTTTCCGCCTTCAATCATTACTATCATTGGCTTTGGTAAGGTGTTTATCGGTACTAAATTAAAAGATTGTTGTAGATATTTATATAAAGGCAAGTTAGCTTCATTTGCCGCCGCACGGGCAACTGCCATGCTGACTCCTAATATCGCATTTCCCCCCAGCTTTCCCTTATTTTCTGTTCCGTCCATATCAACCATCATTTTGTCCAAAGCTCTTTGTTCCCCGGCTTCTAATCCCAAAAGTTTTGCTCCAATTATTTCGTTTATATTTTTTACTGCAAGTAACATTCCCTTTCCGCCATACCTTTTTTGATCTCCGTCCAACAGTACTGTTGATTCATGGCTTCCTGCCGAAGCCCCGTAACTAACCGATGCTTCTCCGACTACTCCGGATTCCAGCGTTACTGTAACTTCTAGGGTTGGTGCTCCACCTGAGGCCAATATTTCTCTGGCTTTGATTGTTTTTATTTTTGACATATTGAGTTCATTATACCTTTTATAAATTTTTTGTACTTAACATTTTTTAACATCGTCATATAATCTCCCAATTCCATTTTATTTTTTAAAAAAAGATCAGCATAGCCATTTTTTCCTAAAACTTTTACCCCGGAAAATATAGGCCAGGGGACCTCAGCAAAATCATTAATACTCCAAATATTTTGATAATTTTTTTTCAAAAAATTTATCATTTTATTATCCCCATATTCTCCTGGCGTGTACTCCAAAAATATAGTCGGAGCATCTCTTTTTATTACTTTTTTCGCTCCCTCAATAACTTTTGGTTCCCAGCCTTGAGTGTCTATTTTTATCAAACTAATTTTTTGTTCATTTATCAATATATTATCCAGAGCATTGGTTAAAATTCTTTCTCCAAATTTATCACTAATTTGACTATTTCCCTGATTATTTTTATCTCTTATTAGATATTTTTTCTCTTTTTTGTCACTGGCACCGATATTTAATAAAACCACATTTTTTAAATTATTAACCTCCACATTTTTCTTCAAAATCAGAAAACTTTCCCCTCCCGGCTCAATCGCATAAACTCTTTTTACCTTTATCGCCAAAAGCAAAGTATAGTAACCAATATTGGCTCCCACATCAACGCATACACTCTCTGAATTTATTTGATTTTCCATTAGCGCTGTTTCAAATTTTTCAAATTTATCTAGGGCAATCCTTTGACCAATCATCTTATCGTCACTCTGGTACCAAAAATCCATCCCTTCAAGCTTACATTTAACCAAATTCACATCACTATTATCTCACCATCCCCTTGACCAAACACCTATTTTGTATATAATATTAGCAGTCTGTTGCCCCGACTGATAATTATTTATTCACTTTTCAAAAGATTATGTCTAAATCATCTATTCAACCCGTCCCAGGATTTTTACTTGTTGAGCCCTTAAAACAAGAACAAGCTACCGCTTCAGGTATCTATTTACCCGAGTCCCACGAGGAAAAACCTCAATCAGGAAAAGTATTGGCCATTGGTGGCGCTATCTATGATGACGGTCGCGAAATATTATGTCCCGTTAAGGTCGACGATGTAATTGTCTATAAAGAATGGGGTGGCAAAGAATATAAAGAAGGAGACACTAATTTATTAATCCTCAAGTTCGAGGATGTTATGGCAATTGTTAAATAATTATTTATAAAAAACTAAACAAATATGGCAAAACAACTAAAATTTGGGCAGGACGCCCGCAACTCCTTATTAAAAGGTATTAATTTATTATCCGACGCTGTCATCACTACTCTTGGTCCCAAAGGTCGCAATGTGGCAATTGATAAAAAATGGGGCGGACCAACAGTTATCCACGATGGTGTTACTGTTGCCAAAGAAATTGAACTTCAGGATCCTTATGAAAATATGGGTGCTCAGCTAATTAAAGAAGCCGCTTCCAAAACCAATGATGCCGCCGGTGACGGCACTACTACAGCCACAGTTTTAGCCCAAGCTATCGTCAATAAAGGCCTTCAAAACGTTACTGCCGGTTCCAATCCCATGCTGATCCGAAAGGGATTGGAAAAAGGTTTGGCTGCCATCATTAAAGAGCTTGATGTCATGAAAAAAGACATTAAAATTGATGACCATTCTTCTATCGAACAGGTGGCTACCATTTCAGCCGGTGACAGTGAAATTGGAAAAGTAATTGCCTCCGCTGTCGTTAAAGTCGGTCGCAATGGTTTGATTACTGCCGAAGAAGGTAAGGGTATGGCTCTTGAAACCAAAGAAACTTCCGGAATGGAATTTGACAATGGTTTTCTTTCCGCCTATTTTGCCACCAATACCGAAAAAATGGAGGCCGTTATTGACCATCCATATATCGTCATCACCGACAAGAAAATTTCTTCAATCCAAGATATTGTTCCTTTTTTAGAAAAATTAGTTAAATTAACCAAAAACTTTGTCATCATTTCTGAAGACATAGACGGTGAAGCTCTGGCCACCCTGGTTGTCAACAAGCTTCGCGGTACTTTCAATGTACTCGCGGTCAAAGCTCCCGGCTTTGGTGACCGTCGTAAGGCCATGTTGGAGGACATTGCCATTTTAACCGGCGGTAAAGTTATTTCTGAAGATCAAGGTATTAAGTTTGAAAATGCCGATCCTGAGGAATATTGTGGTCGGGCCGATTCTGTTACCTCCGATAAAGACAAAACCAGAATTATTAGTGGTGCCGGTTCCAAGGCTGAAATCAATGCCCGTGTCGCTCAAATCAAAAACGTTTTAGACAATAAATCAACCTCCGATTATGACAAAGATTCCTTCCGTCAAAGAATAGCCAAATTAGTTGGTGGTGCCATTGTCATTCAGGTTGGTGGAGCCACTGAAGTGGAGATGAAAGAAAGACTTGAAAGAGTCAAAGATGCCATCGAAGCCACCCAAGCCGCCATCGAAGAGGGAATTCTTCCCGGTGGTGGAGTTGCTCTTCTAAAAGCGGTTTCCGCTCTGGACAATGTCAAAACTATCAACGACGAAGAAAAAGTTGCTATTAATATTCTCCGCTTTGCTCTCGAACAGCCAATCCGTAGACTTGCTGAAAACAGTGGTCAGGATAGTGGTTATGTTCTAAACAACATCAAGGAAAATCTTAAAAACGGCAAAAATTCAGATTATGGCTATAATGCCGCTACTGACAAATTTGTTTCGATGACCGAATCCGGTATTATTGATCCGGCCAAAGTCACCAAATCAGCACTTATAAATGCTGTTTCCGTAGGTATGATGATTCTCACTACTGACGTTTTAATTGCTGATATTCCCGAGAAAAAACCAGCGGCACCTGATATGGGTGGCATGGGCGGTATGGAAGGGATGATGTAAAATCAAACAATGAAAAAATTTGTCTATTACTTTGGAAACAAGGCCACCGAAGGGTCGGCTGACATGAAATATATTTTAGGTGGCAAAGGGGCCAATTTGGCGGAGATGAGCAAACTTGGAATTCCCGTTCCTCCGGGTTTCACTCTTTCCACCGAAGTCTGTAAAGAATTTAATGACAATGGTCAGAAATATCCTGCAACTTTGAAAAAAGAGGTAGAACAAAATTTAGCAAAATTAGAATCTGCTACCGGTAAAAAATTTGGAGACACCAAAAATCCTCTCCTGGTTTCCGTTCGTTCTGGCGCCGCTTCTTCCATGCCTGGGATGATGGATACTATTCTCAATCTTGGTCTAAATGAAGACGTAGTTAATAGTATTTCCGCCTCTACCGGCAATCCCCGTTTTGCCTGGGATTCTTATCGTCGTTTCGTTCAGATGTACAGCAATGTTGTTGAAAATATTGAACACGAAAAACTTGAAGCTGTTATCGACGAAATCAAGGATAGTCGGGGAATCAAACAGGATACTGACATGACCGCTACCGATTGGCAGGAGGTCGTTAAGGCTTACAAAAAATTATTTAAAATCGAAAAAAACCGGGATTTTCCCGATGACGCCAAAGTTCAACTTTGGGGTTCAATTGGTGCTGTCATTGGTTCCTGGAACAACCCCCGGGCTATTACTTATCGCCGTCTCAACCACATAGACGAGAACAAGGTTTTTGGTACGGCCATCAATATCCAATCCATGGTTTTTGGAAACTTAGGCGCTGATTCAGGTACTGGAGTTGCCTTTACTCGTAATCCCGCCACCGGTGAAAATCTGCCTTATGGTGAATATTTAATGAATGCTCAGGGTGAAGACGTTGTCGCCGGTATCCGCACTCCAAAACACCTTGATTCCCTTAAAGAAGACAACGAAGTTATCTACAAAGAATTAATCAATATTTTTTCCAAGTTGGAAAAACATTACCGTGATATGCAGGATGTTGAATTTACTATTGAAAACGGCCGGCTCTATATTCTTCAAACCAGAAATGGTAAACGAACTGCCCCTGCCTCAGTCAAAATCGCCGTCGATTTAGTCAAAGAAAAAATGATCTCGCAAAAAGAAGCGATTTTACGGGTCGAACCGGAAAAACTCGAACAGCTTCTACATCCGACTCTTGATCCAAAAGCCAAGTCTCAATTTAAGATAATTGCTTCTGGCTTACCTGCTTCTCCCGGAGCCGGTGTTGGTCAAGTTGTCTTTAATGCTGATACTGCTGTCGAATGGAAGGAAAAAGGTAATAAAGTAATTTTGGTCAGAGCCGAAACTTCACCCGAGGATATCTCCGGTATGAATGCAGCCCAAGGCATTCTTACTGCCCGTGGTGGTATGACTTCACATGCCGCAGTTGTCGCTCGTGGTATGGGTAAATGTTGTGTTTCCGGTTGTGAAAGTATTATCGTTTCTGAAATTGAGAAAAAATTCCGTGTCGGCGACCTTGTTGTTTCTGAGGGGGATTTAATAACTCTTGATGGTTCCACCGGTGAGGTATTTTTAGGCGAAGTTCCAACCATTAATCCTCAGCTTTCAGGCTATTTTGGCACCATCATGGAATGGTCCGATAAATATAAAAAACTTGGAGTTCGCACTAACGCCGATACTCCGAAAGATGCGGCTGTTGCCCGTGATTTCGGTGCCAAAGGTATC
>LBTB01000013.1 GCA_000989305.1 Candidatus Shapirobacteria bacterium GW2011_GWF2_37_20
CTTGGGTCAGCAATGAAGTCTTCAACTGATATCGCATTCAAGATAATTTCCGGAAATGGTAAATTTTCCTGGCTAATTTTTTCCAAAAGCATTTGAAAGAATCTGGCCCCGGCAAATGCCCCCATTCCGTCGATGATTCCAATTTTTTTTAATTCAGTTTGTTTCATAAAAATTAATTAAATAATAAATAGGGGATTTTGCAGGAACGAAGAGAGTTGAACTCTTATTACTTGTTCTGGAGACGAGCGTTTTACCAATTAAACTACGTTCCTAAAACAAAAATCTCCCGAAAAACCGGGAGATTTAATATTTTTTGAAAAATAGTTTTATGCCATTAAAACGTCTCCCGATTGGGCTAGTGCGTTTCGCCAATAGAAAGAACATTTAATTAATGACATTGATATATCTTAACACTAAGCTATTGTGTGTCAAGTTAGGCAATATTCTGTCAAAAATCTAAATACGTTATAATCAATTATGTTTGAAAAAAATGCTAATAAATACGATCCGGTAACAGCTACAATTCCCGGTGTTGATCAGCAACAACGGAGTGATGAGCTCAAGGAATTATCTCTTTCCGGTGATCCACAACCCAAAAAAGAAACACCAAATGAGAAAAAAATAATTTTCCAAAAGCTTGGGATAAAGATAGTTAAGTAGTATGCTATAATCGACCTTAGTCTTATTAGCTTAAAGCGAAGTCGGTTAACAAAGGCGCTTTACCTAATATTTTTTATGAAAAAAGAAAACCCCAAAATTTCTGCCGCGCTTAGAACCGTCACTGGACGTAAAGTAAAAAACCTCCGTTTGGCCGGTTTAACTCCCGCTACCATCTACGGTCATAAATTTGAACCAATTTCCATCGAACTATCAACCCCGGAACTTAATAAAATTTTTGACCAAGCCGGAGAGTCATTATTGGTTGAGATTGTTATTGGTGAAAATAATTATCCAATTATTTTCAAAAACCCTCAATTTCATCCAGTTTCCAGTGATCTAATCCATATCGATTGCTACAAGGTTAACCTTAAAGAAAAAATTTCCACCATGGTTCCAATTGAGCTCATTGGTGAAGCTCCTGCTGTTAAAAATGGAAACACTCTTATGTTTATCCAAAATGAAATCGAAGTCGAAGCTCTTCCTTCCGATCTTCCTGAAAAAATCGAGGTTGATGTTTCCTTGCTTGCCGAGGTTGATAATAAAATTACTGTGGCCGAACTTAATGTTGACAGAAATATAATTGAAATTAAAACTGATCCAGAGCAAGTTGTGGTAATTATCGAAGCGCAGCGAGTCGAAGAAGAGCCGGTTGTTGTCGAAGAAGAAATTAGTCCAGAAGATGTTCCCGCCACTGCTCAAAAGACTGAGGAAGAAAAAGCCGCTAAGGAAGCTGCTGAGGGTGAAGAAGAGAAGACTGATAAGTAAAATAAATTTTACTTATATCTTCTCGTATCGGATCCAACATATAGGCATTTTTTATCGCTTCAAAAGCATCTTCTCTTTTGCCAAGTCTGTAAAATAAAACTGCTGTTTCCATCCAATCGTCAGCATTTTTCATCTTTTTTGTCTCTAGTGTCAACAGTCTTTTTTCCAGTTCCTCACTCTTATTTTTTTTATTATAATTTTCTATATCTGTTATTTCCAGTTTTTTTTCAATTCTTTTAGCCCTTTCCCACTCACCCTTATTGACCAGCAGGTACCACTTCTGTAGATTTCTATAATATATTTCTCCCTTTGATATTGGCCATATCTTTCCCAGGTTAATCGCAATTATCCAAATCAAAAGACTTATCAATACACTCTCTTTCATAATCTTCTCATTTTAGCATGCTGATTCTGTAAAAAATGATAAAATACCCCGATGTTTATTCTGGATATTTCCCAAAATTATAATCAAGTTCTTCGTCAAGCCGCAGATTTAATTTCAGCGGGTTCTTTGGTCATCTTCCCTTCAGATACGGTCTATATTTTAGCCGTTGATCCGACCAATCAAAAAGCGGTCGACACTCTCTTGTCCTTTAAGGATCGTTGGGTTGGCAAGGCAATCTCCGTTGCTGTTTCTGATGTCGATATGGCCAAAGATTATGTTCAGTTGTCAGCTGATACAAAAAATCTATATCAAAACCTTTTTCCTGGCCCCTTTACTATTGTTTCCCCGGGTCTTCACCGTCTTGCTACAGGTATTGAGGCTGAAAATGGCACCCTTGGCATTCGCATTCCTGATTCAA
This sequence comes from Candidatus Shapirobacteria bacterium GW2011_GWF2_37_20, assembly GCA_000989305.1. Taxonomy (GTDB): domain Bacteria; phylum Patescibacteriota; class Microgenomatia; order UBA12405; family UBA12405; genus UBA12158. The sequence continues at coordinate 2,229 of LBTB01000013.1, forward strand.
AATATATTCATGATCTGATCAAACTATTGGGTAAACCAATCACTGCCACTTCAGCCAACCTTTCCGGGCGTACTCCAAACTACTCAGTGGCCACTTTTCTTCACCCCTTATCTCTTAAGAAAAAAAATCTCATTTCCTTGATCGTTGACGCTGGCAAATTACCCAGAAACAAACCCTCCACCGTAATTGATGCTGTCGGTGGCGAAATAAAAATTCTTCGTCGTGGAGATTTGATTACCTCATCTTCAGAAACCCTTATCTCAAAGTCAGAATCTGAAACCGGTAAAATAGCCCAATTTCTCCTTGATAAAGCCAAGAGACTTGGTCAAAATAAGCCACTTATCTTTTCTCTTTCCGGCGATCTTGGTTGCGGTAAGACAGTATTTTCTCGAAGTGTCGGCAAAAAACTTGGTATCACTCAAAAAATTCTCTCTCCAACTTTTGTAATTTACAACCAATATCCTCTCTCAAGTTCTGTTTACAAAACTTTTTATCATTTTGACCTATATCGTCTCGATAGGGAATCAGACTTTGAAGAAATTTCTTTTCTGAAACATTTTTTACCCGGTACCATTTCCTGCATAGAGTGGCCCGAAAACATGGGAAAGAATTTATTTCAAAAGATCAAAAAAAATTCTCATCTTATTGCCGTTAATTTTACTTATCTTGACCCCTCTACCCGCCAGATTTCCTTTTCCTAAATAAATTGAAAGTTTTCCAGAAATTTTTCACACTCAATTTTTAGTTCTGTTCTGCCATTATGGACACATTGAATCGTGTATTTATTGTCATTTTTTTCCACATCAACAATCTTTTGATTTGAAATTTCATAAACATAACTTTTTTCTCCGTCGATCAACAAATTATCAGTATAAATCCTTTCCGAAGTAAGCCATGACCATTTTTTTCCGACGTGAACAGTAATATTTCCTAAAGAATTAGAAAAAACAAATCTTTTTCCGCTCTCTTCATTTTCTATTAGCAACTTTCTTTTATTTTCATATTTAACTGCAAAACCATCATCAGGATTTTCATAACTTTCTATCAACTTAATTGTTGGAACAATTGTTGCTACTGTTGTCGCCGTTGTCACCAATTCCTCCTTTTCAATAATTACTGTCGGTGTTTTGGAAACTATTGTTTCCTCAATTACGCTTTCATTTTTGTCCTGTCCCATCCAAACTATTCCCAATCCAGATATTGTTAATAGCAATATACTGCCTAAAACATATTTTATTGGATTATGTTTGGTAGTTAAGTTGGTCCTTTGTGTCATTTAATTTATAATACACCTCTATATGTTCATTCTTGGCATTGAAACTAGCTGTGACGATACCTGCGCTGCCGTTTTAAAAGACAGTCAAATTTTAAGTAATGTCATTTCTTCCCAAATCGATTTACATAAAGCTTGGGGTGGAGTAGTTCCCGATATTGCCAAACGAGCTCATCAGGAAAGAATTAATCCGGTTATAGAAACGGCCTTAAAAAGGGCTAAATTAACCATAAAAGATATTGATTTAATTGCCGTTACCAAAGGCCCCGGTTTAGCCATTGCCCTGGGAGTTGGGGTCAAAGCCGCCGTCTCTTTGGCTGTCAAATACCACAAAAAAATTGTCGCCGTCAATCATATTGAAGGTCACTTGATGGCTAATTTTTTAACTAATTCTCAAGGAAAACCTCTTCGCCCCTTTGTTTTTCCCTCTTTAACCTTAACTGTTTCCGGTGGTCACACCAAAATTGTTTTGATAAAAAAAATAGGGGATTATGAAGTTATTGGTGAAACTTTAGATGACGCCGCTGGTGAGGCTTTAGACAAATCCGCCAAATTATTGGGTTTGGGTTATCCCGGTGGTCCGGTTATTGAAAGGCTTTCGCTTAAAGGGGATAGTACCTTTCTTAAATTGCCCACTCCGATTGCTGATAAAAAAATTCTTGATTACTCTTTCTCCGGTTTAAAAACCGCCTTCTATTATCAAATAAAAGATTGGCCTAAAGTCAAAATAAATAAACATTTAGCCGATTTAGCCGCTTCTTTCCAGTCAGCAGTTTTTGCCACTTTAATTAGAAAATTTTCCTTAGCTGTTGAAAAATATCATCCGGCTTGTCTCATGCTTTCTGGCGGTGTTGCCGCCAATCTAACCCTGAGGACGAAAATGCGTCACCTTGCCAAAACCTATAAATTACCTCTTTATTTGCCATTCAAAAAAGAACTCAATACTGACAATGCCGCCATGATTGCTTTAGCTGGTTTTTACCAGGCTAAAAGAGGGGATTATGCTAATCCTAATATTTTGGACATCGATTCCCGTGCTGAGTTATAATTACTCATGAGAATTCAACTCTATGATCGTGGTTTACTTCCCGGAAAACAGTTATTTACCGACCTTCAGGCTCTTTGTCAGCGTCTCCAGGTCGACTATGATCCTGAATATATCAAAGATATGACCCGGGTCTATGCCATGGGTCTTCAGGGAAATACTATTCTTTTAATTGACGGAGAAGTTGTTCTAATCGACAAATACCCCTCTATTAAAGAACTGGAAAATATCCTTAACGACTATCGGAAATAAGCTTAAATCCCAAACAATTTCTTTGCGTTAGCATCCAAAATTTCTTCAGTTTTTTCAAAGCTTTCTCCCCAAATATCAGCAATTTTTTGATAAACGTATTTTACATATTCTGGTTTATTGACTTGCCCCCTAAATGGTTCCGGTGTCAAAAGAGGGGAGTCAGTCTCCGCCAAAACTCTATCTCTTGGGATTGCTTTTAATACTTCTTCCAGCCCTACTTCATAAGTTAAATTACCGTCAAATCCAAAATACCATTCACCTGGTAAAGCGAGCACCTTATTTACTCTTTTTTTACCGCCACTGTAGCAGTGGATCACCCCTCTTAGCTCTTTATACTCACTCAAAATCTGAATTGTTTCATCCACCGCCTTTCTGGAGTGAACAATTAGTGGTTTATTGTATTTTTTTGACAGCTCAATCTGTTTTCTAAAATATTCTTCTTGTTTTTTAGTGTCGACTTCGCCCAAATACTCCAATCCGCACTCTCCTATTGCGATTACCCTTGGATTTTTAACCAGTTCTTCCAATAAATTTATGTCATCACCAATCTCTTGGGGGTGTATTCCCACCGCCGGACAGAGAAAAGGGTATTTATCGGCTAATAATAAATTATTTTTTGACGACTCTATGCTCGCCCCCGACAAAATAACCGCGTCTAAGGGTCCTCCCCCAATAATGTCGCACAATGTTGAATCAATATGAGCATGGGTGTCTATCATTTTATTCTAGGAAACAAACCGGTCTCTAAAGGTTTTATTTCACCCTTAAAAACTTCTTCAATTTTTTCACAAGTATCAGGCATTATTGGCTTTAAAAATTTTATTGCCACCAACAAGTATTGAATAATTTCTTTTAATATTTTTTTTCTTTCCGGGTCCTCTTTATCTAATTTCCAGGGTGTTTTTTTATTTAAATCTAAATTTGCAGCATTTAAACTATCCCTGAAAATTATTTCTATAGCCTCATTAAACTTCAATTCATTAATTAATTTTATAAATATTTCATAGTCAGGATCTTTTTCTATTCCACTGTCAAGATTTTCAAAACTCTCTCCTTCAGCTAACTTTGCAACTCTACTCACCAAATTTCCCAAATTATTGGCTAAATCTGCGTTGTATCGTTCCTTGAACCTTTCAATTCCCACATCAGAGTCATTATCAGTCGGAAAAGATCTGGCAATCAAATATCTGGTGCCGTCAATGCCAAACAAGTCGACTAGTTGTTGTGGTGAGATTACATTACCCAGTGACTTTGACATTTTCTGCCCGTCTATCATGTAAAAACTGTGGGTAAATGTTTTTTTAGGTAAATCGATTTCTGCCGATAAAAGCATTGCCTGCCAGATTACTGTATGGAACCACAAAATTTCTTTACCCAATAAATGTAAATCTGCTGGCCAAAATTCTTTTTTACCCTCCACAAACTGGGTGGCGCTGTAGTAATTAATCAAAGCATCAAACCACACGTAAGCCGTTTGAGTTTTATCCCAAGGCAGGGGAATTCCCCAAGCCACATTTTCCCGGGATAGGGAAATATCATTCACTCCAGCTTTTAATTTTGCTAACACCTCTCCCCTCTTTCCTTCCGGGAAAATGAAATTGGTTTCAGGGTTCTCTATTAGTTCGATAATCTTGGGAACATATTTTGATAATTTAAAAAACCAATTTTCTTCACTTTTCCAAACAGTTTTTTCCGGTGGATGTAGCGGACAATGTTTGTCAACCAATTCCGATTCGGTAACGAATTTTTCACAACCAACACAATACCACCCTTCATATTTGGCTTTGTGCACATCTCCCTTATCATAAATTTTTTGTAATACCTCTCCTACCACCTTTTCGTGCTTTGGGTCTGTGGTTCGTATAAAAAAATCGTTGCTGATGTTTAAGTTTTTCCATGCCTCCTCAAAACGGGGGGCTATTTTGTCACAATATTCCCCTGGACTTAAATTTTCTTTTTCCGCAGCCTCAGCCACTTTTTGTCCATGCTCATCAGTTCCGGTCAAAAAGAACACTTCTTCTCCTAATTGACGGTGTAGTCGGGCAACAATATCCGCCGCCACCGTAGTACAGGTGTGACCAATATGGGGTACATCGTTAATATAATAAATCGGTGTGGTGATAAAAAACTTTTTAGAATTCATTTTTTTAAAACAAAAAAGAGTATCTTTTGGATACTCTTTATTTTGCCACATTATTTGGATTAATCCAAACTCAGTGGCTTTTACATTTTCTTGATAGCTTTTTTCTTGATCAATTTTTTCTTAGCTTTTTTGACAGTTTTTTTGACGACTACTTTTTCAACAACTTTTCCGACTCTTTTTGCATATCTGGCTTTAAGTCTGGCCACTTTATTCTTCTGATATAAGTGTTTTTTCTCCGCCTTGTCCAAAATTGCTTGTACTTCTGAAAAACCTTTCTTTTCAGGTTTTAACAAGAATTTCTTAATTACCTCTTTAAGTTTATTCTTAAAAGAAGTATTAATTTTTTTGTTTTTAATTGACTTACGAAGTGATTTTTTAGATGATCTTCCAATTGGCATAAGTCGTATTCTATCCTATCGCCATTCTATTTACAATAATTTACAATAAGTAAATGTCCCTCTTAGATAAATTTCGCTCTTTCGCTCATCACCGTCAAAAAAGTATTTTTTCTGCCACGGTTGTTTTGGCGGTCACTTTTTTGGCCTCAGCTCTTCTGGGTTTTTTACGTACCCGCTTTCTCTATTCAGCCTTTTTTAAATGCTGTGTTTTGGATCTTGATGCTTACAATGCCGCTTTCCGTATTCCTGATTTGATTTTTAAATTATTGGTTACCGGTGCTTTATCGGCCTCCTTTATTCCCGTTTTTAGTAGCTATCTTCACAAGAACAAGAAACAAGCCCAGCTTATGGCCTCTTCGGTCATCAACCTACTCCTTCTCATCTTTCTTGGTATTTCCTTAATTGCCTTAATTTTTGCCCATCCTCTGTCCCAGCTTATTGCTAAGGGCTTTTCTCCTTACCAAATTGACCTCATGGCATCCTTAACTCGGATTTTGTTAATTGCTCAAATATTTTTTCTCATTAGCAATTTTTTAACAGCCGTTCTTCAGGTCAAACAAATCTTTATCATTCCAGCTCTTTCTCCTATTGTTTACAACCTTTTTATAATACTGGGCATTTACACCCTAGCTCCCGCTTTTGGTATTTATGGTGTCGTCTATGCTGTCGTCGTTGGTGCCTTCTTCCACATGGCGATTCAGATTCCTTCAATCAGACACATTGGTTTTAATTATTCGCGTGTTGCCAGCTTTAAAATTCCGGGAGTCCGGGAAATCGTTCGTCTGATGATTCCCAGAACTCTATCCCTGGGTTTAGCAGAAATTGAAAATACTGTGACTTTGTTCTTTGCTTCAACCTTATCTGCCGGTTCAATCTCACTTCTTAACTTGGCACTCCAATTAATGTATCTCCCCAGTCGGATTTTTGGTACCACTGTTGGCCAGGCATCCCTTCCGGTACTTTCAAAAAATATTGCTAAAAACCAATTAGATCTTTTTCGAAATACCGTTCGAAAAACCATTCTTCAAAGCATTTATATTGCCTTTCCTATAGGCGTCTTAATCCTGGTTAACCGTCTTCCGATTGTTCGTTTGGCCTTTGGTACCAGGCAATTTCCCTGGTCTGCCACCTTGTTAACAGCCAGAACCTTAGCTTTTTTGACCCCAGCCATTGTCTGCCAGGCGGCAATTCAAATCCTCATCCGGTCCTTTTACGCTCTTCACGACACTAAAACTCCTCTTAAAATTTCCGCTCTTTCACTTTTTTTCAACGTCATTACCAGTTATTTTTTTATTCATTTCACTACTTTGGGAATTGTTGGTTTGGCCATCAGTGCTTCTATCGGTAACTTAGTCCAGTGTATTGGACTATTTTGGCTCTTTGTTTTAAGAGTTGACGGTCAAGGTTGGAAAGAAATGTTATTTAGTTTTAATCGAATCCTAATTAGTTCCATTCTTTGTGGTTTAGTTTCTTGGCTAACCATCCGTTGTTTAGACTTGTTTATCCTTGACACCAGTAAAACAATCAACGTTGTTTTGGTTTTTGGGGCCTCAGTGCTTTCCGGAGCCTTTTCTTTCCTGGTCTTTACCTGGCTTTTTCATTCACCTGAATTTTTCTATATCAAATCCCATTTCCGTCGCATTTTTCGTTTCCTTTCCTGAATCTTTTGTTTATACTGTTAATAGTATGCCTTCAAAAAAGGAGATCTCTTTATTACCTAGCGAGGAAAACAACAACAGTTTTCTGGGTCGTTTTCTTAGGTGGATTACCAGCGTCGGTCGGGTTGTTATCATTTTCACTGAACTAATAGTTATATTGGCTTTTTTATCCCGTTTTTGGCTGGACAGAAAAAATTCTGATTTGTCAGAAATTCTTCGTCAACAAAAGGCAATTCTTGCCAGTACCAAAGAATTTGAAGATGACTACACTTCTCTTCAATCCCGTCTCCGTCATATTAAAAAATTCTATGCCTCTGAACCCAACTATGTTTATAATCTAAACTCATTAATTCAAAGTTTACCCTCTGGTATCTATTTTCAAAATTTCAATATAAAGAGTGACGAAAAGACGTCACAAATCTCTGCCACGGTTGAACTCTATTCCTTTCAGGAAGACGCTATTGTCAACTTTATTACCAATCTCAAGCTCAATCCCGATATTGATAGTGTTCAGGTTCAAAAAATCGAGAAAAAAACCAAAGACAGTAAATATTATTTAAGCCTTGCCCTGGCTTTCAAAAAAGTATGATATTTAATCTTAATACATCAAAAATTTCTTCCCAAATAAACCCCCTCTTTGTTTATCTTCAGAAGCAAAAAGAAAACCAGAAGGTTACTAAATTGGTCGAAATTGGAGCCACTTTTTTTCTTATTTCTTTTTTTATATTTTTTGCTATAAAACCAACCTTTTTAACCATTTCTTCTCTTTTAGGCGATATTAAATCAAAAGAAATATTAAGCAAGGAACTAAAAACAAAAATCAACGACGTCATTATTGCCCAGGATCTTTTTTCACAGGTCCAGGAGAGATATTATTTGGTTGAATCCAGTCTACCCACCAATCCCCGTTTTTCCCAGGCAACTTCTCAAATATTATCTTCATCGCAAAATCATCAGATATTTTTCAACAAAATTGATTTCTTAATGGAGGATTCTAATTCTTTTTCCACCAACATTAGTACCACCTCTTCCTACTTACCGGCCATTTCCCTTGTTTCCGAGCTTCTTCAAAGTCGCCGACTCATGGCTATTGATAACTTTACTTTTTCTTTAAGTAAAAATATTCAGGATCAACGAATTAATATAAATTTACCCTTAAAAATTTATTATTGGCAAAACGATGCGGAAAAATAAATTACCTCAGTTTTTTGTTTTTTTGAGCGTTTGTACCTTTTTGGCCATTTTTTTCTTCGTTGTTCAACAAAGTTACAACAACCTAATTCGTGCTACTGCCGAAGTCCAAAGTAGTCCGCTTATTCGTTCCGTTTCACCGGATCTAGAAATAGATGTTTTGGATGAAATCGAAAAAAGACAAGAAATCATTCAATGAAAGATAAACGTTTCCCCACTATTTTAGGTGTTATATTGCTTACCGTAATTTTATTTGCTGGTGTTTATCTCTCAACTAAAACCACCACCTTTCTTTCAAAAGCCAGTAATGTTTGTGAACCAATAAATCCTCAAATAACAAATTTAACCTATGGTTCATTTGATTTTTCATTTACCACCTCCACCTCTTGTGTTACCACCCTGGTTATCAACAATAAGATATATCAGGATTCCTCAACTGTCTCAAATACTCACTATTTTAAAATTGCCAATCTTTCACCTTCCACTTCTTACCAATTCCACCTAATTTCCTCCGGTATAACCTACTCTCGGCCTGAGTACAGTCTTACTACCACCGTAAAACCGGACTCTCCCATTCCCGCCTCAAACTTAGCTTGGGGAAAAATCCTAAACAATAGTGGTGGTCCTGTTTCTGGGGCTATCATCTATTTAACTATTCCCGGATCCCAGGCCTTATCAGCCTTTTCAAATAGGGATGGTAATTGGAATATTTCTTTTGCCACCAGTTTTAACGAGGGGAAGACCGATTGGTTTTCTCCTGCTTCTCCTGTTGATGAAGATTTAATTGTCTATTCCCCCGACGGTCAGTTAACCCAAATAACTAATAGTTCTGACAATAACGATCCCGTACCGGATATTATTGTCGGTCAAAATTATTTTTCAACGAGCTCCACTGTTTCTTTAAATAAAGACACTCTCCTTGGTTCCGGCACCGCCGAAAAGAATTAGAAACGATTTCTACTCCGAAACCCGACATTTTTGGTCGAGGTCCTGCAAACACTACTTTTCAAATCAGCCTTGACGGTCTACCTGGTGTGGTTACTGTCGGAAACGACAATGTCTGGCACTGGTCTCCCTCACAAAACTTATCACTTGGTTCACATAAATTAGTTCTGAGTAATCAAGGTCAAACTATCACTAGGAATTTTTCTGTTTCATTAGACCAAAATTTAGCTTTTACCTCTACCCCTTCGGCCACCCTTGTTCCTACTCAAAAAATTGTTCCAACCACCCCCACTCTTCCCACAAAGATCCCCACGACTATTCCTACAATCAGAACGGCTAAACCCTCAACTACTTCGGCTCTTTATCAAAGCGGCGCCACTTTTCCCACCTATTTCTTAATAATTTTATCTTCCCTTCTATTTAGTGTATCCTTATATTATTATCGACGATGAAAAAATACGGAATATTAAGTATCTTATTTCTCTTACTATCTCTAATAGGTGGCCTATATTTAGTAAAAAATATTCAGGATAATCGGAATCGTGCTGAAACTGGTTGTTGGGCTACCTGCAATTGTTCCTGTGGCCTGACTTTTTGTGCCGACCCCAATGCACGCGGTTGTCGCTATGAATGTCTTGATAAATGTGGAGAAATTTCCAATTATGGGTCTTTCACTGACGACCCTTGTGATCAAGTAAGCGCCACTGCAAAATGTCTTACCACCAGGTCTGGCACTATGGATGTTGTCAATCACTATAAATGTCCTGGCCTTGTTTCTATCCCGGCGGCAGGTTGTTCAAGTAACGTGACAACTTACAGAAATGTTACTAGTGTCTGTGTCGACGAATCTCTGTGTGGTGTCCAACAAATTGACTATCAGAACTGTTTTGTTTCTTATCTAAAAATATGCAAAGCCCCCACTGACGCCCCAGAAATTATTCGAACTCCTACCTCAACTCCTCGCCCCACCTCAACTCCTACACCCGGACCTACCTCAACTCCTCGCCCCACCTCAACCCCGCGGCCAACCAATACCCCAACCCCGCGACCAACCTCCACTCCAATTCCCACCTCAACCCCAACACCAACAAATACCCCAACTCCCACCCCTGGTCCCACCTCCACCCCCGGCCCTACCTCTACTCCCAGTCCCACCTCAACTCCGGTCCCGCCAACCAACACCCCGGTTCCTACCGATGTCATTGCCAGTGGCCCAAGCCCCACCAGAATCATTCTTCCAGAATCCGGTATCGAATTTCCTTCCCAAATGCTAACCATTTTCGGTGGAATCATCACCTTGCTGGGATTTTTGATATTATTGTAGTGTGTTAGCACTTATTCAGGCACTTCGACCCAATCAGTGGATAAAAAATTTAAGTCTTTTTGCCGCTGCAATTTTAACCGGTCAACTTTTAAATCCTCAAGTATTTTCTGCCAGCATATTGGCATTTATTTGTTTTTGTCTTTTGTCATCATCCTCGTATCTGATTAACGACTTACTTGATTTAGACAAAGATCGTCTCCATCCTGTTAAAAAGTTTCGTCCTTTAGCTAGGGGCGCAATAAGCAAAAGAGATGCTATTTTCCTATCAATAGCATCGGCCCTACTGGGACTCTTTATCGCTCTATTTATTAACCCAACCTTTTTTATCGTTGCCCTTATTTTTATTTTAATGCAATATTCCTATTCCTTTTTTATAAAAAAGAAAGCACTCTTGGACATTATGGGAATTGCTTTTTTCTTTATTATCCGGACTTATGCTGGTGAAGTTGCTACCGGCTATCATTTACCTGTTTGGATTATGCTCGCGGTTATTTTCCTAGCTCTTTTTATTGCCAGTGGTAAACGTCGAAGTGAGTTTTACAGTACCGGTAAAACAACCCGCAAAGCCCTCGAGGGTTACAACAAAAGTTTACTCAATTTTTACACCACCATTTTTGCTGTTTGTACTTTAATTAGCTATGCCATGTTTACATTTTTTACTGAGACAGTCAGATTTGAAGGTATTATTCATGAATTCTTGTTAACTAATTATCCTTCCGCCCTAGATCGAAAGTGGTGGATGGTAACTTTATTACCGGTTGTTTTTGGCATCATGCGTTATGGTCAAATTATCTTTGAAATGCAGGAAGGGGAACGTCCGGAGAGGATAATTGCCACTGACATACCCCTACTTAGTGCGGTTTTAGTTTGGGGACTGATGATGCTTACTATCATGTATGTCCTTTAAGCACAAAGTTCTTATCCTTATTTTATTAGCTTTAATAACCAGATTCCTTGGTCTCAACTGGGGAAACAATTTTTTCTTTCATCCCGATGAAAACAATATGGCTGTGGCTCTTTCCAAACTTAGTCCCCAGAGCCTAAATCCGCATTTTTTTGCCTATGGTCAATTTCCACTCTATCTTGGTTATTTTTCATTAGAAGTTTTTAATTTACCCAACAACTTTGTAAACTCCATTTTTGTTCTTCGTTTTTATTCGGCTTTATTTTCCCTTTTGTCTCTTTATTTTTTCTATAAAATTTATCCCAGTCTTTCCTTTGTTCTTCTTCTTATCTTTACACCAGGCCTGATTCAGTTGGCCCATTTTGGTACCACCGAGAGCTTACTTATTTTGACCTTCTCCATTAATTTATTTTTGGCCAAGTTAATTTTAAAAAAACCCCACTTTATATTTTTTATTTTTGCCGCGATTAGTACTGCTGTGGCCACAGCTACTAAAATTTCCGGTGCCATCTTTGCCCTTCCGATTGTTTTTGCCGCCATTCATATTCGCTCCTGGTATCTTATCCCTTACTTTTTATTGTCACTATTTTTAAGCATTGCTCTGTCGCCTTATAGCATTCTTGCCCTTCCCGATTTTATCTCCACCATGAGATATGAAACCCAAGTTGCCACTGGTCTTTTACCGGTTTTTTATACTACGCAATTTCAAAATTCTTTACCTTATATTTTTCAAATCACTAAAATTTTTCCCTACGTTAATGGTTGGCCTATTTTTCTTTTTGCTCTTTTATCCATACCTTATTTGGTGATAAAAAATAAAAAATACTCAATAATTATTTTTCTTTCTTCCCTAATCTATTTCTTATATTTTGGGCAACTTTACGTTAAGTGGACTCGTTTTATGTCCCCCTTATTTTTTGTTTTACCGTTTTTTGCCAGCATCTTTTTAAAACGTTTTCCCAAACTTCTTCCCCTTGCTCTAATTCCCGGAATTATATTTTTTGCTCACTATTTATTTCCTGATACTCGCCTTGTGGCTTCAAAATATTTAGTTTCCAATTTACCTCAGGAATCTACAGTTCTTTCCGAATCAGGAAATGTTGTCAATCTGCCAGTATTACCAAATGGCTTGAACATTAATAATTATGATTTTTACAATTACGATTCCGCCTCCTTGGCAAAAAGTCTTTCTTCCTCTGATTATATTTTGATTCCTTCTCGCCGGGTTTTTAAAAATTATGAATTAAATTATTACCAGCATCTCTTTAATGGTAGCTTGGGCTTTCGGGAAATCAAAAGAATTTCACCTCTTTCTGATTTTTTTCTCAACCCGGAAAATGCCGAAGAAACTTGGTCAGTATTTGACAGACCCATAATTAGAATCTATCAGAAAAATAACAACTTAACTTTAGACCAATATGAAAATCTTCTCTAAAAAAAATATACCAAAAATTGTTATTTTTCTTGTATTTATCCTTGCGTTTTTATTACGTATTTATGGTCTAAACTGGGACTCAAATAACCATCTTCACCCAGATGAGAGATTTTTAACTATGGTGACTGCTGACATAAAACTACCCTCTTCTCTCTCTGAATATTTAAACACTCTTACCTCCCCTCTCAACCCATACAATTATCCCCAATACCAATTCTTTGTTTACGGCACCTTTCCCTTGTTTCTGGTTAAAACATTGGCAGTATTTCTACATCTTGACAACTATAATCAAATTACCTTGCTTGGTCGGGTGCTTTCGGCCTTATTTGATTCCGGAAATGTTGTTCTCCTTTACTTTATTGCTAGAAAATTTTTAAAATCTTTTTATAGATATTTACCTTCACTGCTCTACGCATTTTTAGTTATCCCTCTCCAGCTTTCTCATTTTTTTGCCGTCGATACTTTTCTTAATTTTTTTATTTTATTAACATTTACCCTATTTTCATATAATTTTTTTGCTCTGGCCTTTTTGGCTTTTGGATTAGCTCTTTCGTGTAAAATTTCCGCTATTTACTTTATCCCCATAATCTTTTTATTTTTATTTAAAAATAAAAATCTAATATCTATTGTCTATTTTTTAATCTCCTTTTTAGCATTTAGGTTTTTTCAACCCTACGCTTTTACTGATATTTTTACCCCCAACCCTTTGTTTATTAACAACTTAAAAACTTTAGCCTCATACTCTAAACCAGACATTTTCTTTCCTCCTGGAGTCCAATGGATTAATCGCCTTCCTCTGTTAAATTCTCTCAAAAACACCGGCGTTTGGGGTTTAGGTTTAGCTGTTTCTTTTCCATTAATATTTTTGTTATTTCGTTTTCTTACTAAATTTAGATTTAAATTTAATTTAATTTTTATTATTTCTGCCTGGGTTGTTTTATTATTTACCTATCAATCACTCCAAGCCGTACATACCATGCGTTATTTTCTCCCTATTTATCCCTTTATTTCCTTAATTTTTGTTACCCTACTTTCTCGTTTCAAAATTAAAAAATCGCTAATTATTTATCTTTTAATTATTAATTCATTATATGCAATTGCCTTTCTGTCGATTTATTCCCGACCTAATTCCCGCGTTCAAGCCTCAGAATGGATTAAGAAAAATATTCCCCAAAATAAAGTTTTAAGTAGTGAATATTGGGACGATGCCTTGCCTTTAGGTTATTCTAATTATCAAAATGTTCCTCTTTCCCTTTTTGATCCGGACACTTTAGAAAAATGGGAAATAATCAATCAATCTTTAAGCCGAGTTGATTATTTAATAATGTCTAGCAATCGTCTGTGGGCATCAATCCCCAGGCTTCCTGATAAATATCCACTTACTTCAGAATTTTATAAAAATCTTTTTACCGGGGATCTAAATTTTATTAAAATAAAAACTTTTAATTCGTATCCTGGTTTTTCTCTCTCCTTTCTAAAATCTTGTTTCTATCTTGGTCTAAGTAATTATCCGGGAGTAAGAAACACCTGGTTTGAAAAAGATACGGACTGTCTTTATCCTGGAGTTTACATACGTGACGATACCTCTGAAGAGGCTTTTACGGTTTACGACCACCCCCAAGTACTAATTTTTCAAAAGAAATAACACTCTGTATTCCTCAATCGTTTTTTTATAATCAAAAAGCTTTTTTGATAATACTTTTTTCCGTTTTTTAAAACTATATTAATTTTTTTTGCCAGGTCATCAACGTTTTTGATTTCACAAATTTCACCCATTCCGGTCATTTGCACTGGCACCCTAACCCCCGGTAAGTTTGAGGCCACCACAGGAACCCCGCATTTCATCGCTTCAGCTTGCACTATCCCAAAAGTCTCTAAATTATTAATACTTGGTAATACCAAACAATCAATATTTTTATAAAAAGTACTTAAATTATCGTGTTCAATTGCCCCCACTAGCTCTATTTTTTTACCTAAATTATTTTTTTATCACCAACAACATTTTTGTATGGTCCGGCCAATATTAATTTTGCATTTACGTTTTTCATCGCCTGAATTAAATAAGTTAATCCTTTCTCCCAAGCAATTCTCCCCACAAATCCCACAACTTTCTCATGATTTTTTAACTCAAGTTTCTTCTTTCTCGTTTCTTTTTCTATTTTTATCGGTGGCAAAATATATATAACTTTTTTCAAAAACATTTTTAAAAACAACGAGTTTTTAGCATAATCTTCAGTGTAGGCTACTATTTTATCAGCCCAAAAGTAGGTCAAAAAATGACTGGGAAAAGAGAAGATGGCTATTAACTTATTAGATAAAGTTCCGCCAAATGCAAACTCACAATGATGTGTAATTATTAGCTTTTTCCCAAGAAACCTCGACCACAGAGCTAACCAAAATGCTTCCATTGAAGGTAGGTGACAATTGATAATCTCATTTCTTTTCACTGCCTTAAAACTAAGTATCGGGTATCGCCACATAAAAAAGCCCTTATTGATTTGCCAACCATCAACCCGTTCAATTTTTATTTCGCCAATTTTTTCTTTTTTAAGTAATTCTTTCTTAAATCTGGCCGTGATTATCTCAATATTATTATTTTTACTAAACTCCTCTGCCAATATTTTGGCGTATTCACTCACCCCAGAAATGTTTGGACGATAGTAGGTTACTCCGATTAAGATTCTCTTCATAAAGTTGATACAATTATCTCATTATGAAACATCTTGTCATAGGTGGGGCTGGTTTTATCGGCTCTAACTTGGCTAATACTTTGTTAAAGTCGGGTGATTCGGTCACCATTTTGGACAATTTATCCCGTGAAGGTAGTAAAAAAAACTTAGACTGGCTTCAGACTCAGTATCCCAATCTGGAATTTATAAAAGCCGATATCGTCACCGACCAGGAAATTCTCAATAACGCTGTCAAGTCAGCCGACCGCATCTATCATTTGGCGGCCCAGGTTGCCGTTACCAGTTCCGTTTTGAATCCCCGCCACGATTTTGAAATAAACGCTCTTGGTACTCTTAATGTTTTAGAAGCTCTCCGACTTTATAACCCCAAAGCCGTTCTAATTTTTGCTTCGACCAATAAGGTTTATGGAAATTTAGATAATTTAGAAATTGAAGAAACAGAAAGCAGATATAAACTTAAAAATATTGATGGGGTCAGCGAACTTCAGCCTCTGGATTTTCATTCGCCCTACGGTTGTAGCAAGGGTTCTGGCGACCAATATGTTCGTGATTATGGCCGTATTTATGATTTAAACACCATTGTCTTTCGCCAGTCATGTATTTACGGCCCCCGTCAATTTGGGGTCGAGGATCAGGGTTGGGTAGCCTGGTTTATCATCGCTTTAATGACTCAGAAGCCTATCACCATTTACGGTGATGGTAAGCAGGTTCGCGACCTCCTTTACGTTGACGATTTAATTCGTGCTTATCAAATGGCCGCTGATAATATTGAAAAAACTCGAGGTCAGGTTTTTAACCTTGGTGGTGGGCCGGATAATTCAATTTCAATCTATTTTGATTTCAAAAAATTACTGGAAAAACTCTTTGGCAAAAATCTTTCTCCTCCTTTTCTTCCGGCCCGACCGGGTGACCAAAAAATTTATATTAGTGACATAAGTAAGGCTAAAAAATATTTTAATTGGGAACCTAAAATTGATGTTGAAAATGGTTTAGAAAATTTATATCTTTGGGTGAAAGAAAACCTCTCCCTTTTCTCATGAATAGAAAATCATTATTTTTTTGGCAACCTTCCGTTGATTATCTCCGCCTTCTCTCTTCTACAAAATTAGGTCGACTATCATTAATAATTTTAAATTACGCCATTTGGGTATTTTTCTTTTATCTTTCCTTTTTATTGATTAGAACTAATTTTTCCATATTTTGGCAATTATTTTTTGCTACTATCATCGCTGAAACGGTGGAGAGACTTATTAAGAAGAAGGTGTTCTGGCGTCGGCCCATGTTTGTACGACATGACCTTACTCCAACGGGTTTAGTTGATAAATGGTACCGTTCCGGAGCCTTCCCTTCCGGTCACACGATTAAAGCAGCTTTCTTCTTACTCTTTATTCTTCAATACCCCGTTTTTTCAATTCCTCTTTTTTTGGCGATTTGTCTTTCCCTTTTATTTTTTCGAATTCTGGTTGGTTTTCATTACCCCATTGATGTTCTTGGTGGTGCTCTGATCGGCCTATTAATTTGGATACCTGTCCATCTGATAAATTTTTCTCCTTCCCTAAATTATTATCTGCAACTTATTTTTAACACTCTCTTTTTTATAAAATAATTCTATGTTGGCTGATTTTAAATATATTTTTATTTGGTGGTTAAGTCTGTTTTTTCTTTCCTCTCTTTCTTTGCCGTTAATATTCTTACTCTTTCAAAAATTCTGGGACAGGGGTTACATTTTTGCCAAAACCCTTTCCCTCTTTGTTTTTAGTTATCTGTTATTAGTTTTAGGTATTTTTCATCTCACTTCATTTACCCTCAACACTATTTACACGATTATTGCCATTTTTGTCTTATTAGATATCTTTTTAATATTCAAAAATAAATCATTCTTCGCTGGCATCTTTCGTCGTTATTGGAAGATATTTCTTTTTGAAGAAATTTTATTTTTTATTATCTTAACTCTTTGGTCCTTTGTTCGCGGTTTTGCTCCAGACATTGAAGGGTTGGAAAAATTTATGGATTGGGGTTTTGTTAATTCTATTTTAAGAAGTCAATATTTCCCTCCCGCCGACATGTGGTTTGCCGGTCAGCCAATTAACTATTATTATTTTGGTCATTTCGTTTTTGCTTTTTTAACTAAATTTTCCGGCATTAGTTCAGCCATTACCTATAACCTTTCTATTGCCACCATTTGCGCCTTAACCTTTCTTTCTGGTTTTTCCCTTACTTCAAATTTAATTTATCTATCTCTTAAAAAACCACTTTTTCGTCTTTATTTTTTTGGTGGTCTTCTCTCTGCCTTCCTTTTAACCTTCGGGGGAAACCTTCATACCGCCTATAAAATTGGTAAAAATATTGTGATTGAGGATCAGAGTTTTTCCGAAGCCTCGTCCCTATATTGGTACCCCGATGCTACCCGTTTTATCGGTTTTGATCCGGACACAACCGACAAAACAATTCATGAATTTCCTCTCTATAGTTTCGTGGTAGCCGATCTTCATGGCCACATGAACGATATTCCCTTGGTTGTTTTTTTTATGGCCTTCCTTTTTGTTGCCCTGACCACTGCCTCGAAATTATCAGCTTACCTCTTTCTTCCTGCCGGCTTTCTTCTCTCTTTGGCTTATATGACCAACGCCTGGGATTTTGCTGTCTACGGTTTACTTTTTGGTCTTAGTTCATTATTGCTTACCAAAAATTTTTGGAAAACTCTCACCTCCGGTCTTTTTACAATCGCTGTTTGGATTATTTTTACTCTTCCTTTTTCTTTAAAATTTTCACCCATGGCCGAGGGTTTAATGCTGGTTGACGCTCGCACTCCTTTTTACCAGCTCTTTATTTTATATGGTGGTTTTTGGCTAATATCTCTGCCCTTTATATACTTTTTTATTAAAAATTTCCGTCATAAAAAACTACCTCCCGCCGATTATTTTGTCGTCGCCCTTTTTATTACCGCCACTCTCTTAATCATTATTCCCGAATTAATTTATATAAAAGATATCTACATTTCTGAATATCGTCGAGCCAACACCATGTTCAAATTGGTTTATCAGGCTTTCATTATGTATTCCCTGATTTCTGGATACATTTTCATTCGCCTCCGTCAAAAGTTTCTCTATCGTTTTCTTTTTTGCCTTGTTTTTATAATTCATTTGTCTTATTCCTACTTTGCCATTAAGTCGTATTACGGTCTTAAAAGTTATCGTGGTCTTTGGGGATTACACTTTTTACAAGTATCTTATCCGGATAACTTAGCTGCCATTAACTGGTTAAATAAAAATGTTTCCGGACAACCCCACATTGTTGAGGCTTCTGGTGACAGCTATACCACTTTCAATCAAATCTCTATGGCCACCGGCTTACCCACCATCGAAGGCTGGCTTGTTCACGAATGGCTCTGGCGTGGAGGTTACGAAGCTCCCGCTGCCCGTGTCGCCGAAGTCGAAAAAATATACAATTTTCTCTCCCAAAATTCTCAGATAAAAAATAATACTCAATCTTCAGAAGAATATATTGTTAGTCCTGGGGATAGTTTATGGAAAATTTCTAAACAAGAACTAAATAATGAATTTTTATGGAAAAAAATAGCTGAATTAAATAATTTAGAAAATCCATCTCTAATTTATCCATATCAGAGGTTAATTATTCCAATCGATATTCCAAACAATATTGTTGAAGGTAATGTTGATGTTTCAAATATCGATGAGGTGAAATCTATTTTAGACAAATATCAAATAAAATATATCTTTGTCGGGGACAAGGAGTATGAGAAATACCCCGACATTAATTTTGAGAATTTTAATTTCTTAAACGCCAAAATTGTTTTTGAATCAGGTCAAACCAGAATTTACCAACTACCTTAAGTATTTTTTAATGACATAATCTAAATCATGTCCGATATCTTTTCCGGTTTAAATGAATTTCAAAAAGAAGCGGTTATTTATCAGGGTAGCCCTCTTTTAATTTTGGCGGGCGCCGGTTCCGGTAAAACTAGGGTCTTAACTCATCGGGCTGCCTATTTTGTTCAACAAAAATTAGCCAGTCCAGGGGAAATTTTATTGCTTACTTTTACCAATAAAGCCGCCGGGGAAATGAAACAGCGCATGGGTCGACTTCTAAATGATAAAAAAGCTGACAATCTTTTTGCGGGGACTTTCCACTCTTTTGGTTGTCGCACTCTTCGTATTTATGGACAACACTTAGGTATTTCTTCAGATTTTGTTATCTACGATAGTGATGATCAGGAAAATTTAGTCCGCTCTCTTCTTTCGGAAATGGGACTGACTCCCAAGGAGTTCAAACCGTCTTCAGTTTTGTATTTTATTGAGGCCGCTAAAAATTCTTATCTTACTCCTCAACAAGCCACTGCCCAGGCTCATGGATTTTGGGAATCTATTGCCGCCAAAATATATGTTAAATATCAATCCAAGCTGATGCAAAATCAGGCTCTGGATTTTAATGACTTACTGTTTAAAACCGTTGAGCTCTTTCAACAATATCCTCAAGTTTTAGAAAAATTTTGGCAGAAATACCATTATATTTTAGTTGATGAATATCAGGACACCAATCAAATTCAATACTTATTAACTAAACTACTTGCCGCCAAATATCGTCAAATCACTGCCGTCGGTGATGCCTCCCAATCAATTTATGGTTGGCGTGGAGCTGATTATAAGAATCTGTCTGCCTTTACAGTTGATTTTGCCGACACCAAGGTTATTAATCTTGAGCAAAATTATCGTTCTACTGAAAATATTTTAGAAGCCGCCAATGCTGTGATTTCCAAAAACAATAGCCATCCGGTTTTAAAATTATTTACCACCAAGAAAAGCCCCGCTAAAATAAAAGTCTTTGAATCCGATTCTGAAATTTCCGAAGCCGACTATGTTTCTCAAAAAATTAAAGAACTTCATGACACCCTTCATTTTGCCTACAAAGACATTGCTGTTTTGTATCGCATGAATGCTCAGTCCCGAGCCATCGAAGAATCATTTTTAAGAAATACTATTTCCTATGTCCTAATCGGTGGCCTTCGTTTTTACGATCGTGCTGAAATTAAAGATATTATTGCTATGCTTCGCGTGGCTCAAAATCGAAAAGACTCTCTTTCAGCCGCCCGGGTGGAAAAGGCCTTGGGCAAGCGCCGCAAAATTATTTTTGATCAGCATTTAGATAATTTAAATGTAAAAAAATTATCTTCTATTCAAATCCTGGAATCTTTAGTTATAAATTCCGGCTATTTGAGTAAATATAATCCTCAGGAGGAAGATGACCTGAAAAAAATTGAAAATATTAAAGAGTTAAAATCTGTTGCTGCCACCTATCCTAAAATTAATGATTTTCTTGAAAACGTTGCCCTGGTTCAACAGGAATATTCACTCCAGGAAAAAAATAAGAAAAAAGAGAATCGTGAAGGTGTTCGCCTGATGACTCTTCATAGTTCCAAGGGTTTAGAATTTGACGTTGTTTTTTTGGTTGGTTTCGAGGAGGGGATTTTGCCTCACTCCCGTTCCATGATTGAGGACAATGATATCGAGGAAGAACGTCGTCTTTGTTATGTTGGGATTACTCGTGCCAAAGAACTGCTTTACATTACTTATGCCTCTCGCCGCCTCTTTTTTGGCAAATCGTCTCTAAACGAAGCCTCCCGCTTTTTACACGATATCCCAGGTAATCTTATTGAGTGTGAAAGTTCTAGTGAAGTTACCAGAGATCTTCGTTCCTCACATCGTTTTACGAAACAGGATTCCAATTCCGACTTAGTCTACGACCCTGATATTTATTAAGTTAAAATATATTAATCGATGATTACCCGTATTTTATACAACGAAGAAAAAGAAGCCTATTCTAGGGTCGTTATTCATCCTGTTCAAACCTGGGAGTGGGGGGATTTTCAAGAATCACAAGGTCATAAGGTTTATCGTCTTGGTGTTTTTGAAGATCAGAAAATGCTTTCTGGATATATGGTTTCTTTTCACAAAATCCCTCACACCAATTTTTCCATTGGTACTATCCTTCGTGGTCCTGTCATTGACAAAGACATGATCGAAAACATCAGAAAAATTGCTCAAAACGAAAATGCTATTTTTGTTAAATTTGAACCCGACGACATAGAAAAAATTTATGACAACAACTGTCAGCTAATTAAAAATAAAAGTGTTCTATTAAATTTTCAATCCCTGATCACTTCTCCAAAAGTTGCTTTTTACCCCCACACTTTTATTGTTGACCTGACTAAAAGTGAAGACCAACTGTTAGCCGACATGTCTCAAAAAACCCGTTACAATATCAAGCTGGCTAATCGTCACGGGGTCACCGTTTCTCATTCCGTCAAAGATGAGGATTTTGAAATCTATCTAAAGATGCTTTTTGAAACCACTAAACGTCAAGGTTTTTATTTACATTCAGAAAGCTATCATCGTCATCTTTGGTCCGTTCTTAAGTCCACCGGTATGGCCCAAATTTTTCTGGCTTCTTTTCAGGGCCAGGTCTTGGCCGCTTTTATGGTCTTTAAACTAAAAGACCGACTATTTTATCCCTATGGTGCTTCTTTGGATATTCATCGGGAAGTTATGGCTCCGACTCTATTGATGTGGGAAGCAATTAAATATGGCCAATCTTTAGGTTTAAAAACTTTTGATATGTGGGGTTGTCTTGGTCCTGACGCCAATGCTAGTCAACAGGGCTTTGGTTTTCATCGTTTTAAGCAAGGTTATGGTGGCAATCTGGTCCAATTTGTCGGCACCTATGATTTAGTTATCAATCCCAAGCTTTATAAACTCTATAATTTGGTTGACAAGTATCGTTGGATTTTACTCCGCCTCAAAGCCTTCATTTTCCGCTAAAATACACTATGTCGGACAACTTAATTACTGACGCTGTTTTTCAACACACCGCCAAACTTTCCCGTCTCGAGATCAAACCCGAAGAAAGCTATATCAAAGACCAGTTGGCTCAGGCTGCGCAATATGTTGAAGTATTAAAAGAATTAAATACCGACAATGTCCCTCCAACCTATCAGGTAAACCATAAGAGTAATGTTTTGCGTGAAGATGTTGTCAATGATTCTTTATCCCAAGACCTAGCCTTATCTCAAGCCGAAAACACTACTGATGCTTATTTCAAAACCGCCCCCACAATCAATAAAAACAAATGACCGATTTAAATAAATTAACTCTAAAAGAAGCCCGTGAGGGATTATTGTCCAAAAAATTTACGGCAGTTGAATTGACTCAATCCTGTTTAGACAGAATTAAATCATTAGATAAAAAATTAAATTCTTTTGTTACTGTCACCGGTGAAGATGCCTTAAAACAGGCGCAGTCTGTTGATATTAACTTACCCCTTGGTGGTATTCCCATTGCCGTCAAAGACAACTACTTAACCAAAGATATTCGCACCACTGCCTCTTCCCGGGTTTTGGATAATTATCTTGCTCAATATGACGCTACCACTATTAAAAAATTAAAAAATGCCGGCGCCATCATTATCGGTAAAACCAATTTAGACGCCTGGGCTCACGGTTCCAGCACCGAAACTTCCGATTATGGCCCAACTTTAAATCCCTGGAATATGGAGCATCTCCCTGGTGGTTCTAGTGGTGGCTCTGCCGCCGCTGTTGCCGCTGATGAAACCATTATTTCTGTTGGTTCCGAAACTGCCGGTTCTATCCGTCAGCCCGCTTCCTGGTGTGGCGTGGTCGGCTTTAAACCCACCTACGGTCGCGTTTCCCGCTATGGTGTCATTGCTATGAAATCCAGTACCGATTCTCCGGGTCCCATTTGTAAAACCGTTGACGATGCTGCCAATCTTTTAGAAATAATGTCTGGCTCTGATCCTTTCGATGCCACTTCCATCGACGAACCACCCTGGAAAAAACCGGAATTAAGACAAAACCTTAAAGGTCTAAAAATTGGTTTACCTCTTTCCTATTTCCCGCCTCAAACTCAACCAGAAGTAAAAGAAGCGATTCTAGGCGCTGTTGAGACGCTAAAAAAACTTGGCGCTGAGATCATTGAATTGTCCGATGTCTTAGATCCCAAATATTCCATTGCAGTCTATACAATTTTGCAACGTTCTGAAGTTTCCAGCAATTTAGCCCGTTTTGATGGCATCCGTTATGGTCATGACCGCAGCTTTTTTGGCACCGAAGCCAAACGTCGGATAATGCTTGGCACCTATTCTTTGTCCGCCGGTTATTACGATGCCTATTATTTAAAAGCTCAAAAAGTCCGCACTCTTATTTGTCAGGATTTTGATAATCAATTTAAAAAAGTCGATGCCATTATCGGTCCGGTCTCTCCCACTACCGCCCTAAAAATTGGTGCTTCTGAAGGTCAGTCGATGTTTGGAGAAATCCAGGACATGTTGGTTGAACCATCAAGTATCGCCGGATTACCGGGTATTTCCATTCCCTGTGCTTTCGATAAAATCGGCCTTCCCATCGGTCTTCAAATTATGGCACCTCAAAAGCGCGAAGACCTTGTTTATCAAATCGCTAAATTATTTGAAGACAATACTGATTACCATTTAGAAAGACCAAAACTATGATTCGTAAAATATTTATTTTTTTTCTAGCTATCATTTTTTTATACATCTGTTTATTGGTTTATAGATTTTTACCTTTATATTTAGCAGGTCGAAATGAACCAAAACATTTTTCTGGTTCACCATGTCAAACCGGTGAAGATTGTCCGCCACGATAAAACTATGAAAACTACACCCATCATTGGACTCGAAGTCCACGTCGAACTAAAAACCAAATCCAAAATGTTTTGCGGATGTAGTGCCGACCATTTTCATGTCGAAGCCAACACTCACACTTGCCCGGTCTGTCTTGGGCTTCCCGGCGCCCTTCCTGTTCCCAATAAAACTGCCTGTGAATGGTGTGTCAAATTAGGTCTGGCTTTAGGCTGTTCTATTAATGAAGAATCTTTTTTTGAACGCAAAAATTATTTTTATCCGGACCTTGCCAAGGGTTATCAAATTACCCAGCTTCAAAAACCTTTTGCTGTTAACGGTAAATTAGATATCGATGGTCATGAGATAAGAATTAACCGCGCTCACATGGAAGAAGATACGGGTAAGTCAGTCCACGTTGATGGTTCTACTCTTTTAGATTTCAACCGCTCCGGCGTTCCTCTCGTCGAAATTGTCTCTGAACCCGATTTAATTTCTGCCCTAGAGGCTAAAAAATATTTAAATAAACTCCAGCAAATTATCCGATACATCGAAGTTTCTGATGCTGATATCGAAAAAGGTTCCATGCGTTGCGAACCCACGGTCAACGTCAAAATTGAAACTGACAGTGGGGAAGTTGTTTATACTCCTCTGGCTGAAATAAAAAATGTCGCCTCCTTAACCGGGGTTATGAATGCCATAGATTTCGAAATTAAACGTCAAATTGATCAGTATCAATCCGATGGCGTTGCCAAAAATTCCACCAATAAAACTACCCGCGGCTGGGATGCCGATAAAAATCAAACCTTTTTACAACGCGAAAAAGAAGGCAGTGCCGACTACCGTTATTTTCCTGAGCCCGACATTCCTCCAATAACTTTTACGAAAGTTCAGGTCGAAGAAATTCGAAAAACTCTTCCGGAATTACCCGACCAAAAAATCACAAAATATAAATCTCTAAGTTTGTCTGATTATGATGCTAATTTACTGGCACAAGATTCTGTATTTTCTTCCGCTTTTGAAAAAGCATTAAATAATTCCGCTAATTTATTAAATGGCGCCATTCGTACGGCACTCAATGAAAACCAAAGTGAAATTGATCTCAACAAAATTAATGCCACTCATTTTCAAGATATTTTTTCCAAAAAGTCTGAACTTTCTTCAACTGCCATCAAACAATTAACTTTGGAATCTTATAACTCCGGTACCAATCCCCTAACTTTTGCTAAAGACAATAATCTATTCCAAGTCTCTGATACTGGCGCTTTAGAGCAATTTGCCAAAGAGGTGATTGAAGCCAATCCCAAAGCTATTGAGGACTATCGCAAAAATCCCCTTGCCATCGGTTTTCTCGTCGGCCAACTTATGAAAGTTTCTAAGGGTAGTGCCAATCCTCAAACCGGTAAAGAAATCCTCGAAAAATTGCTAAAATAAGACAGTGGGAAATATTGACCTTAGTAAACATGAAGCTCTTTACGGCTCTTTTGATGGTGGACACGATAGACAACATTTAATTGCAGTTCGAAATTGTGCCCTAAAACTTGCAAAAAAATACGCTCCCAATAAAACTGACTTAGTTTATATTGCCGCTACTTTACACGATATCGGACTTAGTATTGATCGGGAAAACCATGAAATTGAAGGTGAAAAATTAATTCGCTCCGACCTCTATTTAAAATCCCAATTATCACCGGATGATTTTGAAGAATTGTGTCACTCTGTCGGACAACATCGTGCCTCCACCGGAAAACCTAAAAGTATTGTTGCCAAAATAATTAGTGATGCTGACCGTGGTGGTGGTTCTAATGATCCTGGTGAACAATTTTCTCGAGCCTACTGGTACGGCAAAAAAAATTATCCCGATCTTACAGATGATGAACAAATTTGGAGAGCAGCTAAACATCAAACTGAAAAATTTTCTCCGGGTAACTATGGACGACGTACCTATTTTCCTGAAACGGAAATTCGACTAAAAAAGATTATTGATCCCATTATCAAGGCTTATAAAAATCAGGACTTAAAATTTCTCAAATCTTTGGTAAAACCTTTGCTACACTTATATTAATGAAATTGTTTCTGTATTTTTGTTTTACAGTTTTATCAATAACTGCCGTTCTTTTTTATAAATCATATTCCGCTCTTCATCGAGAGTTAAATATTCATGCCACCGAAATTAGTACCAGTTCTCCTCTTTTCCTCAAAGCCAAAACCAAATATCTTTTAAACTCAGATCAGCAAAAAATTGCCTATTACTCTTTTCCGGTTGCCAATCCCAAAGCAGTTGTTATTTTAGCCCATGGTTACAGCAATCCCGGTGGTAAAAATCAAATGCTTGATCACGTTGACTACCTCAACCGGGCAAAATATTCTGTCTATCTTCTGGATTTTAGATCTTTTGCTGAAAGTGAAGGTCAAAAAATCTATTTGGGCGTTAAAGAATGGCAGGATTTGGAAACCATTTATGATTACGTTTATTCTCTCCCTGAAAATCGTAATAAAAGAATTGGTTATCTGGGTTTTTCCATGGGTGCGGTTAGCGCCATCAATAGTGTGGCCAAAACCGGCAAGGGCGATTTTATTATTGCTTCTACTCCCTATGCCAGTGTTGACTCAATGTATCGTTTTCGTTTGGCTCAGAATAAATTTCCCCCTTTTCTGTTTACAAAGCTTGCTATTATCGCCGAATTAGGCACAGCTTCGCAGGTAATTTCCCCTGAAAATCTTATCTCGAAAATCGATATTCCCATCACAATTTTTTCTGCCCAAAACGACACTCACGTCGATAGTCATGACGCCCAGAAGCTTTATGACCTATTAACAGCCAACATTGTCAAAGATTTTTGGCAAGCCAACGATTCTGATCACGATATCTATGCTAGCCATCCTGATGATTTCCAACAGCATGTTTTGTCTTTCTTAGCTAAAATACACTAGTGAGTAATTTTGACACTGAGTATAAAAAATTAAATCCTGAACAAAAAATTGCCGTTGATACGATTGAAGGTCCTGTTATGGTTATTGCCGGTGCTGGTACCGGTAAGACCCAAACAATAGCTCTTAGAATTGGCAGAATATTACAGGAAACCCAAATCAACCCCAGCAACATTTTATGTCTGACCTTCACCGAAAACGCCTCTCTTAATATGCGCGAACGTCTTTTGGATTTAATCGGTCCTTCCTCCTATTCTGTCCGTATTGCTACTTTTCACGCTTTTTGTAATTCTGTTATCAAGGATCACCCGGAATACTTTCTCAAATCTACCGTCGAATCCGAAGCCATTGACGATATAACTCAAATTGAAATTGTCCGTTCCCTTATCGATAAATTACCATCTGCTAGTCCACTCAAAAACCTTAACTTCACTTATTTTTATCAAAAAGATATTATTTCCACTCTCTCAACTCTTAAAAAGGAAAATATTTCTCCCGCTCGCTTCGATGAATTATTAAAACATGCCGCCGACTTTGTTATCTTAGCCTCTCCCGTCGCCGATAAACTCCAAACTATTCGTGCCACACCAAAGGCCGCTTCCGAAATAACAGCACTGATTTCTGATTTAATTGCCTCCCCAAAAATCGACCCCCTCTATCAGGTCCGTCTCAAATATTTTTTAAATCTCTATCACTCCGAGGCTTCATCCCTGTCAGATCTCAAGAAAAACGTCAAAGATTTTATCGAATCTGTAAATAACAATCTTCCTAAACTTCGGGACTTATCTCTAATTTATCAATCTTACCAGGACACTCTTCAACAGCGCGGTCTCTACGATTATGAGGACATGATTCTCTGGGTAATTTTAGCCCTACAAACTCATCAAGAATTACTTTCCCAATATCAGGAACTCTATCAGTATCTTTTAGTCGACGAGTTTCAGGACACTAATTCTGCTCAAATGGAAATCCTAAATTTATTGACTAAAAATCAAAGCAACCCCAACCTATTTGTGGTCGGTGACGATGATCAGTCCATCTATCGTTTCCAGGGCGCCTCAGTTGAAAACGTTTACACTTTTTATCAAAAATATCAGAAAAATTTAAAACTAATTGTCTTAAAAAATAATTATCGTAGCCATCAATTAATTCTTGATTCGTCTCAAGACGTCATTAATCATAACCTTAGTCGTATTACCCAATACATTAGTAATCTCGATAAGTCATTAAAATCAGTTTCTACTTTCGATCCCGATCCTATCAATCTCTTTGCCGCCAATTCTATTGCCGAAGAAAACTATTGGGTTTCAGAAAAAATAAAAACTTTAGTTGACTCCGGAGTCACTCCTAAAAATATCGCCGTTCTTTATCGCAACAATGCCGACATTAACGACTTACTTCCTTATCTTTCGCAAAAGAGTCTTCACTATCTTCGCTCAGATTCCATCAATATTCTCGACACTCCCAAAATTCAACAACTATTAACTCTCTTAAAATATTTGGCAGATCCAAAAAACGACACCCTTCTTTTCCACGTTCTCTCTTATAAGTTTATTCATCTAAATTCTCTTGAACTCTACCAGCTTTTTCACTTAACCTCCAAAGAAAAACGGCCCCTTTCCGAACTTATTTTTGATAAAGAATTTATTAATAAAAATTTTTCCGGCCGTTTTGCCAAAAATCTTAATGTCTTTGCCCTTCGTGTCGCTAAAATTCAAAAATTATCCAAAAGTCTTCCCGCCGATGAATTATTTAATTTAATCATCAGAAAATTTAAGTATCTGCCATTTATTCTAAAAACAGGCAATTTATCTCTACTTAAACAACTAAACACTCTTTACTCCCACCTCAAACAAAGTCTTCTGGTTGATAAAATAGATCTTTTTTCTTGGGTCAAAAAATTAGATTTACTTTTTGAAAATAATATTTCCCTTAATTCTCCACCACTTTTAGCCGATGTCGATAATTCTTTAAGACTGATGACTGTCCACAAGGCTAAAGGTTTAGAGTTCGAGCATGTTTTCTTAATTAAAGTTTTATCTGGGAAATGGGACAATTCCTTCTCGCGTTCTCTGATTAAACTGCCCCTGGGCATTCTTAACTACGATATCGCCACCCCCGAATCCCTAGAGGAAGACCGTCGTCTTTTTTATGTCGCCCTCACCCGGGCCAAAAAACAAGTTTACATTTCTTATTCCCGTTTCAATGACTCACGCCGGGAGCAATTAGCTTCTCAATTTGTCAGTGAAATTAATCCTAAATTAATTGAAAAAACTACCACCGATTCCACTATCGAGAAAGAATCACTGACTTCCTTATTTCACCCCGGAACTCCCAAACTTCAGTCGACAGATCTAAAATCCTATCTCCAAAATTATTTGGATACTCAATACCGTTTTAATATTACCCACCTTAATTCATATTTAAAATGTCCACTTTGCTTTTTCTTTAAAACAATTTTGCGCCTGCCTTACCCAAAAACAAAATCTCTTTCCTTTGGCACCAGTGTCCACGGTGCTCTGGCTTACCTTACTGAAATTTATAAAAAAGAAAATAAATTAATTTCTTTAGACAGGTTTCTTTCAATTTTTGATTTTAATTTGAAAAGAGAAAATTTATCAAATAACGACTTTCAGGATCTCCTAAATCATGGCCATCAAGTCTTAACCAATTATTACGAACATTATAAAAATGATTTTAATGGTCATTGTTTTACCGAGCATGATTTCAAATCTCACAATGTTCGTCTTAATGACATTCCTCTCACCGGAAAGATTGATAAGATTGAATTTTTATCCGGGAATCAGGTTAATGTTGTCGACTACAAAACCGGAAAACCAGACTCTAAATATCAAGAACTAAGTCCAGAAGGGGATTATTTTCGTCAGTTGGTTTTCTATAAATTACTTTGCTCTGAGGCCAAGAGTTTTCCATACGAAGTAGTCTCGGGAACTGTAGATTTCATTGAAAAAAATAACAAAAATTTATTTGTTCGCAAAAATTATTCTCTAACAACTGACGACGTCAATAAATTAAAAGCCCAAATTACTGAGGTGTTCAGAAAAATTAAAACCCTTGACTTCACCCCCAATTCCAAATGTGAAGACAAAGACCACTTACATTATTTATTTGATAAATATTTTAACTAATGAAACTTCTCATTAAGCGTTTCGACAAATCTCTCCCTCTCCCCGTTCATAAGACCCCAGGGGCTGTGGCAGTTGATCTTTGTTCCCGAATCGATCTTGACATCCAACCCAAAGAAATTGTCTATATCCCCATGAATGTCGCTATTAAAATTCCCGACGGGTATTTTATTTTAAGTGCTCCCCGCAGTTCTACTCACAAAATGGGACTCCTCGGCATAAACAGCATTGGTATTTTCGACCGTGACTTTTGTGGTGACAACGATGAATATCATTTTGCGGCTTACAATTTCACCGACACGGTTGTTCACATTGAAAAAGGTGCCCGTTTAATCCAACTTGTTTTAATTAAATGCGAAAATTTTGAATTTACTGAGCTTGACAAAATGTCAGATCCCACCCGTGGTGGCTTTGGTACTACTGGGGTAAAATAAACCATGACCATTGTTTATATTCTTTTAGTCCTGATTTTAATCGCGGTTCTTTACTTTATCTATCTCCAAAAAACTACTAAACCCGACACCATCGATTTGTCAAAAGCCATCGACACCTTGGTTAAGCAATCAAACGACAAGTTAAACGACAAAAATCTTCAAATTCAAACCGATCTTTCCAATAAAAAAGATGCCATCGAAAAAATGATTAGAGGCATCAGTGATCAATTAACCACCGTCGAAAAAGAAAGAGTGGGTTCGTTTAAGGGTCTTCGTGAAGCTATTGAAAACACTTCAAAAATTACCAAGGAGCTTTCAGTTACCACTGAAGGTTTGAAGCGAACCCTAAGTAGCGATCGGATGCGTGGAGCCTTTGGAGAAAAGGTTGCCGAAGACCTCTTAATGCAATCAGGTTTTGTTATTGGAACAGATTATTCCAAACAAGAAACTTTTGCTGAAGGTCGGCCAGATTTTACTGTCTACCTCCCAGATAAAACCAAATTAAACATAGACGCCAAATTTCCCTATGCCAATATTGTCAAGATGAGTGAAACTGAAAATGCCGATCAAAAAGCCCAGTTTTTAAAAGCTTTCGAAGGTGATATAAAAAGAAAAATATCTGACGTCTCGACTCGAAACTACATAAACCCCGAAGAAAATACTGTTGATTTTGTGGTCGTTTTTATCCCAAACGAAATGATTTTTTCTTTTATCTATGAAAAATTTCCCAACATTTTAGAAGAAGCCTTCAGTAAAAAAATCGTTTTTGCCGGCCCCTTTTCTTTTACTGCCATTCTTCGAATGGTTAAACAAGCTTATGAAAATTTTCGTTTTCAAAAAAATGTTGCCGGGATAATTACTCAAATTAAAATCTTTGGAACGGAATTTGAAAAATATAACGAAGAATTCTTTAAATTTGGTGATCGTATCAGTAGTCTTCAAAAACAATACGAAGAAGTCAGTAATACCCGGACCAAAAAACTCCAGAAAGTTGTGGACAAAATCAATATAGAGGACAAAAGTCAGAATAAGGCAATTGTTTAGTATTAAATAAAATATTTTGGTAATAGGGTTTTAATTATCACTTACCTCTTGACAGTGCTTAGCAGTCAGTATAATATACTGCTAATATGGCTGATTTAACTCAACGTCAAATAAAAATTCTTAAGTGTATTACTGAGGAATTTATTGATTCGGCTCTTCCGGTCGGCTCGGAAACTTTAGAGCGAAAATTCAACCTCGGTATTTCTTCTGCCACCATTAGGAATGA
The DNA here is from genome assembly GCA_000989305.1 of Candidatus Shapirobacteria bacterium GW2011_GWF2_37_20. Lineage (GTDB taxonomy): Bacteria > Patescibacteriota > Microgenomatia > UBA12405 > UBA12405 > UBA12158. The sequence goes on from LBTB01000013.1 coordinate 33,938, forward strand.
AATGGCTTCTTTAACTCAACTCGGCTTTCTAAAGAAAGGCCATCTTTCCGCTGGTCGATGTCCCACCTCGATGGGTCTCAAGTATTATGTCCGCAACTTAATGACCTCCAAAAATATGTCTGTTAGTGACGAAATTGGTGTCAAGGAAAAAGTTTGGGAATATAGGAATGAATTTGAAAAATTACTTAAAGAAACCACTCGTGAATTAGCTCTAAAAACCCGTTCCCTGGCTATTGCTACCACTGACCAAGGAGCTATTTTTAGTTATGGTGCCTCAAATTTACTTGAAGAACCGGAATTTTATAACATCGATGTTACCAAAACTGTTTTATCTCTTTTGGACAATCCTGAATTCTGGTTTGAAATTATTTCCAAAGCCGGGGTTAATACCGAAGAACCCTCCTCTCAATTGATTCACTTATTAATTGGTGAAGATTTGGGTATGGAACATCTCGAACCATGTGGTTTTATTTATCAGACTTATCAAGCTGGTCCTCACCGTGGTATCGTTGGTGTCATTGGTCCTGCTCGTGTTCATTATCAAGTTATTATTCCCGTCGTCGATTACTTTGCCGAGTTAATCTCGACCATTAGTCGTTAAATTTTTTATGACCGCTAAAAAAACTAAACAGAAAACCAATCTAGTGCCCGAAATCCTCAAAATGGAGGAAAAAATTAAAGACCTAGAAGAAAAACTATCTCGGGCTCTGGCTGATTATGCCAATCTTCAAAAACGTCAGGATGAACAACATCAGTTTTATGCCACCTTGGCCATTAGTTCTTTTATTTCCCAGGCTTTAGGAGTTCTTGATGAGCTTCATTTAGCTTATAAACATCTACCTGATCCGGGACTTAAAATGGCTATCGACCGCTTCGAGTCTGTCCTCAAAAATCAAGGCCTTGAAGAAATTAAGGCTCTTGGTGAAAATTTCGACCCGGAAACAATGGAATGCTTACAGGTTGTTGAGGGTGAACCCGATAAAGTTATTGAAATTCGTCAACAGGGTTACACCTTAAGCGGCCGCTGTCTTCGTCCTGCCCAAGTAATTGTTGGCAAAAAATTAAAACAATAGATTATTTATTAATTAATATTTAAAAAAATATGTCAAACACATCCACAAAAATAATAGGTATCGATTTAGGTACCACCAATTCCTGCGTTGCCGTTATGGAAGCCGGCCATCCGAAAGTTATTCTCACCGCTGAAGGTCGTAACACTATTCCTTCCATTGTTGAACCTGTCAAAAAACTAGTTGGCGACCTTGCCAAAAGACAAATGGTTCTTAATTCCCAAAGTACGATCTTTAGTATTAAAAGATTAATGGGTCGCCGTTTTGACGATCCCGAAGTCGAAAAAACTAAGAAAATTGTTTCTTATAAAATTGTTGCCGGTAAGGACAATATGGCCGCCGTTGAAGTTGAGGGCAAGATTTACTCTCCTCAAGAAATTTCTGCCATGATATTGCAAAAAGCTAAAGCTGATGCTGAAAGATATCTAGGTGAAAAAATTACTGACGCTGTTATCACTGTCCCCGCCTATTTTGATGATTCTCAACGTCAAGCCACTAAACAGGCTGGAGAAATTGCTGGTCTTAATGTTAAAAGAATTGTCAATGAGCCCACCGCTTCCGCTCTAGCCTATGGACTGGATAAAAAGAATAAAGGCATTGTGGCCGTTTATGATCTTGGTGGTGGAACCTTTGACATTTCCATTTTAGAAATCGGTGATGGAGTTTTCGAAGTCAAGGCTACTAACGGAGACACTTTCCTTGGTGGTGATGATTTTGATCATCGTATTTCCAATTGGTTGATCGAAACTTTCCAAAAAGAACACGGTATCGATTTAAGTAAAGATCCCCAAGCTCTACAGCGTATTCGTGAAGCCGCCGAAAAGGCCAAGATTGAATTGTCTTCAACTGGTGAAACCGAAATCAATTTACCCTTTATTACTCAAAAAGATAAAGAATCTTTGCACTTAACCGTCAAATTAACTCGTTCCGAACTGGAGAAAATGGTTGATGATCTTATTCAAAAAACTATTGATCCTGTTGAAAAATGTCTCAAAGATGCCGGTGTTACTAAGAGCGATATCACTGATGTAGTCATGGTTGGTGGTATGACCCGTATGCCCAAAGTGCTCGAAGTAGTCAAAGACTTCTTTGGTCGTGATCCTAATACTACGGTTAATCCGGACGAAGTTGTTGCTATTGGCGCCGCTGTCCAGGGAGCAGTTTTAACCGGTGAAGTCAAAGATATTGTTCTTCTTGATGTCACCCCTCTAACTCTGGGTATTGAAACTGCCGGCGGTGTTCGTACTCCCTTAATCGAGAGAAACACTACCGTTCCCACCAAAAAATCCCAGATTTTTACTACATATGCTGATTCCCAACCTCAGGTTGAAATCAATGTATTGCAGGGTGAGCGACCCATGGCCGCCGATAATAAAACTCTGGGTAAATTCATCCTCGACGGACTGGCACCGGCTCCCCGTGGAGTTCCTCAAATTGAGGTTACCTTTGATATTGATAGCAACGGTATCTTAAGCGTTTCTGCCAAAGACAAGGGTACTAATAAGGAGCAAAAAATTACCATCCAAAATGCTACCAATCTTTCCGACGATGAAGTCGAAAAGATGAAAAACGATGCTGAAATGCATGCCCGTGAAGATGAAGAAAAGCACGCTTTTGTTGAAAGTAAAAACAAACTCGATGCCACTATTTTCACCGGTGAAAAAACCTTAAAAGACTTTGCTGACAAAGTTAAGCCAGATGATAAGACAAAAATTGAAGAAAAACTTAAAGCCGGCAAAGAGCTTTTAGCTAAAACCGATGTCAAAAAGGATGAGTTTGATAAATTCACCGAAGAATTAAATCAAATGCTTCAGGCTGTCGGTCAGGCAGTTTATGCCCAACCAGAAGCTAATAAGGCTGGCGAGCCCGCTCCCGAAACCGATGTCAAAGATTCAAAAAAATCTGACAAATCAAAACCGGACGACAAAAAAGAAGCTGAAGAAGGAGAAGTCGTTAAAGAATAATAAAATTAAGTTAAAATATAGGGACCCTGCAGTTACGGGGTCCCTATATCCAAAATGAAACGCGATTTTTACGAAGTATTAGGTGTCAATAAAAATGCCTCAAAAGAGGAAATTAAATCGGCCTATAGGAAACAAGCGATGTCTTGGCACCCCGATAAGAACAAAGCTCCTGAAGCTGAAGAAAAATTCAAAGAAATTAACGAAGCTTACGAAGTACTTAGTAATACCGATAAAAAATCTGCCTATGACCAATTTGGCAATGCCGCCTTTGATCCTAATTCGGGTAACTTTGGTGGACATACTTATTCTCAGCAAAATGGTCCTTTTAACTTCACCTGGCAAGGTCAAAATGGAGGCCAGGGTGCTGATTTTGATTTCGGTGGTTTTAGTAACCCCTTCGATATTTTTGAACAATTTTTTGGTGGGGGAACCGCTTTCAATTTTGGTGGCCAACAAAGACGCCAAATCCCCACCTATAAAATCCAACTTTCCTTTCTTGAAGCCGCTCTAGGTTGCGAAAAAGAAGTTGATATTGACGGACACAGAAAAAAAATTAAAATCCCTGCCGGTGTTGATGATGGTCAACGAATTAAATTTCAGGAGTTCAATTTGTATATCGATGTTATTCCTGATAAATATTTTAAACGTGAAGGCAATGATGTTTATGTAAACGAAAATATATCCTTGTCACAGGCAATTTTGGGGGACGTCATCGAAGTCCAGACCTTAAAAGAGAAACTAAAAATTAGGGTAAAATCTGGAACTCAACCAAACACCCTGGTTCGCCTTCGCGGTCAAGGGATTAAGGATGTTGCTGGTTACGGAGTTGGCGACCTTTACATTCGCTTGGTTATTGTTATTCCTTCCCGTCTTTCAAGTAAACAAAAAGAACTGATAAATGAATTAGGACTGTAGATTAGTTTTTAAGCCAATTTGGTGTTATAATAGCCCAATTAATCTGTGGTATTCGGAATGGGGGCGACGCGTCCCCATTTTTGTTTTACCATCAAAAAAATATGGACATTAGAAGACTACCAAAAACAGAATTTGCCGCCGCTGTGGCTCAAATTGCCGGAGAGCGCAATATTGATCCCCAGGAAATTATCGATGCCATTGAACAGGGTTTGATTTCTGCCTATAAACGGGATCAAAAAGAACACGGTGTTATTGTTCCCGAAGAAACTCTTTTTGAGGTCGATCTGGCACCCGAGTCCGGTTCTTTTGCCATTTTCGAAATGGATGGCGAAAAAAGAAAGAATGTTACTCCTCCCGGTTTTGGCCGTATAGCTGCCATGACCGCCAAACAAGTCATTGATCAAAAAATTCATGAAGTCGAAAGAGAAACGATTGTGACTGAATATCGTCAAAAAATCGGCACTCTCGTTTTGGGGGTAATTCTTAGAATTGATCCCTATAAAATGAGTGTCGGTATCGGTAAAACTGAAGGCCTCTTCTTAAAAGAAGAACAAATAAAAAACGAATCTTTAACCGTAGGCACCAAAAAATTATTTCTAATTAAAGGTATCAGTGAAGACGAGAACACGGGTCGTAAAGACATTATTCTTTCCCGTCGGGACCCCGAATTTATCGAACAACTCTTTGTCAGGGAAGTTCCCGAGGTCGGTAATCATACGGTCGTAATTGAAAAAATTGCCCGTGAAGCCGGCCAAAGAACTAAAGTGGCTGTCAGTAGCTCTCAAAATGGAATTGATCCGGTTGGTTCCTGTATTGGTCAAAAAGGTTCAAGAATTCAGTCAGTTCTCGGCGAACTTCCTGCCGACGAAAAAGTCGACGTTGTTGCCTTTGCTAAAAACCAGACTCAATTCATTATGAACGCTCTTTCTCCGGCCTCTGAAGTAAAAGTAATTTCCCTAAAAGGTAACCTGGCTGTTGTTGAGGTACCCGAAGAACAATTAGCTCTTGCTATTGGCTCCGGTGGTGAAAACGTTCGCTTGGCTGGTATGCTCACTGACACGGACATCAAAGTTGGTGCCGCCAAATCAGCTAAAGGCTGATCCGTTTCTTGCGGAAAATTTACAATTTAATTTTTTAAGTATGACTACAAATTCGGCAAATAAATTCCGCCCACCCATCGTCGCCGTCATGGGTCATATTGACCATGGCAAAACCACTCTTTTGGACAAAATCCGTAGTGCCCATGTTGCTTTAAAAGAATCCGGCGGTATTACTCAACATATTTCCTCATATCAAACTGAAGTTAAGTTAAAAAATGGTAAATCAGGCTTAATTACATTTATTGATACCCCCGGTCATGCCGCCTTTTGTGCCATGCGCACCCGAGGTGCTGATGCCACCGATATTGTCGTTTTAGTTATTTCTGCCACTGATGGAGTTATGGCTCAAACCAAAGAATGTATTAATCAAATAAAAAAGGCCAATCTTCCCGTTATTGTTGCTTTAACCAAGTTTGATTTAGACACTCGTCAGCCGGAAATGGTTAAGGGCCAGCTGGTGGAAATGGATTTGACTCCTGAAGAATATGGTGGTCAGGTTGCCGTTATTCCCGTTTCGGCCAAAAATGGTACCGGTATCGAAGAACTTTTAGACCTAATTCTTTTAAATGCCGAGATTATGGAACTTAAAGATGAATCAGACGCCCCCCTAGAAGCAGTAGTGGTTGAATCAAAACTAGACACTACCCGTGGTCCAGTAGCCGCCGTTATCGTCAAGAAAGGAATATTAAAACTCGGTGATCAAATCTTTGCTGAGGAGATTACCGGTAAGGTCAAGGCCTTGCTCGATTCCAATGGAAAAAACATCAAAGAGGCCAGTCCTGGTACCCCTGTCGAAATTCTGGGATTTGAAAAGGTTCCCTGCGTTGGTGCCAGAGTAGCTAACCATCCCCTTGAAGTTAGTTCTGAAAAAATAGTTGATGTCAAGACAGTTTTTGATCCTGACATCCCTCGGCTTAATATCGTTATCAAAGCTGACGTTGAAGGCACTCTCGAAGCCCTTAAAAACAGTCTAAGTGACGATGTCAACTTGATCTATACCGGTGTTGGTCCTGTTAACGACAACGACGTTATTGCTGCCAAGACCAGCCACGCCGAGCTTTTCGCCTTTAATGTTCCTGTTAGTAAAACCATTAAAAACCTGGCCGATAATGAAAAAGTTTTAATTTTTGAATCCAAGATAATTTACGAAATTATTGAAGATATTCAGTCTCAGGTTTTGAAGATGCTTGACCCGACGATTGAAGACACTATTGTGGGCGAGGGGACAATTATTGCCGAATTTAAAATTGAAAAAGTCCGTATAGCTGGGGTAAAAATCACTAAAGGGGAAATGACCAAAGGTGATTCTGTTCACTTAATGCGTGATGCTAAAATCATCAAAAATACTCAAATCGAAGGTATCCGCCAGGGAAAAGAAATTGTGGAAAAAATTAAAGCGGGTCACGATTGTGGCATGACATTTCGTCCTTATGTTGACTTTAAATTAGGAGATGCTATAATAGCCTATAAGAATTCCAAATAATCATTTATTTGTAAGCAGGACAAATATGAAAAATTATAATGTTACTGAAATAAAAACTCTCGTTGACAACGCTAAAAGCGCTCTTATTGCTGTACCCACCCTCTCTGTTGATAGCATCGGTGCCGCTCTTGCCTTGGCCATCTCTCTAAAAAAACAAGGCAAAGAAGTAAAAGTTTTCTGTCCTCAAAAAACTGATCAAAACTATTCAAAACTAAGTGGTTTAGAGCTTTTAGTTGATACTTATTCTGATTCCAGCCTGGTTGTTTCCCTAGACTATCCTATTGACCAAATCGAAGCTGTTTCATACAACGATGACGGTGGTCACCTCAATTTAGTAGTCAAAACTAAATCTGGCGCTGCCAAAGTTGAAACTAATCAAATTTCAATCAACAATAGCGGTTCAACTGCCGATGTTTGTTTCATGCTCGGTGACGAAGCTCCCTTAGGTGTGGCCGCTTCTATGGTCAATCAGGGAAATTGGATTTTAATTACTCCCTCTCAGGTTACTAAAACCTGGGCCAAGGTTACACTCTTGGATCCCGATGCTCCTTTTTCTGAAATCTTTACCTTCTTGCTACCTATGCTTGGCCTAACTCTTGATATTGATTCCGGTAAAGATTTGTTAATTGGTCTCCGTGTCGCCACCCAATCCTTTAGTGTCAATGTTTCCCCCGAAACCTTTGAAGCTGGTGCTATCTGCTTACGTGCCACACAGCCAGAGGAAACTGCACCTCAATCCGAGGAACCAATTTCTATTGAAAACGTTGAAAAAACTGGCGGTTTGGCTCCTGGTGCCAACAATATCACCAAGCCCAACCCCACCCCTACCGCTTAAATTTTTATCCCTAATTATGCCTTTTATCCCCAACAGAATTGAAGCAGTTTGTGGAGCTCACATTGACTTTATGTCCCAAGATCCTATGGTCACAGTTAAAACTGAACTTGGCGGTAAAGGAGCAATGTGTGCCGGATGCACTTTTACCATTAATCACGAAACAGGTAGAGTTACTTTAACAAACACAGATAAATACCGCGAATGCTTGGAAGATAAAGCTCCGATTGCTGATAAAACATCAGCCTCGGAGTAATTTTTTATGCTATAATCCTTTCCTGACTATTAAATCGGTTTTTTGGGAGCCATTCCAAAATATTATAATTTACCGACAAATAGCCAAATAATTACATGGCATTAACTACCGAAGAAAAAAGCGAGATTATCGCTAAATATTCCCAAGCTAAGGGTGATACTGGTTCTCCTGAAATCCAAGTAGCAATTCTTTCAAAAGAAATCGAAAAACTGCAGGGACATCTGGGTGAAAACAAGCACGATTCTCCCGCCAAAAGAGGTTTATTGAGTAAGTTGGCCAAACGCCGACGTTTACTCCGCTATCTTTCAATCCACAACGAAGAGCGTTACGCCAAAATCGTTACCGGTCTGAATCTTAAAAAATAAGTGTCTCTCTTTGCTTTATAATCAATTTATATTATTTTAATTTATCATGGCTAAAAACTCTGTCGATATTACTATCGGAAACAAAAAAATTACACTTACTACCGGTCAACTTGCCCCTCAGGCTAATGCTGCAGTCACTGCTCAAATAGGCAATACTGTAGTCCTGGCCACCGTTGTTTTAGGCGCCATTGATAAAAACAAAGATTATTTTCCTCTCTCTGTTGAATTTGCCGACAAGCTTTACGCTGGCGGTTTAATCAAAGGTGGTAAATGGATCAAGCGCGAAGGTGGCCCTTCCGATACCGCCATCCTTTTTGGTCGCATTATCGATCGCTCCATTCGCCCGCTATTCTCCACCGATTTTAAATATGAAGTTCAGGTTATCGTCACCGTTTTGAGTAACGATAAAGAAAACGATGTTGTTATTCCCGCCTTTACGGCCGTTTCCACCGCCTTAATGCTTTCAGACATTCCCTTTAGTGGTCCCGTTTCCATTGTTCGTGTCGGCTCAGAAAATAACGAATTAAAACTTTTCCCCACTATTAGCGATCTTCAAAAATCGACCTTAGATCTCCTCGTTTGTAAGGATGCCAAAGGTATCAACATGATCGAAGCTGATGCCAATATTGTTGACAATGACACTGCCCTCAAGGCCATGCAACTAGCTTTTGATACTGGTACCGAAATTAACAAACAATTAGAAGAATTTGCCAAAAAATTCGGTAAAAAGAAAATTGAATATGAGCCCCTGTCTCCATCAAAAGAATTAATTTCTGAAATTGAGACCTTGGTCAAAAAAGAATTGACTCAATTCATGGCCGATGGCGTTGATGGTGCTCACATTATTGCCGAAGATAAAATCAAAGAAAAAGTCAAAGAAGCTTATGAAACCAAAATCAAAGCCGAAGAAGTTGAGGCCAATCAAGTCATCGAAGCTGTTGATATTTTAGTTCGTCAATACTTGCGGACAGCTACTTTAGCTGGTACTCGTTATGACAAAAGAGCCTTTGACGAAATCCGTCCTTTAGAGATAGAGGCCGGAGTTCTTCCTATGACCCATGGTTCAGCTCTTTTTCAACGCGGTTTAACTCAAGCACTAACTATTACCACTCTTGGCTCATTAGCCGAACAGCAATATCTTCAAAGTAGTAATGGTGAAGTATCTAAGCGTTACATTCATTATTATTCCGCCGCTCCTTTTTCCACCGGCCAAACTGGTCGTTTCGGCCGTCCAGGTCGTCGCGAAGTTGGTCATGGTGCACTAGCTGAAAAGGCCTTAGTTCCTGTTATTCCTTCTATTGAAGATTTTCCCTATACCATTACTTTAACCTCTGAGGTTATGTCTCAAAACGGTTCTTCCTCTATGGCTTCTACCTGCGGTTCCACTCTCTCACTTATGGATGCTGGTGTTCCTATCAAAGACAAAGTTGCTGGAATTTCTATTGGTATGATTTCCGATGATGCAGACAAATATGTTTTATTAACCGACATCGCTGGAATTGAAGACCATTGTGGTGATATGGATTTTAAAATTACCGGTACCCGGAATGGTATTACTGCCATCCAACTTGATATCAAGAGAATGGGACTATCCATGCAAATGATTATCGATACCTTTGCTGCTTCTACCAAAGCTCGTCTTCAAATTTTAGATAAAATTGATTCGGTACTTCCAGCCCCTCGAGCTGAATTATCCCAATACGCTCCCAAAATCAAAATGATTACTCTTCCCGAAGATAAAATCGGTGAAGTTATTGGCTCCGGCGGTAAAACCATCAAGGGCTTAATGGAAAAATATGGTGTCGAAATTGATATTGACGATGACGGTCGCGCCTCTGTTTGTGCCATTGATAAGGATAAAATAGATGCCTGTCTTTATGAGATTGAATCTATGATTAAGGAAGTCCAGATTGGTGAAGAATATGATGGTGTTGTCACTCGCGTCGAGGCCTATGGCGCCTTTGTTGAATTTCTCCCTGGCCGAGAAGCTCTTCTTCATGTTTCTGAATTAAGTGGGGGATTCATTTCCGATCCTTCCTCTATTATAAAAATCGGCGACAAACTTAAAGTCAAAATTTCCGGATTCAACGATAATCATCAAATAAAATTAAGTTCTCCTGAGTTTAAAGCAGCTCATCCGGGTAATCCCGATGCTATGCCTCAACGTGATGGTCCTTCAGCCTCCGGTCGTCCTCCCTTCCGAAACTTCGGTAGCCCTAGTGGTCAAAACCGTTCCTCTTTTGGTGGTGGCCGCCCCCGACGCTAAGGTCAGTCTGAATTTTTTCTGAAAAGTAATATAATCCACTTATGTTCTGTCGTTCCTGTGGTAAAAAAATCAGCCCCAAAAGTATTTTTTGTGAATACTGTGGGGAGAAACAGAAAAAAAT
>LBTB01000014.1 GCA_000989305.1 Candidatus Shapirobacteria bacterium GW2011_GWF2_37_20
CAAAACTTATTACCTGAAAGAATGTTATGCCAGCAGTCGTCATCTTTACTCCAACTTCTCTCGTATAGATCGTACTGCTTGTTCAATATTGTCCAACTCGCCCAGAATATCTATTGGTTCTGGTGGTTGTGTTGGTTCTGTAGGTATAGTATACCCAGCGAACTCCGCCAATTGATCAAACGTTCCATTGAAGAAATTCAAATCTACTTCTGCTGACTCCATTCCATACTCATACCCATACGTAAGACCACACTGCCATACAGTAAACTTAGTCCATGGAGATATGTTAGGTCTCCATGATAGTCCAGTAATTTCTTCTGCTCTCATAAGTCTGTTGAACATCCAGCCTGCTGGCCAGAAGGGTCTCAATAATGTACGGGTTGGAACGGGGGATATGGCATACACAGTATTCCTGTTACCATATAGCCCCGTCAACCGTTTTGTGTTGGGATCTGTTACTTCATAAAATCTAGATAGGTTAGCAATACTTTCGTAATAGGGTGGTAGTACAGGCCAATCAGCATTCGGTTGTTCATAGTCCAAAAACAAGGGCACGTTTTCTACAGTACCATTGATCATATCTATTGTATCTAAGCAAGTCTTCGCCTGATCACCACCACTTTTCATAACACCTGCTCGGTATTCAAACCAGTGGTAGGCAAGGGGTATCATGTCTGCATCCTGTACAGCTTTCCAGTTGTACTCAGCATCCTCGTCTACACCAAAGTTTGCTGATACTCGCATGATAACTGCACGCGTACCTTTGGCTCTGGCTTTCCTAAAGTCTGGACGCTCAGGGGTTTCGTTCTTGTCTTGAAATTTACTTACATCAAGTACCTTTGTAAATGTCTGTCCAAATGAAATATATTCACCATCTGCCATAGGCTCTTCTCCGTTCATAATAACTGGTAAGTAGACCGTATTCATAAAGTAACCGTTACTTTATTATACCCCTAATCGTCAGACAAAAGCCAGCTTACTGCAAAAATTTCTTTGCCATTCAGCCCTGCCTGATGCAGTTGTTCAACAGTAAGTTGTTGTACATCCAGCTCAATCTCTACCTTATTGAGTTCACCAGTAATTTCCTGATTGATTTCTACTACTGATTCCTCAATCTTACCTGCGTACTTTTCATTCAGCTTATTGACAATAGCTTGCAGTTCATCGTTGTATTCTTTGACTGCTTTCAATAAGCGAATAGCCATACGGGTAGTCTGTATGTCAGCTTCCTTACTTTCTCCTAACTTATTAATAACCAACTGTCCTGAAGGACTAAACAAATCTAACAAAGTTAACTTCATTCTATCTCCTCTACTGTTCCTTTTATCAGCCCACCCAATAGACTGACTTTATATTTCTTTTTAGTTGTGGGTTGTGGGGCTGGTTGTTCTTCAATCGGATCATCCTCTATTGGATCTTCAATAGGTGATGGATCTACTGGTGCTGGTGGTTGTGATACTTCCCATTGTTTTGTCTGATCATAAGCATACACACCAAAGTCCTTCTCCCACCATGATGGCTTTCCAATTTCTGCTAATGTGTCAGGCTGTATTATGTAGGGCTGCAACAGTAGAATGTCCCAGTTATTCAATAGTCGCAGGGCTTCGGTTTTATTGCTGTTCAAATAAGCGTTCCATGTTACCACGTTCAATCGTAATAATGGTTTGACCTTCGGTTTGAAGATGTCCATTACATACGAGCCATATACCCGAACATGATCAAGATTGAATCGTTTGTCCGCTGGTGCTTGCCATATATCCAGCATCAACGGATTGCCATTATCCCAGTTAGACCTGCCTAACCCTTCCAGCAATTCTAAGAATACACTTGCATTTGCATATTCATCAGCGTCAATTGCCAAAACAGGACGGTGTACAATTCCACGCTTCAATGTGTTGGTATTCTTCCAATGCTCGTTGAATTGTGGATCGACTGTCTTTCCTACCATCCCAATCATGTAAACCATGTCGTAGTTTGCAGGTATAAACCCGGTGTGTTCGTTAATCAAGTAACCATTTTTCATTTCATTCTCCTTTATATCCTTGTATTAGATCAGATAAAATATCCCCATATCTGCATAAGAACATCAAATGTTCCTACTCCACTAGCTGCTATCTGGTAATAGATGTCTCCATTAGCATCACAAGGCACGACTACACTTTCACGCTGCCATCTATCATTTATTGGGTGAGGGTCAACAGCAGTTCCAGAATTTGCAGTGTCATTTGGACTGAGTATTAAGAATGTATCTGTACCAGCAGCATCACTATCTCTTACTGCAATAAATAATAGCACTGCTTTTATTCCTGCAGGTGCACTAAACACCGATGATAAATCAATGATTGTTTTTGCTGCAGTACTATAGGCATCTATGTCCCATGATGTAGAAGTAAGAGGAGTGGTGAGAGGAACAAAAATAGAGCCTGTATATTCAGTAGAGTTGGCATATTTCATATAGTTTCCACCAACCATGAAGTCAGAATCTACATATACATCATCATAGTATGATCTAACAGCCAACTTCACATCATTTGTAGCATTGAAAGCATTTAATACGACCTCTCCCTGTGTCCAGGGAGTATCAGCACTGGTATAGGAAATCAGCCACGTAATGGCTGTTCCCCCACCCCACTCACAATATAATCCGCCCAACAAATTTGTTCCACTGTAGTTATCCCACCAACGCATAACTACAGTATCTGAATTCATACCACTCCCCCAAAAAGATATTCCATCATCATCTATACTCATACCCTCATCTGCTGCATACAATATACCAGTAGTTGCATCTATTTTTATTTGTACATTGTTAGCATTCATGGTGTATAACCCAGTCTTATCTATCCATATACCAGTACCTGCATTACTGGCAGTAGGAGGTGTAGCACCTATAGCTATGGCTGAGCTGTTCCCACTCATCTTTAGTTTATTGCTTAGCAGTGCATTCCCACTTGTGTCTAACTGAAGTAAAGGTGTTGCACTATCATAAGCTCTAATACGTAGTCCGTTGGTTGGATCAACAGTAATGTTTGGTAAATTAGTATCGTACTTTCCAATAGCTACACCATATATGTCCGCTACGTACCCCCAGTTACCATTCAAGTTACCCATTCGTACATGCTCTAAGTTAGTAGCCCCAGTCCAGGGAGTAGCACTTGTAGTTCGTACAGAGAAGTAAGGTGCTCCTGTGCCCGTAGCTTCGAGTAACAAGTACCCTTCCCCAGTTACACCAAAGTTCACTATTGCTTGTCCTGCTGTATATACATTACCCGTACTTCCACTCTCTACCCTACAGGCATAGGTATAATATGTTGTGTTGTCTGTAACCGTAGTAACCGTAAACCATGTAGCATTAGTTCCATCTTTGATCCATAGCACATCATTGACTGCAAACAAAGCTGCATGTGCATAGTCAGGGTCTTTTACTTTTATATTCATTGAACTTGCTGCTGCTGGTACTACACCTGTAGTTTCTAGAATAACCCCAGCTGACTTGAATACTCCCATCGTACCACTTATTGCCTGTACTTCTTGATAAGTTAGAACAGTTGTTCTTAGCTCACCCCTGATCACAGCATTATTGAACTCAGCATTACCAGCTTCACTGATACGCCAGCCTTTACCTAAAAGACCACTTACAAAATCTGAAGTTTCAATAGCACCAGTAGATAGTATCTTTATGCCTGGTGTACCATCAGAACCCAGGTAATCAGAATTGATTGTCCATCCAGCAATAAGACCAGCAGTAGCAGTAATGCCTGTAGCTGATAGTACAACTGCACCTGCTCCAGCTACCAGTGTACCATTGGTTGCGTTTACACCAAATTGCAATACATCATCATTGATACCAACCAGATGAAACTCTGTTGGTGTTACTCCTAAATTATAAGTAAGGGCAGGGTAAGCCATACGCATACCAGTAAACCCAGTACCAGCTACTGCAGTCTTAAGAAAAGTTCCGGGGTCGTTTCTGTTTCCTGCCCTGAACTCTCCTGCCTGTATCATGCCAAGAGATTCAGAGATGTCAGATAGACCAGAATAAATAACAATCTGCCCAGCACTTACTAACAGTCTGGTAGGTAGGTCAATGACGTACTGTCTTATATCTTCTGCTATAACAAGGATGTCTTCTATTGATGCCATACTATACTCCAAACTGTAAGATTAAGTTATCTTGTATCTCTTGAAAGATCATGTATACCTTCTCTGTACCTGTATAATCACCTTCATAAGAACCATGTGCACCACCACTTCCACCCATGCCAGCAGGTAGGGCAAACATTCTACGCATGGCTTCTTCAAATAAGTACTCGTCATAGATAAGAGTATCCTCTAATCCAAACACATCATAGCCCCAGAGAGCCAGCTCATTCGCTTGTTCTTCATCACGAGCAGCCCGTAAGAATTGTGTGTGCGTTGGGCCTTGAACCTGTATGATAATCTTAAGAAAACGAAAGAGGAAGTCTACTACCATACCCCCCAAATTCAGTCTTCCCCCGTCTAACGATGAGTTGTGCATTCCAAACCCTTCACAAAAATAGGTTTTTGTTGTTGTACTTATTCTGGCTATTGGCTGCTGTTTTACTTGTTTTACTCCAACTACCTTCACAACATCACGCTTTGAGAGTCTGCCTAATTTATCTGGCTTAATTCTCTGTAGCTTTGCTGGTCTTATTGTTCCAAGAAATCTAAATGCTTCAGATCTTCCACCAGCTATTCTCATTTGTATTACTTCTCGTTTTCCATCATCATAAGACCTCTTATATTTTCCCCTATAATCATAGACAGAAAAATCAAAGCCACACTCTTCAACCATTTTATTAAACAAATCAAACATCTCACCAGCATTCTGCCCAACTGTTAAGGATAAAGCATTACCACCTGATTGAGTTTTGTGGTGCACTACCGACCCCTCTCCATCAAAGAACCCAGCTATGTATCCAGCCTCTTTACTTGTATCTTCTTCCCAGGTGGTCATAAATCTTGGTATTTCCATGCCTACTCGTAGTCTGTTAGTGGTAACCCAATTCATTGAATGACCAAAAGATGTTATATCTGGATTACGAACATCTGCAAATGCTAACCATGGATGCTCTGGAGTTGTTATTATTTTAGTCCCATCAGATAGTTCTACTTCCATGGCAGCCATCTCTTCTACTGTTAGATGTGTAATTGTGGCTTCTTTATAATACCTGCTTCTCTTTCGTTCTCTTCCAACATCTTCCAAGTCCTCAGAAAAGGCCAATAATTTGTCACCTATTTTTAGTGATCCTGCCTCTACCCACCTAAAATCTTTCGTAAGTATTTTCTGCTTGACACCCACACATTGGAAATCAAAATCTATGCCTGACACCATTCTCATTCGGTCAGTAAGATATTTATAGACAATTCGTTCCGGGAGTGTACCGTTGACGTACTCTCTCTGTACTGCTCTGGCTTCAAGTGGATCTTCTCCAACCTTTGGTCGTCTTACCCCACGCTTGTGTACAGTATGCCAGTCTGCCTCTAGGTTTATATCTTCCCACCTTACTACATCCCTCTTACGAAGAATGTAATCTCGGTAGTCTGGCTGTGGAATATGAATCTTCTTACGCTTCCCAAACTTAGAAGGGTAGATAGTTGTTGGTGTGAACACAGCTTTTTTGGCCATGCTAGGCAGCCTCTACCAGATTGACTACAATTATTGATTCAATATTATTAGTCCCATCCTCAGAGTTCTCATGTCTTTCTTGAGCCTGTAGGCTAACAGAACTAATGTACACATCATGTGTATCACCATAAATATCTATGAACTCAATGGGGGCTTTAGAATCTCTTAAGGTAAGCAAAGCATCTCTAAGATCTTTCGCACTTGTACTGGCTTGTTCAGTTCCATACAAATAGTTTTCTGCTACCACTATGCCAAAGCTGTATCCATAGAACACATCTGGTCGCATAAGGAATCTAACAGTAAGTCCTTCCAGTATTGGTGTCTGCGTAGTAAGAGCACCAGCATTTACAAACCTTACCATCAATACCATGTTCTTGAACTCTTGAGTAGGGGCTGGACTTGCATCCTGTTGATTGGGGAATAGTTCTGTTATCCCGTTAGCTGTTACACTCCCAAAACTTTCAATAGTAGTTGACCCATCAACATAATAATCTACAACCAAGTATCTTGATTCTGTACTTACAGTAGATAAGTTATCTGCCTCAACTAAAATAGATGGAACAGACTTTTGTACCCTACGAAATCCCATATCTAACCGGGGACTCTTGAGGTAGGGTGCAGTATCTGAACTGAGGCCAGCAGCAAAGGGGCTTACTGGAACGTTGCGGTATGGTTGATTTATTGCATACGTGGATTGATCAACATTTATAATTAGCCTTCGTGGAGAGGATGGGTCAAAAATAATTGGATCATAGATTACACTAGCGTATGTTGTCCCTATTCGTATGTCGTTTAGTTTATGCCAACCAACTCCGTCAAAAGATAACAAACACACAATAGAATCAGTAGCTGTTGATCCAGTCTCGTCATCAAAATACTCTGCAAGAACATACAAATAGTTTCCAGCTTTTACCCCACCACCATAGTATCTTACTTCAGAATATGGATACCTGTCTCCCAGCCTGGGGGGAGTCACATCTGTAAGTCTTGCTCCATTCCACTGATAAATATTTGGGCCTACATTGAAATAAAGGTAGCCATTATAAATAGCTCTTAGTGCATAGTTTAGGCTACCACCAGTCTCAGATGAAAAATCCAGTACCCTTCTGGCTATGTCATCATCCCCAACTACCCACACTCCATCAGCTCTGAACACGTATAAGTAATTAGCGTATGAAACCATTCCAATTATTGAATGTTTTCCAGCACCAACCACAACATGAGTTGGGTCGTCATCTATTCCATCAGAGTCTGAGTCTAAGTTCCCCTCTAAATCATCCAATTCTGGGTCACTTGACCAATGTAATATATTTGATCCAGTCTGGTACGCATATATCTTTCCGTTATGAAGACAGAACTGTTTCCAGCTCTTTGAATTAGCGTCATATCCAGCATCTGATTGTACCCCAGCAGTAGTTAATTTTTGTAGGCGTGTGTTATACTGAGACATAAACAAATAATCTGCTGTAGCAAAGCAGGTTAGAATAGCCGAAGTGCCAGGCTTCCATACATCTGACCATCCAGTACTCCAGCTAAATTTTCTAACTCCATAAGTTGTGCCAGCACTCCATGAATAAATAACATTTGAAGTCGTAAACAAA
>LBTB01000015.1 GCA_000989305.1 Candidatus Shapirobacteria bacterium GW2011_GWF2_37_20
ATACTAAATGTAGCTTCTACTTCTTCAAGAGTTTCTCCCATTATTATTCTTTTCTTAATGCCCATTACAAGTATAAAAGCTAACCAATATTGTTCTAATTTAGTATAGTTATTAGATGATCCTTGAGTACCTTCTTCATTAAATTGTCTAATAACACTAACTAAATACTTATTCCAATATTCTACAAATAAAGATTTAGTATAACTATGATTACTAAAAGAAGGAATATTTGAATGTATCATAATTTAAACATTAGTATCAATACAATCATTCACATATTTATTAAATCTATATAAAGATTCTACTGTCTGCAATAACCACTGATAGAATGTATCAGTATATAAACTCAATTCAGTAGCAGTAGTACCTCCATAATTAACAGGAGTAGCAGTTTTAATACATTTATAATAAGCATCTAATATAAGAGCAGTATTACTAGTTACAATATGACCACTCATATCCATTAGAATATCATCTCCTAAAGCATCTTGCCAATTATATGTACCAGAGCCAATAGATCTACATTGATAGATTTGATCTTTGTATAACATACCAGCAGATATATCACTATAATCTAGAAATACATTTGCATTAGTTTCAAAGAAGAATCCAATAGTAAGCATAGAAACTACATTAAAATCATAATATGTTCTATGATCAGGATCAAGTAAATGATCACCTAAAGGATTAGGAACAATAAGATTAGGAATAGTATCTATAAAATAATCATCAACTTCATTCATTATATATACATAATGAATATAACTTCCATCTCCTTCTGTTATAGATAATTTATAAACTCCATCTTCATTAAATGTAATCTCAAATTCATCTGCAGGAGCTCCTGTTAAAGTATATACATTTGAAACAGGAGTAACTGAAGGACTAACTGATATATCAGCAGCTTCTTCAACATATGAATCATGTACAATTTTAACAGGAGTTACTACAACATCATTAGCACTAAGAGTAATCTTTAGTACATCTCTTTCGATCATTTCTATTAGATATGCCATTATTTCTCTATTTGCTGATTAGTAGCTTCAAAATCTTTCTTAGAACCATATACAGGATTTTGTGTATCACCTGCTATTTTCATTACAGTCCAATCTACAATTTTACCATGAACTGATTTAGGAAGATCACAATCAATACCATTAGTTAAATCAACAGTAGCAGGAGTCTTAACATATTGAAGTTTAAGACCATATATATAGAATTTCTTATCATGAAATACTCTAAGTTTATTATTAATCCTAGAGGATACAGGACTAGAAATTACAGTTCCATAGCTATGTTTAAGAAAAGTTCCCTTATCTTGATATTTAATAAGACGATTAGGAGAAGACTTAACTTTATACAATCTAGTACCACCTGCCCATGTAGGAGTTCCAGTAAGAATACTTTTAAATATAGTACCTACATCATTACCATTACCTAATCCAGTATAATTCTTGAGATTAGTAGTACCAGCAGTATATATTAAATAATATTCATCAAGAGTTAATTCTCCAGATGTAATAGGAAGTCCACAAATAACTTGAGATTCAGATGATAAGAATTCAAATAAACCAATATCATCTATACATCTTAAAACAGTATCACTTACTCCAGTCCAAGCAGGAGTTTTAATAAGAGGTTTAAGTCTAATTTCATCTGTAGCAGCAGTATAATCAATAGTTGCAGTATTAGTAATAACAAACTCTTCACCTGGTTCATTACTTAATGCTCCATAAGGAGTAAAATCACCAGCACCAGGATTATGAATAATTCTATACTTCTCTCCTCTTACAACATCAAGGGTTACTAAATCCAATTGTATCTCAGTAATATTAGCTAGAAATTCATCTCCATCAACTTGGCTTCCATCATCTTCATATCCAAATACTACTAAAGGAGTATCTCCAGCTGTACTTACAATATAGGTAGCTCCATCGACTAACATTCCAGCAATAACATCTACTTCACCAACAGCATTCTCTCTAGGCAGAAATCCTTCAATATATCCTTCAGACCATCTATTAGTAAATCCCATTTGAATATCTCTAATAAAGGGACTAACCATTTCTTCATACTTTCTAATATCAGCATAAGATACGATATTACGGATAGTATTTTCCTCTTTAGTAGCAAATGCTCTTACAAAATCTTCAATAGTCCTATTTAAATAATAGTCCTTTTCTTCATCTTGTAAAGTATTAAATAAATGAGAATTAAGTTCTTGTAAACCTAATTCTATACCAATATGCATTTCTCTTATAGTCATATCTTATTTATATTAAGAGGGAAGGTCATAACTCCTTCCCTCATTCTAGTTAATCTAACTATGCAATCGCATCAGCAGCGACATTAATTACAGGAAGCAGTGCATCAAGTACGGTTCCAGTTTCAGTAGCATCATACTCAGTAGTAGGAACAGCAATTAACAATTCCTGCCACTTAGGAACTTCTGTTCCATAAGTAGCTTCTTGTTCTGCATGCCAACGAAGAGTATATATATTATAAGTAATAGCAGTAACAGCTTGCCAAGTAACACTAAATAAGGCATCTCGCAAAAGAGTATTACTAGTATTACCACGTAGAGGACTAAAATCCTTTTCGATTTGTAATACTTGAGCATATGTTCCATGACCAATTACATAAGCTGCAAATGATCCACCTGCAGTAGCTTGAGTAGTATTTTCAAATACACCACCCATATTTACCCAATCAAAATCACCATAAAGTCCAGTAAGAACAATACCAGCACTACCACCAGCTAATGCAGCACTACATATCTTCTTTGTATCAGCAGTAATTGCAGCTACAATAGCAGTTAGAATAGTAGCATTAGTACTTACAGCAGTAATAGGAACAGTATAGTATTTCTCTCTACGTTTATCATTAGGAGGATAACGCTTATCAACAAGCATAATAGAAGCACTCTTACCAATATAAGTAGTAAGAGAAGCAGGAAAGTTCAATGCTCCATTACCACCAGCTTCAGTACCAATAACTCGTATCGGCATAACAGGTGCAACATAAGCATCTTTACTATAAGAGAAAGTCTTATAGTTTATAATAGGAGTAGTAATTGGACCTTCTTGTGTACCAAGCACAAAATAGAAGTTTTTAAATAATTCTGTTGTAGCTCCATCAAGATACGTACCATCTTCAGTAAAAGCTACAAGTGCACCTTGTGCAAGTCCAGAATAAACTTCATCAAGTGTATTAACACCATTATATCCATAAATTACTCCTGTCTTAGTAATTAGAATTTGTTTCATTGTTTAAGAAAATTTAGAATTTAAATCTTTGAACCGAGTTTCATACTCACTTACAACTGCAACGTTTTCTGGATTTGAACAGAATGTAACAGCTGCATCAAGATCATTACCAATAATCTTTGAAGGATTGGTATAATCCGTTATAATATTAGTTCCTTGAATTCGTTTAAAAATATTGTATGTAACATACTTTTCAATAAGTCCTTTTAATGCAATATTCTTATCAGAAGCTAAGGATATAAATTTAGCTGGGTCTTTATCCATAGTTGATTGTAAAAGAACATGAAGTTGAAGATCAAGATCAGCTCCTTCATTATCCTTTGCAAGATCGAATATCTTACCTCCAAGACCAATTGCAAATAATATATCAGCAACATTCTTCTTAGATGTAATAATACTAAGGTATTTCTCCATAGCTTTATTCTTAGTCTGAATCTTAATTCTTTCTAATTGTTTCTTATTATCTTCAGAACTTAGATAGAATTCAATATTCATACTTTTCTCTGCAAAAGAAAACTCATTAGCAACATGACTACATACAAGACAATACTTCCACAATAGATATTGAAAAGGTTCTATTGGAGTACCTACTTTATAATGCTCTGCTTCAATATTCCATATCTTAGCATATTTAGCATTATAAGCAGCCTTTAATGCAGTTTCTTTATCTCTTTCAGAAAGACTATTAGCTTCTAGTATAGCAGCTTTATAAGCATCTTCAACTTCACTTAACTTAAGATAGATATAAGTTTTGAGATCTTCATCAGTCTTTATTTTCTTATCTTCTTCCTTAATTTGAGTATTGATAGCATTTATATATTCTTTCTTAGTTACATCATTAAGATCATATTTAAAGCCTGTTTCAAGAGTCTTTCCTACATAAGGAATAGGTTCAGATAGAGAATTCCAGTATCTAGCAATCATCCTATCCCAATCAGGACTTACAGCAGCCAGACCTATGATTTCAGGCATTAAAAGCTTAAGTTCTTGAGATAAAGATAACATCTTATTTACTGCTCCCATAGTAGATCCTAAAATCTTAGCACTAGGAACTAACTCTTTAGCATTAGCAATAGCATAAGCACTTAAATTAGTCTTTACAATCAATTCATATTTACGTGATATAGTAATCATATAGTTTTATATTTATAAGTTAATAGCTTTTATATATTATATTATACTATTTAAAATTATCGTGAAAACTTCATATAATAAGAAGTAGTATAGTTCTTCATAGTGATACCTTGTGACATAAGTACTTCATAAGAAGCTTCATCAGTTTTGCTACTCAGAAGTTTAGACTCCCTAATAGCACCCCATGATTCAGGAAGATTAGTAAGTCCTTTATATACACCAGTAAGAATCTCACGACCCTTTTCAGCTACTAACTGAATATTACGCTCACCATCAGAAGTCATAGACTGATCAAGAAGGATAATATCATAAGATGTATCAGGAAATCCCTTATACATATTACCATTAGCCTTATCCAATTCAGCATACAAACCATTATCAAAGATAGAAGCTTTCTTAATAGTTATGATATGACCATCAATTGTTTTAAACTGATTGAAATATGTACCATAAGACAGATAACCATCTTTACCACTAGTGATTTCTTTCTCACCTAAAGCCTGATAATAAGACTGTGTTCCAGCCTCATTCTTAATAGCTTCATTAAACATACGAATACCACCAGAACCTGTATAGAAAATAAGTTCCATAGGAGTTTTATCAACCCTATTAGAAAATAACCTATTAACAACAGAATCAAGTTTATCTACAGTAAGAACAGAATATGTTTCATACTGATCAGTAGTCTTAAGGATTTCCTTAATACCAGCACCCTTAGGAATAGGTTGATTAGTCTTTTCATCAATAAGGTGAATAACACCATATTGATCTCTATTATAAACACTATTCCAAAGATCTTCTTCTAGCATCAACCTACGGTCGATTTCAAATTGTTTCATCTCGTGTGGCATCCATAAGTTAGTCTTACCACCACCTTCAAGATCAAATTCAATATTAGTAACCTTATTGGCTACATTACCACTGATATTCTTTGAGAAACGGAGAAATCCAAACTGATTAGTCCATTTACCAGGAGCCTGACTTCTACTTGATGTACCTTCTGAATAAGCACCTGCAACAGAAGGAGGAGCCTGTACCCAGTAAGTACCAGCAATAAAGTTAGAAGCAGCAACATATTCAGCAGGATTTGCTGTATTAATCCTAAATGTATAGATATAACGATTAGCACCATCCCTAATAGGATCACCTTGAACACGGAGATTATTAAGTTTGTCAGCTGGAGTAGCACCGTAATAACGTAAGAATGTATCATCTTCCATAACAACTTGGAAAGGCTGAAATCCTTGACCAGGATAAGACTGTCCACCAATAAGTGCAACAACCTTTGATACATGTTTCATTCTACCCATTACATTCCAAGTGTATTGAGTATCGTTTAAAGTTTTAGGAGTAAGAGAAACTAATCCAGATTGTCCTTCAGTTAATGAAAGCAATGGAAACATTTCGCTATCTTTACCCCATAAATAAGTCAAAGCAGTACTAAGACTTACAGGATCTATCAGTTTGTTCTTATAAAGAACGTTTTCATCTGTATACCTTTCATTATTATAGGTATCAGTATAGAGTTCTCTCATTTTAAAATTAATTTTATTATATTAATTACCAGTAATTTGTTAGTCCCTCTTAATAACAATCTTTGTAGGTTCAGATTTATGTTGTGATTGATCCTCTGAAGCACTACTAGATCTAAGTTTTCTTATACGACCAACTTCATTTTCTTTAATAGCTTGTTTAATAATCTGTGAAATATCACCTCCAGTAAATACCTTGAAAGCATCCATAACATCATGAGCAACAGTACGAGATTGATTCTGCATAGCAAGATCATAATCATATGCACTCATAGTCAAAGGTCCATCAGGAGTATTAACTTTCATAGGCACATAAACATAATTAAAAAACTCTTGACGTGTAGCAAATTTTACTTGTCCATCACGAGTATATTTAATCTTTTCAGGAATAGTAAAAGTATCATTACCAATTTGTACAGTTCCTTTTGTAATAGTATCATAAACACTTCCTACTTTATTAATAGGATGAAGTTCATTATTCTTAATACTTACTCCCCAATATTCATCATTAGCTTTTTGTTCAGCTTGACGTTGAGCAGCAAGTTGTTGATCATT
>LBTB01000016.1 GCA_000989305.1 Candidatus Shapirobacteria bacterium GW2011_GWF2_37_20
AAAAAAATTACTATCATAAACTGCGACAGAGTCTGCTTTGTATTTTTTGATTAAATTTTGCCATTCTTTTAATACAGTTCTGGCTGGAACAGGACGCCATTGTCGCTTGTTAACGATTTCTTCAACGCAAAAAGCACAACGATGAGGACAGCCATAACTGGAGATATAGGGAATAGTTCTTTGGCCGTATTCTGTGTTTTGTAAGCACTTTTCAACATCAATAAGATGGTACGGAAGGGGCGGTAATTGACTTAAGTCAATTGGCCCGCGCTCGGGATTAATTACTATCTTGTTTTTTGCTTTATATGTAATCCCCTTAATATTCTTTAGATTATTATTTTTATACAAAGCTTCTACTAGTTCCGGAAAAGTTAAGTCACCTGGACCACGAACAACGATGTCGACATAAGAATTTTTTGCAGTCTGTGTTGGAAGAATTGACGGATGCCAACCACCCCAAACAATGGGAATATGAGGGTATTTTTTTTTGAACAATTTGGCAACTCTTAAACCATCCTGAATCTGAAATCCGGTCATGGCGCTGATACCCAGACAGACGGCATCTTCTGCGTTTGATAATAATTCTTCGATGTATTTTTCCTGAAGATGACGAGCGTAAATATGAATTTTATATTTCTTTTTGTCAAGAATCCGAGAAATAGCCAGGAGAGCTAAAGGGGCACCATGCCAATTTCTTTCATAGGGTAGAGGCGAGGGAAAAAATAATAATACTTTTTTTTGTTTATTATTTTTTTTCATTAACATCAGGAAAATCTCTTAATTTCTGTAAATATTTTATGGCGTAGGTAGCCAGATATTTAATGTCATCAATATTTCTGATAGAGGTGATTTTTCGCCAAATAAAATTAGGGGTTAAAATTCCATAAAATAGTTCTCGAACTAGTTTTAGTTGGATTTCGGGTTTAATTGGCGACTTCATTACCGGTTGACGCATATCGTAATCATTCCAATCCTGAGTAAGTAACCAATTATTTTTTTGACACTGGGCAAAGAGTGAGGTGCCGGGATAAGGAATAACAATGGTGGCTTGCATTGAGTCAGCTAAACCATCCTTAAACAGGTGCCGGGCTTCTTTTAGTGTTCTTTGGGCGTCAGATAGCTTTTCCCAGGGGTAGCCAATCATAATAGTGACGTGGGGCTGTAGACCAGCTTTTTTGGCCATAACCAAGGTTTTTCTAGCGTCTTTTGGTAAGGTGTTTTTCTTAATTAGTTTTAGGGTGCGTGAACTACTTGATTCGAGACCGTAGAGGATAAATCTAAAGCCGGCTTTAGCCATTAAATCATATTGTGCTTGAGTCAGAGCTCCAAAGCGCATGTTGCAACCCAGAACCACCTTTTTGTTTAAGCCTCTCTTGATAAGCTCGTGGCAAAGATTGTTTAGCCAGGGGCCAATTGGCAAGGTTCCGGCATCATCAAAGATTTCTTTGATACCAAGAGAAACTAAATACTCAATTTCTTTAATCGTGTGTTCAACTGAAAAGGTTCTAAAAGTACCAAAGGGATGAGTGGTTACCCATGAACAAAAAGTACACTTGCCCCACCAGCAATCCCGACCGGACATAATGTAGGCTCCTGGTTTATATTTAAAGTTAGTGTTGTTGTTGCCATAAAGTTTCCATTTAGTTAGTTGGCGGTCAATAATAGGTATGGTGTCAAGATTATGGTGTTTTAAGGCGAAGATTCCGGTATTAACAACTTTGTTTTTAAAACGATAGTAAAAACCGGGTTCAAGTTTGGTGCCATTTGTAATATGGTCAGCTAAATTAAGCATCATAAAATCATAGTCGCCGCCGGTAATGACGTAATCCACGCGAGAGTTATCGAAGGATTCTTCGGGCAAAGCAGTGAGGTGGTCTCCCATCAGAACAACAAGACTTTTGGGAAGAACTTTTTTTATCTCGTTTATAATCAGCCAATGTTTTTTAATAACCGGGGTTTTAGATTCGATAAAAATTATATTTGGGCAACGTTTTTTTAAACGATTAAGCCATTTTTTGTATGAATTTTTTTCGGCGATGGCATCATCCCAATAAATTTTGTAGCCTAGCTTTTTAAGTGCAGTGGCACCATAGGCCGGAATAACAGGCAAAATTACGTTACCTGTATTAGTCCATTGGAATTGACGATTTTGAGCTAAAAACGGTATTCCCTTAGGACTGTCCAGGGGTGGATAAGATATGGAAATGGAATACTTTTTATTAGCCGCCAAGATAACCTTTTTCATTTGTTTTGTGAGGAGTAAAGTCTAATTTTTTGGTAAAAAAACCAATGATAAATAGTATACCGTAATAAAGATGGGTAATTGGGATAGTAATGGTGGCCAAGGTAGAAAGAAGAAGCGAAAAACCAGAGGACAGAAAGGAGAGGAAGGATATCGATAAAAGTAAAAAATATAAATAGAGTGGTAATAAATAGTAAGTAGGATGATAGAAAAAAAAACTTAGTATGTATAGAAATAAAAGACTTGGGAGAAGATAGCCAATGCGAAAACTAGTTTTGGGATAAATCCTGGCAAAATTACCCCGGTGAAGGGCGTAACGGGTAATCTGTTGAAGATGAGGGACAAGGACCGCCCTTCGATGGTGATAGACAATAACTTTGGGGTGATAAAGAATTTTCCTTTTTAATTTGTAGACTAAGTCCGAGCAAAGAATAGTATCTTCCCCGGGCCAATGATGAGTATTAAAACCATTAACTTTTAAAAAATCAGACTTTCTAACAATTAAGTTAACAGAGGGAAAATCATCGACAAAGCGTTTTGACTGAATAGAATTTCGATAGGTTCCGGCTCCCCCACTACCAATAAAGGATGACCAAACAAGTCCGGAGGCTTTTTGATAGATATTATCTCCAGGAGGAGTCAAGCATGGACCGCAAAGAGCGGTAATATCGTCGGTGAATAATTTAGAAGCATTTTTTAACCAGTTTTTTGAAGGATAAGAATCATCATCCAAAAAGGCTAAATATTTACCCTTGGCCTTTTTGGCTCCTAAGTTTCTTTTTACGGCAGGACTAACAGCTCCGGAAATTTTATCGGTGATGACTAAAATTTCAAAAGACTTAAAGGCCTGTTTTTTTAAATGTTTTAAAGTCTCTAAAAGATATTTTGTTTTATGCCTTACCGGGATAATTATTGAGAAAAGTGGTGTTTTTTTTATCATCCGGTGTTTATCTTCATGTCTAATTCAGAATCATATACCCACTTTCTTTGGTTCTTGTCATCGTAGTAACGCAATATTTTGAGACGATAAAAAACTGCAAGGGCATCACGAAGACAATTAAAAATTATTTTTAAACCAGTGGCGTGAGTTAAGCTTTTAAATACATAATTAAATTTAATTGGCGCCTCGTAAATTTTTTTAAAGTTTAAGTGGTTGGCGACGGCAAGTAATTCGAGGTCAATGGCGTATCTTTTGACCAAAAGTCGGGGTAAAACTTTTTCTAACACCGGACGACGGAAAATTTTTAGACCCGCTTGGGTGTCGCGGACATTAATTCCCAGTAAATATCGGGAAATTAAATGAGCACCAAAACTTATTATTTTTCGATCAAAGGGATATTTTACCTGTGAGACAGGATGACGTTTTGAGCCAACAATGACATCTGCCTTATACCACTCCATGTGCTCTAAAAGCATAGAGATTCCGTTCGGGTCAATCTCCATACCGGAATCAATGAAGGCAACATAGTCCCCTACCGATCTGGCCATGCCAAAACGAAGAGCATAGCCCTTACCATGGTTGTGGGTATAACCAAAAACTTTTAAATTTTTAAGATGACATTTTTTGGCTTCATTAAAAGTAGAATCTACTTCAGTGCCGTCGACAACCAAAATTAATTCGTAAGGATAGCGAATTTGCTCTAAGGTGTCATAGATTGAATATATGTCTTGTCTAATAGTTTTAGACTGCTTGTAGGCGGGGATAATGACAGACAAAAAGTGGTTATTGTTTTTCTTCATCGAGTTCGACTAATCGATAAAGAGCAAGAGTTTGCAGGGCAGTAGTTTTCCAGGAGAAATATTGAGCCCGGATAAGCCCTAAAAGAGAATATTTTTGGCGTAACTTAGCATTTGACCATAGTTTTACTAATTTTGATTCAAGCGAGCCAGGTAAATATGGATCAAAGTATTCGCCATTAAAATCCATAATTTCGGGCAAACAACTTTCCTGAGAGTAACAAACCGGTGTCCCTGATTGCATGGCTTCAACCAGAGGGATACCAAAACCTTCAGAGTATGAAGGTTGGCAATACAGCGTAGCCAGATTATAGACATAAGAAATGTCCTCGTCTGGGACAAATCCAAGAAGCTTAATAAGTGGTGATTTTTGGGATTGGAGCCAAAGAAGATCCTGAGTCCAGGGGTGATTTGGGGCTTTTTTCACTGCGGACGAGCCAACAATTACTAAAGGATATTTTAATTTTAGACAAGCCTTAACTAAGTTGGGAATATTTTTATTCCAATTTATGTCACCAACATAGAGGACAAATTTTTCCGGTAGATTGTATTTCTTTTTTATAAGGTTAAGCTTTTTTTTATCAGATATTTTTTTAAAGTTTGAAGTAGCTCCTTCATAGGTGGTGTAGATATCTGAGGGAGGGTAGTTTATATGATCCAATATTTGATATTTTGCTGAATGTGAGGGGCAAATGATGTATTTGGCTTTTTGAAGATGACGTCTTTGAATCCACCATTTTAGTTTTCCTCTAATCCCCACCGGAAAATGTTTACTAAAGGCCAAAGGAATCAGGTCGTGGCAGGTGACAATATAGGGGATTTTTTGAGAGGGCAGAGTTAACTTAAAAGGATCAAAGAAGGGATAGTGAATCAGATTGTAGTTTTTTGTACCAGATTTGTTTTGGACAAGATCAATTTGAAAATGCCGATAGTTTGGATTTATCTTGATTTCTTTTTGAAGAGCGTTGACTAGGTTTCTGGTGTAATATCCAACCCCGCGCAAAGAATTGCCATCGTTTAAGGGACTGACATCAATAGCAACTTTAAATTTTTTCATGTCTTAACTCAAAAAGCTTAATGTAGGCAATAGGAAAACGGAGAGAAGAGTACCAAGCAAATACAAAGCCGGGGAAAGAATCGACATAGCCTCGGTGACGAAAATAGGCGAGGAAAAACCAGTGGATTGGTTTAATAATAAAATAGTTTAGAAAGTTTATAAAATTTATCTTGACGCCTGCGGCCTTAAAATCTAGCGATCATTTCTTAGTAAATATCGACTAAAAGATTTATCGGCAAAATGAAGTAGGTCATGAGTTAGGGTTGAAACAGGACCTTTTACTTCTGCCTGCTCGTGAACATCTTTACAGGGAAGCTTGCCGAAGCCGCGGCGATATAATCTAATGGTGGGATCCGGATAGACACCGCCTTTACTTAAAAATTTGCCGAGGAAGTAGTTTTTTCGCTTAATCCAAAAGCCATTAAATTCAGTATTAACAATGGTCTTTAATATTTCATTCTTTAGTTCAGGACTGGCGACTTCGTCGGCGTCTAACTGAAGAATCCAATCGCTCTTACAAGCGTCAATAGCGATTTGTTTATTGATATGAAATATCGGGTGGTTGGGACCGGTAATTATTTTAACTTTAGAATATTTTTTTAGTTTTGCGACAGTATCATCGGATGATTTGGCGTTATACACAACTATTTCGTCGGCAATACCAGAAACAGAATCAAGACATTTATTTATAAATTGACCATCATTATATGTAGCTATAGCTACTGAAAGAGTAGTTTTCATCTTATTTAACATATATTTTAAATCCTTTTGTGTTATTTGGGAAATCGATACTATTAATAGGTGTTTGGGAAATAGGCAAAAACTAAGGAGCCCTGAGGAATTTCATCCCAAATTATTTTCCCAAAATGAATATTGTCTATGGTGGCAACAGTGGAAAAACCAAATTTGTCATTAGGGGTAAGTTGAATTTGAGTTTGAATATTTTCTGGTGGATATTGACTAAAAAATAGATAAAGAATATAGGGTTGGTCGTATTTGTTGGTGAAATAGATATTTTCAAAATTATTTTTTTGACTCTCTAGGTATTCAACAGCTTGAGGGAAGCCGGTGTTCCAGGCAAAAGGATAACGCTTGGGAGCGTGAAGATAATACGAGTCCAAATAATAGATTCCAGACACTAGGTATATAAAAGAGATAAGAATGACTAATATTTTATTATTTAAGGTACTTAAACCAAGGCCGATTAAGATGGATAAAGAAATGACCAGAGGAAGGGCACGGAGGGCAGAGGGAGCCTGAAAGGTTAGGGATGAGGCTAGAGGGGAAATAAAGAGGATACTTAAGGTTAATATTTTAAGATGATTATTTTTTGACTGAAATAGTTTCACTATTCCTAAAATCAAAAAGGGTAATTCTAGGAGATAAAGCTGACCCATATCCGGGTTTTTAGATCGAGGAACTTCGTCTCCATCAAGAAACAGAAAATTTAAATTAAAGTGTGAAGTATATTTTTCAACCCAAGACAGGGTGTAAAGAACACGCCGGTTGTGCATGATTCGATTGATTAACTTAACATTGCCGTGGTTATTAAGTAACTCTTCGGAACGAGAAAGAGGGCCGGTGTCAGCTGTAA
>LBTB01000017.1 GCA_000989305.1 Candidatus Shapirobacteria bacterium GW2011_GWF2_37_20
TTTCAACAATGAGGAAAATATCGTTGAGCCGTTTACAGAAGAATATTACAAAATGAAAAAATGGCTTGTTGAAAATTTAATTCAAGAAGGAAAATAAAAATGTCCTATGAAGATTTTGAAAAACAAGTATTAGACATTCGCGGGTTAAAAAGCGAACACCCGAAACTTAAAAAGAAAATAAAAGCAATCTGGGATTCGGCACAAAAGGATAACGAAGCGCTTAAAAGAACGCTAAGAGTAATATACACATGGGCAAGCTATGATGAGGGGCAAGCATTAGACCCAAACAGCGTAATTAAACTTTTAGAAAAATATAAAGATAAATTTTCAAATTAATTCAGGAAGGAATAAAATGGCAAATGAAACATTGGAATTTACAAAAACCGCTGAATTTATTTTAGGGAAGATTGAAGGATTAGAAGAAGCAAGATGGCAAATATGCTATGCTTTGCCACATATTGATCCAAACAGGAAATTAGAAAAGCAAACCCAGCATTTGTTAGATGCTTTTAAGAGGGTTCAGCAAGAATTAAAAGAGTCTCTTGGGGAACGCAAAGTAATTCAGGAAGGAAAGTAAAATGAAAATCACAAAGTATAAAAAGAAAACAGTTATCAGTCTCGGTAACAGGAAGATCGTTTTAGAACAACAGAATGAGGATTGGAAGGTAACTTCTATCCACAGTAACGAAGTAGTTAAAGAGCTTATTGTTTCAGATAAATCCTTATCAGCATTATTAGAGGCTTATAAAACAGCGAAAGGAGAAGGAAAATGAAAATGAAAATAGGGTTTGAAATAAGAAAACCATCAATGCAAAACTTTATTTTAATGGAAGTTCCGGCTGGGCAAAGGCAAGATGGGTTCAATTCAGAGGCTGGTAAAATCTCAATTACAGAATTAGACGAACAACAAGCCCTTGAATATGCACAGTTAATGTTTGATACGTTTATCGAACACTGGAATAAAAAACGGATTGAGGCAAAAAAATGGTAAAACTATTCTTAAAACTCGTTTGGCGAAACTGGTATTACAAAGGTATAGACAAATGGCATCCGTTCAAATACAGGATTTCAGTTAAGACCGCTTGGGAAGTTGCAAATATATTTTATCCAAAGGCAATAAAATGAAATTAGAGGCAATTAAAATATATTTAGAACAAAAATCTGCCGAATATAAGGGCTGGTTAAAACTTCCGCGCTACCAAGACCCTCAAAGTGATGAATATTATGCAGACATACAGGCAATTACAGAGGACTTGGATAACTTGATTCGGTTTATTGACCAACAGATTTTGGAAAACAACGCAAATAAAAGCCCTCTAAGCGATTCGGGGGTATTTGACATCAAGCAAGGATAGAGAATTGAACCTTGCACGGGTTCTGTTCGTTTGTGATAGAAATTACAACTACTTTGAAAGGGAGAAATGATTAAGCGAAAACCAAAGCTGGGAAATCCGAAAAGCAAGATAAAATTGCCAAAATCAAAAAGCCTTAAAAAAGCCTGTGATGATTTATGGGCTGATATTATAAAGGCAAAGGCTGGATATAAATCAGAATTATCAGGTAAAGAGGGAAAACAAATAGGTCTTAAACGCTCATCATATTGCAGGAAAACCAAATTACCGATTAAGGTATGAGTTTGAAAACGGAATTTGTATAACCAACGGAGAACATTTCTTTGGCATACACCATGCAGGACATGAGTTTAAATACAGGGAATGGATTAAGCAAGTGAGAGGTCAGGATATTTATGAACGTATGGAAGCACTCGGACACTCCGCAGGTAATACAAAATTGGCAATGGTAGAAATTTTTTTAAGACAAGAACTTAAGAGGATTCAAAATGAAATCGAAGTCTAAAAAACCTGAAAAGGTTACTGAAAAAATCACCGGCAAAATTGATGAAACTTGCCAGAAGTGTATTAAGACATGCAAGTAAATAAATGTTAAAGTAATTTATTGTCCTGATTATAAAAACAATTAACAAATAAACTTTAGGAGAAAAAAATGATAAAATTCAAAGAAGATAACAGAACAAGCAAGTTTCTAATTGAGTCTATTTGGTTTTTAAATGAACACGGAGATACGATGATTGCCGTTAATTACAACCTTGATAAGAACAATGAGAAATTATATTACATAACAGAATATCACGGCGATCATTCAGAAAACTGGGTTATTAAGGAAAGAGCTGGCAAAGAGATTGAAAGACACAACACAAAATTTATTGCGAGTATAATCTGGAGCGATAGATTAAATCAAAATTAGAGAAAGTGAGTTATAAAATGGAAGAAATTAAAAAAGAGTTCTTTGAACAAACTCATTATTTAATCGGCAATAAATTTAATGGATTTGAACAACAAGCAATCTGGAACTGGATAGAAACAAAATTCAAAGAGGTGGAACGGTTATCAGTTCCAAAAATTATTGTAGAACAAAATGGTAGAGGTCATTCACTTGTAAGATTGGAGAATAAACAATGAAAGAAATTGAAATAGGCGAAAACCTAATGGCAGTATTAATATACTTAATTATAATAATTGGAGCTGTGAGCGTAGTATTTATTATTTCTCTCTAAATAACAAATCCACAAACTAAGGATAAATAATGGAAATTACGATTGACCTTACCGGACTTACTTTATATCAGAGGCAGGCAATTCTTAAAATATATGAGCACAAAATTAAATATTTTATGAATTTTATGAAGAAATAAAGAAAACAGACAGATACAATGCACTAAGATTAACGGCAGAAAAATTTAACATTTCAAGGGATGCAGTAAGAGGATATTTATACCCTTCAAAAAGAAGGCGCGGGCTTTAGGCAAAAAGTAAATCCCCTCTTGACTATCAATATAAATATACTTATGTTTAGGGTAACAAAAATAAGGGATGTTATGACAAAGAGAAATAGAGAGGCTTGAGGATAAGCTGAGTAAAGTATTTGATGTCGGTATGAATGGTATAGGTTATGTTGCAAAAGCTAATTATGCAGAACGAGAATCTGAGGCAATAAGATTGCTGGAGAATGCAATGTATGGAGATGATAGCGAAAAAGATGAAACAACAAGAGGTCAAACAAATGGCTAAAAATATAAACGTCTCCACAATCTACATAAGAGATAAAGATTTAGAGAAGTGGAAAGAGATAGTTAATAAAAGTGATTTTGTAAGTTGGTGCATCAACCGGAAGTTACCGGAGTATAAGAAGAAACAATCTTTGGGGGAGAAATGACACAACAGGAAATAATCATAATAAAACTTGATGATAGACCAAGTGCCACAAAGATATGCCAAGAAGCTATTGACTACCTTAGCGGTGAATCGCAACGGGAAGCCCGACTTTTTACAAAAGCTAAAATACAGTTACTGGGAGGAAAACCAAAAGAAGTGCCAATTACAAATATAAGTTTTAAGAACGAACAAGTGTTTAGTATAACAGTAGAATATCCGTTAGGGAATAACCACTTCGACCATTTAATATATTATTTCGATGGAAGAAGGCTTGGAGAAGAAAAAGATATTGATGTGAGCGAAATATTCAAGGGCTTTACTGCATAACATCGTTGCGGTTGCTGCGGAAATAAAAGAAAGGGATAAAATGAAAAAATTTGTAATAGACATACATGAAATGGGAACACACCCAGAGGGGGACGAGATACTGGATATTGAATCTGAGCTAAATAAAATTGAATTATCGAAGGCGATTAAAAATATTAGCAGTCAGCCTGAACCGCAAGTTATGCAGAAAATTGCGGGCTTAACAGCGGATAAAATTAAATTATTGGCAGCACAATATTATCTTGAAAGTAAGCCCGATTGGATAGATAAAAACAGTGAGGGCGACACAAAATTTGGTTGGAGGCAAGGATTTCGGTATGCAATAAAATATCTAACCGAAAGCAATTTTTCTGCATAACGGTGTGGCGTTTCAGCCGCAGCCCGGAAGATATTTATAAACTTTAATTAAGGGAAAACAATGGATGATATTTATAAACGTAAAAAATCAGACGGTTACAATAGCAAAGAAGAATTAGAAGAAATGAAACGAATAAGAATGATTAGAGAACCCGCACAGCAAGGGCTGTCGGCTGGAAACGCTGGTTATGCAGAAGATTGCGGAAGATGGCAGAAAACCAAACCAGACAAACCGTGCTACTTTGTGCACAGATATGACGAGGGAGATAATTACCCAAGTTTATTTGAAGCAGTTATAGATAGTGAAATTTTATGTGTTATGAACATCCCAGATGATGAGTTTGTTGAAACAATGGATAAATTTGCTGACGGCGAATTTTTTATTATTAGAAAAGAGAGCAAGCCATCGGCATAACGGATGGCGTTTAACTTGCGCCCCAGAACAAAGGCAGAAACTTGAACTTATTAACTAACATAATTTATTAACAAAAGCCCCGAAGCATAACAGGCGTCAAGTTGAAACGCTTGTTAGTTTGCAAGGGCGGAAAATAGGAGATAATATAATGGGATGGTGCAGTGGAACCCCGATATTTGATAAAACAGCAAAATTAGTTTTATCTAAAGAAACAATTTCTTATGAAGATAAAAAAGAAATTTTGAAAACCTTAGTAGATGCAATGCGAGATCACGATTGGGATTGTGAACACGACTCTGAATTGTGTGGCAATCCAATCGTTGATGAGGTTTTAGGGTTTGATGATGATGATGATGAATAGCCCTTGTCAAACTAACAATTTGCGGGCTAACCTGCCTGCGGAAGAGGAAAGAAAATGAACATTAAATATATCAGTGAGTGTATTGAGCGTTGTTTGAGTGGGTTAAATAAAAGCGATTGGGGGAACAAAAGTTATCATATAAATGAATTAGAGAAAGCCCAAAAAGCAATTACAAAGCAGGTCAGCGTTGAGCCCGAAGTTATACAGATGCTTACGGACTTAACCTATAAAGAAAAACAAACAACACAAGGCGAGTGGATAGTAAGAGAAATGGGGAATGACTGTTTTATTGAACGACCAAAACAAACTGGTGAGGCATACGGAATAGAAATAATGCAGGACGGAGACTATGATACAAAGAGGGCTGATGCTGAATTTATAATATCAGCAAAAAGATTTGTTTTAAATATGAGTAAGCATTCTGCATAACGCTGTTGCGGTTAAGCTGCTGCGAAAGAAATAACAAAACTTAAAGGATGTAGAAAATGAATTTAGCAAAAAAATTATTAGATCAACACAAACAAAGAATTAAG